>JANNXQ010000029.1:0-64140 GCA_031409655.1 Chthoniobacteraceae bacterium | reverse complement strand
CCTTTGGGCCGGAGAGGCGGCGGGGTCGGGTGCCTTTCTAATTTACAGGCTCAGTGTGACCTCAGCCGGTGACGGGTTACCCGCCCCGCTGCCTCAAAACGGACGCTCTTGGTCTAACACGGCAATCAACACACAAGCCGGTGGCGTCAGCCACCGAATCGCGGCAAAAATGAATCCGCCCCGGCAGGGGCGTTGGAATTCCACCGTTGCGACTCCACCGCCCCTTCAGGGCGGATTCGCTCGGCGGGCGGTTCCGGTGGCTGACGCCACCGGCTCTTCCGTCCCTCCGGGACGACAGACTTCGCTGCTCCACATTTAACCTGAAAGCGGGATTGGGATTTTTAACGCAGAGACGCAAAGACGCAGAGGACGCAGAGGACGCAGAGTGAGAGCGGAATCGAGGCGGCGGATGGGTTCACCCAATGGGTGAGCATCCAGAGAAGTGCGTTTGTTCCCTTCCTCTGCGGTCTCTGCGCCTCTGCGTTTTAAATCCCATCGCCGGATTGAGGATGAAACTGCACGATTCTCAGGCGCACCCCGCGGACACCCAAAATCCCTTAATAACTCTGAGCAGACCACTTCCTCAGAAAGTGGCATCCGCAAGGGAGCCGTCGCGCCGGCCGAGCGGTTAAGACTCCGAGGCGAACGCCCGCCTTTGCATTATCCGGGCTTGCTCAACAAGGGTTGCTTGCCGGCTCCGCGGCAAAGCAGCCTTCCGGGTTAGGCGACTTAGTGGCGAGCACCAAAGCCGTCGAATATGAGGTCTGCGATGCAGGTGTCATCGTTAGTATTGCCTGGATACACGGCAGCGATCTCAAAGATCAATCGGTTCTTGCGCCCGGGTTGGAAGGTGAGCTTCGGCAGCATGACCCGTTGAGGCTCTGCGGTGTCCGCTACCTCGTATGAGCCAACTGCCCGCCCGTTGAATGACAAGCGGAATGTCCTCACGCGGGAGTTTGCGGTCCAAAGATCGCGACTGCGTGCAAAGCCGTTGATGAAAGAAAAACTGTCGATGCCGTCAGGTTGGGGGATATCGCGATACGACTCGGCTGAGCAGTCGAAAGTAAACGTGATGCGTGTTCCGACGCCCACCCCCGGATCGCCCTCTGCCCACACAGTGGACTTCTTGGTGTCGTGGATGTTCTGGGGATCGTAGGAGTAGATACCGTCGCGCAACGTGCTGGAGGCAGTGACAATGACCGGCGGAGCACCGCAATACCAGCTACAGCCTACTGATCTGCCGTGATCGTCGATCATCGGGACAATCGGGGCGTTATGAGTTGCGTCGTGTCGTGTGCCAGTCGCGCAACCGGCCACAAACAATGACAGAAGAATGTAAATCGCACGCATGAGGTGGAAGTCGCCTAGACCTTATGGCTGCCCTCTCTGTGAGCGTCCCGTTTTCTGAAAAAGAGAAGCGGTGTGCTTGAAGGAGTGGCGAAGCGCGGGTTGCCCGGATAAATCGGGGCCTTGCCGCAGATGCGGGAGCACCGCTGGAGCGGCGTCACCAATGATTATGCCAAACTCGAACAACAAGCACACCATGAGCAAAAAAGTACGATTCGTCGGACTCGATGTCCACGCCAAAGAGATCACCGTCGCCCTCGCCGAAGGGGCGAGAAGAGAGGCGGCAGGGGAGCGGCAGGGGTCAGTCCGTGCATACGTGCAGAAATCCTAGATTTGCACGTATGCACAGACCGACCCCGCCTCCTCGCGACCCCAAATCCGGATTTAGCAGGCTGTCGAAATGCCTCCCGGTCCTCGGTGGATGGTGCGCTCCGCCGCGCCATGTGAACGTGCGCGGGCAGGGCCAGGCTTGGGGAGATGGGCCTGCGGCGAGCGTTTGGCATGGCGCGGCGGAGCGCGCCATCCACCGAGGCCGGGTGCTTCCACGGGCGGTTAGGATTAAATGGGGTGCAAGCTCGGTTACTCGTTCTCGTCCTCGTTCTCGTCCTCGTTCTCGTCCTCGTCCTCGTCCGCGTCCTCGAAAATTTGCGCTTCCATTGAGGACGAGGACGAGTTGCGGAGCCGCCGCGGGACGTTTGCCGCACTTTCGATCACCCGCAGACTGCCGGGGGCGAAATCGGGCGTTGACAGGGCCGGGGCTGGCCCGCTGACATGCCCGGCGCTCGATACCCAGCGGGTGCGCACTCCTTTTCATCGCTTCTCATTCATGCCTAAAGGCAAAGTCAATATCGCCATCGTCGGCCTCGGCTTCGGGGCGGAGTTTATCCCGATCTACCAGCGGCATCCGCAGGCGGAGATGTATGCGATCTGCCAGCGGACGCGGAAGAAGCTGGATGCGGTGGGGAATTTCTTTGGGATCGAGCGGCGCTATACGAAGTATGAGGAGGTGCTGAAGGATCCGCGGGTGGACGCGGTGCATCTGAATTCGCCGATCCCGGATCATGGGTGGCAGACGATCGCGGCGCTGAAGGCGGGGAAGCATGTGGCGTGTACGGTGCCGATGGCGACGTCGGTGGGTGAGTGCCGGGAGATCGTGGAGCTGGTGAGGAAGACGGGGCTGCGGTATATGATGGCGGAGACGGTGGTTTATGCGCGGGAGTATCTCTTTATGAAGGAGCTGCTGGAGACGGGGAAGCTGGGGAGGCTGCAATTTGTGCAGGCGAGTCATCAGCAGGATATGGATGGGTGGCCGCACTATTGGCCGGGGCTGCCGCCGATGTGGTATGCGACGCATTGCGTGGGGCCGGTGGCGGGGATGATCGGGCGGCCGGCGGAGTATGTGAGCTGCTTTGGCAGTGGGCGGGTGCGGCCGGAGCTGGAGGCGCAGTATGGGTCGCCTTTTGCGGTGGAGACGGCGCAGGTGAAATTTGCGGGCAGTGAGGTGGCGGGGCGGGTGATCCGGAGTCTCTTTGATACGGCGCGGCAGTATCGGGAGAGTATCGATGTGTATGGGAGTGAGGCCTCGGTGGAGTGGCCGCTGGTGGAGGGTGAGCCGCTGGTGCTGCATCGGGCGAAGCTGCCGGAGGCGAAGATCGCGCGGCGGGTCAAGACGCCGGACTATGCGCGGCGGCTGCCGAGGGCGATCCGGGCTTTCACGACGGGGGGGGTGTATGGGAAGGGGAAGAAGGCGCATCTGAGCTTTACCCAAGGTGGGGGGCATGGGGGATCGCACCCACACTTGGTGCATGAATTTGTGAGCGCGCTGGTTGGGGATCGGGATCCTTTTCCGAATGCCAAGCAGTCGGCCAACTGGACGTGCGTGGGGCTGTGTGCGCATGAGTCGGCGCTGGCGGGGGGGAAGATCGTGAAGTTGCCGGCCTTTACCCGCTGAGGCATTTTCCCAGTATGGCTACCGCGACTCTCGATCAAGCGCTGCAGGTCTTCGGCAAACTCTCCGTGGAAGATCAGGAGATCATGCTGGAGATCGCGCGGTCGCGGCGGATCGAGGCCTGGCGAAAGGAGACCGCCACCCATGGCAAGAAAGCGCTGGCCGACTCGCGCGCCGGCAAACTGAAGGGCTATTCCGCGGTGGAGCTGGTGGAACGCCTCCGTGGGCAATGGGAGAGGCCCATTGAGTAAGCGGGTCTTTGAATCCACGCCGCGTTTCGAGCGAGCCTTGAAGCGTTACGTGGGAAAGGGCTCTCATCGCCAGTAATGTCTCGCCGAAACTCTCCGCCGAATGGGTGCCTATCTTTTTGACCCCCGCCTGAAGACGCATGCGCTCAGTGGCAACCTTGCGGGATTCCAAGCTTGTTCCTGCGGACACGATTGCCGCATCGTCTTTGGTCTGCACTCCGGTGCGGGCTCGATTCCCGATCGGATCGCGCTCGTGAACGTCGGGCCGCACGAAGTCGTTTATTGACCCTCCTCACCACCTCCCAACAACAACCAACCCAAAACCCAACCCACCCAAACACCCATGTCAGCAAAATCAGAAGGTATAGCACCCAACGCCAGTCGGCTCCTCTGGGCCGGATTCATGGCCATCCTCGCAGCCGGTGTCGGCTTTGCCCTGCGCGGGGGCATTTTCGATAACTGGGGCAAAGAATTCGGCTTCAGCGCCACGCAGCTCGGAGCCATCGGCGGCGCCGGCTTCACCGGGTTCTGCTTCGGCATCATCATCGGCGGCGTGATCGCGGATAAGATCGGCTACGGCAAGCTGGTCGTGCTCGCCTTCCTCTGCCACATGGTCTCCGCGTTCGTCACCTTCGGGGCGAACACACCCGAGAATGCCTACCAGATGCTGACCTGGGGCATGTTCATCTTCGCCTTTGCCAATGGCACCCTCGAAGCCGTGGCCAATCCGCTGGTCGCGACTCTTTACCCGAATAACCGCACCCACTTCCTCAATATCCTGCACGCGAGCTGGCCGCTCGGCATGATCCTCGGGGTGGTCGCAGGTTGGTTCCTCGATGATAAGCTGCAGTGGCCTTGGAAGTGGCAGCTCGCGCTCTATCTTATCCCGACGGCGCTCTACGGCCTGATGTTCCTCGGTCAGAGCTTCCCGAAATCCGAAGCGTCTGAGAAAGGGGCGAGTCTCGGTGAAATGTTTAAGGACGTGGGCATCCTCGGTGGTCTGGTCATCTGCTATCTCGTCTCGCTCTTCTGCTCGACGAATCTCGGTCTCTCGCCGGCCCTATCCTATGGGATCGCGGGGGCGCTCCTGATCGCGGTCGGAGTGATCACGGGTTTCTCGATGGGCTCCTTTCTGCTCTTTGCCCTCTTTGTCGTCCACGCGCACGTCGGGGCGGTGGAACTCGGGACGGATGGCTGGATTCAGAATATCACGGGCAACCTTTTCACTTCCGAGCAGGGCAAGGCGCTCTTCCTCTGGACTTCGGCGATCATGTTTGCCCTGCGCTTCTGCGCGCACTGGATCGAGAAGACGCTCAAGCTCTCGCCCGTCGGCCTGCTCTTTGTCTGCTCCGTGCTGGCGGTGATCGGCCTGCGTCTGGCCAGCGGCATGGAGACCTTTACCATGGCGCTCGTCGCGCTCGGCATTTACGCCGTGGGTAAGACTTTCTTCTGGCCGACGATGCTCGCGGTGGCTTCGGATCGTTTCCCGCGCACTGGCGCGGTGGCCATCTCGATCATGGGTGGCATCGGCATGTTATCCGCCGGTCTGCTCGGTGGTCCAGGACTGGGCTTTGGGAAGGATAAGTTCTCCGCCGAGGAGCTGAAGTCGAAGAACCCGGCACTCTACGAGCAGGTGAAGGCGGAGACGCCCTCGAAGTTTCTCGGCATGCAGGTAAACCCGATCGACGGGAAGAAGCTGGCCGAGGCGAAAGATGCGAAGGACGCGCGGACCGAAGATCAGAAGATGATCGTGGCCGCGGATCAGACTGGCGATCGCCAGACGCTGAAGGCCGACTCCTATATCCCGCTGGTCATGGCCGTCGTTTACCTGCTGATGATGCTCTATTTCAAATCCATCGGCGGTTACAAGCCCGTGCATATCGACGAGCAGCGCAAGAATTCCTAAAGCGCAACGCCGATCTGATTCCGCGAGAGGGACAGGGTTCACGCCCTGTCCCTCTTTGCGTGATCCCTACCAGCCTGCGCGGCGGAGGGCCGGCTCGCGACGATCGAGGGCGGCGTGCAGCTCAGTGCGCACCGCGGCAAGCGTGCGGCGCAGGGCGATGCTGCCATCCGCGACGATCTTCACCACCCAGCCACCGTGGGCTAGCGCACCGCAGCCGATCCACGATTCCGCCGTGTGCAATCCGTGGAGGCGCTGCCAGCACGGCAGGTCGCGGGTGAGGATGGGGGAGACGACGAAGCAGCTCGCATAGTAGGCGTGGGCGAAACTGCGGCGCAAGGCGCGCACGGCTTCATCGTCGGGCCGCAGCCGGTAGCGCTCGTGAACGATGTGCGCTTCGCCGAGGAAGAGGTCCGTCTCCCAGGCGAGTTCGGTGAACTCAAAGGACTCGCCCGACGCGACGCGTCCCGGCGCCAGACTTTCGCAAAAGAGCAAGCCGCCCCCTTCCTCGACGTGAATCCGCGTCCGCTGCCGATAACGCGTGCCGCCTTGCGGGATGAAGGGCTCCGGCCAGCACTCCAGCCAGCCGCCCGTGGCGACGCGCAGATCTTGCGTCACCTCGGCGAGCCCGTCCCGCATCCGGTGGGCGCGCGTCGCGCTGGGGGTCGTGAGCGAAAGGGCGGCGCCACTTTCCACCGAGACGCGGCAGGCGATGCGGTCGCCGGAGAGCAGGCCCGCGGTAGGGTTCACGACATTCACCACGAGCACGCCGGCGTCGAGGTGTGGCTTGCTCAGGTGGATGGGCGCGGAGAAGGACTGTGCGCGCAGATGACTCAGCCCGCGCGTATCGAGCGCGCAGGTGATGTCGAGATGGCCGGAAAGCGACATGCGAGGAATGACTACTTCGGACGAACAAACGACAAGCCCGAGCCCACACGGGGGAGCCTCCGTCATTGGGCATTGGTTATTCGCCCTCGGTCATTCCGAAGAGCACTTCCCGACGCAGCCAGGCTAAGAGCTCATCCTTCCCTTTGCCCGAGCGGAGATCGGCGAAGATAAACGGGCGCTCGCCTCGCATCAGCTTCGAGTCGCGCGCCATCACCCCGAGGTCCGCACCCACGTAAGGTGCGAGCTCGAGCTTATTGATGAGCAGCAGGTCGCTGTGCCGGATCGCGGGGCCGCCTTTGCGCGGGATCTTATCCCCCTCAGCCACGTCGATCACGTAGATGAAGGCATCGACTAACTCCGGCGAGAAGGTGGCCGATAAGTTATCGCCGCCGCTTTCGACGAGGATCAATTGCGCGTCCGGATGGCGGCGCTCGAGTTCCGCGATGGCGGCGAGATTCATGGAGGTATCGTCGCGGATCGCGGTGTGCGGACAGCCGCCGGTCTCGACGCCGATGACCCGGTCCGCCAACAGGGCTTCCTGGCGCACGAGAAACTCCGCGTCTTCACGGGTGTAAATGTCATTAGTGACGACGGCGATGGAAAACTCGTCGCGCAGCCACTGGCAGAGGCGGAGGACGAGCATCGTCTTACCGGAGCCGACCGGGCCGCCGATGCCGATGCGGATGGGCTTTCTAGGATGCTGTTGAGCCATTCTCTTTGCGAAGGTAACTTAAGCCCGTCACCGTCAGCAGCGGCAGTACGTGGGCTTGCCAGTGCTCGTCAACCACCACGACGTTCGTATTTCCCAACGCGAGCCCGAACTCATCGCGAACCGTGTGCTGGCGGCCATCGGCCATCGAGATGAGGAAGGTAGCCCTTCCCGAACTGCCGTGATGATCGTGTCGCGTGTCATGCGAGCAGTTTCGTGAATACCGCGCAGGATGGCAAGTCGGCGGCCCTCACGAAATGAAGAGCCGTTCCTCGGCGCGCTCGTGGCGGAGGCTGGAGATTTCCAGCAGTGGATTGAACCACCCGGCTTCCAAGCGCGAGACGCCGAGCGAGGCGGCGATGGTTTGCCCGGCGCTGGTGGCCGCTGCACGGAGCACGCGCTGGATCCCGTCCTGGCCGATGCGGATGAGCTTCAACGCGGCGGCGCAGAGGGCGGCGAGGGATTGGTAAAAGTAAGTGAGCAAGGCTCCGGCGAGGGGGACGGCTGCGACCCGCGCCTGCAAGCCGCAGACGATGAGATGATGGCCGCGGCAGGCGCGCATTTCGATGAGCCGATCAAACGCCGCCAGCGACGGTGCGTCCGAGATGGCGCGCAGGGCTTTCAGCCGTCGGCCGCCGAGCTGGGCGCTGGCGTCGCGGGTTTCGGGTGCCAGTTTCCAGGCGCTGATCGCGAGGTCGAGGCGGCGCAACTCCGCGAGGTCTCCGTCCTGCGCGGCGCGGTAGGCGAAGCGCAGATAGGGCAACTCCTGCTCCCGTTGCGCGGGCACGATTTGATCCAGGAGAAAGTCGCGCAGCGAAGCCTCGTCGCGCACGACACCGAGCCGCACACTTTCCTCAAACCCGAGCGAGTGCGCGTAGGCGCCGGTGGGGAAGAGCGCGTCGCTGGTCTGCAGGAGAAAGGGCAGCCACGCGAGGTCGCTGATTTCGGCTTGGGGATTTCGGACAATCACGTCAGTGCCGGTGCCCGCCGCTCAGCGGATGAAAGACGCGCTTGCAGGCAACAAAGGGAATCCGCTCCCGCTCGAAGAGCTGCCGCAGCGCGGAGTCGTCCTCCACGCGGACCACGTCTGCGCCGATCTCCAGCGGGAAGTGCAGATTCCCGATGATCCACCCGAGTTTCGCCGCCGCCGGTGCGTCCGCCGTGAAGCCAACCTCCAGCACGGGCTCATACCTCTGCGTGATGACGTAGAGCGCCGCGTCCGTCGCGAAGACCGCGTCGCCGTCGTGCAGCGGATGCTCGAGATCGAAGCCAAACTCGCGCCCATCCTCGGCCACCCCGCGCCAGCGGCGTTTCGCGAGCACCAAGCGTTCGACCGGGATGCGCACGATCGGCCGACTGCCCGCAGCCTCCGCCAGCGGCGCGCGAATCAGCTGCATCAGAACAAAAAGTACCGCTGCGCCATCGGCAGCACCGTCGCCGGCTCGCAACGCAGTTCGCGCCCGTCCGCCTTCACCGTATAAGTCTCGGGATCGACTTCGATCTTTGGCAGCGCGTCATTCCAGAGCAGGTCACGCTTGGAAATGTTGCGCGTATTCTTCACCGCGCAGAGTCGCTTGCCGAGTGCCGGCAGCTTGCCCGAGCGGAGCGCCGCGTCGCTGACGAAGGTGACACTGGTGGAAAACTTCGCGCGTCCATGCGCGGCAAATTGCGGGCGGTAGAAGGTCGGCTGCGGTGTGGGGATGCTCGCATTCGGATCACCCATGTTCGCCATCGCGATGAGCCCGCCTTTCAGGATGACCTCCGGCTTCACGCCGAAAAATGCCGGCTTCCAGATCACGAGATCCGCGAGCTTGCCCACTTCGATCGAGCCGACTTCATGTGCGATCCCGTGCGCGATCGCGGGATTGATGGTGTACTTCGCGATATAGCGCAGGGCGCGGAAGTTATCGGCGGTAGCGTGCCCATTCGATTTTCGATGTTCCTCCGGCAGCACACCAAATTGCACCTTCATCTTATGCGCCGTCTGCCAGGTCCGCGTGATCACCTCCCCCACCCGGCCCATCGCCTGCGAGTCGCTCGACATCATCGAAAACGCGCCAAGATCGTGCAGCAAATCCTCCGCCGCGATCGTCTCGGGCCGGATGCGCGACTCGGCGAAAGCCACGTCCTCGGGAATCTTCGAGTCGAGATGATGACACACCATGAGCATGTCGAGATGCTCGTCGATCGTGTTCACCGTGAAGGGCCGCGTCGGGTTCGTAGAGGACGGCAGCACATTCGCCTCGCCGCACACGCGGATGATGTCCGGCGCGTGTCCCCCACCCGCGCCTTCGCTGTGAAAGGTGTGAATGGTCCGGCCCTTGAACGCCGCGATCGTATCCTCGACAAAGCCGCTCTCATTCAGCGTGTCGGTATGGATGGCCACCTGCACGTCGAGTTCATCCGCCACGCCGAGGCAGCAATCAATCGCCGCGGGCGTGGTGCCCCAGTCCTCGTGCAGCTTCAGTCCGATCGCCCCCGCGAGGACCTGCTCGCGCAGCGGCTCCGGCGTCGCGCAGTTCCCTTTGCCGAGGAAGCCGAGGTTCATCGGGTATTCGTCCGCCGCTTCGAGCATGCGGTGCATGTTCCAGATGCCCGGCGTGCAAGTCGTCGCGTAAGTCCCGTGCGCCGGCCCGGTGCCGCCGCCGAGCATCGTGGTGACTCCGCTCGCCAGCGCGTGCTCGATCTGCTGCGGGCAGATGAAGTGGATGTGCGAATCGATCCCGCCCGCCGTGACGATGCAGCCTTCGCCCGCGATCACCTCCGTCGCCGCGCCGATCGTCATCGTCACGCCACGCTGAATGCCCGGATTCCCCGCGTGCCCGACGCCCACAATCCGCCCGTGCTTCACGCCGATGTCCGCTTTGATCACGCCCTGCACCGCATCGAGGATGAGCGCATTGGTGATGACGAGATCGAGCGACTCCGCATCGAGCGCCGTGCCCGATTGCCCCATCCCATCGCGGATCACTTTGCCGCCACCAAATTTCACCTCGTCCCCGCGCGCGCCCGCTTCGGCGATCAGGTCGCGCTCGACTTCGAGGAAAAGCTCGGTGTCCGCGAGCCGCACGCGATCCCCCACGGTTGGCCCAAACATCTCGGCATATTGGCGGCGGGAGAGTTTCAGCGGCATGAGAGCGGAAGATTTGCGCCCAGCGTCACAGCTTGCCCTGGACTTTCGCGTTGAAGCCAAAGACCTCTCGCTTGCCTCCGAGAGCCACGAGTTCCACCTCGCGGGTGTCGCCCGGCTCGAATCGCACCGCAGTGCCTGCTGCGATGTTCAGTCGGAATCCGCGCGCCGCCTCGCGCTCAAAACGCAGCGCGGTATTCGTCTCGTAGAAATGGTAATGACTGCCGACTTGGATCGGCCGGTCGCCGGTATTGGCGACTTCCATGCGCTGGGTCGCGAGGCCGACATTCGCTTCCAGATCCGGTCCGTCCGCGGGGATGATTTCGCCGGGGATCATCGGACGGGATTGTGAACGGTGACGAGCTTCGTCCCGTCGGGAAATGTCGCCTCGACCTGCACGTCATGGATCATCTCCGGCACGCCTTCCATCACGTCCGCGCGCTTGAGGATCGTCGTGCCGTGGCTCATGAGTTCCGCGACGCTGCGCCCATCGCGTGCGCCTTCCATGATCTCGTAAGTGATGATCGCCACGGACTCCGGGTAGTTCAGTTTCACGCCGCGGGCCTGCCGCCGCCGCGCGAGATCGGCGGCGACGACAATGAGCAGCTTCTCCGTTTCGCGCGGGGCGAGATGCACGATGGGGAGATCAGCGACGCGCTGCGAGTCGGCGATGAATGAGCAGCCCGGCCACGCTGAAGGCACCGAAGAGCAGCAGGGCGATTTCGCCTTCATGCCCTGCGTGCGGCGTGACGGTCGGATCGAAATGGAAATGCCCCGGATGGGCCGACGCGATGCTGGGGAGCAGACCGAGGACGGAGGCGAGTGCGAGGTGGAGGCGTGGTTTCATGATGTGGGTTGGGTTGGTTTCTGAGGTCGGAAAAAAGTCGGCTGGGTCAATCAACTAGGTCGCCCGCGGCCACACAAGTCCGGGGAATGCGCGCGTCGCCCTTGGTGGAAAACGGATCGCTCGACTGCGCGGAAAAACGTCGCCGCTGGCGCGCGGCCATCCACGCATTCAGCTCATCGAGCGAGGCGACGGGTTCGTTCTTGAAAGGCAGCGTGTGCAGGTAGCCATCGGGACCAAACTCCGGCGTCATCGAGGTGAAGTTGCGGCCCGCCTCGGCCTGCGCTTGCCAGATCGTGTCCCACCAGCGTTCGTGCGCGGCGAGCGCGGCGCGATACTCCGGCGCGGCGGGATGCGGGACCTGCGGACCTTGATCGTAGCCAACGCGCGCATGGAGGTGCTGCGCCCGAGCCGCGAAGAGCGCGAGAAGACCCGGCTCCTCATCGAGAACGAGCCGCTCGCAGACGCAGCACCAGTGCGAGAAGTCGCAGGTCAGGCGCAGCGTCGGGAGTTGCGCGAGAAGCTGCGCGGTGATCCACGGCGTGAAGGTCGCGCGACTGCGGTGCGTCTCGAAGCTCGCGGTGACGCCGAGCGCCTCCGCGGTCTCCAGCGCACGGCCAAAGAACTCGACGCTCTGCGCGAGTGGCCACGCGTCGCACCCGGCGAGCACCGTGAGGAAGAGCGGCTGTGCTTCGAGCGCGGCTTCGGCGTTCCGCGCGAAGTCATCGAGATGCCGTGCGAGGTCGCGCGTCTCGGGCACGTAGCCGCCACCCGTGGTGATCTCGGCGATGAAGGGCACACCGGCGTCACGCAGCTTCGCGGCGAAGCCGGCGCGCACCGGACCCTCCACGCCGTCGTAGGCACCGGAGCCGCAATCGGCGAGTGCGGCCTCAAGGTCGAAGCCATTCGTCCAGAGCGAGCGGAAGAGGAGCAGGCGCATCGTCATTCCGCCAAGGTGAGCGCAAGACGGAAGCCGAGGTTGTCGCGGCGCGTCTCGGGCGGGAGCGCGTCGCGGCTCGAGCTGCGAAGAAGCCGCGGTAGAAGATCCCAGGAACCGCCGCGAATCACCCGCGCGACCTTTTTCTCGCCTCGCCGCGGATCACCATCGGTCGCTGCGCCTTCGTGGGATGAATGCCACGCGTCCGCGCACCACTCGGCGACATTGCCGTGCAGGTCGCGCAGGCCCCAGGCGTTCGGCGCGAAGCTGCCGACGGGCGTGCGGCGACCGGGGCCGATGCGCTCGCCGGATTCGCTGTAGTAGTAGTTCGCGGCTTCAGGCGGGAGCGTGTCGCCGGTGGCGAAAGGCGTGTCGGTGCCGGCGCGGCAGGCGATCTCCCACTCGGCTTCGCTGGGCAGCCGCCACGCGTGGCCAGTCTGCTCGCCGAGCCAGGCACAGTAAGCATTGGCGTCGTGCCAGCTCACGTTCACAGCAGGCAGATCGGTGGACGCACAGTGGAGGTCGCGTTCCGTCACCGGGTCGCACGCGATGGCGACTGGCGCGGGTAGCGTGACTTCATACACCGGCCGCTCGGTGGCATTCGCAAAACGATCGAGTCCGCGCGTCCCGACCCGATGCGGGCCACGCGGCAGGACGGCGCAAGGGATGTTCGCGATCGTCCTCATGCTAGTGCGACTTTGTCGGCGAGGGAAAACATCACGGCCGTTGGGAAGGCGCGGCAGGACGGTCGAGCGTCGGCCAGGTGCCGCGGGTCCGCGCGGCGAGGTAGCGGTGGAAGAGCCAGATCGGCATTTCGAGATGGCTGAGCCGCCCGCGCTGGTAGCCGCTCGCGTAGTAGCTGCGCTGCACGCCGACACACATCTCCATGTCTTCGAGATGAAAGCCGACGCTCGCCGCGGTGCCGCGCGCGAGCCGCTCGGCGAAGTCGGCGCGCTCCGTGACTGCGCGCGGCACGAGCAGTGTGGTGAGGAGCGTGTGGCGGTGCGGCCCCTCTGGTTGGAGGCGATACCAGATGAGGCAATCGGGCACGTATGCGAGGAGCCAGTGCGGAGCGCCGAGCGTGAGGCCCCACTCGTGGCGGTCGCGTTCGTCCAGGCCGGGGATGAGCGGAAAGACGTCCGACGGTTCACCCGCGGCGATCACGGCCCGCTGCTTGTCGCCGTAAGGCAGATGCGCGCGGATGAAGTGCGCGCGCTCCTCTTCCGTCCAGGTGCCGCGTGCGGGCATGAGCGGCTGGAGCGACTGCGCATGGGCACCGACGTGGTGATACGACTCCATGAAATTCTCGGTGATGACTTTCCAGTTGAAGGGACATGCCCACTCGCGCGCATCGACGACCACCAGATCCTGCGCGCTCCACTTTGCGAGCTGCGGATCAAACCCGCTCCATTGCTCCGCGGGCGTCTGCGGCGCGTCGCCGTCGAGATTCACAAAGACGAACCCGTGCCAGACGGAGCTGCGGAATTCGCGCAGGCCCCACTCCGCGCGCTGGAAGCCGTCCGCCTGCTGCATCTCGGGGCACGCCTTCAGCCGGCCATCGAGCTCGAAGGTCCACGAATGATACGGGCAGAGGAAAAGCCGCGTGTGGCCGCTGCCGGGCGCGCCTTCACGCGACTCGGCGGGCGTGTGGCCGAAGCCCGGCGGCATGATGTCCATGCCGCGATGCGGGCAGGCGCGCGAGAGCACGCGGATGCGGTCGTCCTTGTCGCGCACGACGGCGAGCGGCTCGCCGAGCAGATCGAGCGTGAGGAAATCGCCGATCGCCGCGAGCTGGGAAACATGCGCGACGCACTGCCATCCGGCGCGGAAGACGTGCTGCTCTTCCCAACGATAGAAGGCCTCGCTGGTGTAAGCGCCGGCGGGCAGCGTGCGGCTCTCCGCGAGCGGCCGGTCGGCGGTCGCCTGGATTTCCGCCAGCAGTCCGGGCAGCGCCGCGGCATCGGCGTCGGGACTCGCAACGGGATGCGCACGGAAGTGCAGATCGCACGCGGCGCGGACTTGAGGTTCGTCAATGACGGGCATGGCTCAGGCGGGTTGCAAAGTGGAGTGGTCGAAGCAAAGCATCGCGGCGCAGCGCTGGTTCTCGGGCCACACGAAGCGCGGCTCGGGCATGAAGGGCGCGTCACTCGACCTCATCTCCAGCCTCCGTGAGTTTGATGACGGGCAGTTTTTCTTCCTCCTGCTCGGACACCGGGCCGTGGATGAGTTCGTCGAGGCGATGTTTCACCGAGAGGAATTCCGGCGTGAGCATCTGCTCGATGCCGCGCGGGCGCGGCACGGGATTCTCCAGGACCTCGCGCACGCCCCCGGGATTCACCCCGAGGACCATGATGCGATCGGAGAGGAGCACCGCTTCGTCGAGGTCGTGGGTGATGAAGAGGATCGTCACATCGACCTTCTTCCAGATCTGGATGAGGTAGCTCTGCATCTTGCAACGCGTGAGGGCGTCGAGCGCGCCGAAGGGTTCGTCCATGATGAGGATGCGCGGTTCGTTCGCGAGCGCGCGGGCGATGGCGACACGCTGCTTCATGCCGCCGCTGAGTTCGTGCGGATAGGAATTTTCGACGCGCGTCAGGCCGACCATCTCGAGCCATTGCCGCGCTTCGGCGTCGGCGGTGCCGGTGTCCTTGCCGCGCATCTCGAGGCCGAACATCACGTTCTGCTTCACCGTGCGCCACGGGAAGAGGGTGTAGCCTTGGAAGACCATGCCGCGATCCGGACCGGGCCCGTGGATCGGCCGGCCATCGAGCAGGATTTCGCCGCCGGTCGATTCGTCGAGGCCGGCAACGATGCGGATGAAGGTGGATTTTCCGCACCCGCTCGGGCCGATGATGGTGACGAATTCCCGCCGATGAATGTCGAGCGAGACCTGATCGAAGACGGTGTGCCTGCTGCCATTCGTGCCGAAGTCTTTGCGCAGACTCTTCACGCTGAGCACGACCGGACGCTGGCGGATTTTCGCAAAGCGCGCCGCGACTTCGGGTGCCTGCGCGCGGTAGTCGGGAAGGGCGAGGGTGCTCATGGCGATGGGTCAGGTCTTGGCAAGCGCCGCCGCGGCGGCAGCGGCAGCGGCGCGTGGGTTCGGCGGTTCCTTCCGCCACGCGGAGCCGGGTTCCTGCATCCATTCGAGGAAAGTTTTCCGCCCACGCGCCCCGCGGCGTTTCCACGGGAAGATGACCTTGCCGAGCGCTGCTAGCAGGATGTCGGTGGTCAGGCCGATGATGCCGATCATAAAGATCGCGGCATAGACGTTGTCGAAGTTCCGGTAACGCGCCTGCTGATTGATGAAGAAGGTGATGCCGCTCATCGTGCCGACAACTTCCGCGACGATGAGGTAAGTCCACGCCCAACCGAGCAGGATGCGCATATCGGTGTAGATGTCGCTGATCGACGCGGGGATGACGACGCGGCGCACGAGTTTCCAGCCCCGCGCGCCGAGGGTCTGCGCGGCTTCGATGAGCGCGGGATCGACCTTGCGCACGGTGTTGCCGATCACCAGCACCTGCTGGAAGAAGGTGCCGATGACGATGATCGCGATCTTCGGTCCGTCATCGATGCCGAGGATGGCGACGCACAAAGCACCGAAAGCGGGCGCGGGCAGGTAACGGAAAAATTCCACGAACGGCTCCTGCAAGCGGGAGATGAAACGATAGGTGCCGCAGAGGATGCCGAGCGGCACGCCGATGAGCGATGAAAGCACGAAGCCCCACATGATCGTGCGGATGCTGTGGAGCAGACTTTCGTGCAGCCACGGTTCATTCGGCAGGCGCGGCTCGGTGGTGAAGGCGGTGGAGAAGGCGCGCGCGACTTTGTGCGGCGCGGGAAGATAGACCGGGTTCACGCGTTCACCCTCGGGCAGCGTGCCGCCAGCAGCGCGGACGGTCTCCAGCTCGCGCTGAAAATCCGCGCGCGGCAATTCCATATCCTCGACAAAGTAGTCCACGTCGCCCGGCGCGGTGATGCGCACATTCGGATGCCACAGCCACGGGATGTAACTCACCGCGCACCACAGCGCGAGCGGCAGGAGGAAGGAAAGCGCGGCGAGAACGAAGCGCCGCCGCGGCGGGAGTTCACTTTTCAGTCCGAGCCAGTCGCTATTCCGAGTCATGCAAAAGCGGTCGTGGTGCGGCTCCAGGCGAGCGGCGGTTCTTCAGTGCGGGCGCGTTCGATCAGCGCGGCGAGGGCGTCACCGATCTCGCGCAGGAGCGATGCGCCGCGCTCGGCGGTGGCTTCGCTCGGACGACCGGTGACGCCGTTCGCACTGGTGTGCGCGACGAGGTGCGGGAAAACGCAGCCGCTCGTGCGATCGGGATCGTCGGCGATGCGCTCGGTGCGGACGAGATGCGGCGCGAGGTGGAGCAGGAGCGAGGTCTCGGCTTCATTCGCGTGCCAGTCGGCGGCATCGTGCGTGAACTGCGCGGCGATGCTCTGGGTGAGCGCCCAGGTATTCCGCACGGCAACGAGCAGCTTGCCGACGAAATCGAAGCGCAGCCGATCCACAGCGCAGCGCAGCGGGGCGTCGTTGCCGAAGTGCGAATTCACGATGAGCAACCGCTTCCAGCCGCTCGCGACGGCCCACTGCGCAATCTCGCGCACGGTGTGCATCAGCGTCTCGTGCATGACCGCGAAGGTCCCCGGCCATTTCTCCGTGTGGCCGAGCGACACCGTGTAACTCAGCGCCGGCAGCACGGGCGCGCCCGTCTGCGCGCTGGCGAAGTGGCACGCGGCGTTGGCGATGAGCGTGTCGGTATTCAGCGGAAGATGCGGGCCGTGTTGCTCGGTCGCGCCGACCGGGAGCAGGAGCACATCGTCAAGCGTGCGTTGCAGGTCGGGCCACGTGAGGTTTTCGAGAAGCACGGGCGCGTTCACGTCAGTTGTGGAGGTGAAAGACCTTGTTCGTGATCTGCCACACCCCGTCGCACTTCAGAAGGGTGAAGAAGTCCGTGAAGCGGTAGCCGGTCCAGTTCTCGATCTCCAGGCGCACCGCCGCGACGGTCTCCGCGAGATCGATCGATGTGATCTTCGTCTGCACGTCGGGCGCGGGACCGTTCTGGTCGTCCCAATCGAAAAGCATCTGGATCGGGCCATTGAACGGCTCACCGCGGAACCAGCCGAAGATCTGCGCATCGGGATGAAAAGCGGCGCGCATCACGCTGCTGTCACCCGTCTTCGCACCGTCGAGGTACTTCTGGACCGTGGCCGCGATCGCCTCGTAGTCCGCAAGATTGGTCGGCGTGGAGGTCATCGTCATGGGTCAGTAAAGCCGCGCATACCTGTCGATCTCCCACTGGCTCACGGTCTGGTGATACTCCTCCCACTCGGCGCGCTTGTAAGTGATGAACTCCTGCTTTAGCGCGCTGCCCAGCACCTGCTCGGTGAACGGGTCGTCCTCGAAAGCCTGCACCGCCTCACCGAGCGTCTTCGGCAGAGGCTGCACGCCCCGCTCGGAGAGTTGGGCGTCGGTGAATTCGTAGAGATTCTCCGTCTGCGGCGCTCCGGGATCGAGGCTCTCGCGCACGCCTTCGAGTCCGGCGGCGAGCACGAGCGCGCCGGCGAGATAGGGGTTGCACGCGCTGTCGGCGTTGCGCGATTCACAGCGCCCGCCGCCCATCGGCACGCGCACTGAGTTGGTGCGGTTGTTCGTACCGAAGGAATTGAAGACCGGGGCCCACGAGTAGTAACCCATCGCACCGCGGCGGATGAGCCGCTTGTAACTATTCACCGTCGGAGCAAAGGCGGCGCAGAGCGCGCGGCCCCGCCGCAGGATGCCCGCGATGAAGCTATAGCCGAGGGGCGTGAGACCGAGGCCATACATATCCTCCGCACCCGCTGCGGTGCGGAAGAGATTCTCGCCGCTCACAAGATCGGCGAGCGACATGTTGAAGTGCGCGCCGTTGCCCGTCTTATCCGCGAAGGGCTTCGGCATGAACGTCGCGATCAGTCCTTCATCGGCGGCGTACTTCTTCGCCATCATGCGGAAGAAGACGTAGCGATCCGCCATCGTCATCCCGTCGGCGTATTTGAAATCGAACTCGAACTGCGAGTTCCCGTCCTCGTGATCGAGCGAATACAAATCCCAGCCGAGGCCGTTGATCGTCGTCGCGAGCCGATCGACGAGGCCATACACGTCGAGGAAGCGCTTCACGTCGTAGCAGCTCTTCATCAAGTCGTCGTCGGGGTTGGGCACCGAGAGTTTCCCGCCGTCGAGCTTGAGGAAATAGACCTCACACTCGATGCCGAGATTGAAGCCGTAGCCCAGTTTCGCCGCCTGCTTGAGCACCCGTCCGAAGACCACCCGCGTGCTCACCTCGTAAGGCTGGCCGTGAAACGTGAGGTCGGCGGGATACCACATCACCTCCGGTTGCCACGGGAGCTGCACACCGCGCGTGAGATCGGGCACGCTGGCGAGCTCGTCGTCATTCGGCGACTGACCGAGCCCGTCCAGCGCGTAACCGGTGTAGAGTTCCGAGCCGCGCGCGAAGTCCTCGAAGTGCGCGACCGGCACGACCTTCCCCTTCGGCACGCCGTGGATGTCCACATACGCGCCGAGGCAATACTTCACGCCCTTGGCCAGCAGTTCAGCCTTGAGCGAGGGGAGGTCGGTGACGATGTGCGCAGGCGCAGACATCGAACTACTTCAGTCCCTCGACGATTCCTGGCACAAGGTAGCTCTCTGGCTTCTGCGAGACCTTGTACACCTTGTTATCGAGGTTGAACTTATTGCCGACCGCCATCGAGCCGTAGATCGAATCGAGCCCGGGGCCTTTCTTGAAGGCGGTCTTCGCTTCCGCGAGCGTCAGGAAGTGGCAGCCGGGCAGGGCCTTCGTGTACTCGGCGACATCCGCGCCCACTTTCGCAGCCATGATCTTCGCCGCGTCGTCGCGGGTCTTCGGGTCGAGGACGTAATCGACGCACTTGTAATAAGTCGCCACAACCTTGGCCCAGTCGTCCTTGCGCTTGGCGTAGGAGGTTGGGTTCACCGCGAGCACATCGTAGATCAGCCCTTTCGCTTCGGCGCTGGTGAAGAGCGGCTTCGATCCGGCGACCGCTTTCAACGCCTGACCGGAGACGGGATACCACGCGCCGATCGCGCCGACCTTACCGGAGGCGAGCGTCTGCGGGGTTTCGTTGGTGGGCGTGTTCACGATCTTCACGTCGCTTTGCTTCATGCCATTCGCTTCGAGCGCCTTGAGCAGCAGCAGATGCTCGACGAGGGTCACTTCAAGACCGACCGACATGCCTTTGAGATCCTTGATCGAATTCACCCCGGGCTTGCCGATGATCATGTCCTGCCCGTCGCTGTAATCGAGGAGCGCGATAATCTTGCTCTTCGCGCCATTCGCGCCGTTCACCAGCGCGTCAGTGGCGACCACGCAGACGCCGTCAATCTTCCCCGCGGAGAAGGCATCGAGCGAAGGCAGATAGTCAAACCAGACCATCTCGACTTCGACGCCGGCTTGCTTGAACCAGTCTTTCTGTTTGGCGACTTCGAGCACGGTGTATCCGAGCCAGTCGGAGTAACCGATCTTGAGAGGTTCGGCTGACGCGGGGATCGCGAGGCCTATGGCGAGGAGAGTGGAGAGCAGCGTGCGGAGTTTCATGTGGGTGGGTGGTTTTGGTGGAATGATGTGGCAAAAATTCCGGAACCTTTTGTGCGGTTGGCAAAAGGTGCTGGAGATGTGCGATCGCGCCTTTCGCAAAGGCCGTGCCATCGCCCTCGTTCGGCGCCGGGATCGCGCGCGGCCATTGGTAAAATAGTTCAACGCCTGATCTCGATAGTTTTTGGCGAGGCAAAAAAAGCCCGCACGCTGAGCAAAATACCGCAGCGCAAATGCGCAAAACGAGACCGCTTCCGGCAGCCGCCGTATCACGAAATAGAAGAAGCGTAATACTTTCTCTCGACGCTGCTGGAGCCTGCATGGTAGCTGCTCGCCGCTTCGCATATTCATGCCGCGCCCTAAAACGAAAACCACCGCCAGCCGGATCAGCGTCTCCTTGCCGGGCACGCTCTACGACGAACTCGACGCCATGGTCGCGGCCCGGGGGTATGCGAGTCGCTCGGAGGCGATTTCGAAAATGATCAGCGAGCAGCTCGTGCAATATCAGCAGCAACTCGGACGGCAAATCATGGCCGGCACGATCACGCTCATCTACGACCACTCGAAGAATGGTCTGCAAAGCCGGTTGATGCAGATCCAGCGCAAGCACCTCAAGGAGATCATCTCCTCGCAGCACGTGCATCTGGAGCGGCAGCACAGCCTCGAGGTGCTGCTCGTGCAGGGACCCGGACTGCGCCTGAAGCGGATCGCGGACGAACTCATCACCTGCCGTGGCGTCAAACACGGCTATCTCAACGTGACCTCGACCATCCTGCCACCGATCTACTGACGCATGCTCGATCCCGCGCTCATCCGTTTTGAGGAAGTCGTCCCGCCAGGTGCGAACTGGTCGCATGTCTTGAAGCGGGGCACCACCCTGCGGCTCACCGACGTCGAAGGCGGCGCGAATGTCTCGTTGTTACTCTACAACTTTGAACTTCTCTCCGAGCGGCTCAACCTCCCCGATACCCTCAAGTGTCAGCACACCGCCCGTCTCACGAAAGGCCACTGCCTCTACACGGACATGGGTCGCATCCTCGTCTCCATCACGGACGACCTTTGCGGCTGGCACGACCCCCTCGCTGGTGCTTCAAATGAGAGGATCGTCGAGGCAAAGTATGGTGAAAAGACTTACCATGCGGCACGCAATGACTGGCAGCGTAATGCGCACGACAATTTCCTGACGGAACTCGGAAAGTACGGGATGGATGAGCGCGATCTCGCGATGAATGTGAATCTCTTCAGCAAGGTGACGGTGGATGAGGGGGGCAGGATGGCCTTCCAGCCCGGCAACTCCCGACCCGGCGCCTATGTCGATCTGCGGGCGGAGATGAATGCCCTCGTCGTGCTCAATACCTGCATCCACCCGCTGGATACTTCCCCAACTTACGCACCGAAGCCGGCGCATCTCACGGTATGGACGTCGCCTCCCCCCGGACCTGACGACTACTGCCGCAATTTCCGCCCGGAGAACCAACGCGGTTTTACCCTGACCGAGCGTTACTTCCAATGAGCACCTTGATCGAAAGCCAACTCGACCCGGCCCACGCCCTTTACGATTTTACGCTGGCCGCCGGAGATCCCTGGAGTCACGAGATCAAGCGCGGCCAGACCTTCCGCATCGAAGACCTCGAAGGCAATCAGGCAGCCGATACCCTATTTTACAATGCCAGCGATCCAGTCGATCGCTACAGCGCGCAGGATACCATCCGCGAGCAAGGTGCGATCTACCTGACCACGGGGACCAGGCTGATCTCCACAAGGGGCAACGCACTTCTCACCATCACCGCCGACACCTGTGGCCGGCACGACACCCTAGGCGGCGCATGTGCGTGTGAGAGTAATATGGTGCGCTATGCGATCGAGAAGCGCTCCATGCACGCGTGCCGCGACAGTTTCCTACTCGGCGCTCGCCAGATCGGTCTCGGAAAGCGCGACCTCACCCACAACATCAACTTTTTCATGAACGTGCCGGTCACGGCGGATGGGAGACTAAGTTTTGCGGACGGCATTTCGGCCCCGGGCCGCTACGTCGAGATGCGCGCCGAGATGGACGTGATCTGCCTGATCTCCAATTGCCCTCAATTGAACAACCCTTGCAATGGCTACAACCCGACTCCGGTGCGGCTTTTGATTTGGGACTGATCCATGATGTTCAAGAAGGTCCTCATCGCCAACCGCGGCGTCATCTCCCGTCGGATCACGCGGACGCTCAAGAAGCTCGGCGTGGGCAGCGTCGCGGTGTATTCGGAAGCCGACGCGCACTCGCTGCATGTCGTGGATGCGGATGAGGCCATCCTCCTCGGCCCGGCTCCAGTCGCGGAGAGTTACTTGAAGGTCGATAAGTTACTGGAGGTTGCACGCCAGACCGGGGCGCAAGCGATTCATCCAGGCTACGGATTCTTGAGCGAAAACGCGGACTTTGCCGAGGCTTGTGAAAGCGCGGGGCTGGCCTTCATCGGCCCGACGCCCGGGCAGATGCGTCGCTTCGGCCTCAAGCACACGGCGCGGGCGATCGCGGAGGAACATGGCGTGCCGCTGTGTCCAGGCACCGGCTTGCTTGGCACCGCGGAGGCGGCGGCGGAGGCCGCCGGCCGCATTGGCTTTCCGGTGATGCTGAAGAGCACCGCCGGTGGAGGTGGAATCGGGATGCGGGTGTGCTGGACCGGAGCAGAGGTTGTGGAGGCCTTTGCCGGCGTGGAGCGGTTAAGTCGCACAAACTTCAAGGAGTCCGGGATCTTCGTGGAGAAGTTCGTGGCGCTGGCCCGGCACATTGAGGTGCAGATCTTTGGCGATGGGAAAGGACGCGTGCTGGCCTTGGGAGAGCGCGACTGCTCGGCGCAACGGCGCAATCAAAAAGTGATCGAAGAAACGCCCGCTCCAGGCCTCAGCGAGAAGCAGAGGGCGGGATTGTTCGACGCAGCGATCAAGCTCGGTGAGGCAGTGCAGTATCGCTCAGCGGGAACGGTCGAGTTTGTCTTCGATGCCGAAACGGGAGCTTACTATTTCCTCGAAGTGAATACCCGACTCCAAGTGGAGCACGGGGTGACGGAGGAGGTCACCGGAGTTGATCTAGTCGAGTGGATGGTGCGCCTCGCGGCGGGAGACACGAGTTTGATGGATGCCTACGAAGACCGCAGGCGCGGGCATTCCATCCAGGTCCGGATTTATGCCGAGGATGCTAATAAGAACTTCCAGCCGAGTTGCGGTACCCTGACCGAAGTGTGTTTCCATCAAGATGCGCGTTGCGAAACGTGGGTTGAGGACGGCACGGTCGTCACGCCTTACTACGACCCGATGCTGGCGAAGATCATCGTCCACGCGCCGGATCGGGATGAGGCCATCGTGCGCATGCAAGCGGCACTGGTTGGGACGTCATTCGGTGGGATCGAGTCAAACGTGGAATATCTACGGCAGATCATCGCGACGCGGGAGTTTGCCGAAGGGCGCATCCTCACAAAGTCGTTGGGTGATTTTCAGTACGCGCCGCGGAGCATCGACGTGCTCGATGCGGGAGCGCAGACGACGGTGCAGGACTATCCGGGGCGCGTCGGTTACTGGAATGTGGGCGTTCCGCCGTCCGGGCCGATGGATGCGCTCGCCTTTCGCTTTGCGAACCGCCTCGTGAACAACCCCGAGTCGGCCGCTGGGCTCGAGATCATGATGACGGGGCCGACCTTGCGCTTTAACTCGGCGACTGAGATTGCGATCACGGGCGCGAACATGCAGGCGGAAATCAATGGACTGCGAGTCTCGCGCTGGACGGCGATTGCGGTCGATGCGGGTGATGTCTTGCGGATGCGCGGCATCGACGGCGCTGGAGCCCGCGCCTATCTCGCAGTGCGCGGCGGATTGAGTGTGCCCCGCTATCTCGGCAGTCGGGCGACTTTCACGCTCGGCAACTTTGGCGGCCACGGCGGGCGCGCCCTTCGACTGGGCGATGTGCTGCATCTGGGCGTCAGCGATGCGGCCTCGGCGAGGGGCTCGATGCTGCCGAACGGCCTGCTGCCGACTTACCGCCGCGACTGGGAGATCGGCGTCATCTATGGCCCGCACGGCGCCCCGGATTTCTTTACCGAAGCGGACATCGAAATGCTTTTTGCGACGGAGTGGAAGATCCATTTCAACTCCAACCGCACCGGCGTACGACTGATCGGCCCGAAGCCGCAGTGGGCGCGGACCGATGGTGGGGAGGCGGGCCTCCATCCGTCGAATATTCACGACAACGCCTACGCCGTCGGAGCGATCGATTTCACGGGTGATATGCCGATCATCCTCGGTCCTGACGGACCAAGCCTCGGAGGGTTCGTTTGCCCTGCATGCATCGCGGAAGCGGAGTTATGGAAGGTTGGCCAACTCAGGCCAGGTGATACGGTCCGCTTCCGCCGCATGTCGCTGGCCGAAGCCACGAGGCTTGAACTCGAACAGGATCGTGCGGTGGAAGCACTCGCGGACCTTTCGGACTCGCGTTGGAATGCCATCGTCGATCTTCGCGAATCGTCGCCTGCCCGGAGGTCAGACGAAGCTCGGGCGCGACTTGGAGTTTCTTTTGCAAGCACCGTGGATGAAAATGCTGACGCGGTTCACTATCGCTTGCCCGAGGAGCCCGGGCAGGTCGCGGTCTGCTACCGGCGTGCGAGCGATAAGTATCTGCTCGTGGAATATGGGCCGCTCGTCCTCGATCTCGCTCTTCGTTTCCGGGTTCACGCTCTCATGCAGTGGCTTGAGGTGAACCCTGTGCCCGGCATCCTCGACCTTACTCCTGGCATCCGGTCACTCCAGATTCACTTCGACTCGCGCCGATTGCCACTCTCCGAACTCATGGAGACGCTGCTTCATGCCGAGTCCCAGTTGCCCAATGTCGATCAGATCGAAGTGCCGTCGCGCATCGTTCATTTGCCGCTCTCCTGGGATGATCCCTCGACGCGCCTCGCGATTGAGAAATACACGCAGACCGTGCGGGCCGATGCGCCGTGGTGTCCGAGTAACATCGAATTCATCCGCCGGATCAATGGCCTGACCAGCATCGAGGATGTGCAGCGGATCGTCTTCGATGCGAGTTACCTTGTGCTTGGATTGGGAGATGTCTATCTCGGCGCTCCGGTCGCGACGCCTCTCGATCCGCGCCATCGGCTGGTGACCACGAAGTACAATCCGGCGCGCACTTGGACGCCGCAAAATGCCGTCGGGATCGGCGGTGCCTACATGTGCGTCTATGGGATGGAGGGGCCAGGCGGGTATCAGTTCGTCGGGCGCACGGTGCAGGTCTGGAATACCTATCGGACCACGCGCGACTTTGCTCCTGGGAAGCCATGGCTCCTGCGTTTCTTCGATCAGGTGCGCTTTTATCCGGTGACCGCGGCGGAACTGGACCGGCAGCGCGATGATTTCCTCACTGGGAAGTTTAAGCTCCGCGTCGAAGAGCAAACCTTCCGACTCAAGGACTACCAGTCCTTCCTCGACGCTAATGCGGAATCGATCGCCGCTTTCCGCTCCCAGCAACGGACGGCCTTTGCGGAAGAGCGCGAACGCTGGGCCGCCGCCGGGCAAAACGTGACTGAGGTCGAGCCGGAAGCCGAGGGTGCCACGGAAGCGGTTACCTTGCCGAGCGGTGGACGGTTCGTGGCAGCGCATCTGCCGGGGAGTGTCTGGCAGGTCGTGGTGAAAGAAGGTGCCGTGGTGAGCGCCGGCGACAAGATCGTGATCCTCGAATCCATGAAGATGGAGACTGAGGTCGTCGCGCCTTGCGCTGGGCGGATCGAGCGGCTGCTCGTGGCACCGGGTAAGACCGTGGACGCCGGGCAAGCGCTGGCGGTCTTAATCGAAGACTAAGTGCGCGCCGCGCAGTAAGCCCGCCAGCCCCCGAAGTCCGTGATCTCCCGCTGACCGGCGCAGAGGATCGGTTCAGCCAGCACCCCGAGCACTTCATCGCCGCCGGCGAGCTGCACCTTGCCAATCGAGAGCCCGGGCGGCTCCTTCAAGAGAATCGAAGCGAGTCCCGCTGGGGGCACCGCCCAAATCTCCAATGCGATGGAGACGCCACCTTCCGCGACGCGGACCATGCCGGGATGGCGATCATTGATGGTGTAAAGGCGGTAGGCCGGTTCGGTCCGGTCTTCGCGGACGAACTCAGCCCCGACGGCGACCATATTGGGGTTCAGTTCCAGGCCACGCATGAGCGTACCATTAACTGCGAGTAAGATAGGTTCAGACATCAGACGGTAAGATGCTTCTTCACGACCTCATCAGTCAATGCGGAGACAGGCCCCGCGGCGACGACGACTCCGCGATCCATGATGGCAAAGGTGTCGGCGAGTTCTTTGCAGAAATCCAGATATTGCTCGACGAGCAGGATGCTCATCTTGCCTTCGCCGGCGAGCTGCTTGAGCGCGCTGCCGATCTCCTCCTGCAGCACCGTGCCGGTGGTCGCGTCCGTATGTCGGAGCTTGTCGATGCCATGGGCGACGGTCTCGACGAGTGCCGGATGTTTCTCGACGCCTTCACGCAGGAGAATTTTGACGGCCTCGCTGACCTCCTCGAGCAGCGGGCTCTTTGGGGCGTCGGGCGCCTCGCGGACTTTCTTCAGTGACTGCCCGATGTTCGCCAGGAGGCCGGTTTCATTGTGATGGCCGCCGCGGCGGAGGAGCTTAATGGCTTCGCCGATCTGGTCGATGATGTTGGGCTGAATGCCTTCGGTCGGTTCGTCGAGGATGAGGATCTTCGGTTCGGTGAGTAAAGCGCGACCGATGGCGAGTTGCTGCTGCTGGCCGCCGGATAACATGCCGCCTTTTCGCGGCAAAAACTCTTTGAGGATGGGAAAGAGGCTGAAGACGCGATCCAGATTACCATTGAGCTTCTTTCCGAGAGCGATGGCGCCGATGTGCAGGTTTTCCTCGACGGTGAGCTGTGGAAAGATATCGCGCCCTTGCGGGACGTAACCGATGCCGGCGGCGGCGCGGGCTTCGGGCGAGAGTTTGGTGATGTCACGACCGGCCAGGAGGATGCGGCCATTACTCGGTTTAAGCACGCCGACGATGCTCCGGAGGGTGGAGGTTTTCCCGACTCCATTTCGGCCCATGAGGCAGAAGACCTGATGGTCGGGAACCTCAAATTCGACGCCGCGCAGGATGCGGCTGCCGCCGATGGAGAGTTCGAGATTGGAGACCGTAAGCATGGCTTAGTCGCGGGCTTTTTTGCGGCCGAGATAGACTTCGATCACCCGCTCATTACTTTGCACTTCATCGACGGGGCCCTCACAAAGCACCGAGCCTTGGTGCAAGACGGTGACTTTGCGCCCCGCGGAGATCTGGCGGACGAAGACCATGTCGTGCTCGATGACGACGATGGTATGTTTGCCCACGAGGCTGAGGAGTAGCTCTCCGGTGCGGTGGGTCTCCTCATCGGTCATGCCGGCGGCGGGTTCGTCCACGAGCAGGAGTTTGGCGTTCTGCGAGAGCAGCATCCCGATTTCGAGCCACTGCTTCTGCCCGTGCGCCAGCGCCCCGGCTTTCCAATCCCGCTGGTTGACAAGGTTGATCGTCTTGAGGATCTCGTCCATCCGATCGCGCTCGGTGCTAGTCGGCTTGTGAAAGAGGCTCTTCCAAACCCCGCGGCTGCCTTCCATCGAGAGGAGCAAGTTTTCCCACACGGTGTGATCCGTGTAGACCGTGGGGGTCTGAAACTTCCGCCCGATCCCGAGGCGGTAGATTTCGTATTCATTCATCCGGGTGACGTCATGCGTGCCTTCAAAGGCGATCGTGCCGGTGTCCGGTTTGGTGCGTCCGGTGATCAGGTCGAGGAAGGTCGTCTTCCCTGCGCCATTCGGCCCGATGACGGTGCGGAGTTCGCCCTGATCCAGATAGAAGTTCAGGTTGGTGATCGCCTTAAAGCCAGAGAACTCCTTGTTCACGCCTTCTGCGGCGAGAAGGAACTGGCGTTGATGGGACTCAATCTTCATGGCTTGGCGGCAACGGCCGTGCCGGGATCGGGCGAGGTGTTCTTAGGCTTGCCGAGCATGGCGCGGAGCTGTGCTGGGATGCCAACGATTCCTTTCGGCAGGAAGAGCACGATGAGGATGAACATGCCTCCAAGGATGATCAGCCAGAGGTCGGGGAAGGCGCGGGTCGCCCAACTCTTGAGCGCATTCACCCCGATGGCCCCGATGATTGGCCCAATGAGCGTGCCGCGTCCGCCCACGGCGCACCAGACCACGGCTTCGAGCGACTTCTCCGGAATCATTTCGCTGGGGTTGATGATGCCGACCTGCGGAACGTAGAGCGCGCCGCCAATGGAGCCGATGAGCGCGGCGAGGACGAAGACGAACAGCTTGTAGTTTCCCGCGGCGTAACCAGAGAAGAGAACGCGATTTTCCGAGTCGCGGATCGCGCGCTGAATGAGTCCAAACTTCGTCGTGGTGAGCCAGCGCAAGCCGAGATACACGACCAGCAAGGTGACCGCCGTGACGATGTAGAGGGTGCGTTGCGTGGCGGCTTCGCGGAGATTTCCACCGAGGAGAGACTTGAAATCGGTGAAGCCATTGTTACCACCCATCAGCATGTCATTGCGAAAAAACATGAGCGAAGCTCCGTAAGTAAGAGCCTGGGTGAGGATGGAGAAATAGACCCCCTTGATGCGACTGCGGAAGGCGAGAAAGCCAAAAATCAGCGCAATGAGGCCGGGCAGCAGGAAGACCAGCACTGCGGCGAAGCCAAAGCTATAGAAGGGCTTCCAGAACGCCGGCAGGACGGTGTGGCCGAGGAAGAACATGAAGTCCGGCAGGAGGTTCGGGTTTTGGCCGGACTGGGCGTAGTTTCCCAACTTCCCGATCATGAGCATGAGATGCATGCCGAGCATGTAGCCGCCAAGACTAAAGAAGAGGGCCTGTCCGAGGCTGAGCAATCCGGTGTAGCCCCACAGGATATCCACAGAGATGGCGAGCAGGGCGTAGCAGAGATACTTTCCCCAAAGATTGATGGTGAAGTTATCCACCATCCCTGCGGCATTCATTGCCGGCAAGACGACGATAAAGAGCAGTCCGAGAATGAGGACCAGCGAGAGTTCCGTCTTGGAGAGGGTGCGACTCATGGAGACTTATCCTTCGAGATTACGGCTCTTGGTGACGAAGAGGCCGGCGGGCTTCCATTGCAGGAAGAGGATGATCATGCCGAGCACCAGAATTTTCCCGAGGACCGGATTGCCGAGGAGTTGCTGGAGGGATTGATCCGCGAGGCCGATGCCCAGTGCGCTGATCACCGTGCCGATGATGTTTCCCACGCCACCGACGACGACCGTCATAAAACAATCGACGATGTAACTCTGGCCGAGGCTGGGGCCCACATTGCCGATCTGGCTAAGGAAAGCTCCGGCCAGACCCGCGAGACCACTCCCGAGGCCAAAGGTGAGCATGTTCACCCGCTCGGTCTTGACCCCCATGCAGGCAGCCATCTGGCGATTTTGCATCACCGCCCGAATGAGCAAGCCAAGCGAAGTGCGGGTCAGCGCGAGATGGGTGCCGACGACGATCAGGACCGCGAAGCCGATCACGAAGACGCGATTCCAGCCAAGGATGACATCGCCGACCGTCCAGTTACCGCTGAGGAAACTTGGGCTGTAAACCTGCACGTTATTCGCCCCGAAGATCATGCGGAAGAGTTGCTGGAGCACGAGCGAGACACCCCAGGTGGCGAGCAGGCTTTCGAGCGGGCGGCGGTAGAGGAAGCGGATAACGCCGCGCTCCAAAGCAATACCGACGAGTGCGGCACTCAGGAAGGCGATCGGCAAAGCCACAATGAAGTAGAAGTCGCTCGGTGTGCCGCTTGGATTAAGGCCGGGGATATTGATCTGGATGCCGAAGGGCGCGAGGGCGAGGCCGGCACCGAAGATGTTCTGCACCATGTAAGTGGAATAGGCACCGACGGCCATCACTTCGCCATGTGCCATATTGATCACGCCCATGAGGCCGAAGGTGATGGCGAGACCCAGTGCGACGACGAGGAGTACGCTACCCAGCGACAAACCACGAAAGGCGGTGCCCCAAAAATTGACTGCCGTGATGTGGCTGGCGATGCGCTTCTGGGCGGCTTTTGCGGCAGTGATCACGACGGGTGCTTTGCTTTCCTTTTCCAAAGCGGTGAGAAAGTCACGACTCGGGATGGAACCCATCAACCCCAGGGTCTCGACTGCGGCAACCTGGACTTTGGAGTCCTCGTCTTTGAGTTGGATGAGGGCGATGGCTTCGGTGAGGGCCCGTTTCACCTTGGCGTCCTTCTCGGTCTTTTGCACGGCGAGGAGCGCCGGGAGTCTCTTGCCTTCCTGATTCATGCCGAGCGTATTGATGGCCCGGATGCGTTTCTCGCGATCCGGCGAAGCCAGTGCGAGCAGGTCCAGCACGGCCTTCATGGCTCCACGGAGGTTTGAGTCGTGGGCGGCGGTCTCGAAATCCGCGACGGAAATCCTCAGAGCCTGACTGTCTGGACCTTGCAGTGGCGCGCCATCGAGCACCAGCGTTGCGGTCTGTTTGTCCGTGGCGTCTTTCTCCCCGACGAGAAAGACCGGAATTTTCGGCGAGCCATCCGCTTCGGCTTTGTAAATGTAGATGGTGTCCTCCTTCCACGCGGCGAGCAGCGTCTTGATGTCCTCGTCGCTCGAACCAATCAGCGAATTGATCAGGGCGACCTTCTTCTCGTCGTCCTCTTCGATCATCGCCTTAACGATCGTTTGACGCGCGGTATCCGCGGCTTGGAGCGATAGCGCTGCGGCCAAGCTGAGGAGCCACGGCAGAAAATTGCGCAGCCAGTGGCGCGACGATGGGAAATGCTTCATGGAGAAACTCGGAAACCGCTAGTTGCCTTTCGGAGAACGGGGCGGGTCCGATTAGAACGAACCCGCCCCGAGGTGAACTCAAAAACCCTGCACGCTGACAGCGAGCGCCGGGAACTAAATAGACGGCTACTTGGCCTGGAACTTACCCTTCAGCCAGGGTTCGCCGTAGATGTCCTTGAACTCCTTGAGGATCTTGAACTGGCCGTCGGCCTTGGTCTCGCCGATAAAAACGTTCTTGGTCATGTGCATGTTCTTCTGAGACTTGACCGTGCCGCCGGGGCCGTCGAACGAGAGACCGGACTTGAGGGCTTCGCGCACCTTGTCCACCTCGAAGCTCTTGGCCTTCTCGACGGCGGCCTTCCAGAGATAGACGCCATTATAGCTGAGCACCATTGGCGAGCAGGTCACGCGACCATCCTTCTTCACACCTTCCGCGGTGGTTGTCTTCAGCCAGGCATTCCAATCAGTGAGGAACTTGGTGTTAGCCTTGGATTTGATCGACTGGAAGTAAGTCCAGCAACCGAGCTGGCCGACGAGCTGTTTGGCCGGGAGGCCGCGGAACTCATCTTCCGAGATGGAGAAGCTGACGACCGGGCAGGTCTCAGCGCTGAGCCCGGCAGCGGCGTATTCCTTGAAGAAAGGGACATTGGTATCCCCGTTGAGAGTGGAGACGACGCAGGCTTTGCCGCCGGCAGCGAACTGTTTGATCTCGGAGACGATCTGCTGGTAGTCGGTGTGGCCGAAGGGGGTGTACTTACCGGCGGAAATGATCTTGCCGGACTCGTCCTTCTTGAATCCACCACCGATATTTTCGAGCGGCACTCCTTTGCTCTGGAGATACTCGAGGAGCACGAGATTCGTAGTCTGCGGATAGACGTAGTCGCTGCCGAGCAGGTAGAACTTCTTCTTCCCCTGCGCCAGGAGATAGTCAACCGCCGGGGTCGCCTGCTGATTGACGGCTTCCGCGGTGTAAAAGACGTTTTGAGACTCTTCCTCACCCTCGTATTGCACGGGGTAGAAGAGGAGGCCGTTATTCTTCTCGAACACGGGGAGCACTGACTTGCGGCTCACCGACGTCCAGCAGCCGAAGACGACTGCGCACTTGTCTTGTTCAAGGAGTTGTTTGGACTTTTCGGCGAAGAGGGGCCAGTTCGAGGCGCCATCGACGATGACCGGTTCGATCTTCTTCCCCATCACGCCACCGTTGGCGTTGATTTCGTCGAAGGTGAACAGAAGGACGTCACGGAGCGACGTTTCCGAGATGGCCATCGTGCCACTCAGGGAGTGAAGGACGCCGACTTTGACTGTTTCCCCCCGAGCAGGGAGGACTGAGACCGCGAAGGCTGCGCAGGCCGTAAAGGCGAACGCTGCCGATTGGAGCATTTTCATGGGTGTTGTGTGGTTGATGGTTGCGTGTTGTCTGGGGTGAAAAACCGAAGAACAGGGGCGAGCCGAATCTGACTGCACAACAGGGGTGGGAGCCACCTCCTGACCGAAGGAGGCCAGGATGGGACCGTGAAAGAACCGAGGGAGAGGGAAGGGGCAGACCGCTTGAGGAGTCTAGGGGAAGGCTCCCGCGGGCTCCTCCGGGCCCGAATGCCCGGAGGAGCCGCATGGAAACTAACGAAGCCTTAGAACGCGACCATCAGACCGCCAGAGAACACATGTTCGCTCTCATTGGAATCACGGACGAGCCCGCCGCGAGGTGCAGTATTGAAGTCCTTGGTCCCGTCGCCGAGGTAGTAGTAGGTATACCCGGCGCTGACGGTCCATTTCCCATAGCATTCAGGAATGAAAGCCAAACCGTAGGACAGGGTCACGCCGCCAGAAACGAAGCCGAAGGACTCGTCTTCGATCAGGCCGGTGCTCTGATTGAGCGAGCCGTAGAAGTCATTCGAGCCGAAGCCCGCGACGACCGGGATGGTCACGGTGAGAGGACCCACTGGGAAGCTAGGAGCGATGCTCACCTCGTAGTAGATGCCTTCATCCGATCCCGTGCCTGCCTTGTTCTCCAACTCGAACATCACCTGGACGGCCGGAGCGAGATTGAAGCCGAACCAATCGGTGGTGTCAGCGGCGAGCTTTAGGTTCAGGCCCTGGAAGGTCGAAAAACCATCATTCGGGCTGAGGAACGTGTAGTAACTCGGGGTGAAAGTGATGTTCTTCGCGAACGTCATCGCGAGTCCAGCGGTGAAGTCGAATTCGTACCAGGAGCGGGTCGAAGAGGACCCAGAGCCGTTGACGAGGCCGGCATCAGTCTTGCGCGAATGGAATGAGTTCCAGATGCCGAGGTTTAGGCTGATCGCGTTGAGGAAGCCGTCGCCGGAGTAGAGCTTGAAGTACAGGTCGGCGTAGGGTTGCACAATGCCGGCTTGGTTCTCGAAGATCACGCCGCGAGAGACGTATTGGGACACGACATTTACGCCGATGTCCCCGGTAATGCAGGATTCCTTCACTTTTTCGACAACGCTTTTCATCTCCTTGCCGGTGGAACCAGCGTGAGTGGTGGCGGTGAAGCACAAGGCTGTGGCAGCACAGACGAGCGCACGGGTGGGTAGTTTATTAATCATCAGGTCTTGGTTTGGTTGGTTGGTTTTGGGAAGGCGGTACTTCCGCCCCGGCACGCAGCTAGCAGTGGCGATGCCACATGTCTACATCGGCTTGAGTGCAGCGGTGCGGATGTGTTGTAAGCCGCTTTCAAACAGTAACTAGCGCGGTCGAAAGTTTGTTTGGAAAGTTGCGCAAGTGCCTGACGCTGGTGTGTAGAATCCGTTGCCAGGGTGGTCGAAAAAGGCCTCCCTGGCGTTTTATGTGCAGATGGGCTTCCGGAGCGACGGGATCGGAGCAAAAGGCATTTTCCGCAAAGAGTGGTGTAACAAAAAAGCCCCAGGTCTCGCGAGGAGACCCGGGGCCGGGTTGCAGAGTTAGCTTTGGGCGCTTAGAACGCGACCTTCACACCGCCGCCGAAGACGAAGGCGTTCTCGTCGGTGTTCTTGACGTTGTTGGCGTCGTCGCCAGCGTCACCGAAGTGGTAGTAGGTGGCATTGGCGCTGGCCGTCCAAGCGCCGAGGCACTCGGGCATCGGGATCTCGTAGGAAAGAGCGACGCCGCCGGAGAAGAAGCCGTACCCGGCGTTTCCAGCGTAGTAATCATTCGAGCCAAAACCGACCTTGAGCGGGAAGGAAACGGCGATCGGGCCAAGGGTGGTGCCGGGCGACAAGCCAAGCTCATAGTAAACGCCTTCGTCGGTGCCGTTGCCGGCTTTGCCGTCGAGTTCGATCTCCGCCATGACGTAGGGGTTGAGGGCAAATTTGCCCAGCAGATCGGCGTCGTCGTAGCCGAGGCGGAGTTGGAGGACATGGGCGGTGCCAAAGTAGTCGCCGGGGCTGGTGTAGGCGACGTAGGTGGGCGCGAAGGTGAAGTTCTTCGCAAAGGTGACGGCAAAGCCGGCCAGGAAGTCGAACTCGAACCAGTTGCGCGTGCTCGAGGTCACGGGGTGGTTCGAGTGGAACGAGTTCCAGATGCCGAGGTTCAGGTCCACCTGATTGATGAAGCCGTCGCCTTCGTAGAGCTTGAAGTAGAAGTTTGCGTACGGTTGGAGGATGGCTCCCTGGTTTTCCAGGACGAGGCCGTGGAAGACGTACTGGGAGTACACGTCGATCCCGATGTCTCCGGTGATGCAGGACTCCTTGGCTTTCTCGATGACGGCTTTGGATTCCTTGGCGGGAGCGCCGGTGCCTGCGAAGCTGACGGCCGGGATGGCGAGTATCGCGGCAATGAGAGCGCAGTTTCTTGGGGTTTTGGTATTTAGCATGGTCAGGGTATTTGCTTTTTAGGTTGGTTTCTTGCCGGGGTCGGCAATTGCGGCTTTACCAAGCGTCCGTGAGGGGCGCAATGGATTTGTTGAGAGGCGGTTGCAGGGAACCAGCGTGAACTGGCGCCTTCTCCCACTTCTCGGTGAGCTGTAGGAGCAAGACCGGGGCCACGTATCGGAGGACGGATTTACCGGCAAAGAAAAAGCTCCCCCGGGCGAACCCGAGGGAGCTTTTCTAAGGGACTGTCGTCGTTACTTAGAACGCGACGCGGAGACCGCCACCGAAGACCCACTCGCTGTTGTCGCTTTCGCGGACATCAGGGACGCTGGAGTCCTCGGTGCCTTCGCCGAGGTAGTAGTAGGTGCCGTAGCCGCGGACGCTCCACGAGCCGAGGCACTCAGGCATGAAGGCGAGGGGATACTCGACATTCACGCCGCCGGAGACGAAGCCGAAGCTCTCGTCGCCCGCGTAGTAGCCATCCGAGCCGAAGCCGGCCTTGATCGGGAAGGTAATCGCCAGCGGTCCGGCCTGGAACCCAGGGCTGATGCCGATCTCATAGTACACGCCTTCGTCACCGCCGTTGCCGGAGGTGCCTTCGACGTCCCACTGCACGAGCACGTAGGGCTTCAGCGAGAGCGGTCCGAGGAGGTCCGCGTCGTTGTAGGCGAGGCGAATGCCGACGTCATGCGCGTTGGCGAAGGCGTCGTTTGGGCTCAGGTAGGCGTGGTAGTAAGGGCTGACCGCGAGGTTCTTCCCGAGGAATACGGAGAGACCTGCGACGAAGTCGGCCTCAAACCACTTCTGCGTGGTGCTGCCGGCGGTGGCGCGGGTGCCGCGCGAGTGGAAGGAATTCCAGAACGCGAGATCCACGCTCACCTTGGTGACGAAGCCGTCGCCTTCATACACTTTGAAGGAGAGGTCGATGTAGGGCTGGAGGATCGCGCCTTGGTCTTCGAGGGGAATACCACGGGCGATGTACTGCGAGACCATGTCGATGCCGATGTCCCCCGAGATGCAGCTCTCGTGGGCCTTTTCGATCACGGTTTTTGCTTCTTTGGCGGGGGCGCCAGTGCCGGCGAAGCTGACGCCGGGGAGCGCCAGGAACGCCAGGGCCACGGGGAGGGTGGCGATGGTATGTTTGATCATTATTGGTTCTTTCTTGGTTGGTTTCAGGGTTTTGCCACGAATGGCAATTTGGCGCTTACCACCCGGCGCCAGCCGTGAAAAGGAATTTTTTCGGGTTGCGCGCAGGCAGGAAGCGCTAGCTGGCCCGTCCATTCGAGGTGAGCGACCACTACAGATAGTGGGTTGCCTGCCGGGCTTCTCCCGACGGGCGAACTGAAGGTCGGTCGCCGAATGGCTGCTCAGCGTCCCGTCAACCGATGCCGACTCGTTCCACACCGCGTCCGCCGTCCCTCGCGCCAGGCGGCAAGGCCGCACAGCCCGAGACCGATGAAGACGCTCGAGGACTCGGGCACGGGGACCACTTCGCCGAGCGAGCCGACGAACCCATTGCTCAGGAAGGAGCCCGTGAAGGAAATCCCGGTCACCCCGGCGTTCGAGTAAAAGTGGAGATTGCCCAACTGGGATGCATTGATTCCGTTGCCGGCAAAGCGCAGTTGATCGGCGCCGCCGCCCGTGTCGGTCGTGCCGGTCCAGTTCCAGAGGTCGAGGCGAAAATTTCCCCACAGACCCGTGCTATCGGCAAAGGAAAGAATCGAGGCGCCGGCTCCGAAGTCGATGATCGAGTTCCCGGTCAGGGTCAGCGCGCCGAAGGTTTCGCTCAAGCCGGCGGCGTCGATTTTTCCGCCGGCGAGGTGAAGGTCGTGGTGCTGTCGTTGATCCGATCGCCCGTGCTGCTTAGCAGCAGAGTGCCGCCGTTGATGGTCGTTGCGCTGGTGAAGGTGCTGCTCCCGGCGAAAAGGAGCGCGCCGGTTCCAGCCTTGGTCACGCCCGTGGCACCTCCGCCATGGTTCACGACCGGCGGCCTTATGCCACCGGAGTCACGGTCTGACGGTCGATCTCCACCAGCGAGTGCGATTGCAGAGCCGCGACAATCTCGGACAGATTGCGCTCGATGAGCATCCGCAAGTCCCGGGCGCCGATGTTTCCGGTGCGCACGAGCAGCAGCTTCCACGGCCGGCCGTGCAGCAGGTGGGAATAGAAGAAGTCCGTGTCTTTGGACACCACCACGCGCTGCTCCGCGAAGGAAATCTGGTTGATTACGCCGTCCTTCGTCGCGTTCTGCGCGGGCAGAGTGAACGTGTGATTGGCGTCGTGTCCATGCTGAGCGAGGAGCGCGCACAGGGAACGCGGCAGATGCGCGTCCACGAGGAAATTCACGTCAGCACGAGATGCTGGCTGCGCGCGGCGAGCGCCTGGCGCGCAAACTCGATGCAGGCCAGCAAGTCGTCGCGCTCGAGATCGGGAAACTCGGCGAGCACGTCCTCCACGCTGTCGCCGCCGGAGAGATATTCGAGCATCGACTCGACCGGATAGCGCAGCCCGCGGATGCACGGCTTGCCATGACAAACCTCTGGATCGACGGTGATGCGTGCAAGCAAGGGGTTTGTGGACATGGCGCTATGATTCGTCGCGACCGCGGCAAAAGCAAGTGAGCCAGCGCGCCCGCCGTCAGCGAGTGGCTCGTCGCGCGCGCTGTTCGCGGCGCCGCTCGCGCCAGCCGGCGAGGGCGCATAGGGCGAGGCCGATGAAGACGCTCGAGGGCTCGGGCACGGGGACCACTTCGCCGAGCGAGCCGACGAAGGTGCCTGCGCCGAGGAAGCCGGTGCCTGCTCCCCTGTAGAAGCTGATTTGGGCGAGCTGGCCGGAAGTCAGCGCGGTGCTGTTGCTGCCGAAGATCAGGCGGTCGTTGCCGCCGCCAAGCGTGGAGCCGCCCCAGTTGTAGATGCTCAGTATAGGGAGGGGGCCGCCGGGATTCCAGGAGGCGAGGTGGCTGGGGCCGAAGTTGATGATCTCGTTGCCGAGGAGGTTGAAGTCGATGATGGAATTCGCCGTGAGCGTGAGCGCGCCGGTGCCGGGGGAGGAGCCTTCGGTCACATTGCCCGTGAAGGCGTTGGTGCCGCCGGCCAGGGTCACGCGGCAGATCAGAGCGGGAGATAGATATCTGCCCGGTTGCTTCGTCGGACGTGGACGCGAGGGCGATAGTCTCGAGGTCTTCCACACAGCGTCCGATCGAGACGTGCTGCTGGCGCGCATAGACCTAAATCCGGTCCTGGGATTTAAAACGCCGAGACGCCGAGGCGCAGAGATCGCAGAGGAAGGGAACAAACGCGCTTCCCAGGACGCTCACCCATCGGCTGAACCCATCCGCCGCCTCGATTTCGCTCTAATACCATATCCCGAAAACAATCGGACTGTTCTCCTCCTCCTCGTCCTCCTACCCCTACTCCTACTCGGCGCGTTTCGAGTAGGAGTAGGAGGACGAGGACGAGGAAGGGTCCGTTTTATTTCACGAGATGGTGTAAACTGGTGGCACGCTGGCCCTGCTACCAGTGGCCGCCGTCGCTCACACCACTTCCACGGGGCACTCTGGCAAGGCGCGGAGGAAGGCCTGGCCGTAGCTCTTCGTGAGCACGCGCGGATCGAGGATGACGACGATGCCGGTGTCCGCTTTCGTGCGGATGAGTCGGCCCACGCCTTGCCGGAGTTTTAGGATCGCCTCGGGCAGGGAGTATTCGGAGAAGGGGTCGCCGCCGTCGCGCTCGATGTGCTCGAGGCGCGCTTCGATGAGCGGGTGATCGGGCACGGCAAAGGGCAGCCGCGTGATCATGACATTCGAGAGCGCCTCGCCGGGCACGTCCACCCCGCTCCAGAAGCTCTCGGTGCCGAAAAGGACGTGGCGGTCGTTGCGCTTGAACTCGGCAAGCAGCCGATGCCGCGGCAGGCCCTCGCCCTGGACGAGCAGTTTATAGTCGAGGTCGTCCAGTCGCTCGCGCATCGCGGAGGCGATGGCGCTCATCGTTTTATAGGAAGTGAAGAGCACGAAAGCGCGCCCGCTGGTCTTCTGGACGAAGTGCTCGATGCGCTCCGCCAGTGCTGCCTCATAGCCAGCGTCGCGCGGGTCCGGCATCTTGCGGGTGATGTAGAGCCGCATCTGGCGTTGGTAGTCGAAAGGGCTGCCGATCTGCCGCGCCTCGACCTCATCCGCGCCCACGCGCCGCCGGAAGTAGCCCAGATTATCGCTGCCGACGCCGAGGGTGGCGCTGGTCATCACGCAGCAGTGATTTTCCCGGAAGAGCAGCGCGCGGAGGTGCGCGGCGATGTCGATCGGCGCCGCGTGCAGCGCGTGGTGCTCCTGGGTCTTGCCCGTCCGCTCGACCCAATAGACGTGGTCCTCGGCGTCCTGCTTGAGAAAGGTGGCCACGGCGCTGCGGGCGTCGCGCACTTTCCGGCCGACGTCCTGCAGTTCGGCTTTGGCCGTCGGGTCTTCGATCCCGCGCAGCGTCTCGATGACGAGCGTCTGCAATTTCGCGAGCGGCGCCGTCAGGGAGTCCTCCACGAAGTCCGGCTGCCGCACCCGATACTCGCGCCCCTTTTTAAAGTCCGCGCGCGTCCCCACTTTCCCGAAAAACGTGTCCACCTCGTCGAGCAGTTCCGCCGTCTCGCGCACGCCATCGGGCCGCCGATGCACTTGGAAGAGCCCCTTCTTGGTCTTCGGATTGTAGAGCCGCTGGAGCGCATAGCGCAGACCGTATTGCGAGAGCGCGAGGCCGATCTGCCGCGACGCCGCGCCCTCCACGGTGTGCGCCTCGTCGAAGATCACGAAGTCATTGGCAAAGAGATAGCCGCTCGAGTTTTCCTCCGTCTCCCCCACCCCGCCGAGCGAGAGGAAGAAGAGCGTATGATTCATCACCACCACGTCGGCCTGGAGCAGCCGCTTGCGCGCGGACTGGTAGTGGCAGCGCGGATTTTCCCCGCAAGTCTTCGGCGTGCAGATGTGCGCCTCGCTGCAGACCAGCGACCAGACATGCGCGTCCGGTTCCACGGAGAAGTCCGAGCGCGAGCCATCCTGCGTCGTCTGCGCCCACTCCCAGATGCGCTGGAGTTCCGCGAGTTCCGGCGAGGTGAAAAGCTCACCCGCGTGATCCATCGCACGCTGGAGCCGATGCGGGCAGACGTAGTTCGCGCGCCCCTTCCAGAGCATCGCCTCAAACTCGATCGGCAGGATCTTCTGCAAGATCGGGATGTCTTTGTACACGAGCTGCTCCTGGAGATTGATCGTGTAAGTCGAGACCACCGCCTTCTTCTTCTGCTCATGCGCCCAGAGGATCGCCGGGACCAGATAGGCGAGCGATTTCCCCACGCCCGTCCCCGCTTCCACCACCAGATGCCGCTGCTCGCTCAGCGCCCGCGCCACCGCCACCGCCATCTCCTGCTGCTCCGCGCGATATTCAAAATTCTGCGCCGACGCGAGCAAACCATCCGCGGAAAAAATCCCGCGGATGCGCTCGGTGAATGAGTTGCCGGATTCACCGGTTCCTTCGGCAAGCGAGATCATGAAAGCTAGCGGAGCAATTGGTCATACTCCTGGTGCGTGCCAATCCAGAACCAACGGATGATTTCGCCGTTCCGGCGACCCAATGCGCGGAAATCCCGGCCGACGCGTACCGGCCAGAGGTCGCCGGTGAGTGGTTTGAACCAAAGCGAAGAATGCCAGGGATCAGCCTCAAAAAGCCGGTAGTTCTTATCCGCAAGACGCTGGATTCTAGTCGGAAGAGACTCGTAACACCGCCAGAACCGAGACGTCGTGAAGGACTTCACGGAATCTCGCGCACGCGCCCTGCCGCGATATCGGCATCGACTTCCGCGAGCAGAAAATCGAGGCGACCCGCCGCGGCATCCGCCTTCATCTGTTTGTCCCACTCGTCGTCCACCCAACCGTGCAGGACGGCAGCGAGTTCCGCCTTCTCCTCCGGGGAAAGTTTCAGCACTTCTTCTTTGAGTTCAGCGAGGCTCATGGGCGCAAGGTATCTCCGTGCGGCAATCGGCGCAAAGGCGATTCTGGGGCGGATACGTCAGCGGGCGAGCTGGGTAAAGAACGCTTCGACCCGGCGGGCGACGACCGGAAAGCCGAGCCGCTCCCTGGCGAGACGCAGCGATTCCTCCATCACCGCCTCGCTATCGTGCGGGTGCTCCAGCAGGCGCGCCGCGAGATCGAGCACCTGCTCGGCGCTGCGGCCGTGGCCGCACCAATCGGGAAAGGCAAGGCGCTCGGTGGTGCCATTGCCGCCGACGCACGGGATGCGACAGAGCAGCGCGTCGCCAGCGACCTGGCCGGGCACGGCGCTCATGTCGAGTTGGAGCACCAGCTTGTGCTGCGCGACCGTGCGCAGGAAGCGCGGGTAGGGCATGCGACCTTCGATGACCCGCAGCATTCCTGCACTGTACTTGAGCCGGTCGAGCATTCGCCGCCCGCTCCAGCCATCGACATTGAAGACCGTCACCGGCTCCTGCATCGCCTCGGCCAGGAGCTTGATGCCGAGCAGCGCGGCGAGGTGATTCCGCGCAGGCGCATCGAATTCGCGCGTGCCGATAAAGATGCCGCGCCGTTCCTCGATCGGGACCGCAAAATCCCAACGCACGTCCTCCACGGGATAAGGCGTCGGGATGAATTCCACCGCACGCACCCCGACTGCCTGGAAGAGCGGCACCGCATCGGGCGTGGTCGCGATGGCCCCATCGGCCCGTGCGCAGATTTCGTGGAATAGGCTGAGTCGCGCGGGCTTTGCGAGCAGCTCCGCGACCTGGCCCGTGCCCGCTTCCTTAAAAGCGATCGCCACCGTCTTGCCCGCGCGCTTCAACTCAATCAGTGCCTGCCGGCACGCTTTCAGATCGCGCCGCAGCAGCACCAGCACGCTCTTCATCTCCGCCGGTATCGCCTGGTCTTTCCGAAAAAACGCCCCGCCCGTGCAGGCCGCAAACCCGTGATAATTCACCGGCGCGTGGGTCGTCGAATCCGGCAGACCCGCGCCTTCCGGAAAGTGCTGCTCCGGGTCGTTGCCGCCGGGATTGAGGACGGCGAGTTTCACGAGAAGCAACCGGTCATTTCTTCACCGCGTCATCTTTCGTTACTGGGGCAAGAATCGCCGCGAGCGTGTCGGGATGATCCTTCGTGCGCGTGAGTTCGAGGTAACGCGGGCCATCGGCGTAAGGCAGCGTCACGCTGCGGAAGGTGTCGCCGTCGAGCACCAGCAGGTCGATCTTCCGCGCGGTGACGCTGTCGGCGATGCCGTCCTTGAGCCGCTGCGGGGAATACTTGCGCCCATTCACGCCGGTGATGGACATGCCACTCGCGAGGCCGGCTTGGTCCGCCACGGAGCCGGGAATCACACTGCCGACTTTGCCATCATCGCCGGCGCTGAGGCCGATGGACTCCGTGACGTTCGCGCCCTTCCGCTCCTTCTCGCGTTCGGTGAAATACTCGCTCGGCTTGGCGGTGTATTGCAGGCGATAGCCGAGCGTTCTGGTGAGGAATTCCAGGCTCAACGCGGGCCGCGGTTGCATGATGCGTTCGGCGAAAAATTTGTCCCAATCTTCATCGGCAACGAGCTCCTGGAGGAGGCCGATCACCTCTTTGAGTTCATAGGGCTTCACGGCGGGATCGGTCGCGCGATTCGCGGCGAAGAACTTTTTGCAGAAGTCGTCGAGGCTCTTCGCGCCACCGGTCTTATCGCGAATGAGCGCGTCGGCTTCGAGCCAGACGACGAGACCTTCGTCGTAGTAGTCCTGCCCGCGCCGGAGCTGCGACCACGCCGGGCTATGCGCGCGGATGGTCCAACTCGCGACCGCTGTATCGTCGAGCGGACGCCACGCGCGCCCGGCGGTCTGCATCAGGTGGCTGAGCTTATTGGCAAAGGCAGGGATGTGCTGATCGAGAGGCATGAGGCCCGAGCGCACCGCGAGGACTTCGCCGAGATACTGCGTCAGCCCTTCATAGACCCACAGGAGACGCGTCCGTTCCGGACGGTGAAAGCTCGTCGTGAGCATCGGAGCAGGCCGGCGAAATTTTCCACACCACGAATGCACGAACTCATGCGGGAGCAGATACATCGCCCAGGATTTCATCTTCTTCTCCTCGACGAGTTCGCGCTCGCCCACGCCATTGAGGCTGCTCTCGAGATGCTCGAGTCCATTGCCCGGCAGGCGATCGCTGCAGGTGACGAGGAAGTGATACTCCTCGAAGCGCGCCCCGCCGAAGAGCGCCAGGGCTTCCACGACGAGCTTGCGGTACTGCGCGATGAGCTTGTCGTCGAGTTGGATAGCGCTCGCCGCCTCGCTCGCGAGATGGATGAAAACCGGCGGGGTATTTTTCCCGGTGATGTCGATCGTCCGGAAGTTTTCGCCACAGATCAGAGGACTATCGACCACGCGGCGCAGCGTCCCGGCCGCGAAACTCACTCCGTCCGGAGTTTCCTTTTCCCGTCGCAGTGCGGTCCCATATTTCCATCCAGTCGGCAGCTTCAGCCGCACGCTCGCGGTCGCCGAATCGATGAGCGCGGACTCGGGATAAAGCAGCACCGTGTTCCAATTGATCACGCCCACGAGCGAATTGCCGTAGCTGTCCACGCCGCTCGAATTCGCTGACGGCTGATTGCAAATGTAGTCGAGCTTCGCGATCACGCGATCCGCGCCGGCGGGGACGGTGACGAGGAAGCGATTCATCTCCTCGTCATCGCGGCGCCAAACGAGCGCTTCACCCTTCACGGTCTCAAAGCGCAGCCCTGCGAGATTCTGCACCGGCCCGGCGGGCGCGTGGACACCGGGGATCCACTTCGGGTACCAGACGACGAGTTCGCCGGGCGCGGCGGGGATCTCGATGCGCGAGTGGAGCAGCGCGCGCGAGATCTCGGTGGCATCGACGTCCACCTTGAGATGCGCAGGTGCCTGTGCGGAGCAGAGGGATGTGAGCGAAAAGAGAGCGCACGCGAGGACTGGGAGAAAGCGATTCATGGCGGGCGGATTTGTCGGCGGAAGGTGGGAGCGAGGCGAGCGCCAAATCGGCTCTTCTCCAAGTGCTTGCACAATGGTGAGATGCCTCTCAGCGATGAGCACGAACGAAAATCTGGAGAAGCTATACAACGAGCAGGACTTCAGTTCCTGGTCCGAGAGCGTGGGGCTCACTCCAGACGAGGAAGCCCTGCTCGGGCGTCACCTTTTCCCAGGGACGAGCCGCGAGGCGCGCGTGCTCGATGTCGGCACGGGCGGCGGCCGACTGGCCTTCGAGGTCAAGGCTCGGGGCTTCGACCGCGTGACCGGTATCGATCTCAGCGAACGGATGGTGGCGGCCGCCAGCGCGCGCGCTTCCCGCGAAAACGCGAACCTCCATTTCGAGGTGCAGGACGTGGTCGAACTCAAAATGCCGGACCATTCTTTCGAGGTCGTGCTCGCGCTCCAGCAAGTGATCTGTCTGCTGGATTCCTCCGCGCGGCGCGTGCAGGCGCTGCGGCATCTCCATCGCGTGCTGGTGCCGGACGGGCTCTTGCTGATCAGCGTCTTGAGTTGGGAAGGGCGCCCGCTCAATCCCTGGCTCGCCGCCGCGTCCGCTCCCTTCAAGTGGCTGAAAGGCGAACGCCGCTTCGATCGCCACTACCTTCCGCTTTTGAAGATGAGCGGAAAATTGAACCTGCGCTTCCCTTTCGAGAAGCAGCCCTACGTTTATTTTTTCACGAAGCCGCAGTTCGAAAAGGAACTCGCCGAGGCAAGCTTCGAAGTCGTCGGGATGGCAAGCTCGCGGATGCTCACCACGGGCGCGGCGCACTTCGCCCACGGGGGCTACCTTTACGCGGTCGCTCGTCGGCGTGGTTGAGTGGCGGTCGCGGCGCTACTTGGTGTGCCACTCCTGGAGTGGCTTCACGGTATAGCCAGTGGCCTTGAGCGCGCGGATGCCTTCGACCCCGGCGCGGGCGGCGCGGAGAGTGGTCATCACGAGTACGCGGCTGCTACTCGCGGTGCTGCGGATGCGGGCTTCATCTTCCCGCGCGGTCTTGCCGCTCGGGGTGTTGATGATCATCGCGAGTTCGCCGTTCTTCAGCATGTCGAGCGCGTTGGGCCGGCCTTCGGTGAGCTTGAAGAGTTTTTCCACGGGGACATTCGCTTTCGTCAGTGCGGCGGCGGTCCCGCTGGTGGCGTAGAGTTTGAAGCCGAGCGCAGTGAGCTCCTTGCCGATTTCGCCGACCTTCGTTTTGTCCGCATCGGCGACGCTGATGAAGACGTTCCCCACGAGCGGGAGCGGGGGCTGCGCGGCCATCTGCGCCTTCGCGTAGGCGATGCCGAAGCTGGCGTCGATGCCCATAACTTCGCCGGTGCTCTTCATCTCCGGTCCGAGCACGATATCGACGCCGGGGAATTTCGTGAAAGGGAAGACCGCTTCCTTCACGGAGTAATGCTTCGGCAAGATCTCCTCGGTGAAGCCAAGTTCGGCGAGCGTCTTCCCAGCCATGATTTTCGCGGCGAGTTTCGGGAGCGCGACACCGATGGCTTTGGAAACGAAGGGCGCGGTACGGGACGCGCGCGGGTTCACTTCGAGCACATAGACCTGCTCGTTCTGCACGGCGAATTGCACATTCATCAGGCCAATCACCTTCAGCTCTCGCGCCATCTTCTTCGTGGCATCGGAGATCTCGGCTTTCACTTTATCCGAGAGCGAAAAGGGCGGGATCACGCAAGCGCTGTCGCCGCTGTGGATGCCGGCCTGCTCGATGTGCTCCATGATTGCGCCGATGACCGCGTCCTGGCCGTCGCTGATACAATCGACATCGACTTCGGTGGCGTCTTCCAGAAAGTGATCGACGAGAATCGGATGGGTGGCCTGGCCGGTCGCAGTGTCGATCGCATCGCGCACGTATTTGCGCAGGTCGGCTTCGTCGTGGACGAGCATCATCCCGCGTCCGCCGAGCACGAAACTGGGCCGCACGAGGACCGGATAGCCGACGCGCTCTGCCACGGCGACGGCTTCGTCCTCGGTCACCGCCGTCCCGCCGCTGGTCTGGCGGATGCCGAGCTTGTCGAGCATCGCGCCGAAGAGTTTGCGATCCTCGGCGATCTCGATGCTGTGCGGCGAGGTGCCGATGATCGGGACGCCCGCGGCTTGCAAGCCGGCGGCGAGATTCAGCGGCGTCTGCCCGCCAAATTGCACGATGACGCCGAAGAGATTTTCGCTCTCCTGCTCGCAGATGTTGAGCACGTCTTCGAGGGTCAGCGGCTCGAAGTAGAGTTTGTCGCTGGTGTCGTAGTCGGTCGAAACGGTCTCCGGGTTCGAGTTGACCATGATGGTCTCGAACCCGAGTTCCCGCAGCGCGAAGGAAGCGTGGACGCAGCAGTAGTCGAACTCGATGCCCTGCCCGATACGGTTCGGCCCGCCGCCGAGGATGATGACTTTCTTCTTCCCGCTCTCGCGGCGCTCATTTTCGTCTCCGTAGGTGGAGTAGTAATACGGCGTGTACGCCTCGAACTCGGCAGCGCAGGTATCCACGAGGCGGTAGGTGGGGAAAATGTCGAAGCCGTGCAGCGCAGTGCGGACGTCGGTAAAACTCATGCCGCTCATCTCACCGAGTTGGCGGTCGGAGAATCCGAGCTTCTTTAGCCGGCACAGCACCGCACGGCGTTGGGTGAACTCGCCGCTTCCGTTTGCGAGTTTGCGCGCAACGACTTGCGGAATGTCTGCATCGGTCGGCGCTTCGCATGTCACTTCGATCCCTTCAACGATTGCCTTCACGAGGTCTTCTTTCGTTGTCGAAGTTTGCAGCGCCACGATCTCCCGGATGTTCTCCAGGAACCACCGGTCAATCTTCGTCATCTCAAAAATCTCCTCCACCGTCCAACCGCGCTGGAAGGCGAGGCCGAGGAAGAAGATCCGCTCGGCGTTCGGTACCGTGAGCTTCGTCCGCAGGGTGTCGTCTTCGACCACGGCGTCTTTGCCGTCGCCGATCAACCCAAACCGTTTTATCTCCAGACTCCGCAGCGCCTTTTGCAGCGCCTCCTTGAAGGTGCGCCCGATGGCCATCGCTTCGCCGACGCTCTTCATCTGCGTGGTCAGCGTCGGGTCGGCTTGCGGGAATTTCTCGAAGGTGAAGCGCGGGCATTTCACCACCACGTAGTCGATCGTCGGCTCGAAGCTCGCGGGGGTCTCGCGGGTGATGTCGTTGCGTACCTCGTCGAGCGTGTAGCCGACGGCCAGCTTCGCGGCGATCTTCGCGATGGGGAAACCGGTGGCCTTCGATGCCAACGCGGAACTGCGCGAGACGCGCGGGTTCATCTCGATCACGATCATCCGCCCGTTGTCCGGATTCACGGCGAACTGGATATTCGACCCGCCCGTCTCCACGCCGATCTCGCGGATGATCGCAAAGCTCGCGTCGCGCATCATCTGAAACTCGCGATCGGTGAGCGTCTGGATCGGCGCGACAGTGATCGAGTCGCCGGTGTGGACGCCCATCGGGTCCACGTTTTCGATCGAGCAGACGATCACGCAATTGTCCGCGCGGTCGCGCATCACCTCCATCTCGAACTCCTTCCAGCCGAGCAGCGACTCTTCGACGAGCACTTCGCTGACCGGCGAGAGATCGAGCCCGCGCGCGACGATCGTCTCGAACTCTTCGCGATTGTAAGCGATGCCGCCGCCCGTGCCGCCGAGCGTGAAGGCGGGCCGGATGATGAGCGGGAAGCGTCCGATGGTCTCCTGAGCAATGACGCGCGCTTCCTCGATGGTGTGCGCGACGCCGGAGAGCGGCATGTCGAGACCGATCTTGATCATCGCCTCCTTAAAGGCCAGCCGGTCCTCGCCCTTGTGGATCGCCGCCGCATTGGCGCCGATCATCTTCACGCCATGCCGCTCGAGGACGCCGCTCTCGAAAAGCTTCATCGCGCAATTCAGCGCCGTCTGTCCGCCGAGCGTAGGCAGGAGCGCGTCGGGCTTCTCGGCAATGATGATCTTCTCCACCACCTCGGGCGTGATCGGCTCGATGTAGGTGCGGTGCGCGAACTCCGGGTCGGTCATGATCGTCGCCGGATTCGAGTTCACGAGGATGACGGTGTAGCCCTCTTCCTTGAGCGCCTTGCAAGCCTGCACGCCGGAGTAGTCAAACTCGCACCCCTGCCCGATGACGATAGGGCCGGAGCCGATGAGGAGGATCTTGTGGATGGAGGCGTCGCGGGGCATTTTTGGGAAAGTTGCGGCGGTTGTAGCAGCCGATTTTCTGGGGCGCAACGGTGCGGTGGCGAGGGATGGGATCGGAAAACGTACCTTGACTCCCCACTGCCCAAACTCACGTTTGCAAAAAACCGCATCACTCCATGAAAACTCCTCGCCTACTCCCCCGCGCCGCGGCCTTGGCCGTGGTGCTCCTCCTCACCCTCGGCGCGTCGCTCGCCCACGCGCAGGTCACCATCTACGCCCGCTTCGCCAATGGCACCGGCGTCTGGGCCGGACCATCCCTCGATGCCGGACGCACCGGCTGGACCAATCTGAAAAGCGTCAGCTTCGGCACTTCGGTCGTCGTGAGTTTCTCCGGCGGCGGCGGCACCACCGTCAGTCCGCCGACTTTCGACAGCGTCGTGCTAACTAAGAATGTCGATCGCCTCACGCCGCAGATTTTCGGGACGCTGGCGGCCGGCACTCCCATCGATGGCGGCGTGGGCGTGGCGGACGTGACCCTCGAATTTGTCACCCAGGGCGTGGCGGGGCCCGTCACCTACTTCCGCGTCGAGCTGCGGCGCGCCTACTTTGTCGAGCAAAAGTCCTCGGCTGCCCTCGGGGACGACTCCGTGGAGGAAAAGGTAACGCTCAGGAACGTGGCCTTCCGCTACACCCACTGGACGCTCCTGCCCAATGGCACCCAAGGCACTTCGGTGGTGCGGTCGTGGAGCACGGCCACCAACACGGCCACCTTCACCCCGTAGCCGCTGCCCGCCATGCGCGCCGCGCTCCTCCTCAGCCTGGTGCTGCTCCCGCTGCGGGGGTGGGCGCTTTTCGATGTCTTCCTGGAAGTGACGCCGCAGAGCGCCTCGCCGCTCACCGGCAGTGTGGCCGAACCGCTCTACAGCGGCTGGGTCGCGGTTTCGGCTTTTGAGAGCGGCGCGTTGCGTGAAATCGTCCTGCCCGCGGGCAGCGAGCGCACTGCGTTTCGCGAGTTCACGCTCGTGAAGGGCGTGGACCGGGCGACCACCAAGTTTTTCGACGCGCTGACGGCGACCACCCCGATCGCGACCGTGAAGATGGTCGTCGCGCTGCGCACCCCGCAGCGAATCGAGTTGTGGGACATCCAGGCCTCGACGTGTTTTTTCATCCGGCAAAACTTCACCGCCGCGGATGGCGCGAACACCATCCAGGAGCGGATCACCTTGGTCGTGCGAGCCTTCGAGTGGAGCTACATCGTCGTCGGACCGGCCGGCGATGCGCTCACGGAGGTCTTTGCCGATTGGAGCCTCATCAGCGGCACCGGTACTTCCGGCACGCGCACGCCGCAGTATCTCGGCGGCATCGATACTGATGGCGACGGCATCCCGGATGGCTGGGAGCTCTTCTACGGGCTGAATCGGAACGTCGCCGACGCGACCCTCGACACCGACGGCGACGGCCTTGACAACCTGCGCGAATTCATCGCCCACACCAACCCGCTCTCGCCGAACTCCACGCTGCGCATCACCGCCGTGCAGAAGCCCGGCGCGACCACCTACGGGCTCACGTGGCAGAGCGTGGCCGGGCTCACCTATCGCATCCTCAGCGCCCCCGCGCCCGGCGGACCCTACACCCACATCCAGACCGTGCCCTCCGCGGGCAATGTCACCACGAGCACCACGATCGTCGCGCCCGGCCCGCCGCTCTTCCTGCGCGTGGCGGTGCCGTAGAATTGGAGGAGCTTTGTGCGAACTCCTCGGGCGCGTCCCTTTTCGCCACGCCGTCCGACCGGGACTACGGTACCGCGACCCCGAGCAGAAAAGTCTGAACGGCTAGCGGGTCGCGGCCATTCTCGGCGCGGACCTTGATCGAGAAGATGCCGCCGCCACCGGGCAGCCACGTGATCACGCCGGTGGCCGGATCGATCGTCATTCCCGCCGGATATTCCTCCAGCGAATAAGTCGGCGCCGGCACTGCGCGAGCGACAGCGGTGTATGAAAATGTGGCGCCAAGTGTCGCCGCCGTCGGCGGGGTGCTCGTGAAGATCGGAGCGGAGGCTTCGTCGTCGAAAAGTTTGACCGCCACGCGACGTGGGAAGTAGCCCTTGGCGCTGAGGGTGTAGGTCAGATTTTCGTCGAGCGCATTGCGGTCCGCTTTGGCCGTGATCCGGATCGTTCGCGGCACGCTCCAGTTGGTGGACTTGAAGGTGACGGCGGCGGGGCTGAGCACCGCATTCGCCGGGCCGGCGGTGCGGCGGATGGCGAAGGTGACCGGCCGCACCGGAGCAGACGGAAGCGAGACCGTGAAGGTCGCAGACGTTGACTCGGGAATGGTGAGCGAGCTCGCGGAGACGACGGCGCTGTTCGCGCCGTTGTCCGTCGCCTTCACCGTGATCGGCACGTCGCTGTAGCCGAGCGCCGCGGCGAAAAAATCAGCCGTGTCGTCGATGAAGTCTGCGTCGGGCGTTGCGGCGAATGTGACCACTTGCGGTACTTCCCAATTCGTTGGCGTGAAAGTGACGCTCGAGGTGCCGCTCACCGCGAGGCTGGTGTCGCCGGAGGTGCGGTTGATTCGCACGGTGACATTTCCCGACGGCCCGCTGCCGAGACGCACGGCGCAGCTCGCGGAATTTCCCTCGAGCATCGTGACCACCGCCGGTGTGACGACGATTCCCGGGTCTGCGCCAATCCAGCGGATGCGGCGGATGATGCTCTGGGCGATGCTCGCATAATACAGCGCGCCATCCGGTCCGACGGCGACGTCCACCGGTGCACCTGCGAGCGCGAAGAATGGCAGCACCGCGATGGCGCGGTTGTCGTCGTCGAAGATCGCGCGGAAGATGCCGTCGCTCATGAAGTCGCAATAAAAAAAGCTGCCGCGATATTTGTCCGGAAAGGCGCTGCTTTCGTAGAAGGCGCCGCCACAGAGCGATGAGCCTTGCGCGAGCGGTTCGATGGTGCCGCCGGTCGCCACGTCCGGATCCGGGCCGGTGATGGCCGGGCCAAAGTAATTGAAGACTGTCAATGATGTGGACGAGGGCACCGAAACCACCGCGTATCTCCCGCCGTAGCCCCCGCTGCCGGAGAGCAGAATGCCTTCACCGACGCGATACGGGTGAGCCGTGGTCGTGTCGATGGTGATGACGCCACTCGGCGCGACCGAGCGCGACGCGACATTCCGATCGCGTGTTGGATCGGAACTCGTCTCCGTCAGATATTGGATCACTGGATGCGCAAACGGGCGCGCGAACGGCGTGAGGTAACGTGGCGTATTCGGCTGGTTGCCTTCGTAGTCATCGTAGCCACCGTCTTCACCCGCATTCAGCGCAAAGATCTGTTCGTAGCCGGGGCCACTGTTCGGTGCCGTCTGCCCCGCTGCATTACTCCCGACGACGTTGAGAAAAAGTTTCCCGGTGCGCGGTTGCACCATCAGCGTGAAAGGATTCCGGAAACCAGTCGCCCAGATATAGTCATTGTTCGGTCCGGTGCCGTCGTTGAAGGGATTATCCGCCGGCACGGAGCCGTCGAAGTGTGCGCGCCCGACCTTCGCCGCGAGCGACTTCAGGTCGCCGTCCACGCCGCGCTTGTCGCCGAGGTCGCCGACCGCCCAGTAGAGTCGGCCATCGCCGCCGAAGCCGAGCGCGCCACCGTCGTGATTTTCACCGAGAGTCGGCAGCCGCCGGATGAGGTTCGTGCGGGCAGTGCCGCGGTCGTTCACGTCGGTGTAGCGGATGATGCGCTGCTCGCTCCGCGAGACCGTGACGAAGACATAGACGTAGCGATTCGTCGCGTAGTCCGGATCGAAGCAGACGCCGAGGACGCCGCATTCGCTCTGGGTGTAGGCGGCGATCGAGGCAAAGGGCAGCGGCAGTAGCGTGCCGTTTTTCACGATCCGCACCGAGCCCTCTTGCAGAGTGACGAAGAGCCGATGGGAGCCGTCGGGCGCCCAAGCCAGACTCGTGGGCGTGCCGGGCAGCGAGGCGAAATCTTCGTGACCAAATCCGGGATCGACGGCACTGCCGGAATTGCCAGCCTGCGCGGGCAGGTGGACGAAGATCCATGCCAGTATGGTGAAGAGGGGGAGAAGACAGCGGTGCATCGGGGCGACGAGTTGACCGCGGAATAAAGCGCAGATTGGCCGCGTGCGCGATGTCTTCCACACCGCCAGTTAGCCCTGGTTTGCGACCCAGCCCCTTGATCCAGCCGGGCGAACTTTTACTCCCCTACTAAGCGCGGTGCCGACGGCCCCCGAGGCACACGCCAAGGAGACCGAGACTGAAGAGGACCGTCGCGGGCTCAGGGATCGGCGTCGGTTCACGGAAGAAGAAGTCGTCCACGACCACCGGGTCTGCGGTCGGACTATCGAGGCCGCCGGGGCCGACATTGCCGCTGGTGATCCGCACGCGGAAGATTTTCTCCCCAGCATCGCCCGACGCGCCGAGTAAGGAGAAGCCAGCCGTGCGCACGGAACTGGGGGAGACCGTCTGGTTGAAAATTTCCGAGCCGGCCAGGTCGAAGAACTGCAACCGGGAGAAGCCAGGGAGATCGACATCCGAGAAGACCGCGCCGAAGCCGCCGACGGTCGCACCGACGGAGCCATTGGAACCGGGGACGAAGAACGTCACGTCGGTGATGTTGCTGCCGATCGGGGTAAAGAGCCGCTGGGCGCTAAAAGGGGCGAACTCGGTGGCGTACACCGGTTGGGCAAATTGCAGAGCCAAGCCAGCGGCGGGGGCTTGCAGGAAGCTGTTGCCGACCCCGGGAGTGGAGAATGCGGCGCCGCGGATATTTTGGAAGGCGAAGAATGGAGAGCCTGAGGTCGTGGTGGCTGAGCCGCCCCCATCCCAGTTGATCTCCCGGCGTCCGCCAAGGAGCGGTCCGGCGGCGTTGCCGTTGTTCGGATTACCGATGTCTGCGCGGAAAACATCGACCGTCGCCTGAATCGATGCCGCAGTGGTGTCGCCGCCGATGCTGCGGGTGATCAAAGTGGCGAACGTGGACCCGCTGGACGCCAGCAGAAGCGCAGCCGCGGGAAGCGCCGACCAGAAGGAGGATGCAGTTGCATTCATGGGTGATAGGATTTCGCTAGGACGATTCGGATCGCGCAAAGCCTTCTGCTCCATCGGAAACGTGGTTGGGAAAGAGATTTTGCCGAGGATGGGTTTTACTAGAGAATGCCGCGGAACTGTCAAGTTGTGGCTCTGGAAAAATCCAGGAATTCTGGTCCTCGCTCAGGCAATGCTTCTCCCTACACTCCTCCGCACTACGATGACTCCCGACCTTCCGATCCGCCCCCGCCGCCTCCGCGCCTCGCCTGCTCTCCGCTCCCTGGTCCGCGAGACTGAGCTGGCGCCGAATGATTTCATCCTCCCGCTCTTCGTGAGCGAGAAAGTAGCGGACCGCACGCCGGTCGCGACGATGCCCGGCGTCTCCCAGCTCTCCGAAGCCGCGCTCGTCGAGGAGGCCCAGGCCGCGCAGGCCGCGGGCGTCGCGAGTGTCATCCTCTTTGGCATCCCGGCGCAGAAGGACGATCGCGCCTCCCAAGCCTACGCCGAGGATGGCGTGGTGCAGCGGGCCGTGCGCGCGCTGAAAGCGGCCTGCCCGGGGCTCATCGTCATCACGGATGTCTGCCTGTGCGAATTCATGAGTCACGGGCACTGCGGCATCGCGCATTTTCACGGCGACTCGGTGCAGGTGGAAAATGATGCCTCGGTCGAGCTGCTGGTGCGCACGGCGGTGTCGCACGCTCGCGCTGGCGCCGATATCGTGGCGCCGAGCGATATGATGGACGGGCGCATCGGAGCGATCCGTGCCGGACTCGATGCCGCGGGTTGCGGGCCCACGGTGATCATGAGCTACGCGGCGAAGTTCGCGTCGGCGTATTACGGCCCCTTCCGGGATGCCGCCGAGAGCGCGCCAATCTCCGGCGACCGGCGCAGCTACCAGATGGACGGCGCGAATGCCCGCGAGGCGCTGCGCGAGGTCGCGCTCGATGTCGCCGAAGGCGCGGACATCGTGATGGTGAAGCCCGCGCTTGCCTATCTCGACATCGTCTGGCGGGTGAAAGAACGCTTCGCCCTGCCGACCGCCGCCTATCACGTGAGCGGCGAATACGCGATGGTGAAGGCCGCCGGGATCGCCGGTTGGATCGACGAAAAAGCCGTGCTGCTCGAGACGATGACTTCCTTTAAGCGCGCCGGCGCGGACCTCATCCTGACCTACGCCGCGAAGGAGCTTGCCGGCTGGGTCCGCGGCGCATGATCCGCGTGCTCGTCTGGGACGAAGAGCAGCCGGAGCAAAAGCCCACCTATCCACACTTCCTCGGTCACGCCATCGCCGCGCATTTGGCAAAAGAGCCGGACCTCGCCGTCCGCAAGGCGCGCCTCGACGATCCCGAGCAGGGACTCGCGCCTTCGAACTTGGACGCCACCGATGTGCTCATCTGGTGGGGCCATCGTCGGCACTCGGATGTGGAAGAGGAACGCGCCGTCGAGATCGCGGCGCGTGTCGTGGCCGGTCAGCTCGCGCTTCTGGCGCTGCACTCCGCGCACTGGTCGCGGCCTTTCCTCCGCGTGATGGAGAGGCGGACGGCCGAACTCGCAATCGCGGACGCGCCGGGCGGAGCGCGCCTCGTGATCCAGCGCCCGCCGCCGTTTCGCGCGCCGAAGCCGGGTGATCCGCTCACGCCATCCTGGCGAGTCATCGCACGTGAAGGAAGAGAGCCCGTGCTGGAGATCGCCTCGCCGATCTGCGGCTTTCCGAGCTGGCGGAATGCCGGTGGCCCAAGCGTCACCACGACGTTGCTCGCCGAGCATCCAATTGCCCAAGGGGTGCCGCCGAATTTTCATCAGCATGAGACTGAGATGTACTCCGAGCCCTTTCACGTACCGGAGCCAGACGCCGTGATCTTCGAGGAAAGGTGGGAAACCGGGGAGCGCTTTCGCAGCGGGATGACGTGGACGGTCGGTCGCGGAAAGGTCTTCTACTTTGGCCCCGGCCACGAGACGTACGCCGTCTTCCACCAGGAAGTCCCGCTGCGGATCATCACGAATGCCGTGCGCTGGCTTGGGCCCGCCGTCTGATCCGGAACGATGCCGATGAAATGGGAGGTGCTGTTTGGAAAACACCGAGACGCCGAGACGCAAAGGTCGCAGAGGGTCGGGAACGCAGCGCCTTGCATGTTGCCGATTCCATCCCAAGCTCTGCGTGCTCTGCGTGCTCTGCGTCTCCGCGTTTTCCAACCCCACCGCCCGACTCCCACCGCATCCTCCCGGCGGAGTTCAAGCCGACTCGCGCTTCCAAAGTCGCCCGCTTTTCTGCCACGCGATCACGAGTTCGCGGAAGCGCTGCACTGCCGGCGTGTCCTCATTTTTCTGCCAGACAAAGACGAGCGGCACCGCCACCACTGGCTTCAGCAGCAGGAAGCGCAACGGCAGTTCCGGCGTGACCACCGACTCCGGCACGATGCCGATGCCCGCGCCCGCCTCCACGTAGCTGAGCACCGTGCCGATGAGGCTTGGCGTGTAAGCGAGGCGGGGCGAAATTTTTGCCCGCTGGCAGCCCGTGAGAAAGGCATCGTGCAGCCCCACACCTTCGCGCCGGGAGAGGACGACCAAAGGCTTACCCGCGAGCTGCCGCCAGGGCAGCGAGGCGCGCCCGGCCAGCGGGTGCCCCGGCGGCAAGACCGCGCCGAGCCGTTCCTGCCGCAGGAGCACGGTGCGCAGGCCATGCACCTCCGCGGTGGCCACCGGTCGCGTGAAGGCCACCGACAGCCGCCCTTTCGCCAGCATCTCCCACACCCGCTCCGGCGTGCGCTCCTCGAGATGCATGGATACGCGCGGAAACAGCCGCCGATACTCGCCGAGCAAGCGCCCGAGAAACGGCTGCGTCGGCGGCCCGATGTAGCCGATCCGCAATTCGCCCTCCTCGCCCGCCGCCGTCCGGCGCACCCGGCGCAGCGCCTCATCCCAACGCTCGAAAATGATCTCCGCCTCATGCAGCAGCACGCGCCCCGCCGGCGTCAGGCTCACTCGCTGCCGATTGCGCTCCAGCACCTGCGCCCCGAGCGCCGCCTCCACTTCCTGCACCGCCCGACTCAGGGCCGGCTGCGCGATGTGCAGGCGCCGCGCCGCTTTGGAATAGCTGAGTTCCTCGGCGACGGCTTGGAAATAGCGCAGGTGTCTCAGGTCCATGATGCAGGGGTGGCTTCCGTCCCCGCGGAGACGTGGTGCGCGCGCGGTGGGACGAAGCCTTTTCTTGACGATAGAGCCGGGCTGCGCTCGTCATTGGCAAGTCATTTCCCCCGGCATGAAATTCGTCCTCGCGTTCGCCATCGGTGCCCTCCTGGCCATCGTCTATTCGAAGCTCCCGCAAATCCGCGCTGCGATCGCCACCCGCTCCTCGGACGCTCCCACGGCCTCCGCGTATCTTTCACCCCGCTCCGTCCCCGCGAGGCCCATCACGCCTCTGCCTGCGATCAGTTCGGCCAATGCCATCCAGGAAAAATGGGGCTGGCAGCAGCCGAGGATGCCCACGCCCACGCCAGAACCCGTTTCCGGGCCAGCGTCCAATGTCGCCCCACCTCCCGGCTACCATTACGAGTGGGCCGCCGACATCCGCCAAAACGTGCTCGTTCGCAATGGCGCCACTTTAGAGCAAAAGACGGCAAGCGAATAGACCGCGCGTGTCCCGGAGAGAAGATGGTGCGCGCTGCAGGGTTCGAACCTGCGACTTCTTGCGTGTGAAGCAAGCGCTCTACCACTGAGCTAAGCGCGCGATTTCCGAAAACGGAGGGGCAGAATAATCACCCGGCGCACCGTGGCCAGAGAAATTCCTACGCGCCGATCGCCAGCGCATTCGCCACCGCATAGTGCTCCGAGTGGCTGAGGCTCACCCTCATTTCCCGCACCCCCAGCCGCGCCGCCGTCGCCGCACCCGCGCCGCTCAGCACCACGAAAGGCTCCCCACTTTCCTTGCGCTGGATATCGATCTCACAAAACGCCAGATCCCCCCCGAGCCCGGTGCCGAGCGCTTTCGACACCGCTTCCTTCGCCGCAAAGCGCGCCGCGTAAAAGGGCATCGGATCGCGCATCTGCGAGCAGTAGGCGATCTCGCCCGGCGTGAAGATCCGCTTCAGGAAGTGTTCGCCATGCCGCTCGATCGAAGTCGCGATCCGCGCCGTCTCCGTGATGTCCACACCAAGGCCGAGGATGGTCATGGGGAAGACGTGGACATGGGAAAGCGGAGCGCCGGCAGTGTTCGGAATTCTCCCGAGAGATCAAGCAATCTATCAACCGCTCCAACCGACAGATCAAATGCCCCGTTAAAGCCATCGAATGGCCTATTGAAGACCTTGAAAACCCCGTTCCAGGAATTGAACGCTCCACCGAAGCCATCGCCCACTCACCACCCCAGGCCCGTAAAGCCACCACGAACGCCCGCGCCAGCGCAGAGCTTGCCCCCGCAATCGCTTCCCGCCTACTCTCCTAGCCGTTCTGCCATGCGTCTTCCAGTAATCAACGGTCTGATTCGTCGCAGGTTGCTCGTCAACTTTCGTGTGGACGCGGAGGTTATGAGACGTTTTCTGCCACCACCCTTCCGCCCCAAGCTACACCGTGGCTACGCTATTGCTGGCATCTGTCTTATCCGCTTGGAGCAGATTCGCCCCGAAAGGCTTCCTCGCTTTTGCGGCATCTCCAGCGAGAACGCCGCCCATCGTATCGCCGTCCTTTGGGACGAGGTTTCCGGCGAGGCGCGCGAGGGCGTGTTTATCCCGCGCCGCGACACTGGCTCTTGGCTTAACCATTTTGCGGGCGGACGCATCTTTCCAGGCGAGCATCACCTGGCAGATTTCACCGTCATCGACGACGGCTCCCACATTTCCATGTCCATTCGCGCCCGCGATGGGGGCATGGCCGTCCAGCTTCGCGCCCACGAGAGCGATTCGTTGCCGGAGTTTTCTTGCTTCGAGTCACTGGCTGAGTCGTCCGCTTACTTCGAGGGCGGCAGCGTTGGCTACTCCGTCACCCGCGATTGCTGCCGTCTCGATGGCATTCGGCTTCAGACCGACGGCTGGCGGGTGCGCCCGCTCGCAGTCGAGCACGTCGAGTCTTCCTTCTTCGCCGACGAGTCGGCATTTCCGGCGGGCAGTGTCACCTTCGATCACGCTCTCATCATGCGCGACCTCAGCCATCAGTGGCACGGAGAGGCCGATATGTTTACCGAACGAACGGCTAACCCGGAAGGTTGCTTTTCCGCGGAGTCGGCAAGCAACCCTTGTTGAACAATCCCGGATGATGCGGAGGCGGGCGTTCGCCTCAGAGTCTTAACCGCCCCGCCGGCGCGACCGCTCCCTTGCGGATTCCACTTTCTGCGAAAGAGCCTTCGCAGAGTTGCTCCGGGTGGCGAGCGGCAGCGCGACAGGCGGCCCACGATCACCCGGGCAAAGGCCCCTCAGTGCGCGCAGCGCAGGTGCCGCGGTGGGTCCACGGGCGCGGGCTGGGCGAGGTAGATGCGCACTTCCAGCAGCGTCTGCACTTTCCGGAAGCGCTTCCGCGCATTCGGATGCAGCCAGTCTCGCCGCGTGAGGCAAAGCCTTTTACGCGGCCGTAGTATCTTACCCTGAAAGCGGGATTGGGATTTAAAACGCAGAGGACGCAGAGTTAGAGCGGAATCGAGGCGGCGGATGGGTGCGCGTCTTGGAAAGTGCGTTTGTTCCCTTCCTCTGCGAGCTCTGCGCCTCAGCGTCTTGTATGTTGATTTGTCGTCTTGCCGAGGCCTTTGCGGCAGGAGCAAGGCGACCAGTTCCAGAAGGCGGGTTTGATCCCCGCCGGCTGGAAGGTGGCCGGTGAGTTCGTGCGCGTCCAGGGTCGCAACAAAGCGAACCCGTCGCAGAGCCGGAACCCCGCGCCCCCATCTGGTCCAAACTCGAACCGTTGCCGGAGCCCGCAGAGCCAAAAGCCCGCGTGAGCTCGCAGCGCAAGACAGAGTCCAAGCCAAACCCGCAAACCCACTCCACACCATGACCCCATCCAAAGTTCACTAAGGCGTCGATGTCGCCAAGGCCACCCTCGTGCTGGCCGGCCCCGGCCGGCGCCAAGAACAGCCCAACACCGCCGCCGGCCACCGCGCGTTGCACGCGCTTCTGCCGGCCGGCGCCCACGTCATCCTCGAAACCACCGGCGGCTACGAACGCGCCCTGTCCCTCGCGCTCCATCAAGCCGGCCGCACCCTGAGCGTGATCAACCCGCGCCAGGCCCGCGACTTGGCCCGCGCCAAGGGCCGCCGGGCCAAGAGCGACCCGATCGACGCCCTCGAACTCGCCGACTACGGGGCCAAACTCGATCCGCCCGCCGACGCACCGCCCTCGGCCGCCCAGCATGCGCTCTGGGCGGGCCCAGCTCGTGGCCGCGCGCCCCGCGGAGCTCAATCGCTTTGCGCATCTCACCTTGAAAAAGCTGCGCACCCAGGCACGCGCGCTCCTGCGCGGGCTCGCCCGCCAGATCGCCCGCCAGATCGCCCAGCTCGACGCCCTGATCGTCGTCGTCCTCGGCCACGTGCCGGAACTGGGCACGCTCTGCCGCCGCGAAGCCGCCCATCTCTTCGGCCTCGCTCCCTTCGATCGCGACAGCGGCCAGAAAAAGGGCGCCCGCCACATCGCCGGTGGGCGCGCCGCGCCCCGCTCCGCTCTGTACATGGCCGCCATGGTCGCCAGCGTCCACAACCGCTTCTTCAAAGCCTTCGACCAACGTCTCCGCAGCGCGGGGAAACTCAAAAAAGTCGCCCTCGTAGCCGTCATGCGAAAGCTCGCCTGCCTCCTCAAACACCTCTTCAAATACCCAGATTTCGTTCTTGCCGACTAACTCAGTTGCTCTGCGTTCTAAATCCCATCGCCGGATTTAGGGTAAAGGTGATGCCGTCTTCGTTATCGGCGACATTGGCCATATTCCCGAGCGCCGTGTTTTGCACGTAACGAGCCAGGCCTGCCGCGTGGGGACGGAAAGCCCTTTTACGCGTTAACCCAAGTTCCGCAGCTCGCGCTACGGCGGAAAAATCTTTCTCTGTAGCGGCCGGACGGCGGGATGCGGTCGCTCCAGGGTTACTTTCCCCGCTCCAGGGTGTTCGCGATGATGCGCAGGAGTTCGGCCACCTTATACGGCTTGGTGAGGTAGCCGCTGGCGCCTTCGGCCATCACGGAATCGACGCGGTCGCTGAGGGCATTGGCGCTGAGCATGACGACGGGGATGGAACGGAGGGCGGGGTCGGCCTTGAGCGCGCGCAGGACGGTTTCGCCGGACATGTCGGGGAGGTTCAGGTCGAGCAGGACCATATCGGGCCGCTGCTGGCGGGCGAGGTCGATCCCCGTGCCGCCGCGCGTGGCGGTGATGAGCTGATACTCGGGGCGCGTGGAAAGGACCCGCTCGACGAGGCGGATATTCAGCTCCTGGTCTTCGATGTAGAGGATGGTCTTCTTGGCGGGCCCGGCGGACGGCGGGGCAGTGGGCTCCGGCAGCTTCGGCGCGGGCTCGGGACACGGGAGCACGACCCAGAAGTTGCTCCCCTCACCTTCCACACTTTCCGCGCCGATCTCACCACCGAGCGCCTGGATGATGCTGCGCGAAAGGGCGAGGCCGATACCGCTCCCTTCGACGTCCGTGGCCTCCGCGCCGCAGCGCTCAAAGGGGAGAAAAAGCCGGCCAATTTTTTCCGCCGCGACGCCGACGCCGGTGTCGGTGACGGAGATGCGCAGGGCCCGGCTGGCCTCGTCCGCGCAGTGCAAGGTGACCTGGCCGCCGGGGCGGTTGTACTTCACGGCATTGGTGAGCAAATTGGTGAAGACTTGGCCGAGGCGCTGCGGGTCGGCGAGGACGGTGTGGGACGGGCGCTCGCAGCTCGGGTCGAGATGGATGCTGACGCGGTGGCGCAACGCGATGTCGTGGACGAGCGCGACGCAATCGCGGAGAAAGAGGCCGACTTCGACGGGTTCGGTGGTGAGTTCGGTGTGGCCAGATTCGATGCGGGAGATGTCGAGCACCTCGTTGATCAGCGAGAGGAGATTTTTTCCCGCGCGGGAAATGTGGTCGATGCATTCGCCCTGGCTTGGGGTGGGCGTATCGATCTCCAGGAGTTGGGTAAAGCCGAGGATGGCATTGAGCGGCGTGCGCAGCTCGTGGCTCATCCGGGAGAGGAGTTCGGTCTTGGCGCGGTTGGCGCCTTCGGCCTGCTGGATCGCGCGGCGAATGCTCTCTTCAGCGCGCTGGCGGTCGATGGCTGCGGTCAGGACATTGGCCACGGATTGCAGGAAATGAACGTCGTCCTGGGTGAACCTCCGCAACGCTCGCGAGAAGGCGGTGAGCACCCCGATGGGCTCTTTGCCAGACTCGATGGTCACGGTGACGCCGCTGCGGGCCCCGCTCACCCGGGCTTCTTCGGAGAGTTGGAAGCGGATCTCCGTGAGGCTGTCCTCCATGATCACCGGGCAGCGCACCATGAGGGTGTAGCCAGACTGCGAAGCGCAGCCGCCCGGCACGTGCGTCATGGCGGAATCGGGCCACCCTGACTCCGCGAGGCAGAGCAGCCCGCTCTGGCCGGGCGTGACCTCGAGGATCGAGCAGTAGTCGATGCGGAGCGTGGTGCGAACCACTTTGCAGGCCTCGGCGAGGAGCAGGGCGACTTCCACGCCGCTCAAGGCGCGCTGCCCGAGCACCGCGACCATCTCCTGTTGCCCGGCGCGATCTTTCAGCTCGGCGTAGGCGCAGGCAAGTTCCGCGGTCCGCTCGGCCACCCGGGTTTCGAGCGTGTCGTGGCCGCGCGCGAGTTCGTCCTGCGCGGCTTTTTTCGCGGTGACATCGGCGAGGAAGCCGACCATGCGTCCGTAGTGCCCGAGGCGATCGAGGAAAAAATGCCCATTGGCCGCGAGCGTGATCTCGCGGCGGTCTTTGCGCCAGACGCGGAACTCCTGGCGAAAGGGATCGCGGGTGGAGGTCACGCGTTTGATCTCCTCGTCGAAGCCCGGCAGATCCGAGGGATGCAAGAGCTGCCGGAAGCGGTCCAGGCCGCCGCGCATTTCGCTCATGCTGTAGCCGAGGACGCTCTCAAGATCGCCGGCGTAGGTGACGTCGTGGCTGGCGGAGTTCCAGTCGAAGAGCACCTGCCCGCTGGAGCGGATGGCGGCGTCGTAGCGATTGGCCCACTCCATGCGCGCGATCTCCTCGCGCTTCCGGTCGCTGATGTCGCGGATGATGGTGGAGATGAACTCGACCGCACCGTCCGGCCCCGCGTGGGTAAGCATGACTTGGGAGACGGGGATCTCGTGCCCATCGCGCCGCAGGAGGGCCGTCTCGCCTTTCCAGTACCCGTCGCGGGTGGCGGCTTCGAGCGCGTCGTTGGCGACGATTTCAAAAGCCCACGCGGGGTGCAATTCGCGGATGTGCTCGGGCAGCGGATCGTCGGGTTTGCAGCCGATCAACGCGCGACCGGCCTGATTGATGTACGTCAGCCGCCCGTCCGGACTGGCCATGCCCACGAAGTCCGTGGTCGCCTCCAGGATGCGGGCAAAGCGCGCGCGATCCCCCGCATCCGCAGCTCCGGCCTCCGACTGGGCACGGGCCGCGCGGGAGGCGACGGGAGAGCCGGTGGTGCTGGGCGTCGAAGGAGATTCGGGCATCAGACGGAAACGATGGACGATGAAGGATAAAAGATGAAGCGCAAGTCAGCGCATGCCCACTCGGAGCGCTCGGGCACCTTCCTCCATCCTCCTTCCGCCGTCACCCTTTCCTCTTCACTCCGGCAGTTCGCGCCCCTTGGTCTCCGGGCCGAACCAGACGAGGAACAGGCCGACGACGTAGATTGCGGCCATGAGGGAAGCGGCCTTGGCGAAACTGTTGTCGAAGACCTTCATCAGATTCGCGGTCTGCAAGCCGCCGATCGCCGCGACGATGCGGCCGAAATTAAAGGCGAAGCCCTGCCCGGTCGCCCGGACGGCGGTGGGGAAAAGCTCGGGCAGATAGAGCGGGAAGAAACCGTAGAAGGAGGCCGTCATCGCGCCGGCGACGAAGGTACAGAAAAGGAAGTAGGAATTGTAGCTGGTATTCGTCTGGTAGAGTAGCAGCGCGGCGCCGATGGAAAGGACGCAGAGCACGGCGTAGGTGATGCGGCGCCCGAAGCGCCCGGCAGCGAGCGCAGCGGCCATGGTGCCGACGATCGCGCCCATCGAAAGCCAGAAGAGCGTCCACTCCGTGGCGTGCTTGGCGGGGTCGGGCTCGAGCTGCACGACCCAGCGCGGCGCCCACTGCGTGGAGCCCCAGGTGCCGAGGAGCGCGACGGCAGCGAGGCCCGCGCCGAAGAGCATCATCCGCACGATCACCCGGCCCTGACCCTGGCGCAGGGAGCCAGCGAGTTCAGCGCGCGCGACGTAGCGCCGCGCCGGATAGAGGTACCCGAACAAGGCAATGATCAGGCCGACGATCGTCACGGCCATGGCCGCGAGCGCGCCGACTCCGGCCGGCGACCAGGCCCAGACGATGGCGAGCGCGGCGACGCTGCCGATGAGCACGCCGAAGAGATCCACATTCGCCCAATGCGAGGTCGCCCCGCGATCCCGCTCCGCCTCCCACTTGGAGGATTCCGGCACGAAGATGCGGATGAAAAAGATGAGCAGCGCCGGGATGGAGCCGCTGATCATGAGGAGCCGCCAGGCGGAGTTGGAGAGCAGCTTGGCCGTCATCTCTGCCGAGACGCCCAGGCCCAGAAGCAGCGACTCCGCACTGCCGATGAAGCTGAGCATCACCATGCTGAGCACGGCCACGAGCAGGTAGCCCACATTCGCCGCTGCGCCGATCAGGCCCGCCGTGAGCGCGCGCGATTTGCCCGGCCAGATTTCATTCACCAACGCCACCCCCAGCGACCACTCGCCGCCCATCCCGAGCGAAGCGATGAAACGCAACCCCGCGATGTGCCAGGCTTCGGTGGCAAAGCCGCACAAGCCCGTGAAGATCGCATAGGTAAAGATGCTGATCGACATGGCGCGAACGCGCCCGATTTTGTCCCCCAACCAGCCAAAGAGCACCCCGCCGCTGGCCGCGCCGACGAGGAAGACGGCGATGATCGCCCCAAACCATTTCGCCGCATCGCCGGGCGGCGAATCCGGCCCGAGGAGATCGGTGAGCGCCGGCTGGCCGATGAGCGGGAAGAGGCCCATCTCGAAGCCGTCAAACATCCAACCGAGGATGGCGGCAATGAGAGTAAGGACGCGCTGGCGTTGCGTGGGGGCGGAGACGGGCATGACCGTCGGTACCAGAGGCGCCCGGAGGTGGATAGTTGAGAGTTGCGGGCCTGGGAGCGCAGCCTCTCTCGCGACATCGTCACCTACGCACTCGGTGCCACTGCAACGCTGTGGTACGATGGAAGTCGGGAGCGAGTATTTTTAAAACGCAGAGACGCGGAGACGCAGAGGACGCAGAGAAATATTCACGAACCCACACCCCGCACGGTGGATGGAAAAATGCCCGCCCTCATTTCCTCTGCGATCTCTGCGTCTCTGCGTTAAAAGAAATATCCCACGGCATCGCTCTGGCCCGGAACGCTCAGAAGGGGGATGGGCGCTGCGCGCGTTTGGGAGGATGCCGCACGGAGACGGCGGCGCTCCCAGGGATCCGCTATGGAAACGCTGATTTAATCAGACGCGTGGGCAAAGGTCATGAGGAGGTGCGGGGTCGTAGAGGGATGGAAGCCCAACGGAGTTTCGCGCAGACCGAGTATAGCCGCAAAAAGAAGATCACCCGGCGGGAGAAGTTC
>JANNXQ010000028.1:0-21654 GCA_031409655.1 Chthoniobacteraceae bacterium | reverse complement strand
GGCGGTGTGCGCCCCCCCCCCGCCGGTGCTAATGCTTCACCCCGCCCCGCCCCCACAAAAAATTCTGGCCGGCCTAAAACTGGGGGGCTCGCATTTTGCGTTCGCGGCGCCGGGGCCGGGGGCCGCTCCCAGGCGGCTCAGGGAAGCGTCTTCGAAAGTGGCACCTTCGGAGCGATGACCAGCGCGGTTACGTTTTTGTCGTCTTTGACGAAAAGCACGCCGTCCACGTAAGCCGGGCTGGACCAGGTTTTGCCACCCACCGAAGCGCGCCCGAGTTCTTCGTACTTCGCGGGATTGGCGTTCACTAGGATGAGTTCGCCGTTGGATTTGTGGACGAGCAGTTTATCGTTCACGCCGGTGACGCTGGCGTAGTCTTCGAGTCCGGGCTGCGACCACATTTCCTTGCCGGTCTCAAAGTCGAGGCAGGTCAGCGGCGAGTTTTTTCCCGACGTGGGTCCGACGGTGTAGAGATACTTCCCGACGAGTGTGGGCGTGCCGATGACGGTCTTGCAGGCTGTGTTCTCCCACATCTTCTCGACCTTGAATTCCGCGCCCGCCTTCACGATGCGAAAGCGAATGGTGCCGATGCTAGTGGAAGTGATCGTGACGGTGTCGCCGGCCAGCAGCGGCGTGCAGGCGTGCCGTTTCGCGCCGGTCTTCACCGGTTCGCGCCAGAGGATCTTTCCCGTCGCTGCATCCACGCCCATGAGCGCGTCGGCATTGAGATGTACCGCTTGTTTCACTCCCGCGATGGTGCCCGCCATCACGGAGGAGTAGGCGGTGTTGTCGGTGCCGGCGCGCCAGAGTTCCTTGCCGGTCTTCTTGTCAAAGGCGACGAGCGTCGCGCCATCCACACTGCCCACGGGGACGAAGATGCGATCTCCGTCGATGGCCGCGCTGCCATTGTGCCCGTGGCGGCGCGAGGCGGTCTCCTTGGCGGCGGGATCGTTGCTGCGATTGCCGAGGAAGGTGACGCCGTAGTCGTCAGCAAAACTTTTCTTCCAAATCGTCTCCCCGTCCGCGAGGGCCAGGCAGCGGAACTCGCCGCCGCTCGACTGCGCATAGACGCGATCGCCGTCGATAAGCGGGGTGCAGCGCGGCCCCGAGCCATAGTTCGAAAACTCCACGAGCGGCCCCACTGCCACGCTCCAGATTTCCTTGCCCGTGGCGATGGCGACGCAGTGCGCGGTTTCGTGGCCGTCCTTGGAGTCGAGATAGACGACCTTCCCGCTGGCGACGACGGGCGATGCGTGACCCTCTCCGGCGGAAAGTTTCCAGACGTTCTGCGGATCAGCGGGGAACGATGAGATCTGGTGGGCTTTGTCGATGATCGCTGCGTCGCGATTCGGACCCCGCCACTGCGGCCAATCGCCGGCGAGCACGGCTGGGACGGTCAGGGCGAAGGCGAGGCAGGCAAGGGGGGCGATGGTGGATCTCATGGAAAGTGGAGAGTAAATCCGCTGAACGGCGGGATAAAAGGGACGAAGATTTGGCAGGTGAAAAAGAGCCGCGAAAAATGCGCGTCCTATTTCGCGCCCAGCTTTTCGATCGCTTTGGAGAGGAGCAGTTTTTCCTGCGGCAAGAGCTTTCCGGCAGCGGCGCGGTCGAGATATTTCCGGGCTTCGTCCTTCATGCCATTTGCGGCGAGGACGAGGCCGCAGCTCAAGGCATTGGCGGGCACGGTGCGTTCCAGTTCGGGGATGCCCTGGATGATTTTCATCCCGTCCTGCGGCTTGCCCGCGAAGTTCAGCGCAAAGGCGTAAGTTGAAGCGAAACCCGGATTGGCGGGATCCTTCTGGTAGGCCTCCGCTGCGAGGGTTTGGGCACGTTTGAGATCCGTATTTAGCAGGAGCGAAGCGTAGGCCACGTTGTTCTTCGCTTCGGCGTCCTTCGGATCGACTTCCAGGTAGCGATTGAAAAGGGAGAGCAGCTCGCGGGTTTTCCCTTCGTTCAGATATTGCCGGAGGAGCTGGTCGAGCGCCCACTTGGGGTTCTTGTCGGTGCGGGCGATGACCCAGAGGAGGGCGTTGTGTTCGTCGAGCCATTTCCAGCGGAGCGAAAGGCCGACCAGGGTGGCCAGGGCGTCCTCCCGGTCGCTGGCGGCGGTCACCGCGGTATTCCACTGGGCGCGGCTTCCAGGCTCATCGTTTTGCTCCCGGAGGACGCGTGCGAGGAGGGCGTGGCGCTGGAAATCGAGATCGCCCCATTCGCCCGCCTTGACCAGCGGGCGGAGGCCTTCCCAATCCTGGAGGATGGTGTGCGCTTCCGAAAGTGCGATGGAGACGGGGGCGCGCAGCCGGCGCTCATTGGACATCCGCCGACCCCAGTCGGCGGCGACCTGCGAGAGGCCATTGCGCACGAGCCAGCGGAGGACTTCGGTGAGCTGGAAGGGGTCCGGATTGGGCATCGCCTCGAGGACGCCGAGCTCCCACCAGAATTCCCAGCGCTTCGCCTTTTGCATGATGCCGAGATAGACCAGCCGATCTTCAAAGACGGCCTCGGGCGCTTTCAGCAGACGGCCGGCGACCTCGATGGCCTTGTTGGAATCGCGGGTCCCGAGCGCGTGGTAAAGGAGCACGCGCAGCGCCGCGCGGCGGGTCGCGGGATCGGAGGTCAGCTCCTCGGTGGTGGCGAGCGCCTCGGCGTGGGCGTTTTTATTGATTCCGCCGAGTTGCATGGAAGCAAGGCGCAGGCGGTAAAGTGCGTTCGTCGGCTCCAGGCGCACGGCCTGGGCCATCGCCGATTCGATGTCTTCGGGACGCCCTGTGGCATCGGCCAGACGCGCCCGGGCATCCCAGTAGGCGCCATTTTCCAGGCTCGCATCGCGCATCCCGTCGAGCGCGAGTTTGGCATTCGCAGTATCGCCCTTCTTCAGCGCCAGCTCCGCCCAGGCGAGGTAGTTCTTCTCATCCTTCGGATCGAGTTCGGCCACTTTGCGCCGTATCTGAACGGCGTCCTTCGCATTGCCCTGCTCCGCGGTATTCGCGAGCAACTTCGCCGCTTCCACGTTTTGCGGGTTCATCTGCAGCGCCCATTGGAGCGTCATCGCGGCCTGGGTGTAGTCCTTGGCCTGGATGAACGCCCGCGCGCGCGACATCACCCGGTTTTCGCGGATGACCTTGAAAGCCTTCCATCCGCCCGCGCCGAGCAGACCCGCGAGCAGGAGAAAACCAACGCCCAGGAAAAGCTTGAGCGTGGTGGGATGGATCGAGGGTCTCGAAACACGGTTTTTTGGCGAATTGGGTGCGTCCATGGGAGAGGGGCTTTCTGCTGGGAGTGGCGGGACGTTAGCAGCGTCGGCGCAAACGGGGAAGGATTCGCTCGCGGCGAATCGTGGGCTCGGGTGCTTTCAAATTTCCGCCCGTCGCTCGCGGAAAAAGGCCTGGAGCATCGCCGCACACTCGTCCATCCGCACCCCGTGGGTAACGTCGCAGCGATGGTTGAGCCCGGGATGCTGGAGCAGATTCAGGAGGCTGCCGCCCGCGCCGTCCTTGATCGACGGACAGCCAAAAATGACCCGCCTCATCCGGACATGGACCAGAGCGCCGGCGCACATCGGGCAGGGTTCCTTCGTCACATAGAGATCGCACTCGTGCAGCCGCCAGTCGCCGATGACGCTCTCGGCCTGGGTGATCGCGAGCATTTCGGCATGGGCCGTGGCGTCCTTCAGCAGTTCCACCTGATTATGAGCGCGGGCGATGATCTGCCCTTCATGGACGATGATCGCGCCCACGGGCACTTCGTCCGTCTCCCACGCCCGGCGGGCCTGGCGCAGGGCCTCGCCCATAAAGTAGCTGTCACTATTGAGATCGATGAAATCCATGAAAGGCCGCAGAACGTGCCGCTGAAACGGGGAATGGCAAGCCGGCAGCGGTCGGAGACGGCCTCGATCGAGGCGACACATTCTGATTGCGTCGGGAGAGGATTCGGCTATTCCTCCCCTCCCTTTTTCAAAACCAACCCGCCGCGCGCCATGTCCAACATCATCGATAAAATCCAAAAGGAACAAATGAAGCCTGAGGTCACGAAGTTCAATGTGGGCGACAGCGTGCGCGTGCATACCATCGTCCGGGAAGGCGTCGAGAAGGATGGCAAGGTCAAGGAACGCATCCAGATTTTCACCGGCATCGTCATCGGCAAGAAGGGTTCGCTGCTGAACTCGACCTTCACCGTGCGCCGGATCAGTTATGGCGAAGGTGTCGAGCGCGTCTTCCCACTGCACTCGCCCCGGATCTCGAAGGTGGAAGTCGAGGTCGCCGGCACGGCCCGCCGCGCGAAGCTGAACTACCTGCGCAACCGCAAGGGTAAGTCGGCCATGGCCGTTCGGGAAAAGGTGAACGCTTAAGTTCCCGATGGTGAGTTTGGATTGAGGCTTTCGCTATGGCCTGCAATCTGGACCACGAACGCGAACTCTACGCCCGCGGCGCTCTGCGCATCGCGGGCATCGATGAAGCGGGTCGAGGCCCCCTTGCGGGACCGGTCGTCGCGGCCGCGGTGATTTTGCCGAGCGACTTTTCGCACGCCGAACTCAACGACTCGAAGCAGCTCAGCGCGCGGAAGCGCGAGCGGCTTTTTGCCGAACTGACGGCCCATGGGGCGGTGGTTTGGGCGGTGGCCGTGGTCGATGCCGGCGAAATCGACCGGCTGAATATCCTCCGCGCGACGCACGAGGCGATGCGTCGCGCCGCGCTCGGCCTCGCCGTCCAGCCCTGTCATGTGCTCATCGACGGCCTGCCCGTCCACCCATTTCCCCACTCCCAGACGGCGCTCGTCGGTGGCGATGGTCGCAGTCTCAGCATCGCCGCCGCGAGCGTGCTGGCCAAGGTCACGCGCGACCGGCTGATGCACGAATGGGACGCGCGGCACCCGCACTACGGCTTCGCCCAGCACAAAGGCTACGGCACCCCGCAGCACCTCGCCCAACTCCAAGCTCATGGCCCTTGCCCGATTCATCGGCGGTCTTTCGCACCTGTGGCGCACGCGCTGCGGCTTTCGGCGTGATCCCGGGGATCTGAGGCACCGCCTCGGACTCCGCGGAGAACGCCTCGCCGAGCGGCATCTGCGCGCGCAGCGCTACAAGATTCTCTACCGGAATTTCCGCGCCAAAGGCGGCGGCGAAGTGGACCTCGTCTGCCGCGACAGGACCTGCGACACGCTGGTCTTCGTGGAGGTGAAAACTCGGCAGGGCACGGACTTCGGCACCCCCGGCGAAGCGGTCGATCTGGCGAAGCAAAAGCTCATCGCCCGCGGCGCCCTCGCCTGGCTGCGCCTGCTGGATAATCCCGAGATCAACTACCGCTTCGACGTCGTCGAGGTCCTCGTGCGGGACGGAAGCTCGGAGATCAGCGTCATCCGCGACGCCTTCCCGCTTCCCGCGCCATACTTCTGAGCTGGGTTCAGCGAGCCCCGAAGTAAAACGTCTCCGCCGTCACCCCGAAGACTGCCGCACGTTCCATCGCGGAAAGCGGCGCAAAGTATTCCTCCACCAGCTGAAACACCCGCTCGTAACTCCCCGCGAGCAGGCACACCGGCCAGTCGCTGCCGTACATCAGCCGGCCCGAACCGAAGGCCTCGGCAACCGTGTCGAGATACGGCTTGAAGTCGTCCGCCGCCCACCCGGCGCGGCTGGCCTCAGTGATCATGCCGCTCACCTTGCAGGTCACATTCCGCGCCTGCGCCAGTTCGCGGATCAGCTCCCGCCACGGCGACATCGTGCCGTTCTTGATCGCCGGTTTGGCGATGTGATCGAGCACGAAACGCTGTTCCGGAAATTTGCTCACGAGATCGATCGCTGCGGGAAGTTGTTTCGGGAATATGAGCAGGTCGTAGGTCAGCCCTAGCGGCTGCAACCGTGCGATCCCGCGTTGAAAGTCCGCGCCACGGATGAAGTCCACATCCGGCTCATCCTGCACCACGTGGCGCACGCCAACGAACTTCGCATTGCCCGCAAACTCCGCGAGTTGCTCCCCCACGCGCTCGCTCCGCAAATCCACCCAGCCGACCACACCTCTGATGATCGCCGAAGATTCCGCCAGCCCCAAAAGCCAACGCGTCTCGTCGAGCGTCTGCCGCGCCTGGACCGCGATGCACCCATCGAGCTTCGCGGTCGCGAGCAGCGGCGCAAGATCCGCAGGCAGCCAGTCGCGGTGCAAAGGCGAGCCCTGCGGAATCCAGGGGTACTGCGCCGCGTCGTAGCGCCAGAAGTGTTGATGCGAATCGAGACGCATCAGTCCACACTCACGATTGCTTTGATCACGCCGCTCTCCGGCTTCAGCCAGGCCGGGAAGACGTCGATCATCGCGTCGAAAGTCGCGCGGTGGGTGATCCACGGGCGGGTGTCGATTTTGCCGTCTTCGATCAATTTTACGATCCGCGTAAAGTCCGCGGGATGCGCGTTGCGGCTGGCCAGGAGGGTGAGTTCGCGGCGGTGGACGAGTGGGGCGTGCGGGAAGGAGACCTCCTGTTGCGTGATGCCGACGTAAACGACGCGCCCAGTGAAGCCGGCGAATTGGAAGCATCCCGACATGGATTTGTGGCTGCCCGTCGCGTCGATCACCACTTGCGCGAGATCGCCGCTGGTCATTTCCTGCAGCGTCTCGAGTTCCGAGCCGTCGCCTTTGGAAAAAATCGTGTCCGGTACCCCCATCTTCTTACGCACGAATTCGAGGCGCTGCTCGTTCAAGTCCATCACGATGGTCCGCGCGCCGCTGAGCTTCGCAAACTCAATGACACTGAGCCCGATCGGGCCCGCGCCAATGACGAGCACATTTTCTCCGGGCACGGGTGCGCCGCGGTTTACCGCGTGGCAGCCGATCGCCAGGGTCTCGACGAGCGCGCATTGATCGGGAGAGAGCGCGTTTGCCGGATGCACTTTGCGGGCGGGTAAGAGGATCCGCTCGCGCATGCCTCCGTCGGTCATGACGCCGATCACTTTCAGGGATTCACAGCAGTTTCCATTGCCATGCCGGCATGGGTAACACTGCTGGCAATTCATGTACGGCTCGACGGCGCAGCGATCACCGACGCGCACTTGGGTGACACCTTCGCCGACGGCGAGAACTTCCACGCCGAGTTCATGTCCCGGGATGCGCGGGTAACTGAAGAACGGCATCTTCCCGAGATAGCCACTGTAGTCGGTGCCGCAGATGCCGATACGATGGACGCGCACGAGCACTTCGCCCGCGCCGGGGGCCGGGGGCTCGGAGACTTCGATGCGGCTAAATTGCTGAGGCTCGTTGAGCGAGATGGCCTTCATGGAATGACGCGCGGTTAGTTGTTTTCGGGCAGGCCTTCGGGGTGGCCGATGTTTTTCACGGGCTCGAAGATCTTCTCCACTTTCGCGAGCAGTTTGCGGTCGAGCGGTTCGGCGGCCCATTCGGCCCACTTCTTCACGTTCTCGGGATTGGCGCTCCCGGCGATGGTCGTCGTGATGTCCGCATTCCCGATGCAGAATTGCAGCGCGAGCTTGGCGATGTCCGAACCCTCCTTTTCGCAGAGTTCCGCGGCCTTGCGTGCGGCGGCCTTCACTTCCTCGGGTTCCTTGAGCCACGCGGGGAGGGGAGCATTGGTGAGCAGGCGGGCGCTGAAGGGGCCGGCATTCATCACGCCTACGCCTTTCAACTCCAGATACGGGATGATCTCGTCGGCGAAGCGCGTGTTTTGCAGCGTGTATTGATTGTAGCTCAGCACGCAGTCCACATGGGTCTGGTCGAGGATCGTGCGGAAGATCTTCATGGGATATCCGCTGAAGCCGATGTAGCGCACCTTGCCCTGCTGCTGGATTTTGCGGAGCGCGGGAATCGTCTCATCCACGATTTGCTGGAGCGGCACGAACTCGATGTCGTGGCAGAGCACGATGTCGAGATACTCAGTGCCGAGGCGGTGCAGCGAGACTTCCACGCTTTCCGCCATGCGCTTCGCGCTGAAGTCAAAATGCTGCAGATCGTAGCGCCCCACTTTGGTGCAAAGCATGTAGCTCTCGCGCGGGATGCCGCGGAGCGCGATACCGAGCAGGACTTCGCTCATACCGCGTCCGTAGAAGGGCGAGGTGTCGATGAAGTTGAGCCCTGCATCGAGCGCCGCGCGGACGCTACCGAGGGCTTCATCGAGTTTGACGCTGCGAAATTCCTGCCCGAGCGATGAAGCGCCGAAGCTGAGGATGGGAAGTTGGAGATCGGTGCGACCGAGGCGGCGGGTGGGTAACATTTCGAGTTTCGGATTTCGGATTTCGGATTTCCGCCGTCAGGCGGTGCGGCAGCCCATGGTGAGGAGGACATTCGCCCACAGCGCCTGGTCGGCAGTTTGGATGGTGAGCACATGGTCGGGTGATTCCACGGCCTTGTAGAAGTCCCATTTCGGGATCGGCTCGACCATCACTTTGAGGCCGGCTTCGTGGGTGATGCTGCGCAATTCCGCCCACACCGGCGGCTCGCCAAAACTGGCATACGGATCGTCCGCCGGGATGCCCATGGTATTCAGATGGTCCACGGGGACTTCACTGAGCAGCGCGCGCAAGACTTGCGCGACGGTGACGACGCCGGGGGCAAGATTGAGGCAGACGAGTTCGGCGTTGGGACCCCGTTTCGTCGAGGCGGGATAGTTGCCGTCGGCGATCAGGATCTTGGAGTGATGCCCGGCGCGAGCGACGATGCGCAGGATCTCGGGGTGGAGGAGTTGGGTGGTCTTGAGCATGGAGTGGAGAAAACATCGAACATCGAACTTCGAACACTGAACCTCGAACAAGGAAACAGCGCGGCAGCCCAATCATTTCGAGGTTCGATGTTCGACGTTCGAGGTTCGATGTTCGCCCGTCGTGAAGTGCTGGAAGCTCTCGATCGTCTTCCGTGCCGCCGTGGCCGCATCCGGCAGCGGGACGATCTCTGCCGAGAGGTAGCCAGTGTAATCGATATCCCTCAGCGCCCCGATGATCGGCGCCACGTCCGTATGCCCGAGCCCGATCGCCCGCCGGTTTGAGTCGGAAAAGTGAACGTGGCCGACAAGGCTGCCCGCTTCGCGGAGCGAGGTCGCGATATCGGGCTCTTCAATGTTCATGTGAAAGAGGTCGGAGAGGATGCGGACATTGTCCGTGTCGAGGGTGCGCAGCCAGGCGGCGGCATCCGGCGTGCGGTGGAGGAGATTCGTCTCGTAGCGGTTCAGTGGCTCGTAGAGCAAGTGCTGCCCAAGCTTTGCCGCGTGCGCGCCGAGATCCTCGAGTGCTTCTCCCAGCCAGGTGAGGGCCTGTTCGCGGGTCACGCCACCTTCCCATCGTCCCTGCATCGAGCCGATGATCGCCGGCGTATCGAGCGCCGCGGCTTTGTCGATGAGGCCGCGGATGAACTCCCGGGCGTTCGCGCGGATCGATGGTTCGGCATGGGTGAGCGTCAATTTATGGATCACCCATCCGCCACCTGTGCCGACCGCAGCGATCGCGAGGCGATGCTTCGCCGCCAGCGCCCGAATCGCGGTCGTGTCGAGAGCCTCAGCGCCCGGCGGAAAAATCTCCACCGCATCGAAACCGAACGCCGCCGCCTGTTCAAAAGCGTCAGCCAGTCCGTTCCAAAAAACGAATGGACCGCCAGCGGCTTGCGGGACGAGGGAGACGGTGATGGCGGATTTCACTTCGGTACAATCGGTAAAATTTTAACGCAGAGATGCAGAGGCGCAGAGGAGCGCAGAGATTCAGGCGTGGAAGTTTGCTGGTGTTTCGGGCGGGGGAGGAGGCAGGAGGTTGTTGACGACTCGATGAACTCCATCTTTGAGCAACTCGACGTGGAAGTTGATGATCAGTCCGAGCCGCAGATTGTGAAAGCGCAGGTAGGTGAGCATCTTCATTTTGTCGATGGCGCTGATTTGATCTTTCGCTTTTAAGTCCACGATCACCTTGTCCGCGACGATGAGGTCCGTGCGCAAGTCTGTGGAGAGCGTGATTCCCTTATAAACGAACGGCACTGCCCGCTGGCGAGTGAACTTCCACCCACGCAGATTCAACTCATGGCACATCGCTTCCTCGTAAGGCTTTTCGATCAGTCCCGGTCCTGCTTCGCGATGCACTTCGATCGCGGCCCCGATGATCAACCGCGAAAGTTCATTCTCATGCATGTCTCTTCTCTGCGTCCTCCGCGTCTCTGCATCTCTGTGTTTTCAAAATTCGCTATCCGATAAAGAGCGGCTTCAGGTGCCGCACGTAGAGGTTTTCCGTCACGTTCTTCCCGACGATCTCTTCGTTGGCGAGGAGGAGGTCGAGGTAGCGCTGGCCTTTCTTGGCCGCAAGTTTGAAGGACACATGGAGGAGTTGCCGGAAGCTGGCGTTGAAGCGCGGGTTCTTTTGATCGTGGCGGAGCGCGCCGGTGTATTGGTCGCTGGTCCAGCCGGCGACTTCGTCCGCGGTCGGGAGCTGCGCTTTGTCGATGTCGATCACCGAGGCGTAGGGCGCGCAGAATTCATCCACATGACCGATCGCTCCGGCGTAGATCTCCTGCGCGAGCGCGAGACCTTCCCCTCCGGCTTCGGCGAGGCCGATGAGTTCCTCGAGCCACGTCGTGCCCGCCGTCTTCAGATGCAGACCCGCGCCGAATTTCGGTAGCGTGCGCCGGATGATCGGGTAGAGGGAAAATTTGTCGCTCCCGCTGTGGACGCTGAGCTTGAGATTCGCCGGGAGTCCGTAGCGGGCAATGGCGTGGGCGATGACCGCGAGATCGTCGTGAAATTCCCGTTCGAACTGCGCGAGGTCACCGACGTAATCGACGCCCTTGTTGAAGCGACCGGTGAACTTCGGCGCGATGGTCTGTACGGGCACTTTTTCGTCGGCGAGCGCGGCGAGGATCACCAGCAGCTCCGGCGGTGTCTGCGGCGTGTCCGTTTCATCCATCGAGACCTCGGCGATCAAGTGGTCCGCGCCCTTCTTCTCCGCGATGTGGCGGTAGATCTTCCCTGCATCCTGCACGGCCAGAAGGAACTTCCCGGCGATGCGCTCGATCTCAGCGCGGGTGGTGGTGAAGGGTGTCGCGATCTGCGGGATCGAGATCATTCCGAGGAGTTCGGGATGCCGATCCACGAAAGCCTGCACGTCCGCGGGAGCCGCTGGCTGGCCGATGGAATCCGCGACATCGAGGGTGAAAAAATCGGAGTGCGGGAGAAAGCGATCCACGGTTTCGAGCCGGATGTGATCGGCATCCACGTGCCAGCCGCCTTTCCAGCCGAGCGCCTGCACCGCGTCGCGCGCGGCGACGAGCACCGATTCTGGCTCCGAGCCCACGAAGGTATGTTCGCGGTTCGACTTATTCCAGACCGGCACGACCTCCGCGCCATCGCGGGCGAGGAGCTGGCAGGCGCGGAGCTGGGCTTTGGCTTGGTGGGCGAAACGGTCGCCGACACCGATGGAGAATTTTTCGAGGGTAAGCACGGGATGAGGAGGAGTGGCTCGTTCGGAAATACGAGTAAGCTGTGGGAGGTGATAGATAGGCAATCGGGCGGCGCAAGGGAATGGTGGAGATTGACGATGGCATGGTGATGATCGATTTCACAGCGGCTACCCGGTCTGCTTCCCCAGCACCTCTCCCGGCCCTCGCGGCCTTCCTCCGCCTGAGCCGGAGATGACCTCGCCATATTCGCGCAAAGCAAAACCGCCGCCCATTGCTGGGCGGCGGTTTGCGAATTTTCGGTTGGCGACGCGCTTACGTTTGAGCCGGCGCGGGGGCCATGGCTTCGCCGCGCTCTTTCATTGCGGCTCTGCGGCTGAGCTTCACGCGGCCCTTTTCATCTACGCCGACGACTTTCACCCAGATGAGTTCGCCCATCTTGACGACGTCTTCGGTGCGATTTACTCGGAAGTCCGCGAGCTCGCTGATGTGGACGAGGCCGTCCTTGCCGGGCAGGACTTCGACGAAGGCGCCGAATTCTTTGATCGTCACGACTTTGCCCTGGTAGATCGCGCCGACTTCCATCTCGGCGAACATGCCGTCGATGATCTGCTTGGCGCGGGCCATGCCTTCGGGGTTGTTCGAGTAGATGCGGACCATGCCGTCGTCGTCGACGTTAATTTCGCAACCGGTCTCGGCAACGATGCCTTTGATGTTCTTGCCGCCGGGCCCGATGAGCATGCCGATCTTCTCGGGGTTGATCTTGATGGTCTCGATGCGCGGGGCGTATTTGCTGAGTTCGGTGCGCGGGGCGTTGATGGCCTCGGCCATCGCGGCGAGCACGATCATGCGGGCGTCGCGCGTGCGATAGACGGCTTCCTCCATCATGCGCAGCGAGATGCCGGGGAGTTTGAGGTCAAGCTGGAAGCCGGTGACGCCGGCGTCGGTGCCGCAGAGTTTGAAGTCCATGTCGCCGAAGTGATCTTCGCTGCCGATGATGTCGTTGAGCATCGTGTAGCGCTTCAGCGTGGCGCCGTCGTACTCGGTGACGAGGCCGCAACTGATGCCGGCGACGGGCTTCTTGATCGGCACGCCTGCGTCCATGAGGGCGAGGATGCCGGAGCAGACGCTGGCCATGGAGGTGGAGCCATTCGACGACATGACTTCGCTGCTCACGCGGATGGCGTAGGGGAAATCGGTGACGCTCGGGATGACGGGCTCGATGGAGCGCTCGGCGAGCGCGCCGTGGCCGATCTCGCGGCGGTTCATGCCGCCGGTGCGGCCGGTCTCGCCGACGGAGAAAGGCGGGAAGTTGTAGTGCAGGATGAAGCGTTTGGTAGTCTCGCCGCCAGTGTAGCCGTCGAGATCCTGAGCTTCCTCGGCGGGAGCGAGGGTGGCGAGCGCCACGGCTTGCGTTTCGCCGCGATTGAAGATGGCGCTGCCATGTGAACGCGGGAGCATGCCGACTTCGGCGCTCAGCGGGCGGATGGCATCGGGTCCGCGACCGTCGGCGCGCACTTGCTTGTCGAGGATGCTGATGCGGAAGGCCTTCTTCTGGAGATAGTCAAAGGCCTGGCTGACTTCGAACTTCGAGGCTTCGGGGAACTTCGCCACGATCGCGGCGGTGACTTCTTCCTTGAGCGCGCCGATCGCTTTGGAGCGGGCGACCTTGGTCGGGTTGTAGATGGCTCCCTCGATGCGATCACCAGCGACAGAATAGGCGACTTCCATGAGTTCTTCGCGCACCGTAAAGAGCGGGACTTCGCGCTTCACCTTGCCGGCTTTCGCGGCGAGTTCGATCTGCGCGGCGATGAGCTTGCTGGCTTCCGCATGCGCGAATTTCAACGCGTTCACGAAATCTTCCTCAGGCAACTCGTCGGCAGCGCCTTCGATCATGATGACGTCGTCCTTCGTTCCGACATAGACGAGGTCGAGATCGCTCGACTCGCGCTGGCTATGGCCGGGATTCACGACGAACTGGCCATTCACGCGTCCGACGCGGACGGCGGCCACGGGGCCGGCAAAGGGAATATCGCTGACCATGAGGGCGGCGCTCGCGCCGTTCATCATCAGAATGTCGGGATCATGCTCGCCATCCGCGCTGAGCAGGACGCCGATGATCTGGGTGTCGTAGAGGTAGCCTTTCGGGAAGAGCGGACGCAGCGGGCGATCCGTCATGCGGCAGGTGAGGACTTCCTTTTCGGTGGGCCGGCCTTCGCGCTTGAAGTAGCCGCCGGGGAACTTGCCGACCGCGGCGGCTTTTTCGCGATATTCGACGGAAAGCGGGAACCAGTCCTGGCCTTCCTTGATGCTGGTTGCGGAGACGGCGGAGACGAACATGATGGTCTCGCCGCTGCGGACGGTGACGGCGCCGTCCGCGAGATTCGCGAGCTTGCCGGTTTCGATGGTGATGGGATTGGGCCCGACGTGGGCGGTGACATTATGGATCATGGGTGTGCTTGTTTTGTTTTGCGCCTGGCACCCACATTTTCCGAACGGACGGCTAGCTCGTAGCCCGGGACTTTCTCAAATCTTCTTCTTCTCCTACTTCATCTCCTTCTGCTTCCGGTGGATTGTCGGAAGAAGGAGGAGGAGATGAAGAAGGAGAAGAAGAGGGAGGCCGTGAAAGCCCGGGGCTAAGACTAGGCCCGGAGGGGAAAAAGGGAGTGCCGGCTGGTTGTTTTTCCTGTGGTTGACGCACCGCTCAGGCGAAGGGCCAAAGCGCTGCGGGAAAGTTTTTCGTTGGGGGCTGAAACAGTTCGCCCGCGAGAAGATCGCGGGCGCACCGTTTTCAAAATCGAAGAGTCGCTATTTCCGCAGACTCAATTTCTCGAGCACGTTCTTGTAGCGATCGCTCGCGGTGCGCTTGAGATAATCGAGCATCTTGCGCCGCCGGGCGACGAGCATCAGCAGGCCGCGCCGTGAGGAGTGATCCTTCACATGACCTTTCAAGTGCTCCGTCAGGTGGTTGATTCGCGCAGTCAGGAGGGCGATTTGCACGTCGGCACTTCCCGTGTCTTTTTCGTGGATGCGGAGTGCCTGGATTTCCGTGGTGTCAGTCATATCAGTTTTTAGGAGCCGCGCAGTATGGGGAGGGGAGATGCCTTTGCAAGTGTTTGTTCGGCCTTTTTGCGAGGGTCTTGCGATGGGGCGGGGGGCGGTTTATTCGCCAGGACGGCCGTTCGGCGCATGATCTGGAGAAGTCCAAGTGCGCCCATCCACGGACGGATGGCGGTTCGTCATTCGTTTGGATCCCCGAAATGCGTTTGACGTCAGAAGGCTGGGGCATTTCCATGCGCCCTGTGCGCACTGGCATTCCTGACCCCCGTTCCCGCCCGCGTGGCTTTATGTGAAGATGAGCGCAACGAAGGAAAATTTCTACCGTTCGGTTCTCGTCCCCACTTTGCAGCGGATTCAGGAGGAGTATGGGCATCTTGAGCGCAGCGCCTTGCAGCGGTATGCGCAGGAATCGGGTGTGCCCCTCTACCGCATTCAGGAAGTGGCGAGTTTCTTTCCGCATTTTCGTTTGTCGCCAGCGCGGCGGATCGTCCTGCGGATTTGCCGGGATATGGCGTGCTCCATGGCGGGTTCGGCGGAGCTTCGCGCGCGGGCCGGGTCTCTGGAAGGGGACGAAGTCGCGGTCGAGAGCGTGTCTTGCCAGGGCCGCTGTGACCGGGCGCCGGCAGCTTGTTTTTCGGTCAAAGGTTTGGAGCACGACCACTATTACCTCGGGCGGTCGTTTGGCGAGTTGGATGGGGTGGCCGCGGGTTGTCTTCAGGGTCTGCTCCCGCCGGCGGATCGGGATGGGGATCTGGCGCCGACGATGGCGGCTTGGATGGTCGAGACTTATGAAGGTCCGTCGGATTATGCGGCGGTCCGAAACGCGGTCGCCGTGCGCGACGCCTCGTTGGCGGCGGCGATGGAGTTGCTGGCGGAGCGGTCGGATTGGCGCCGCGAGAACACGGAACAGTTCCGGTTTGGGGCGATCCGGCAGATGCGGGTGGAAGTCGCCATGGATGCCGCGGTTGCGCAGGCCGTGCGCTGCTGGCAGCTCGACGACGATTGGGCCAAGGGCGCGCACCTCGGCGGCTGGTCGGACGGCTTGCTGGAGGAACTCAAGCAGGCCGATCTCCGCGGCATGGGCGGCGCGGGTATCCCGGCGATCCAGAAATGGCGCGATGTGCGCGATGCGGTGCGCACGGCGCGCGGCCGTCAGGCCGACGACCGGGCCTTCATCGTGGTGAATGGAGACGAGAGTGAGCCCGGCACTTTCAAGGATCGCGAACTCCTGCTCCGGACACCGCATCTCATCATCGAAGGGGTGATCCTGGCTGGGCTGATCACCGAAGCCACCCAGGGCTTCATTTACATCCGCCACGAATACAGCGAGCAGATCGCCGCGTGCCGGGAGGAAATCCGGCGCGCCGAACAGTTGGGAATCTGCGGGGAAAACGCTTCGGTGCTGGGCCGGCCTTTTCCCATCTCGGTGTTCGTCAGCCCCGGGGGCTACATTTGCGGAGAGCAGAGTGCGCTCATTGAGGCGATGTCCGACCGCCGGGGTGAGCCACGGAATTTGCCCCCGAAGCTCGAGACCAATGGACTGCAAGATCTCCCGACGCTCGTTAGTAATGTGGAGACCTTCATCTGGGTGCCGTTTATCTTACTTCGTGGCGGCCAGGCTTACGCCGATCAGGGCGTGAACGGGTGGAAAGGGCGGCGGTTCTTTTCGATCTCGGGCGATGTGCAGCGGCCGGGAGTCTATGAGGTGCCGATGGGGCTCACCGTGCGCGAGCTGCTCTTCGGCGAAGGCTACTGCCAGGGGATGGTCGGTGATCGGCCTTTGAAGGCGCTCGCGCCTTCCGGGCCATCAGGCGGATTTCTCCCGGCGAAACTCACGGTCGCGAGTGGCCTGCCGAAAAACCACACGAGCAATGAGACCTGGCTGGCGCTCGCGGCCCGCCGGGGCTTCGATCCGGCGGCTGGCGAACTCGACATTCTCGATCTCGAACTGGAGCTGAATGTCTTCCGCGCGCTGAGCCCGACGCAAGCGCTCGGCGCGGGCATGGTGGTCTATGCCGAGGGGCGCGACATGCTGGAGCAGGCCGCGAATGCCAACGAGTTTTTCCGCCAGGAGTCCTGCGGAAAATGTGTGCCCTGCCGGCTGGGTTCGCAGAAGCTGGCGGACCTCGGCAGAAACCTGCTCGAAGGTCGCATCAGCGCCGCTCGTTGGCAGGAGGAGATCCTTCCCCTAGTCCAGGAGATGGGCACGGTCATCGAGCTGGCTTCCATCTGCGGGCTCGGACGCTCCGTGCCGGTGCCGCTGCGCACGGTGGTCCGCTTTTTCCCAGAGGACCTGGCGCAGCATTTGGGGGCGGCGGAAAATGCCGTCCGTGACGAAACCCGGGAGGATGTGTCATGCCGCTAGCTCCCGAACCCGAAACGGGCCTGTTCATTCGCGATGACGACGAGGGATTGTTCAGTCGCGACATCGACGGGCAACTCGTGCGCCTCGATGCTCCCGCGGAGTCCGATTACGGAAAGACGGTGACCTTGCAGATCGACGGCCAGGCCGTGACCGTGCCACTGGCGGAGCCCTTGGGCGATGCCAATGGCAACATCGTGCTCGATGGGGAAGGGCGGACGACGCCCCGCTACACCACGATCTTCGACGCCGCGGTGAAGCTCTACGTGAGGGAGCCGGGCGACGAAGCGAAGATCCCGATCCCCACGCTTTGCCATCAGCCCCACATGACGCCGGTGGCGGTCTGCCGCGTGTGTGTCGTGCAGATCTACGGACAAAAGCGCGGGAAGCGAGCCGCCGAACGCAAGCTCCTGCCCGCCTGCCAGCATCCGGTCAAAGACGGGATGGAGGTCTTCACCATGAACGCCCCTGGGCGGGACGGAGAACGCGTCCGGCAGGCGGTGAAAGTGGTCACGGAATTGCTGGCCGCGGATCATTTGAAGCCGGCCCCCGCCCCCGCGCCCGCGCTGGAACTCGCCGCCTTCAATGAACTCGGGCAGGCCCACGCGCGGTGCGGGGGAGATGCCGCGCGCTTTCAGCTCGACGCCTTTGCCAACCACGCTCCCGCCGCGCCGCGGCGGCCGGTGGACGCCTCGTCTCCCGTGTTCCTCGTTGATCACAGCGCGTGCATCCTCTGCGACCGCTGCGTCCGGGCCTGTGATGAGGTGAAGGGGAACAACATCATCGGCCGGACGGGCAAGGGCGCGGGCGCGGGCATCGGTTTTGACCTGAACGATCCGATGGCGGAATCGGGCTGCGTGCAATGCGGCGAATGCATGGTCTCGTGCCCGACTAGCGCCATCACTTTCAAACCGGTGGCGCAGGTCAAAATCGCGAGCGGGCAGGGGAAATCCGAAGTCTTGACGGCCGCGGAAATCACCAGCGATCCGCTCTTCGCGGGCGTGCCGCCGAAGTTTCTCCTCTGGCAACAAGGGCTGGCGGTTCGCCGGCGATTCCAGGCGGGTGACGTGCTTTGCCGGCAGGGCGATCCGGGCAATTCGGCGTTCATCATTCGGCGCGGCAGACTGGAAGTGTCGGTCTTCGCGAGCGCGCCGCAATCTGGGGGCGGACGCTCGCGGAGCAGGGGCGAAAAGGTTTTGTTTCGCGCGGAGCGGACGCCCGCGGATGTGATCGTCGGCGAGATGGCCTGCCTGAGCAGTTCGCCAAGATCCGCCGACATCGTGGCTCTGGACGATGGGGAGATTTGGGAGATTCGCCGCAATGTGCTCGATCGTTTGATGCGGCTGCCGAGCCAGCGGGGAAAATTCGAGCGGCTCTATCGCGAGCGCTCGCTGGATGTCGTTTTGTCGAGTGTGGACTTGTTCAAGGGGATCGAAACCGCGGAGTACGGACGGCTCATCGAATTTCTCCGACCGCGACTCTCCTTTCTGAGCGTCGGCGCGGGCCAGACCGTCTTCCGGCAGGGGGATCCCGCCGATGGTCTTTATTTGTTGCGGCTCGGCCGCATCCGCGTCGGGCTGCGTCGCTTCGGCAGTGAGTCTCGCGTGGTCAGTCTTCCGCCCGGTTCGATTTTCGGCGAGATCGCCCTCCTGGCGGTCTCGCCGGATGACGCGGGCAAGACCGCGGACGAAGTGGACCGAGCCGTCAAAGCCGTGCTCGATGGCGCGGGCACCGAACTGCTTGGGGCGATCCCAGCCGGCGTCCGCATGGCCACCTGCACGGCTCTGGAGCATGTGGAACTGGCGCGCCTGAATCGCGCCGATTTCCTCGAAATGATTCGCGATTTTCCGACGCTGCGGCGCCGGATCGTCGAGACCTCCCTCGAGCGGCTGCGGAGCGCCCGCGACCTGAACCCCTTCATGAATCAGTACGTGGAGCAGGGACTCTACGAGGCCCGGAGCGTCCTCGTGCTCGACCTGGATCTCTGCACGCGGTGCGACGAATGCACCAAGGGCTGCGTGCAGCAGCACGGCGTCGAATCGCACGGCGTGCCGATCACCCGCCTGCTCCGCGATGGGCCGCGTTTCGGGAATTTCGTCGTCGCCACTTCCTGCCGCTCCTGCGAGACGCCGCACTGCATGACTGGCTGCCCGGTGGACTCCATCCATCGCGGCCGGCATCAGCAGATCGTCATCGAAGATCACTGCATCGGCTGCGGCTTGTGCGCAACGAATTGCCCTTACGGCAGCATTTTCATGACGCCGGATGAACATCGGCCCCTCGAACTACCGAAGGCGGCGGGCCACACGCACAGCCTGCGCATCGCGCAACCGAAGGCCGCCACCTGCGACCTCTGCGATTCTGCCGGAACGCGCTCCTCTCCGCTGCCGCGCTGTGTTTATTCCTGTCCGCACGAGGCGGCTTTCCGGATGACCGGCTCCGAACTGCTGGCGCGCGTGACGAACGCATCCTGAGGACAAAATGCAACAAACTGGCACCGTTCAGCAGGCGATGAAGTGGCGGCCGCTGGTCCTCGCGTTCCTGGCCCTCTGGGTCGGTTCTGCGACGGCCTCCGCTGGTTGGGAGGAACGTGCTTCCGAGCGGCGGATGAAGGCGGAGAAGGCTGCGGAACGCGGTGCCTTCGAGGAGGCGATCGCGGAGCACCAAGCGGCGCTCGTGCTCTATCAGCGAAACAGCGCTGCGGCGGCGGTGATCGACACCCAGCTCGATCTCGCGAGCGCCTACGCGGCGCTCGGGGAACAGCGCCGCGCGATCGAGGCGGCCACCGACGCCGTCGAGGAAGCGCGGGCTCTGGGCGACCGCGCCCGGCTGGCCGCGGCTCTCTCCCGCTTGGGGAGTCTGCAGATATTTTCCCATGTCGCCGCCGCTGCGGAGCCGACGCTGGAGGAAGCGCTCAAGGTGGCGCGTGCCGCTGGGGAAAAGGAGACCGTGGCGGCGGTGCTGAACGATCTCGGGAACTTGCGGAGCGCGCAGGAGAAATTCGCCATGGCGCTGGATGCGTATCGCGAGGCGGCATCGCTGGCCAAGGCGGCTGGCCACGGCTCGCTCGCGACGAAGGCCTCGATCAACGCCGCCCGCACCGCCGTTCTCGGCGAGCAGTTCGCGGTGGCGGCCGACTTGAACCGCGCGGGCCTCGCCGCCGCGCTCGCGCTGCCCGATTCCCACGACAAGGCCTTCTCGCTGATGCGCGCGGGCAAGAACTGGGAACTGCTCTTCGAGCGCGCCCCGGCGCATGACAATCGGCTGCGCGCCGACGCCCTGCGCGCGTATGAGAAAGCGGCCGTCACGGCGACCGCGCTCGGCGACGATCGCGCGCTTTCCTATGCGCTGGGTTACTCCGGGCATCTCTACGAACAGGAGAAAAAATGGGCGGACGCGCTGCGCCTCACGCGTCGCGCGGCCTTCCTCGCACAGAAGGTGCAATCGCCCGACGCCTTGTATCGCTGGGAGTGGCAGACCGCCCGGATCGACCGCGCGCAAGGCCGGCGCGACGAAGCCATCGCGGCTTACCGGCGGGCCATCGGGAACATCGAGCGCATCCGCACCGATCTCTCGGCCCGGTTCGGGAATCCGAATGCCCGCACCTCTTTCCGCGAAACCGTGGGCGACGTCTTCCTCGAACTCGCGGACCTGCTCCTCCAGCGCGCCGATGGGCTGGGCAATGCCGAGGCCGTCGTGCAGTGCATCCGGGAAGCGCAGGACACCTGCGAGCTGCTCAAGGCGGTGGAACTCGAAGACTACTTTCAGGACGACTGTGTGCATCTCCTGCAATCGAAAAAGAAGACCGTCGAGGCGACCGTGAAGGAAATCTCCAAAGGTGCCGCGGTGCTCTATCTCGTGCCGCTGCCGGATCGCACCGAGATCATCATCAGCACCGCGGCCGGACTCGAGCGGGTGAAAGCGCCGGTGACTGCGGCCGTCCTGACCAACACCGTCCGGGCCTTCCGCACCCATCTCGAGACCCGCACGACGAACGAATTCCTTGCCGAAGCCTGGCAGCTCTACGACTGGCTCATCCGCCCCCTCGAGCCGCGGCTCGCCCGCGGGAAGATCGACACGCTCGTCTTCGTGCCCGATGGCGCGCTGCGCACCATCCCGATGGCCGCGCTCCACGATGGCCAGAAGTTTCTCGTCGAAAAATATGCCATCGCCGTCACTCCCGGGCTCAGCCTCATGGAGCCAAAGGCAATCAAACGCGTGAGCATCGCGATGATGGTCAGCGGACTCTCCGAGGCCGTGGAGCGGGACGGCGAAAGCTTTCCGGCGCTGCCTTTCGTCGCGAAGGAAGTCGGCGATCTCAATACGCTCTACGGAGGGAGCAAACTGCTCAACGGCACGTTCCTCACCGAGAGCGTGGCGAAGGAGTTCAAAGAGCAGCAATTCTCCGTGGTGCATATCGCCTCCCACGGCGAATTCAGCAGCGATGCGAAGAAGTCCTTCGTGCTCACCTTCGATGGCAAGCTCTCGCTCGACAAGCTCGAGCAGATGATCCGCCCGAGCCAACTCCGCGAGCAGCCCGTCGAGCTGCTCACCCTCAGCGCCTGCCAGACCGCGGCCGGCGACGACCGCGCCGCGCTGGGCCTCGCGGGCGTGGCCGTGAAGGCGGGCGCGCGCGCCGCTTTCGCGACGCTCTGGTTTGTCAGTGACGAGGCTTCCACGCAGCTCATCAACGACTTCTACACCGCGCTGCACACCGATCCGGAGCTGACCAAGGCGCAGGCCCTGCGCGGCGCGCAACGCAAGCTGCTGGCCAATCCGCGCTACCGTCACCCGTGCCTCTGGGCCCCGTATCTCATCATCGGGAATTGGCTGTGAAACTCCTGCGCCGCGCGCTCCGCTCGCCCTTCTTCGCCG
>JANNXQ010000027.1:0-1641 GCA_031409655.1 Chthoniobacteraceae bacterium | reverse complement strand
TCGGCGCGATCACGCTCAACGTTCCCGGCCGGCACAACATCAGCAACGCCGTCGGCGTCGTCGCGCTCGCCACGGAACTCGGCGTGCCTTTTGCCAAAATCGCCGAAGCCCTGGAGACCTTCCGCGGCGCGCGCCGGCGCTTCGAGATCAAGTATCGCAGCGAGCGCTACATGATCGTGGACGACTACGGCCATCACCCCAGCGAGATCCGCGCGACCCTCGCCACGGCCAAAAACACGGGCCGCAAACGCGTGCTCTGCATGTTCCAGCCGCACCGCTATTCGCGCACCTTCAAGCTCAAGGAGGAGTTCGGTCGCGCCTTCCCCGACGCCGATGTGGCCTTCATCGCCGACGTCTATGCCGCAAGCGAAGTGCCGATTCCGGGTGTTAGCGGACAGACGATCGTCGATGAGATGGTGCGCGAGGGCCACGATGCCGCGCATTACCAACCCGACCGCAAAAAACTCGCGCTGGAGATCGGCCGCATGATCGAACCCGGCGACTGCATCATCAGTCTCGGCGCCGGGAATATTCACGAAGCCGGCTCCCTGCTCGCGAAAGACATCGCGCTGCTCGACGAAATCCAAAACGTCATGGGTCCGGGTCTGGCAAAACTTTACGAACCGCTCTCGAAGCACACGACGATGCGCGTCGGCGGGCCGGCCCAATTTTGGATCGAGCCCGAGACCGAGGAAGGTTTCGCGCGGCTGGTGAAATTCACGACCGATCGCGGCATCCCGTTTTTCGTGATGGGACGCGGATCAAATTTGCTCGTGCGCGATGGTGGCATTCGCGGGGTCGTCGCGCATCTGTCGCGCGGCGAATTCAAGAAACTCGAAGTCCGCGAGGGCAAACTGCACGCCGGTGTGGGCGTGAAGCAGAAGGAACTCGCCTACGCCGCGCGCGACGCACGCATCGGCGGGTTCGAGTGGTTCGAGGGCATTCCCGGCAATGTCGGTGGTGCGCTGCGCATGAATGCCGGGGCGATGGGCGGCGAAACTTTCCGGCAAGTCGTGAGCGTGAGGTTCGTCGATGCGCAGGGCGAGTTTCACATGAAGACGCCCGCCGATATGGACGTGCGCTATCGGCACTGCGGCCTGCTGGAGAAAAACTATGCCGTCTCCGCGACCTTCCGCGGCGTGCCGGGCACCGCGGAGGAGATCGAAAAAAAGCTCGAGGAATCCACCCAGAAGCGGCGCACGTCGCAGCCCCGCGAATCGAGCGCCGGCTGCATCTTCAAGAATCCCGAGCCCTGCCCCGCCGGCAAACTCGTGGACGAACTCGGGCTCAAAGGCACTCGCGTCGGCGGCGCGAAAGTCTCCGAGGTGCATGGGAACTTCCTCGTGAACGACAACAATGCCACCGCCGCGGACGTGCTCACGCTCATCGAGCAAGTGAAGGCCAGGGCGCTGCACGAGCGCGGCATCGTGCTCGAGACGGAAGTGCAAATCATCGGCGAGGAGAAAGGGCTGCACGAATGAGCGGGGAAACATCGAACATCGAACATCGAACATTGAACGTTGAACAAGAGCGGGTCTGGCGGTCGCCTCGTTCAAAGTTCGGCATTCGACGTTCGATGTTCGATGTTCCTTCGTCCCCCGGACACACCGCGTCCTTCGACTATTCACGAAACCATCCATG
>JANNXQ010000026.1:0-10048 GCA_031409655.1 Chthoniobacteraceae bacterium | reverse complement strand
CCGCCCCGCGGGGGAGGGCGGGTTCGGCCGGGTCTGGAGAACCCCCGCCGCCCGCGCCCCCCTGCTATGTGGGGCCTGCGGCGCGCGTTTGACAGGGCGCGCGGGCGCGCGCAAACCACCGAGCGCCGGGTATTTCAGCAGGCTCTTAGGCGTCGTTCGGGCTCTTGGTCCATTTGGCGGGCTGGGGTTCCCAGTTGCCATCTCCGAGGAACTCCGCGGCCAGTTCGCCGAGCGAGAGTTCAAAGTGTTTCCGCAGCGACTGCTGACCGGCATCTTCGCGTCGGGCGTCGCGGACGAAGTCGCGAAATTTCTCGGGTCCGGGCCGCACGTCTTCGTAGAAAATCCGCATGAGAATCTGGGCGAGGCTGTAGGAAAGTTCGTTCCCGTTTTCGATCAGCTCCCACGAGGAACCTTCCCAAAACTGCTGGATCGTCGCCGCGCTCCAGAAGGCGCGATGCCGGTCTGCAGTCTCGCGATTGAGGGTGTAGGTCACCGAGCCGTTCACCGCCTCTTCCAGGATCATGGCCACGCCTTCGTTGAGCCACAGCGGCAAGGGCAGATGGACGACGGAGTTGTGGGTCAACTCGTGAACGAGCACGCTCTGCAACTGACTCACCTCATCCGAAGGAACCACGATATGATTGTAGCCGCCGCCCAGGAACACTCCGCTACTGCTCGCGTGTTCGCCGTCGGGGTAGAAGTGGGAGATGTAGCGGTAGTAGGGATCCTGATCCTGAAAGACGATGCAGGCGTGTTTGCCAAAGTAGTCGGTGCTCGCGAGATCGCCGAGACTGCTCCGGATCGAGCCGAGGGCGCTTTCTAGAAAGCGGAGAGCGGCTTTCGTCCGTCGCGGATCGAGGGCGGAGAGAAGGTGGAAGTTTGTGGACTCAGCGAGGTGGAAGGTGTCGCCGAGACGCTTGCGCACGCGCTGCAGCCAGTGCCGCGCTACGGCGATCCAGGCTTCATTTCGCTTCGGTGCCGACACGCGAGCTTCGATCCACTGCTCGATGGCCGGCCAGAGCGGATGTTCAAATCCGGCTTCCTCGGAATACCACTCCTGAAGATCGGGGACGACGACGGGCACGGACTTTTACTAAGGTGCTGGGCGGCGAAAGGCGAGCGTGACGATAACTTGTTGCACCGCGTCTCGTTCCCCGTACTCTCGCGCCCCGCATGTCGAATATCCTGCCATCCCGTCCGCGCGTCGTCGGCCAGCGCCGCTCGTTCGCGATCGTCGCGGGTCAGTATCACGCGGAATATGTCGGAGCGCTCGTCGAGCACACCCGGGCGGAATTGCTCGCCATCTCGAATGTCTTCAGCGTCTCGCTGTATGAAGTGCCGGGGGCTTTTGAAATCCCGCTCGCGGTCAGCGAAGTCGCGACGCGGGGCGGGGTGGATGCGATCATCGCGCTCGGCGTGATCATCGAAGGGCAGACGGCGCACGCCTCGCTCATCGCGCAGACGATCACGGCCTCGCTCCAGCAGCTTTCCCTTTCCACGCGGATCCCGATCATCCACGAGGTGCTCCTGGTGAAAAATGAAGCGCAGGCGCGCGAGCGCTGCATCGGGGAGGAGATCAACCGCGGCACCGAAGCGGCCCGAGCCGCCGCCCGCATGGTGCAGGTGATCGGAGAAATCCGCGGCAACCGCTGAACCCGCCATGAGCAAACGTCGCGAAGGCCGGGAGGCCGCCATTCAATTTCTCTTTCAGGCCGATCTGAACGATACCCCGGCGGCGGAGCTGGCGATCGGATTTTGGAAGATGCGCGAGGACGAGACGCAGAACGCGTCGGCGGCCAAGGTGAAGGCTTTCGCGGAGGAACTGATCGCGGGCGTGGCGGCGCACCGTGAGGAGATCGACAAGCGGATCACGGCGTGTCTCGTGAACTTTGAACTCGGCCGTCTCGCGGCGGTGGATCGAAACGTCCTGCGCGTCGCGATCTTCGAGCTGCTGTACAGTCCGGAAGTCGCGCCGGTGATCATCATCAATGAAGCGATCGAGGTCGCGAAAAAGTTTGGGACCGAGAAGTCCGGCGGCTTCATCAATGGCGTGCTGGACCGGATCAAGAATGAGATCGGGCGCCCGAGCCGCACTTCGGCAGTGGGCTACTCCCGCGAGCAGGGCGGGAAGTAGGGGAGGGCGTCGAGAATGTTCGGTGAAGAGGACGAGTAGCAGATTCCTCCGGCGCGATGGCTCTCCACGTTCACCGCAGTAATCGGCTCGAGGCGCTGGCTGCGGCGCTCGACGCGGTGACGCGCGCGCCGCTGCGCTCGGTGCTCACGCCGGAAGTGGTGGTCGTGCAAAGCCTCGGCATGCGGCGCTGGCTCTCGCTGGAACTCGCGCAGCGGCACGGCGTGGCGATGAATGTGCAGTTTCCCTTTCCGGCGAAGTTTGCGCAGGACGTTTTCCGCGCGGCCTTTCCGGGGAGCGAGCCGGAGGCGGGTTTTCAACGCGAGCTTCTGCCTTGGCGGGTGCTGGCGCTGCTGCCGCGGTTCGTCGAGGCCGAAGATGCGGAGGCCTTGCGGAGCTATCTTGCGGGCGAGAATGGCGCGCTGAAGGCGTATCAGCTCGCCTTGCGGATCGCCGCGCTCTTCGACCGTTATCTCGCGTATCGCCCGGAGTTGCTCCTCGAGTGGCAGGCCGCGCGCGGCGCGAAAGACTGGCAGGCCGTGCTCTGGCGCGAACTCGCGAAAGGCCGCCGCGCTGCGCATCCTCCGGCGCTGCTCAAACGCTTGCAAGACGCGCCGGTGACGCCTTTGCCCGGTCTGCCGGAACGCGTCTCAGTCTTCGGTATCTCGAGCCTGCCGCCGCTCTATCTGCACCTCATCGAGACGGTCGCGCAGCGCCTCGACGTGCATCTCTTTCTGCTTGAGCCCACGGATCAGTATTGGGCCGACACCCGTTCGCCGCGGGAGCAGGATCGCATCCTCCGCGGGCGCACGGAGTCGGCGGAGGATCTGCATCTCGATACCGGCAATGCGCTGCTGTCGTCCTTCGGAAAGATGGGCCGCGAATTCGCCCGCCTAGTGGCGGATCTGGAGCCATTGAGTTCCCCGGAATTCTATTCCGGGAAACCAACGTCAAAATCCGGGGCGCTTCTGGATCGCGTGCAGGCCGACATCTTTGCGCTCCGCAATCCCGCCGAAGATCCGCTCGAGTCCAACGACCAGCCCGCGCCGGTCTCCGCCGAGGACGCGTCGATCCGCATCCATCGGTGTCACGGCCCGATGCGCGAAGTCGAAATCCTGCACGATCAGTTGCTCGATCTCTTTCAAAAAAATCCCGCGCTCACGCCGCGCGATATCCTCGTCGCGATGCCGGATGTGGAAAGTTACGCGCCTTTCGTCGAAGCCATCTTCGGCGCGCCGGAGCAGGAGCGGCTGGCGATTCCGTATTCCATCGCCGATCGCAGCGCGCGGACGGAGAACAGCGTGGCCGATGCTTTCCTGCGCCTGCTCGATCTGCACGGGAGCCGCTTCACCGCGCCGGCTGTGCTGGCCCTGCTCGATTGCCCCGCGGTCCGCCGTCGCTTCGGACTCACGGAGAGTGATCTCGAGGTCATCCGCGCCTGGGTCGCGCAGACGGGCATCCGCTGGGGCATCGACGAAGCGCACCGGGAATCCTTCGGCCTCCCGCGCTTCCGCGAAAACACCTGGCGCGCGGGACTCGAACGTCTCCTCCTCGGCTACGCGCTGCCGGGCGATGGCCGCACGCTCTTCGAGGGTCTGCTGCCGGAACGCGAGGTGGAAGGCGCGCTCGCGCTCACGCTCGGAGCCTTCGTGGAATTTGCCGAGGCGCTCTTCATGGCGGTGCCCGCGCTCAGCGTGCCGCGTCCGCTGCCGCAGTGGGAAAGCGCATGTCGCGAACTGCTGCGCACGTTCTTCGATGAAGGCGATGAGTCCGCGGATGAAGTGCGGCGCCTGCGCGATTCGTTCGGCGCGCTCAGCGCCATCGCGCAGGAAGCGGAGTTCGGAGAAGCGGTCACCTTCGAGGTGCTCCGCGCGCATTTGGCTGGCGTCTTCGGCGACACCGATTCCGGGCTCGGATTCCTCGCGGGCTGCGTGACCTTCTGCGCGCTGAAGCCGATGCGGGCGATTCCCTTCAAAGTCATCTGCCTGCTCGGGATGAACGACACCGCCTTCCCCCGACGCGATCCCGAGCTGGCCTTCGATCGCATGGTGAAGGAGCCGCGCCGTGGTGACCGCTCGCAGCGCGATGACGATCGTGCGCTCTTTCTCGAGGCGATCCTCTCCGCGCGCGAAGTCCTCTGCCTCAGCTACAGCGGCCTCTCGCCGCGCGACAACAGCGAGTCCCCGCCGTCCGTGGTGGTGAGCGAATTTCTCGACTACCTCGAGGCCAACTACGCCTGCGAATCCGGCAAGCTCCGCGAGGCCCTCGTCACCGAACATCGACTCCAGCCCTTCAGTCCCGCCTACTTTTCCGGCGACCCGCGGCTCTTCAGCTACTCCGCGGAAAACGCGCGGACCAGCGAGCGCGGGCGCGCGGTGCGTGAAGCAGCAGGAAGGTTTGCCGCCACTCCGCTCGGCGAACCGGATCCGGAATGGCGCGCCGTGGAGATCACCCAACTCGCGGACTTCTTTGCGCATCCGGCAAAGTTCTTCGCGCAAAAGCGGCTGCGGCTCGCGCTGCCGGAAGACTTCGCGCCGCTCGAAGAAACCGAGCCTCTCGCCCTCGCCGGCCTCGCGCGCTACGGCTTGAGCGAAGAACTCACGCAACTCGCCCTGCAAGGAGTCTCGCTCACAGCCCATCGGCCAGTGGTCCGCGCGGGCGGGCTGCTGCCGTTCGGTTACGCCGGCGATTCCGATTTTGGCGCGCTGAATCGGGCGGCGAGCGGCGTCGTCACGCGCATCCGCCAGCACGTCACCGGCGCGCCGCTTCCGCCGCGGACGATCGATGCGACCCTTGGCGAGTGGCGGCTCACGGGCACGCTGCACGATCTATATCCGGCAGCGCAGCTCCGGCATCGCGCCGCGGCGGTGAAGGGGAAGGATCTGCTGCGCGCCTGGATTCATCATCTCGCGCTGCAACTCGGGGAAGGTGAGCCCCGCGAAACTTTGCTCTTCGGGAAGGACGTGACCTGGCGCTTTGCGGCAGTGGAAAATGCCCCGGACATCCTCGCTGATCTGCTCGCCCTCTACGGTGAAGGATTGCGGGCGCCGCTGCCGCTCTTTCCCGAGACCTCGCACGAGTTCGCGCGCCGCGTGATCAATGGCGAAGGTCGAGCCGCGGATCCGGTGAAGAGCGCCGCCGTGATCTGGCGCGGTGGCGACTACGGGCGTGGGGAAAGTGAGGACGCCTGGTTCCGGCTTTGCTTCCCGCCTGCGGTCGAGGCGCTGGATGCGCGCTGGCAGGAGATTGCGCAGCGGGTCTTCGCGCCACTTTTTGCCGCGCGCCAGGAGGTGGAGTCTTGAAGCCGGAATTTGCCATCGCCAAGGAGGAGTTGCGGCCCGGCGTGACGCTCATCGAAGCGAGCGCCGGCACGGGCAAGACGTACACCATCGCCGGACTTTTCCTGCGCTTCGTCGTCGAGCAGGGGATCGATGTTCGGCAAATCCTCGTCACCACCTACACCGTCGCCGCCACCGCCGAACTGCGCGAACGCATCCGCAGTCTGCTGCGGCTGGCGCTCGAGGGCGTGCGCACGGGACAGAGCGAGCACCCGCTGATCCGCGCGCTGCTGCCGGGCCCGCAGTTTGCGCGCCCTGCGGCCGAGCCGCGCCTCGCTGCTGCCCTGCGCGCCTTCGATCAAGCGGCCATCCACACCATCCACGGCTTCTGCGAAAGAGTGCTGCGGGAGCGAGCGTTGGAATGTGGCGCGCTCTTCAATGCCGAACTCATCGCTGATCCGAGCGCCATCCTCCGGGAGCTGGCCGAGGATTACTGGCGCACGCATTTTTACTCCGTCCCACCGGCGCTTATTGCGGCCGTCGCGCTGGCTGGAGTGAATCCTGGCGCGCTCGCCGCGCTGCTCAAGGACACCACCGCGCATCCCCAGTTGCACATCGAGCCTTCGGCCGCGGCCCGCGCGCCACTCGGTGAGGAACTGGAAGCGATGACCTCCCGATTCCGCGCCGAATGGCCCGCGTGGCGCGACGCGGTGCGCCGACATTTCCTGGAAGATAACGCCTGGGCGAAAAGCGACTGCGCGAAGCGGGAAGTGATGATGCCTTTGCTGGATCTCGTGGACTTGTGCGCGAGCGATGTCAGCGCGCCGATCGAGGCCTGCGGAGCGCTCGCCGCCTTCACCCGCGAGAAGCTCCAAGCCAGCACGAAGGCGCGGGCGGCCACGCCTGAGCACGAGTTCTTCCAGTGGTGCTCGGACATCGTCGCGCTGCGCGCAAATTTTGTTGCCACGGTCGAGGCGGACTTCCTCGCGTGGGCCCGCGCGGAGCTGCCGAAGCGGATGGCCGCGCGGAACGTCCTCTCGTTCGACGATCTGCTCACGCGCCTGCTCGCGGCGCTCCAGCGCCCTGGTGCCGACGCGCTGGTCCGGCAGCTTCGGGCGCAATTCTCGGTCGCGCTGATCGACGAGTTTCAGGACACCGATCCGACGCAGTCGGAAATCTTCGGACGCATCTTCGCGGACAACGAGCAGTGGCTGTATTATATCGGCGATCCAAAGCAGGCGATCTACGGCTTCCGCGGCGCTGACTTACGCACCTACCTCGCTGCGACTTCGGCAGCCGTTTGGAAAAATCGGCTGCCGACAAACCAGCGTTCCACCGCCGCGCTCGTCGCAGCGGTGAATGCGATCTTCGAGCGCCCCGGCGATTCTTTCATCCTGCCGGGGATCACCTTCGATCCGGTGAGTGCCGCGGGCCGCGCGGATGGAAAGCCGCTGCTCGTGGACGGAGTGCGCCGTCCGCCTTTCCGCTTCTGGATGTCGGACTCAGCGGAGCCACTGGCGAAGACCGCAACCGCCGAAGATCTCCCCGCGCGCATCGCTGCGGAAATCGCGCGCCTCCTCGATGGACGCGCCACGCTTAATGGCAAACCGCTGGCGGCGGGAGATTGCGCCGTGCTCACGCTTTCCAATCGGCAGGCGCGCGCGGTGCGGGATGCTCTCGGCGCGGCCGGCATTCCGAGTGTCCTGCTGAGTGATGGCAGCGTCTTCGATTCTGACGAAGCAGGCGAAATGCGGATCCTGCTCGCGGCCATCGCGGAGCCAGCACGACACGGGCTCCTCCGCTCGGCGCTCGCCACGGGGATCTTTGCGCAGACCGCCCTCGAGATCGAGGCGCTCGCCGTGGACGAAGGTGCGTGGGAGCGCTGGCTGTTGCGCTTTCAGAGCTGGAACGAGCTGTGGCGCGCGGTGGGTTTCATGCGGATGTTTCGCACGCTGCTGCGGGATTGCGGGGTGCGTCCGCGGTTTCTCAGCCGCCCCGATGGTGAGCGCGCGCTTACGAATCTGTTGCATCTCGCCGAGCTGCTGCACCAGGCGGCGTGCGAGCAGCGACGCGCGCCATCCGGCCTCCTGCAATGGTTTGCCGAGCGGCAAGGCGATGAGTCCACACCCGCGGCGGAACACGAACTCCGGCTCGAACGGGACGACGATGCGGTGAAGATCGTGACCGTCCACAAGAGCAAGGGACTGGAGTACGAAATCGTCTTCTGCCCCTTTGCCTGGGGCGATGCCGAGTTGCGGAAGAAAGAGCGCCCGCGTTTCCACGATGCGACTTACGGCCTCACCCTGGATCTGCACTGGCCGCGCACGGAGGCGAGTGAAATGGCTGCGGTGCGCGAGAAACTCGAGGAGCAGACGCGGCTGCTCTACGTGGCGCTGACGCGCGCGAAGCACGAATGCCATTTTGTCTGGGGCCGGTTTAAGAAGGTCGATGTGTCCGCGGGGAACTGGCTGCTTCACCGTCCCGCGCCGCCGATTGCCGATCCAGTCGTGGCGCTCACGGAGCTGGGAGCCTCGCTCACGCCGCAGACGGTGCGGGAGGAAATCGTCGCGCTGGCGAGCCGCCATCCGGCCGCGATCGCCGTCGATCCTTTTCCCGATCCGCAGGGACCGCCGTATCGCGCTGTCATCGGAGAGGCGTCGCCGGTGGGTGCGCGTGAATTTCGGCGGACCATTGATCGGAGCTGGCGCATCTCGAGCTTCACGTCACTCACCGAGCATCGCGAGAGCGAGTCGCCGGATTACGATCGCGCGCCGGTGCTCGGTGAAGCGGTCGAAAGCGGCGCGCCTCCCGCGGGCATCCATGCTTTCCCCGCCGGGAAAACACCGGGCGTCTTTCTCCACGCCGTCTTCGAGTTCCTCGATTTCAAAAATCCCGCTGCCGTCCTGCCGACGGTCACGCGGCAACTCGCGGCGCACGGTTTCAGCGTCGCTGATTGGAGTGATCTCGTCGCTGATTGCGTACGGCAGACGCTCGCGGTGGAACTCGCGCCCGGACTGAAGCTCGGGACCGTGGCGCTGGATGCTCGGTTGACGGAACTGGAGTTCTACTTCCGGGTGGAGCAATTGGAGGCGCGCGCGCTTTCCATGCTCTTGCAGGATGCCGGAGTCGAGCGGCTGTCGTTTGATCCGCGCAGCGGCTTGCTCAAGGGCTTCATCGATCTCGTCTTCGAGCACGATGGGAGGTTTTTCATCGCCGATTGGAAATCGAACCGCCTCGGCCCGAATCGCGAGAGTTATCGCGAACCCGCGCTCCGCGCTGCGATGCTGCGGCAGCACTACGGACTCCAGTACCACCTCTATACCGTGGCTCTGCATCGCTACCTGAAGCTGCGTCTCGGCGCGCGTTACGACTACGACCAGCACTTTGGCGGAGTCTTCTACATTTTCCTCCGCGGCGTCGATCCCGCGCATCCCGAACTCGGCATCTTCCGCGATCGCCCGCCGCGAGCCCGGATCGAAGCGCTCGACGCGTACTTCGCCTCCGATTCGGTGGCGTGATCTTCACGAAGTTTCCCATGCACGAATATCCGACCACGCCTCTCGATGCGCACTTCGCCGCGCTGATGCTGCGCCTGCACGGCGGGCCGCATGAGGTGCTGGAGCGCGCGGCGAGGATCGTCAGCGCGGGCCGGGCGGCGGGACACATTTGTGTGCCTTTTGAAGCGGAGGCGGAGGCTTTGCGAACGGCGCGCGTCGTGGGTGCGCCGGGTGACTTCAAGCCGCTGATCCTCGATGCGCGTGGTCGCCTCTACCTGCATCGCTATTGGGAATACGAGACGCAGCTCGCCGCGGCGATTCGGGCGCGAATCGGAATCGACGCGCCTTGCGCTGCGGCGCTTTTGCAAAGCGGACTCGATCGACTTTTCGGCAACGCGGCGAAGGCCCAGGACTGGCAGCGCGTGGCTGTGGAGACAGCGGTGCGTCGTCGTTTCAGCGTCATCACCGGCGGTCCGGGAACGGGGAAGACTTGGACGCTCGTCGCGGTGCTGGCCTTGATGCACGAGCAGTTTGCCGCGCGCGATCGGAAGCTGCGCGTGATGCTCGCGGCGCCCACGGGCAAGGCCGCGGCGCGGATGAAAGAGTCGATCCAGCGGACGCTCGAGACCGACCCGCGCTTTGCCGAAAGTCGCGCGTTGCTCGATCAGGAAGCGACGACTTTGCACCGCCTGCTGGGCACGATTCCGGACTCGCCGTACTTCCGCCACGATGCGAATCGGCCCCTGGCCGTGGACGCGGTGATCGTGGACGAAGCCTCGATGGTGGACCTCGCGCTGATGGCGAAACTTTTCGCCGCGATCCCGCCCACGGCGAGCGTGGTGCTGCTCGGGGACAAGGATCAGCTCGCCTCGGTGGAAGCGGGGAATGTGCTCGGCGACATCTGCCACGCGCCGCTGGCGGGCCACATCGTCGAGCTGCGGGAGAATCGGCGCTTTGCCGAAGACAGCGGCATCCGCCAGCTCAGCAGCCTGGTGAATGCGGGCGATGCGGATGGCGCGCTCGCCGTTCTCTCGGAGCGCCGCGCTGACATCATCACGCACGGATTACCCGCGCCGTCCGAATTGCCGGCGGTGCTGCGCGAGTCCGTGCTGGGGGGGTATCGCGAGTGTCTCGCCGCGGAT
>JANNXQ010000025.1:0-48620 GCA_031409655.1 Chthoniobacteraceae bacterium | reverse complement strand
TTCCTTCCGCTCGTGCTCGTTCTCCTCGATTTTCTTGCGGATGATTTCGGCGGTCTCGCGGTTCTTGTGCAGGTAGGTGTCGAGCGCCTGCTGCACGAATTTGCCGACGAATTCCTTGATGGTCGGCCCCTTTGGCCCGACTTCGGTGGAGCCGAGCTTCGTCTTTGTCTGCGACTCGAAGACGGGTTCCTGCACGCGCACGACGATCGCGGCGTCGATGGACTGGCGCACATCCGCGGCGTCGAACTCCTTTTTGAAATGATTGCGCAACGTCGCGACGAACGCCTCGCGGAACGCGGCGAGATGCGTGCCGCCCATCGTGGTGTGCTGGCCGTTCACGAACGACCAGTATTCCTCGCCGTAGTGATTGCCGTGGGTGAGCGCGATCTCGATGTCCTCGCCCTCGAGGTGAATTATGGGATAAAGCGGCTCGCCGCTGAGTTCCTTGGTGAGCAGATCCTTCAGCCCGTGCTCGGACTTAAAGCGCTGGCCATTGAGCGTGAGCGTGAGCCCGCGGTTGAGGAACGCGTATTTCCACAGCATATCCTCGATGAACTCCGTGCGGAATTTGAAGTCCTTGCCGAAGAGGGCCTCGTCCGGCGTGAACTCGACGAGCGTGCCGTTGCGCTCCTCGGTCTTCGTCACGCGAGACTGCGACTTGAGCTTCCCCTTTTCAAAATCAACGACCTTGCTCTCCCCCTCGCGGACGGCCTGCGCGCGGTAGTTCAGCGAGAGGGCGTTCACCGCTTTCTGCCCGACGCCATTGAGCCCCACGGCTTTTTGGAAAGTCTCGCTGTCATACTTCGCGCCCGTGTTGATGATCGAGACGCAGTCCACGAGTTTCCCCAGCGGGATGCCGCGCCCGTAGTCGCGCACCTTCACGCTACGATCGGTGATCTCCACCTCGATCCTCTTGCCCTGCCCCATCATGAATTCGTCGATCGAGTTATCGATCGTCTCCTTCAGCAGCACATAGATGCCGTCCTCCGCATGCGCGCCGTTGCCGAGCCGCCCGATATACATGCCGGGCCGGAGCCGGATGTGCTCCAGCGAGCTGAGGGTCTTGATGCTGGCTTCGGTGTAGTTGGATGCCATGGATTGGTGCGCGGGAAGAGATGGAAAGCGAGGGACGCTGACAAGCAATTCCCACACAGACAGCGGATCGCACGACCAGCACCACCGCATTGTCGACGGGCAGAAAAAGGAGACTGACTGCAACCATTTTACGTTCCTGACAGCTCCCATCGAAACCGCTCACCCGCGGCATTCCGCAATCGTGCATGCGTAGGGTGCGGTCACCCACGCGTATGACTTCGGTTCCGCGCTACTCGTAAAGCCGGACACCGGCAGTGCCGTGCTCCGAATCGCACGGCTTACTCCGTTGGCGGAGGATTATGATGACGATTTAGAACCAGATTGGGACGCTGCCCTGGCGCTCGCGCTGAAGAACGGTGATTGCATAGCCTTCAGGGGAAAAGCCGCTCTATGTCCCGCATCCGCAGCTCGGGCTCGCAGTCCGCGGATTCGAGCGCTGTGCGGATAAGCCGGACTTGCCGCCGCGCACGGGACCGGGCGATAAACTGCGCACGTGACGATCCTCTCCGACCAGCAATGGCTCGCCCTGGCCGCCCAGCACACGGCGGCAGGCCGACTGGCCGACGCGGAAGCGATCTACTGGCAGCTCCTCACGACGCATCCCGGGAATCCGGACCTCATGCACGAACTCGGTCTGATGGCTCTTCGCGCCGGTCGAATCGCGGAGGCGCGGCAGTGGATCGAGCAGGCGATCGCCACGGCTCCCGCGGACGCGATTTACCGGAACAACCTCGGACTTATCCTGCACGACCTCGGAGAGTGCGAACCCGCAATCGCTTCTTTCGAACAGGCGCTGCAACTCGATCCGAATTTCGTCAACGTGTTCTTCAACGCGGGCAACACCCGTCTGAAACAGGAACGCTTCGACGACGCCGCAGTTTGCTTCCAGCGCTTCCTCGCACACCAGCCAGATGATGAACGCACCTACGTCCTGCTCGGGGCCGCACTTTCCGGTTTGGGCGATCACGCCGGCGTGGTCGCCGTCTATCAGGAAGCGGTCCGTCGCCTGCCGGGGTCCGCGCCTCTCTGGAACCATCTGGGGAATGCCCTCAACCTTCAGGCGCAAGTGGAGGCTGCAGCCCTCGCCTACCGGAAAGCAATCGAGTGCGCCCCCGACATCGCGCAGCCGTGGAACAATCTGGGGCAAACCTTGTGGGAGGCGGGCTTACTCGACGAGGCGCTCGACTGCACGCGGCGCAGCGTGGCGCTCGATCCCTCCCTCGCGGGCGTGCACAGCAATATCATTTTCATGCTCCAGATGGCGCCCGGCGTCGGCCGCGAAACCATCGCCGGGGAGTGCCAGCGCTGGTGGTGCCAGCACGGCGAAAGTCTGCGCCCCAGCACGCCCCCGTCCGTCCACGATCGTGCGCCGGACCGCCGTCTCCGGGTCGGGTATGTTTCGCCGGACCTGCGGGATCACCCGGTGGCCCGGCATCTCCTGCCAGTGTTGCGCGCCCACGATCCGGCGCAGGTCGAAGTCGTCTGCTATTCGGATGCGTTTCCCGCTGACACGACGACCGCCCGACTTCGCGAATGCGTGAGCCTCTGGCGGGACACCGCATCCTGGAGCGACGACCGGCTGGCTGCCCAGGTGCGCGACGACCGGATCGATCTCCTCGTCGATCTCGCCCTGCACACCGCAGGGAATCGCCTTCCGGTGTTTGCCCGGCAGCCAGCACCCGTTCAGGCCAGCTTCGCGGGCTACCCCGGTGCGACCGGTCTCGAGACGATCGCATGGCGCGTGACCGATCGCTTCCTGGATCCGCCCGGCACCGTGGCGGAGCCGGAATTCGGGCAAGAGTTCCGATTGCCGGACAGTTTCTGGCTTTTCGATCCGCTGGATGACACCCCGATGGTAAGCGAACTTCCCGCGGCCTCGGCAAAGGGCGTGGTTTTCGGCTGCCTGAGCCGTTTTTCCAAGGTGAATGACCCGGTGCTTCACCTCTGGACCGAACTCCTCCGCTCCCTGCCCGAAGCCCGCTTGCTCCTGCTCTGTCCGGAGGGCGCCGCCCGGTCGCGTGTGCTCGCCCACTTCGCTGCGGGCGGCATCGGAAGCAGCCGGATCGAATTCACGGGCAAGCTCTCGCGCGCAGACTATCTGACGCTCTATCGGAGGATCGATATCGCGCTCGATCCCTTCCCCTACAATGGCCACATGACCACCTGCGATGCTCTATGGATGGGCGTGCCGGTGGTCAGCCTCGCTGGCGAGACGCCGGTCTCGCGCGGAGGCCTGAGCCTGCTCACGAACGCCGGCCTGCCGGAACTTGTCGCCTTCAAGGCCGAGGAGTATCTCCGCATCGCCCGCGAACTGGCAGGCGACCTGCCGCACCTCGCCGCACTGCGCGCCGGCTTGCGCACCCGCTTGCAAGCTTCGCCGCTGATGGACGCGGCCCGTTTCACCCGCGGCCTCGAGAATGCCTTTCGCACGATGTGGAGGGAGTGGTGCGCCGGATGAAAATCGCGTTCGGGGAATTTTCCGGCTGGGATTTCCACGCAGGGAGCGTCGAGTCCACCCCGCTCGGCGGCTCTTCGTCCGCCGCCAGCTACCTGGCCCAGGCCCTCGTCCAGCGGGGGCACGAGGTTTGGTTTTTCACCCTGACCACCGCGCCTGGGCTGCACGCGGGCGTCCAGTGTCGGTCCTGGGCGGAGACGTCCGTGGAGTCGCTGCGCTCGCTCGGCCTCGATGTGTTCGTCGGTATCCTGAGCGCCGGGAACGGCGTCCCTCTCCGCAACGCGCTCGACCCAGCGACACGGCTGATTCTCTGGACCCAGCATCGCTGCGATCAGCAGAGCGTGCAGTTGCTGGGTCAATCCAGCGAGCAGCAGAGTTACGATGCGTTTGTCTTCGTCAGCGAGTGGCAACGCCAGGAATTCCTCCGCCAGTTTTCCATCGACCCGGACCGCTCCGTGGTGCTGCGCAATGCCATCGCCCCCGCGTTTCAGGACCTCTTTCCCGATGCCGGCTCAGTCGAACCCCACAAGGCGACACCGCCCATCCTCGCCTATACGAGCACGCCGTTTCGCGGGCTTGATCTGCTCCTTGAGGCTTTTCCAGCAATCCGTGCCGCCTTCCCCGAGGCTCGGCTCCGCGTCTTCTCGGGCATGCAGGTTTATCGGGTCGCTCCGGATCAGGAGCAGGCGGAATATGGAGCGCTCTATCAACGCTGCCGCGAGACTCCCGGAGTCGAATACCTCGGCTCCGTGGCGCAACCGGTCCTCGCCCGGGAGCTACGCGCAGTCCGCGTGTTCGCCTACCCGAACTGTTTTCCCGAGACCTCCTGCATCTCCGTCCTCGAAGCCATGTCCGCCGGCTGCCGCATCGTCACCAGCGATCTCGGTGCGTTGCGCGAAACCTCCGCCGGATTTGCGCGGCTCGTGCCGATCCCCGGGACTCGGGCGGACTATCTGAGCGCCTTTGTCCGCAACACTGTCGAGGCGCTGACCGAATCCACGAGCGGCCTCGCGGTCGCCGAGGAATTCATGCGCCGACAGATCGACTACGTCCGACAGAACGCCACCTGGGCAATCCGCGCCGGACAGTGGGAGGAATGGCTCGGCAGCCGCGCCGCGGTGCCGCCGTGTGCCGAAATCCCTTGAAGCGCCGGCGCTTCACTCTCCCTCCGCATGGACTCCGGCGAGTTCCTTCCGCTCGTGCTCTGACTTAAAGCGCTGGGCATTGAGCGTGAGTGTGAGGCCGCGGTTGAGGAACGCGTACTTCCACAGCATGTCCTCGACGAACTCGGTGCGGAACTTGAAGTCCTTGCCGAAGAGCGCCTCATCCGGCGTGAACTCCACGAGCGTGCCATTGCGCTCCTCGGTCTTCGTGACGCGCGACTGCGACGTGAGCTTCCCCTTTTCAAAGTCAACGACTTTGCTCTCGCCCTCGCGGATGGCCTGCGCGCGGTAGTTCAGCGAGAGCGCATTCACCGCCTTCTGCCCGACGCCATTGAGCCCGACGGCTTTTTGGAAAGTCTCGCTGTCGTACTTCGCGCCCGTGTTGATGATCGAGACGCAATCCACGAGTTTTCCCAGCGGGATGCCACGTCCGTAGTCGCGCACCTTCACGCTGCGATCGGTGATCTCCACCTCGATTCGCTTCCCCTGCCCCATCATGAATTCGTCGATCGAGTTATCGATCGTTTCCTTGAGCAGCACGTAGATGCCGTCCTCCGCGTGGGCGCCATTGCCCAGCCGCCCGATATACATGCCGGGGCGGAGGCGGATGTGCTCCAGCGAACTGAGGGTCTTGATGCTGGCTTCAGTGTAGTTGGATGCCATGGGTGGGTGCGCGGGAAGAGAGGGAAACCGGTGCTCGCTGACAAGCAATTCCCACACAGACGGCGGGACGCGCGCTCCGAGACTCAGTACTCGCGCGCCAGGAGGTAGTCGGCGATCTCGCGGAGGCGTGCGGCTTTTGTGCCGAGCGGCTTGAGCGCGGCATGCGCGGCGGTCGTGAGCCGGTGCGCCTCGGCTCGCGAGCGGACGAGGCCGTAGACTGCGGGGAAAGTCGCCTTCGTCGCTTCGGCGTCTTTACCGGCGGTCTTGCCGAGCTTTTCGGTCGTCTGCGTCACGTCGAGGATGTCGTCGATGATCTGGAACGCGAGCCCGAGCGCCTGGCCGAAATCGGTGAGGCTCGCCAGCCGCGCCGGCGCGGCATTCGCGCTCATCGCGCCGAGGCGGAGGCTCGCGGTGAGCAGCGCCGCCGTCTTGCACCGATGGATGTAGCGCAGCTCGGTGCCGGTGATCTTCCTCCCCTCCCCTTCCAGATCGGCGACCTGCCCGCCGATGAGCCATTTGCTTCCCGAGGCGCCGGCCAATTCACCGATGAGCGCGGCAGTGGAGGAGCGCTTCGTTGGCGCAGTGTGCGCGAGAATTTCAAACGCGATGGTCAGGAGCGCATCCCCCGCGAGCACGGCGATCCCTTCGCCGAAAACTTTGTGCGCGGTCGGTCGCCCGCGCCGGAGATCATCGTCATCCATGCACGGAAGATCATCGTGAATGAGCGAGTAGGTGTGGATGCACTCGACCGCACACGCGGCCGGCAAAGCCTCGGAAACGGCGCCCCCGCAGGCCTCCGCCGCGGCGAGCGCGAGGATGGGACGCAGGCGTTTGCCACCGGCAAAGAGGCTGTAGCGCATCGCCTTGTGAATCGTGGCCGGCTTGGTCGTGGCTTTCGGCAGGTGCTGATCCAGAGCCCGGTCCACCAGCGCACTCCGGGTGGAAAGATACTGCGAAAGGTCCATGTGGGCGCGGACTCTGCCGCGAAACCTTTTCGGCCGGCAACCGAAAACAACCCGCACCCGATGCTTGCCCTCTCGGCAGGCGCGCCAAAACTTCACAAGAACCTCGATTGACGCCACGGGCACCGGCCCACATAGTCCCGCCCCTTTTTGAAACCCGACCTAGACACGGACCACATGGAACACATTCGCAATATCGCCATCATCGCGCACGTCGATCACGGCAAGACCACTCTCGTCGATCAGCTCCTGAAGCAGGCTGGCACCTTCCGCGCGAACGAGGCCAAGTCCTCCGAAATCCGCATCATGGACTCCATGGATCTGGAGCGGGAGAAGGGCATCACCATCCGCGCGAAGAACGCCGCCTTTAAGTACCACGACTACCATGTGAACATCGTGGACACGCCTGGCCACGCCGATTTCGGCGGCGAGGTCGAGCGCATCATGAAGATGATCGACGGCGTGCTGCTCGTGGTCGATGCCCACGACGGACCGCAGGCGCAGACGAAATTTGTGCTCCGCAAGGCGCTCGAGAAGGGCGCGAAGCCGATCGTGGTGATCAACAAGATCGACCGCGAGAACGCCCGCCCGCACAAGGTGCTCGACATGATTTTCGATCTCTTCATCGAACTCAACGCCTCCGATCTACAGCTCGATTTCCCAGTGATCTACGCCTCCGCGAAGGCTGGCTACGCGATGAAGGAAATCCACGAGAGCAGCACCACGATGGAGCCGCTCTACGAGGCCATCATCAAACACATCCCGCCGCCGCCCAAGAGCGACGTGAGCTTCTTCCAATTCCTCATCTCAAACCTCGACTACTCCGACTACCTCGGCCGAATCGCTTACGGGCGCATCGTCAGTGGTCGCGTGAAAGTCGGCGACACCGTGGTCCGCATCGGCAAGGAAAACCGCCGCGAGCGGGCGAACATCACCGCGATTTTCACTCACGTCGGTCTGGCGAAGGTCGAGACGCAGCACGCCAGCGCGGGCGACATCATCGGCATCTGCGGATTTGAAGATGCCTTCATCGGCGAGACCATCACCGATACGGAAGAACGCCTGCCGCTGCACTTCGTCGATATCGATCCGCCCACGATCACGATGAAAATGTGCATCAACGACGGCCCACTCGCCGGCAAGGAAGGCAAGCTCCTCACGGCCCGCCAAGTCCGCGAACGCCTCGTCCGCGAGACCCGCACGAACGTCTCCATCTTCTTCACCGATACGGACGTCGCCGGTCACTTCGAACTGAAGGCGCGCGGCGAAATGCAGGTTGCCATCCTCGTCGAACAAATGCGCCGCGAAGGCTTTGAGATCCTGATCTCGCGCCCCGAGGTCATCTTCCAGCGCGACGACGAAGGCACGCTCATGGAACCCTTCGAGACCCTCTACGTCGAAGTGCCCAACGAAGATCTCGGCACCATCCTCCAGTCCCTCGCTGGACGGAAAGCCGACATCATCCATATGGAGCATTTGCCGAAGACCGTGACCGTCCAGGCCGTGGTGCCCACGCGCGGGCTCATCGGTTTCGAGACGGATCTCGTGAACGCCACCAAAGGCCACGGCATCATGTCGCACATCTTCAAAGAATACGGCCCCTACAAAGGCGACATTGCCACGCGCTTCAATGGCGTGCTCGTCGCCATGGAGGGCGGCATCTCCACCGCCTACTCGCTCGAGACCATCCAGGAACGCGGCCGCCTCTTCATCGGCGCGCAGGCGGAAATTTACGAAGGTATGATCATCGGTGAAAACGCCCGCCCCGACGACATGCCGGTGAATCCTTGCCGCGCCAAAAAGCTGAGCAACATGCGCTCCACCGGCGACGGCAAAGGCATCTCGCTCTCGCCCCCGCTGACCATGAGTCTGGAGCGCGCCCTCGAATACATCGGCCCCGATGAATACGTCGAAGCGACGCCAAAGAGCCTGCGCCTCCGGAAAAAGATCCTCGACGCAAACCTGCGCAAGCGCGCCGTGCAGAAGGTCGTCTAAGGCGCGCCCGTCTGGGTCAGCGGTTCCCGCCCGGCTCAGACCATTCGCTCAGGAGGAAAGTGTAGCCGTTGAGCAGGCCCGTGCCGCAGATCGTCTTCCCGACAAGCGCGTCGAGTGCGGGATCACAGAAGGCATGGCCGCCCTGCCGGCGCAGCACGTAGCGTTGGCCGTCCACGAGCAGCAGAACGGCGTCGTGTTCGCTTTTCGAACCCTTGGCGAAGGGCTCCTTGACCACGCGTCCGATGAGTTGCTGTGGCTTCACAGCCCGCAGCGTAGCAGCACTTATCGGCCGTGCATCTCGCGATACGACACAATTTTTCCGCCCACTTCCTTCGCCACCATCGCGACGATTTGCGGCGTCTTTAACGCGGAGACGTTTCGCGAACCGGAAACGACGTGAAAGCCATCGGGAGCCGCCATCATGGCCTTCGGTCCGGCTTTTAATGAGAGAGGCTTGGTGCCTTTGGGCGCGGCAGGCGTCTCGATCTTAAAGGCGAGAAAGTCCGGGTCAGGAATGTCCAACTGCGCGGCCAGCTTCTTCAGTGCAGCCATCAGCGGCCCGGCGGGTTTCGCCTTTGCGAGCTTCACTGCGCACGGTTGTGATGCGCCAATGCGCAGCCCGCGCGAGAGCAATTGGCGGCGACGATCCGTGCGCGCCGCAGCCGCATTTGCGATCGCGGCCGCGAGTCCTTTTGCAGCCGGGCCTTTCGTCCCCGGCGCGGCCATGACGGCGTGCGGCGTGGACGCAGCCACGGGATGGATGGAAGGATCGCCGAGCAGGCTGAACTGCGCGAGCGTCTTCAAGTCCACGGGATCGAGTTCCGCGGCACCGCCGGCAAATTCGAGCCGCGCCTCGAGGGCCGCCCGTCCGATCGATGAGCCGGCGATGACCCGGCGGAGGAAGTACTGGCAGATCAAATCCGCGGCCCCATTCCCGACCGCCGGCCCGTAGGCAATGGTACTGCTGCCAAAATAGCCGTAGGCCTTTTCTGCGAGGTAAGTGCTGCAGATGCCGGCCTGGCCGCCAGCCAGGAGCGGATCGTAGAGTTCCGCGCCGTAGCAGCATTCGACGGCAACGACCGTGCCCTCGGCGATTTTGCCAGCGAGTCGCGCGGCCTGATGTGACACCGGATAGGAGTTGCCTTTCTGCCCATAGAATTGCGGGTCGGCCGAGGCCCCGTGGCAGTTGATGAAATGGGGGCGTTTCGCGAGCAACGAAGCTCCCCATGCGGGTCCGCCGGGCGGGGCAAGTTGCACGGTGCCGCTCGCGCCGAAAAGCCGCTGCACACTGAGCGCCGTGGACTTTTTCCAAACTTCGGCGCTGATCGCAAAGTCCCCGGAGTAATCGGCAGCGGGGCGCGAAATCCATCCCGTCGCGGTGGCGAGCAACCCGAGAAGATAGGCCGGATCGGTGCCCCCGGTGAGATCGGGGAGCCGCCCGACGACCCGCGTGGGTCCGACGAAATCTTTCACCTTCGGGCTGTAAGGCGCTTCGCAGGCGTAGGGCAGATCGCCGTAGGCGTACTCATCGTCGTCGTTGCCGGGACTGAAGACAGGATTGATCAGATCCTGATGCGGAATGACGTCGAGCGCACCGAGGAGCATCACGTAGTCAGGCACGAGCGCGCGGTAGATCGCGTCGATGGCGGCTTTGTTCTGCGCAGGGTCTTTGGCATCGGCGACCTTCTTGCCTTTCACCTTTTTCATCGCCTCGGCGCTGTCGAGCGCGGTGAGGGTCGTCTGAAATCCGCGCGCCTTATCTGCTGCGATCAGCGCCTTGATGGCAGCTTTGATTCTCTTCAAGCCAGCGACGCCGTACTTCTTTTTCAGGGCGGCGAGATTGGTGATGATGACTTTGCTATTCATGGTGTGGATGGGAGCTGGTGTGGGTGGAAATTTGCAGCTTCGGCGGTGCCGGGAAATCTGCGGGATTCACGGGCTTCAAGGAGACTTCCCATACTCGAGCCACACCGCCCTGAATGACCGCTCTTCCTCCGCTACGTCCTTGCATTTCTGTCTGCCGGTGAGCCGGGCGCCATCGTCGCTGACGATCAGAACTTTCTCTCCGGGAAAGGCGATGAGCGCCTCGGGGTTCAGGTCACCGAATTCCACGTTCAACCGCCGGAGCGCGCCGCCCGGTCCGGGCCAGGCAAAGAGCGCCGACGGTTGCGCGCCCTCCGCATTGCGGTCGCGAAAATCGCCGGCAAGGATGAGATAGTCTTCCCCGATGACGACCATGTCGCGGAAGCCCAGCCCTCCGAGATCCAGCAGCAAAGGATCGCCAAGGAGCGGAGGGGCCGCGTCCTCGACCACTTTGCGCGGATTCTCCAGAGGGACGAGCAGCGCGCCAGCGGTTGGGATTGGATTGCGCAAGCCCAGCCAGAGTCTTTGGCAGGCGAGGTCGGCGCAAAGCGACTCGATGTTAAACCCGCCTGAATCTTTTGGCGGCAGCAGGATCGCGTCTTCCAAGGCGTAGTTTTTGAGCCGCGGCTCTTTCACCAGTGCGCTGCGCAAGGTCTTGCAGGGTTTGCCGTAGCCCTCGATCCGCGTGGCCACTCCGCCAGCGCCACCCGTCTTCGTGGCGAAGAGCCGATGTCGGTTAAGGCGGCCGCGGCCTTTCCGGCTCTGGGAATGCGAGCCAATCCAAAAGACCAAGTCACCGAACGTCGTCGCGCTTTCAAGATCGGCTTCCCGCTGATCCGGCTCACCCGCAATCTCGAGGAACTGATCGAGGTCGATCAGCCGGTCATTCACCGGCGCGCCCCCTGCCGTAGAATAAAGGCGCAAGACGTTATCTTCGTCATTCGCGCCAACCCACTGATCGGCGCTAACGGCGATTCCACCCGAGGCATCGCAGCGGCGGGCGAATTCGATGGGTGCCGAGAGTTTCATAGTTGCCGGCGTTTCGCTGATCTCGATTGCGGCTCAGACTGCGCCGCTGAAGTCGATGAAGCCACGGTTGATACTGACAATCGTCCGGCCACTGCGCCGGAAGACGCCGATGCCTTCCCGCGATCCGCCATCATTAGTATTGCCTTCGATGGTTTCCAACCGGTTGCCCACGACCCTGGAAACCAGACCCGTGTGGCCGTAGCCACCGCCCGTGGAGATGATGAAGACGGTGCCGGGCTTCACGATACTCGGATCGTCGAGCGCCTGATCACTACCGATGGTCTCCACGTTTTTCGCGCAGCGAGCGCGATTCCAAAGGTCGAGCACGCTGCCGGTGCGACACTCGTCCTCCATTGGGTTCGTGAGGTTCACTTTCGCGGCCGCCTGCGCGAAACACCAATAGACGAAAGCCACGCACCACGGATCGCCGGGCGAAATCCCGACCGCGCGCTGAAACTCCTGGACTCTTTGGCCCCGGTTCGACCCAGCCGGTTCTTCGAGCACGCCCACTTCCTCCGAAGCCACATCGAGCACCGCGTCCAGGATCGGGCTATCCACGCTTTTGCTCTTGGAAATGTGCAGCGTTACCGCGCCGAAAAGTGCCGCCCAAGTCTCAGGCCCCACTTCGCCATCGACCGTCAGCGGAGCACCGTGTGCATCGGTGTGGCGGACTTGGAACAACTCCACCGCATCTTCAGTATCCTCACCGAAAAGTCCGTCCACCTTGAGCGGTGCAGTGCCGCCGGTCCGGCCGGGCTGGGTGTAGCCGAGATCCTGAAGGCGCTTCTGAATGCGCCTCACCGAAACGGTGTCTTTCGAGTCACGCAGGATAAGATGCCGCGGATAAGCAGGCGCCGCGATACCGACCGGCAGCGCCACAAAGGCCGCCTTCCGCGCGAGATTCATCCCCGGCCCGCCGCCGATCGCCATCCCCGGATCGAAAGGGATGCTCCTGGCAATGTCGTAGTAAGCCGACACCAACTCTCCGTAATACTTCCCTTCGTCATTCTTGTGCCCTTGTTTGAGTCCTTTCGCAACGTTGGCGGATCCTCGATTGTAAGCGATGGCTACGAGGACTTTGTCCAGATCGGTCAGCGTTTGTTTCCCGCGCCAACCTTGGCGCCGCTTCGCCTCAAAGAGTTCCGCGATGAAGCGCTCAAAGCATTCCGCCGCCGAGCCCCACCGCTCCTCAAGGAAGAAGTCAGCGTCATCCTTAAAGAACTGCAGGTCGTACTGAAAGATGCCAAACCCGTGGCAGAACTTATTCGGCTTCGCGACCGCCCCGGCGTATCCGGGAATGAAAGCTGCCATCTCATCCAGACTGCGACGGGCGATTTTGAACATCTCGCCACCTCTCGGGTGGGCCACCAAATCCGCCTTGGTCCTCGGAAAGGCGCCGCGCCCTCCGCTCGCGTCGATCGTATCGCCCACACAGAGGCGCAGCACGTCGTCCTTCTTGAGTCCTTTCTCGACGAGAAGTTGCCAGATGTAACCCGTCTCCTGATAGGCAATGGCGGAAACGAGATCGATGTCAAAAGGGGTGCCGCTCACCGCGGTCTGGAGTTCTTTGTCAAAAGCGGTCTGAAACCACTCGATGGCGTCGCGGATTTTCACGTTGTGAATTAGTCGGGTTTCGCTGCGGAATCTGGCATTGCCTATCAGAAGGGAAGTTTTAAGCCGGCGAGAATGGCGTCGTAGTTCTCAAAGCGCGGGGTCACCTTTCCGTTAACGTAGCTGAGGGTAAACGATGGCTTGCTCTTGTCATCGGAGGCGGGAGCCAATTCGAGCGTGACCCGCGCGTCGGGGAGAAAGTCGCCCGTCTTGAAGTCCTGAATCCCGCTGAGGTTGAGAACGACGTCGGCATCGTATTTTCCTTCGATGAGCGGCAACTGAAATTCGTGGGCCACCTTGACCGACCAATAGAATTGCACGCGCAAGCGATGGTCACCGACCTCGCGGATGCGCTCACCGGTGTCGAGGTTTTCGTGGATTTTAAAAACGTAGTCGTAGGCGAGCGCGAGAATGGGGCTCGGCGTGCGTGATGGCGGCGTGCCGATGACGCAAAGCGCGCGCGAGAAGCGATCCAGCCAATCCGCTCCAAACGAAGTCCACGAAGTGACGCCGAGAGTGCCATTGACGACCTCAAAGTCCCGATCCGCCTCGATGCGATGGGTCAGCGCCAGCATCTCGACGGCATTGGCCCGCAAAGCCGGAAACTCTTTGGTGAAATTCCACGAGGCATCGATTTCCCCGACGATGCTGTTGAGGTAGTTGCCTTGGTCCTTGGGCTTGTAGGTGCCGTCGGCGTTCAGGGTCGCGAGGAAGCTCGAATGGGAGCCGTACTTGAAGTCGCTGCGCCCCCACGCAGCACGTACACTGACGCCATTGCCTTCACCGGTGTTGAGAACAAAACTGTTCTCAAAGGCCTTGTTACCATCCACGTAGTTCTTGTCCCGTTTGAGTTCGTCTGAGGGCAGACCGACACTCGTCAGAGCGTCGGGGTTGGCAAGGGTGAAACCCGGCGCGAGCCGCAATGGGTACGGCAGGCCGGGCGCTCGGACCAGCGAGAGGGTGTAACTCTTTCCTGGATCAAGAGCTTTGCCGGGCGCGAGCATGATGTATTTCACCCGCGGTTCGGGACTCAGGGTAGGGAGCACGACCGTGACCGGTATCTCCTCCTTCCTGTCACCTTTCTCCGCGATGAGTTTCCAGTACCGGGCATCGAGCACCGCCGGGCTGTCTCCAAGGATGACGGGCTTGGGGACGATGCCGGCTGGAGGTGGTCCCTTGCGCAAGCTAATGCGCACGACCTGGCGGACAAACCGCTTTTCCTTGCCCTGGTCCTGCACACTCCAGTCGGCGGAGATCCAAACTTGTTCCGCAAGAAGGCTGCCCGCCTGCATGAACCACACGAGCAGGGCGAGGCAGAAGGCGCGGGCGCGAAAATTTCTCATGGCATGATGAAGTCGGTGAGGTCGTTGGGCGTATCGAAGTCGCCGCGGATCAGGTCGGACGGCCCGATATTGACGGGATGGACGATGCCGAGCCGCAAGTCCGTGAGGAAGGAGTTCACGCGTTGACCGCGCGGCGTGGTTTGCTTGTCCTCTCTTTCCGTGTCGCGGAAATCCCACTTGATGTCCGTGCCAGCCGAGGCGTTCCGATGGATGTTGTAGGCGTGAAGCCGATTCAGCACGACGGCCAAGACCTCCGGGCGCGTCCTGGCCTGCGGAGCGCCGGCCTTGGCCACTCGAGTCACTTTTGGGGGTGCTTTCGCTTTGGTTTTCGCGGGCGCCTTCGCCCCCTTGGCCGAGACGGTGGCTTTTGGAGTGGTCGGCTTCTTCTTCATCATCTGACCCGCGCCCGCCCCACCACCACCACCGCTCTGCCGCCGGACGATGCGGGTGAGGACGGCCATGCGCGTATCCGCATCATTGTCGAACCCACCGTGGCTGGTGGAATTACTCCGGCGCGTGGGGTCCACAGGACTGGTGGGCGCGGCGATGAAGTCCCAGACGGAGGCACTCGCTGGCTTCGCGTCAATCACGGCCTTGGCGAACTTCTCCATACCGAGAATGGGCGTGGCGCGTTGATGTTCGAAGGCATTTGAGACGAGGTAAAGCAGCGACTGGCGATAGATCGTCCCGCAATTATCACGGCGCTCGACCTCGTCGGTCATGTGAAACTGGGTATAACTGGCGATCTTGCCGGACTTGAAGAGGGGCAACAGTTTTGCCTTGAATAACTCAACGCGGCAGGCCGGCGCGAGGAAGTAGATTCCATCGAGCTTTAAGCCGGCCTCGACGAGCGCCGCTCCGAGATGCGAGTGGACGATCGAGCCAGCGCTGTGACCGATCAGGTGAAAACGCAGCCGTTTGCGGATGGCTTCGTGTTCGGACTTGAGTAACTCGCGGTGGAGCAAGGCAAGGCCGCCGTCCTTTTTGTTGGTCGTGGCGCGCTCACCGTTTTCCTTCATCTTGTCCCACTGGAGTGTGCCGGGCTTGCTGGCGAGGTTCTCCAGACGCTCGTTCCACCAGTTCTGGATGGCGTTGCCGATCTTATCCCAGAATGCGCCCGCCGCCCCACCCGCGGACTGTCGCTGGAAAGCATCGGCGATGACATTTTTGACAACGTCCCAGAAGCCCGTCTCCCACATCAGGAAGATGGGGAAGATGCGGTGATTAAAGAGCGCCGGCACCCACCAGCGCGCGGTCTCAGCGGCGGACTTTTCATCGACAAGCCCGCCGTGGGCGTAGATGGCGACGTCGATGGGCTGGTTCGCATCCAAGCCCCACTGCTTCACCGCATTTGGCAGATAGAAGGCGAGCAGGTCGTGCAGGTCCTCGGGCCGCGTGGCAAACTGACCGCTATCGGAGAGCCGTCCGTTATTCCCGACATTGAGGATATAGGGATTGATCTGCTGGGCGCTGAGGCTGGCATTCGAGGAGAGATTGGGTGCAGGCGCCGCGGAGGCAGCGTCGGCGCGTGAGGCTGGTGGGGTAAAGCGCAGTCCGGTGGCGAGGCTTTCGGCCTTGCGGCTGATGTGGACGCCGAGTTGCCCGACCCAGGCATCCATGCTGTTCGCACTCCAGTCGTGATAGCTCAGCCGTGCGAAGCCGCCGCGACCCCAATCGTCGTGCCACGAGTTTTGCAGCCAGAAGCCGTCTTCATCGTACCCGACGAAAAGGAATGCATGGCCGCCCTCGGGAGTCTGCGACCCGTCGTAGGGGATGACGCCATCTTCACCCAGCGCCATCCAGCCGCTGTGTACCTCCGCGGTCACATAGACGAAGCCCGTTTCATTGAGTGCGGCGTGAAGGTCCGGAATGCTGGTGTGATCGACACGGAAGTAAGCGCCGAGCGGGGTATGAAAGGCGTCAGCAATCCATTCCGCGCCGTCGCGCGCGATGCTCGTCTCAATGCCCCGCCACAGGTCGAGCTTGCAGGCCCCGTGCTTGTGCCACGCTTTCATCGCGCCGCGCGCCGTGGAGCCTTCGCCGGCGGCGGTGCCGGGCAGCTCATCGTAGCGGCGGGCAAAGTAGTACAGCATATACGGCGAGATGACGTCCGGCGCGGGACTCTGCTGCGCGGTGCGGCTCCAGGCGCGATAGACCAAGCCTTCGATCATCGCCGCGAGAGCAAAGCCGGTGCAGGCAGAAGTCTGGCCCTGATTCTTGATCCGCGCGCAGAAGGCCGGATCGGCGAAAGGCTGGGCATTGAAGGTGGGCTCGAGTCCGCGGAGGGTCGGATTGTAGAGACGATCCCGGAGGTCCGGGATGTCGGGTTGGACGTTGAATTTTGGAGTGGGCATAGAGAGATGGTCGTTAGCTGCGCCGCAGAACCGACGGGCCGAGGTGAGTTGCAAACCGCGCCATGGGAAAGATTCGAGCAGGTGCGGCGCGGCGGCGGTATCGGGCGCCGGGAGGAAAGTTTCGTCGAGCAATCACGGAAGTAACCCATAGGACAAACGGCCGCCTTTCCCCGAAAACCAGGCTTGCCAGCGTATCGGGGGATTCCTTACATGGCAGTGCAGAAGCGAGGTCTTCCCATGTCCAATAATCGGAAAATCAGTGTGTTGATTGTTGATGCCCATCCCGTCGCGCGGCTCGGCCTGGTGCATTTGCTGAATGGTCACGGTCGTCTCCGCATCTGTGGCGAGGCGGACTCATCGCCGACGGCGCGGGAACTCTGCGCGCGGCATCGACCAAATCTCGCAGTGCTCGATCTCGCGCTTGGCGACGGGTTCGGTCTGCTCAAGGAATTTCCCCGCTGGGCGCCGGGCATCCGGGTGATCGCCTTTACCTCGCTCGAGGATGCACTTTCGGTCCAGCGCGCCTTCCAAGGTGGCGCGCAAGGATACGTGACACGGCTCGATCCCGCGGCGGAACTCCTCGTGGCCATCGATTGTGCCCTGGCCGGGCAGCGCCACGCGGCCCCGCGGGTCGCCCATCTCCTGCTCGATCGGCTGGCCTGCGGTTCGGTGGAATTGCACGGTAGCGCCGAGGCCGCACTCTCGAATCGGGAACTGCAAATCTTCCGGGCGATTGGCCGGGGGCTCGGAACCCGGGCGGTCGCCGATGAGTTGAAGGTCAGCGTGAAGACGGTGGAAACGCACCGGCAGCACATTAAGGAAAAACTGCACCTCAAGGATGGCAGTGATCTCCAGCGGCGGGCGGTGCTCTTTCACCACGCGGCAGCTTAGGCCAGAGTGCGGCGGAGGGTGGCGTTGAGAAAAAATCTTTTGACGCCACCCGAGGAATCACCCAAGTTCCCGTCGTCAGTCTGCTCTCCCGGTGGCGGCTCCTCGCTTCGGAGTCGCGCAGGTTTCCTAGAAACCCCGAAACGGCTGCCTCGTGCGTCTCCGCACTTCGTTCTACAATTTTTAGTTTAATCCAATCCGTGATCCGCAAGGCGGGTCATCTTCAGTGGTTCCAAACCAAGCACACTAATGGTCTCCCCGGTTGATGCCGGGGACCGCTTTTCAGCAATCCCTGCCGAGGGAGCCTCCATGACTGCACCGGACAAGGTGTTCGTGGAGCCCCCAGGCAAACCTTTGCTCTCCCAATCCATCTCCCTCACGCGGTCGCGGCACCTGCCGCCTTCGGTCCCATTTTCCCTATTTATGACAGAGCCATCAGATCAGCCACTTCTCATCGAAGCTGACGAAAGTCCCAAGAAAGCTCCGAAGAAGCGGGTGACGAAAGCGCAGCCAGCAAAGGCGGCGGAAAAGCCTGCTCCCAAGCCCGCGAAGGCACGACCCAAGCGGAGCCCGAAAAAGGCGGTGGCAAGTCCGGAGGCACTGTCGGCGGCTGAGGAAGTGGTGGCCGTGGCGCCCATCGAGGAAGTGGTGAATCCCCCTGCTCCGGAGCTTCCGCCAGCTCCCGTCGCCCCGCCGCCGGGATTCCCGCCGGCGGCCACCGAAGCCCCAGCGGCCCGCCCGCGCCCGATCTACATCCCGCGGCACGTCGCGAAGCAACTCGAGGCCGAAGGAATTGCCCAGGATAGTCCCGAGGCGATCGCCTTCATGGAGCGCCAGAAACAGCAGGCTCCTCCAGTTCCGGTGCCAGTCGTCCAGGTGCGCACGCGAGACCATGGCCAGCAGCAGCCCCGCGATCACCGGGGGCCCCGCGAGCAGCGGGAACCTCGGGAGCCGCGCCCGCCCGTCGAGCGCGACATGGAAGAGTTTGCGTCGAATGAGCCAATCAGCGAGGAGACACTCGGGGTCGCTGAGGGGATCATTGAGGTTTCCGGCAAAGGATTCGGTTTCCTCCGCGATCCGCAGCGGAACTTTTCGCAGCACCCGAACGATGTCTTTGTCACCCCCGAAATCTGCCGCGCTTTCAATCTCCGCGACGGGCAATGGCTGAAAGGCGAAATCCGGCGCGGCAATCGCGGTGCGCAGATTTACAAGGTCCTGGAGATCAATGGCGAGCCACCCGAAAAGGCGCGTCTCCTCCCGGCCTTTGACGAACTCACCGTGCTCAGCCCCATGGAGCCCTTCCGTCTGGAAACGGTGCCGGAACGTTTCACCACGCGCATCATCGACCTCATGGCGCCGATTGGGAAAGGGCAGCGCGGCCTCATCGTAGCCCCGCCGCGCACGGGTAAGACCACCCTGCTCCAGCACATCGCCGAAGCCGTGATGGTCAATCACCCCGACGTGCATCTCATGGTCCTGCTCGTCGATGAGCGGCCTGAGGAGGTCACGGAATTCAAGCGCACCCTCGGCAAGACCGAGATCATGGCCAGCTCGAACGATAGCGATGTGAAATCACACACCCGCATCGCGCAACTCGCCATGGAGCGCGCCAAGCGCCTCGTGGAGCAAGGGCGCGATGTCTTCATCCTTCTCGATTCGATCACTCGCGTCGGTCGCGCCTTTAACAACGCCACTGGCGGCGGCGGACGCACCATGTCCGGCGGCATCGATTCGCGCGCTTTGGAAATCCCCCGGCGCATTTTCGCCGCCGCACGCAATACCGAGGAAGCCGGCTCCCTCACGATCATCGCCACCGCGCTCATCGATACCGGGAGTAAGATGGACGAACTCATCTTCCAGGAGTTCAAGGGCACCGGGAACATGGAACTCGTCCTCGATCGCAAGATCAGCGACATGCGCATCTACCCGGCGGTGGACATCTACCAGTCCGGCACCCGCCGCGAAGAACTGCTCATCCCCGCGGACGATCTGCACAAGATCGGCGTCATCCGCCGCGGTCTTTCCGGCGGCAAACCGATCGACGCCATCGAGCGGCTCATCTTCTTCATGAAGCGCTTCTCCACGAACTCGCAGATGCTGCGGGAGATTCCGGGCTGACCGAAACGGGGGGGCAAGCCAGCGAGCGTCCGGGTCAGCCCTGCGACTTCACGAGCGCCGCGGCGATGGCTCGACCGAGCGCGGTGTGGCTCGTGGCGTCGAGGTGGATGCCATCCACGGGGCTTGGCTCAGTGAAAGCCTGCGCATCGAGGAAGGTGCAGCCAAGCGTCTCCGCGACGCGGCGGTAGAGTTCGGGGAAACGCCGCGCCTTCGCCTCGGCCCCGGCGAGCTTTTCCTCCAGATCCGGGAGGTGAGCGAAACTGCCGACCCCGGGTGGGGCGACGAGCAGAAGCCTCGGCGGGCGAGATCCGGGACCCGCGTCGCTCGCGAGGATGATCTTTGCGAGCACGGCCACACATTCCGCGATCTGGCCGACCGGCACGGAGAAGACGGCTTTCAGATCATTCGTGCCGAGCATGAGCACCACGACATCGAGCGGCTTATGGCTTTCCAAGGCAGCAGGCAGATAGTCGCGGCCGATGCGATGTGGATTCGTGGGATCGTCGAAGACCGTGGTGCGTCCGTTTTGCCCCTCCTCGATCACCCGCCACCCAGCGCCGAGCTCGCGGGCGAGCACCCCGGTCCAGCGCACTTCCGGCGGATGCCGGAGCGGGAAAGGCGACGAAGCGGAGGCCTCGGGGTCGTAGCCCCAGGTATTGGAATCACCAAAGCAAAGGACGGTTTTCATCGCGCCCGGACTCTGGCCGAGAGGACCCCGGCCTGGCAATTGCTACCGCGCCCGGCCGACATGCCGCGAGATAGTGACGCAACTTTCCGTCACTTCCTGCGTCTATCATCGAGGGCGATGCGGCCGTCGGACTAATCCGACCGCCGCGCGCCAGCGATCTTTGTTCTCCCCGGACTTCCATAAAATGACCGACATCATGAGAACCGAGACCCAGACCGAGAGAACCGCGCGAGCGGCTTGTGAGAGTGAAACGATCGACGCCACGGAGGCGGCGACGGAGTATGCGACGCGCGCCAAAGAAGCCTTGGAGCGGCGTGGGAAGCGGCGGGTGCGGGGTCTCTTCGACGTCCAGCCCTGCGTGCGAGTGCGGGGCTATACGCTGAAACTCCCAGCGACAGGCTGGCGGCTGTGGTTCCCAAATTCGCAGGCGGCGCTGAATTTCGCGGATCGTGTATCGGGCCACGGCTGAAACGCCTCCGCGCGCGGAGTGCCGCCACTGCACGCGGAGGACGCCGACCGCGCGCCGACGGTTTTCGATTTTCCTCGCCGCACAATCCGCTAAATGGGAGCGCATGAAACGCCTCCTCCCCTTTCTCCTCTGCACCGTCTCGGCCTTCGCCGGCGACTTCACCGGACCCCTCGGGCTCCAGCTCTACAGCTTGCGCGAGTCCTTTAAAAAGGACGTGCCCGGCACTCTCGACAAAGTAAAGGCTCTGGGCTTTGCGACGGCGGAACTCTACAGCGGCATGCCGGGCGAACCCGAGCAGGTGAAACAGATGCTCGCCGACCGCGGGATCACAGCGATCAGCGGGCACTTCTCGTACGACGCGCTGAAAAAGGACATCGCCCCGGCCATCGCGATGGCCAAGACCTTCGGGCTGAAATACGCGGGCGTGGCTTGGATTCCGCACGAGGTTGGCAACTTCAGTGGAGCCGACGTGAAGCGCGCGGCGGCGGACTTTCACCAGTTTGCCGAGGCCTTTAAGAAGGAGGGCATTCAGTTCTACTACCATGTCCACGGCTACGAATTCCGTCCCGTGACGGAGGGAGCGAGCGAGACATTCTTCGATCTGCTCGCGAAGGAGACCAAGCCCGACCTGGTGAGCTTCGAGATGGATGTCTTCTGGGTGGTGTATCCCGGCGCGGACCCAGTGAAGCTCCTCGAAAAGTATCCGGGCCGCTGGCTTTTCATGCACGTCAAGGACCTCCGCAAAGGCGCGCGGACGGGCGTCTATACCGGCAAGGCAGATCTGAAGGACGACGTCGCCATCGGCACCGGCCAGGTCGATTGGCCCGCCGTCCTCCGCGCCGCGTCCAAGAGCGGCGTGCGCCACTATTTCATCGAGGACGAATCGCCCACCGTGGAAGAACAAATCCCGGTGAGCCTGAAATATCTCGAGACGCTGAGGTAACAAAGGCACGTCGCTCCCGGCCCGCAGGCCCACTTGGACGCGTTGCCCGCGTCCCCAGCACCTTCTCCCGCCAACGCCGCACGCTCATCACGCAGTAGGTCACCAAGCGCACGCCGCAAAAGAGGGCGCAGAGCCGCATGAACTCGATAAACTGCTCTTTTTCCTGTGGCCCAAGGACAAACTGCCGATCCACGAGGCGGGAGATGCAGTGGTCATAGGCGAGCGGACGCTCTGGGGGAGCTTTGAAGCGAGGCCGGCGCACGGCGGCACCCGATCTGCGCCCAAAGCTACGCGTCGATGCTTCCTTTCAATAAATGACCTGTCCCTTTTCGCAGAACACCGGAACGGCGGAATCGGTTCGCGCCAGCGGCAGAATGGAGCGGTTACGGTGACGGTTGCACCACCACGCGATAGAAGCGCCTCGGGAAGAGCAACACGTCCAAGAGGATGATCGCGGCGACGGTGCCGTCGCCTTCGATGTTGGTGACTACTGGCACCCACTGTTCGATGGGTGATCCGAGATCCCTCTTGCACTCGATCGAGTACTTGTGACCCAGCACGCTCGGGAATCCGAGAAGCAGATTGTTGCCGTTCTGGGAAACTCGCGCACGCAGCACGCTTGCCGGGTTGGTCGGAACGGTCCCGGCGAGCAATTCGGCGAGGTTGGTCGCGCCATCGCCGTCGGTGTCTTCGTTCGGGCCTTTTGTGAGATTGCCGAAGAAGGCGAGTTCCCAGGCGTCCTCGAGTCCGTCGTCGTCGGTGTCGGGGTCGCGCAGATTCATTTCCACCGGGCCGCTGACGGAAGGCGACCAGTTCTGGCCGCCGTCGACGCTGATCTCGGTGAAGATGTCGAAGAAGCTGCTGGTGCGGTAGCCGGACGCCACGGTGCGCACGCTGGTGCGGCCGAGCGAGGCTTTGCTCGGACTCTCGCGCAGCATCACGGTGGTCGGCAGGGAGCCGCCGTGGATGTTCAAGGAGAGCATCTCGGTGTCGAAGTAGCGCGTGGTTTCCTGGTCCTGCGAACTGGTCACACGCACGATGACATCGGCAAACGCCAGGCCCGGAGTGAACGTCTGGCCGTTGTTTTGGGAAATCATGAACCGCACCCGCGATTCAAACTGATGAATCTGCGATCCACCCGGAGGAGGCGGCGGAGTCGATTGCGTGAAGCGGTCGTACTTCACGTCCTGGACGATGACTCCCACGGCGAAGGCGCCATCGAATTCCTCCACGCTGACGTATTCATCGAGCAGCGGGGGGAGGTTTGGCGAGGTCTCGACCAGCTCGGGCGCGTTGCATTGCAGCTCGATGTGGGACGGTCCGCTGGCGGGCGTCCAGTTCTGGCCGCCGTCCAGGCTCAGCTCGGTGAAGATGTCGAAGAAGCTGCCGATGCGCTGGGTGCCGTCGGTATTCGCGGTGATCGCGGTGCCGCCTTGCGATTTCCGCGTCGGGCTTTCGCGCAGCATCACTCCAAGTGGCAGGTCGCCGCCATGGACGTCGAGTTGCAGCATCTCGGTGTCGAAGATCTGGGTGGTGCCTTCGTCGCGGGTGTGGGTCACCCGCATGGTCATCGCCGTCGGGGCGCGCGAGGGGCGGAAGGTCTGCCCGCCGTCGATGGAAATTTCCATGTCCATCACGGCATCGCAGGTGTGGACCCTGCTCTGGCCGAGCGGCGGCGCGGGGAGCGAGGCGGTGAAGAAGTGATGCTTCACGTCGCGGATGACGATGCCTTGGGCGAACAACGCGTAGAAGAGCGCCGGCGAAACGTAGAAATCGTTCGGCGGCGGCAGCAGCGTGGTCGGTGCCGGGACTGGTGGGATCAAGGTGGGATCGACTGCAAGTTCGACGTGGCCCGGCTCGGCGGACGGCGACCAACTCTGGCCGCCGTCTAGGCTGATCTCGGTGAAGATGTCGAAGAAGCTGTCGATCATGTAGCCACCGCCCACGGGCTCGATGCTGGTTCGTCCGAGCGAGGCTTTGGTGGGACTTTCGCGCACCATGACGTTGGGCGGCAGACCGCCGCCGGAAATGTTCAGCGCCAGCATTTCGGTGTCGTAAAAACACAGGTTGTCCGGGTTATTGCCAAAGCTGGTCACGCGCGCGCTCACGCTGGCTGGAGCCGAGACGTGCTGGAAGGTCGCGCCGCCGTCGATCGAGACATCCATATGCACCGTCGAGCCGAAGTTATGCACCTGCGTGCCACCCGGAGGCGGCGGCGGCAGGCCCTGGGTGAACCGATTGTGGCTCACATTTTTGATGATGATGCCGTTTGCGTAGGCGGCGTGGAAATCCGCCGGGCTGACGTAAACGCCATTCCCCGGCGGCAGCACATTCGTGGTGAAGAAGTGCGGCTTCGGCGACTTGGCGAGGACGACTTCCGCCGGGCCGCTCACCGATGGATCCCAGGTGGCACCACCGTTCACGCTCATTTCGACGAAGATGTCGAAGAAGCTGCTGATGTAATCCCAGATCACTCCCGAAGAGTCGGTGACCATGCGGATGCTGGTGCGGCCGAGCGAGGCCTTGGATGGGCTTTCGCGCACCATCACTCCGAGCGGCAGCGAGCCGCCTTGGATTTCCAAGGACAGCATCTCCGTGTCAAAGAAGCGCGTGCTGCCCGCATCCGTGCTGCTCGTCACCTGGACCACGGCAAAAGCCGGCGCCGATCCCGGATTGAACTTGACTCCGCCATCCTGCGAAATCCGGAACTGCGCCCGCAACTGGAACGAGTGGATCTGCGAGGCTCCCGGCGGCGGCGGCGGCATGGATTGCGTGAAGCGATCATACGAGACGTCTTTGAGGATGATGCCCGAGGCAAAGGCCGCATGGAAATCCTCCCGGTCCACATACTGGTCGCCGATCGGCGGCAGGTTCGGCGTCGGCTCGACGACTTCCGGCGCGTTGCAAATCAACTCGACGTGAGCCGGAGCGCTGACCGCCGGTGACCAGTTTTGGCCGCCATCGAGGCTGATCTCCGTGAAGATGTCGAAGAAGCTGCCGATGCGCAGCAAGTCGAAATCAGGATCGCCGATCGCCGCCTGGGCCATCGCGGTGCCGCCCAGCGAACGCCGCGTCGGGCTTTCGCGCAGCATCACCCCGAGTGGCAGGTCGCCGCCCTGGATGTCGAGTTGCAGCATCTCCGTGTCGAAGATTTGCGTGGTGCCTTCGTCGCGCGTGTGCGCCAGACGCACGGTCACGGCTGCCGGAGCGCGGGTGGGTCGGAAGGTTTGCCCACCGTCGATGGAGACCTCCATATCGACCTGAGAGCCGAAGGTGTGGACCTGGCTCTGGCCGAGCGGAGGCGGGGGCAGCGATCCGGTGAAGAAGCGGTGCTTCACGTCGCGGATGACGATGCCTTGGGCAAAGAGGACGTGGAAGAGCGCCGGCGAGATGTAGAGATCGTTCGGCGGCGGCAACAAGTTCGTCGGTGCCTTGATCGGCGTGATGAGCGTCGGATCGACCGTCAATTCCACATGCGCCGCCTCCGCAGCGGGCGACCAATTCTGGCCACCGTCGAGGCTGACCTCGGTGAAGATGTCGAAGAAGCTGTCGATCATGTAGCCACCGCCCACGGGCTCGATGGTCGTCCGGCCGAGCGATGCCTTGCTGGGGCTTTCGCGCACCATGACGCCGGTCGGCAGACTCCCGCCCGAGATGTTCAGGGCCAGCATTTCGGTGTCGTAGAAACAAAGGTTGTCCGGGTTATTCCCAAACCCGGTCACGCGCGCGGTCACGCTCGCCGGCGCCGAGACGTGCTGGAAGGTGAGCCCGCCATCCGAGGAGACATCCATCTCCACGGTCGAGCCGAAGTTATGCACCTGCGTGCTGCCCGGCGGCGGCGGCGGCAGACTCTGCGTGAAGCGCTTGTGGCTCACATTCCGAAGGATGATCCCATTCGCATACGCCGCGTGAAAATCCGCCGGGCTCACATAGACGCCCGGCTGCGGCGGCAGCGCATTCGAGGTGAAGAAGTGCGGGACCGGCGGCTTCTGGAGCACCACTTCCGTCGGACCGCTCGTCGTGGGCTGCCACGTCACGCCGCCGTCCACGGTCAACTCGACGAAGATGTCGAAGAAGCTCGCGACCTCAAAACCGCCGGTGGTCGTTTGCCGGATGCTGGTGCGGCCAAGCGACGCCTTGCTCGGACTCTCGCGCAGCATCACCCCGGCCGGCAGCGTGCCGCCGGAGATGCTCAGATCCAGCATCTCCGTGTCGAAGAAACGCGTGCCGCCAGCGTCCACGCTGCTGGACACCTGGGCCACACACTGCGCCGGTGCGCGCCCCGGCTGGAACGTGACTCCGCCATCCTGCGAAATCCGGAACTGCACGTGCGACTGGAAATTGTGAATCTGCGAGCCGCCCGGAGGCGGCGGCGGCAGCGATTGCGTGAAGCGATCGTGCTTGATGTCCTTGATGATGATACCCGCCGCGAAGGCCGCATGATAATCCGCTGGGCTCAGATATTCGTCGCCCGGCGGCGGCAGATTCGGCGAGGTCTCGGTTACTTCCGGCGCGTTGCACTCGAGCACCACGTGTGCAGCGCTGGTCGCCGGCGACCAGTTTAGCCCGCCATCGAGACTGATCTCGGTGAAGATGTCGAAGAAGCTGCCGATCCGCAGCAGATCGAAATCCGGATCGCCGATCGGCGGCTGGGCGATCGCCGTGCCGCCGAGCGATTGCCTGGTCGGGCTCTCGCGCAGCATCACCGTCGGAGGCAGGTCGCCACCCTGGAGATTCAGCGCCAGCATTTCCGTGTCGTAAACGTCCGTGCCATCCCAGTTCGCCCGCGGTGAGACCTGGACCGTCACCGCCGCCGGCGCGCGCATCTGCTGGAAGGCAACCCCGCCATCAAACGACACCTCCATATCGACCTGCGAATTGAAAGTATGCACCTGCGGCGGCCCGCCCTGCGGCGGCGGCGGCAGCGATTGGGTGAAGAACCGATGCCGCACATCGCGAATGACGATGCCCTGCGCGAAGAGCACATGGAACTGCGCCGGGCTCACATAGAGATCGTTCGGCGGCGGCAGCAGCCGCGTTGAGGTCTTGATCGGCGCGGTCTTCGTCGGATCGCCGCGCAACTCGAGGCGCCCCGCCGCTTGTGCCGGGCTCCACGTTTGCCCGCCGTCAAAAGTCAGGTCGGTGAAGACGTCGAAGAAACTCGCGATCGTGAAACCACCACTGACCGTCCGGATGTTCGTCCGGCCCGTGGATGCGCGCGTGGGACTTTCACGCACCATCACGCCTGCCGGCAGCGTCCCGCCCGAGATGTCGAGCTGGAGCATTTCCGTCTCGTAACGCGCCGGAGCGCCGGCCGGAACCGCCACGGCCAGAGTCCTCGTCGTGACCGTGGCTGGCGTGGTCGCGGGTTGGAACGTCGCGCCGCCATCGGAAGAGATCAGCATCCGCAGCTCAGCGCCGAAGGTGCGGAGTTGAGCCGCCGCCCCGAGAGCCGGCGGCGCCACGCTATCCGAAAAACTCCGGACGCTCACGTCCTTGACGATGGTGCCATTGAAATACTGGGCGAAAGGCTGTGCCGTATTCACATACATGCCTTCCGGCGGCTGGAGGAGATGGGTCGGGAAGAAGACTTCCTGCGCGCGAGTCTCGACCGGTGCCGCGAAGGCCACGGCAACGGCGGCGAGCGGTGCGACGAAACGAAAAACGCGGCTGCGCTGGAGGGATGTGGGAGATGCTTTCATGGATCTGGGTGGGCTGGTGCAGCGAGTCGGCTGCAGTGGGTGGACGGCTCGGTGCGGAGGCTCGAGCCCGAAAGAAAGGATCCCCCCGGAGGATATCCGTCCCGCCGAAGTGGCGCGGAGAGATGAGAGTTCATGGGACTGGCGGCGCAACAATAACGAATGCCGCGCGGGGGACTCGGAGGATGCTTGGAAACCGAAGCTCATGGCAAGCTCAATCCCCGTCGGAGCGGCCGCCCGCACCGCGGCCGCCGGGCCGTCATTCAACGTCCCGTCACACGATTCGGACGAGCGCGATCAGCAGGGTCACGGTGACCAGGCTGGCTACAGTGCTGTAGAAAACGGCCGCCGCTGCGAAGTGGGAGTCGGCTTTGAATTCGTGCGCGAGGAGCGCGGTGTTCACGGCAGTGGGAAAGGAGGCACATCAACGGTGTCCAAAGTTCCGTGAAAAAATGAGGCATGGTTAGGTGTGCACGGGAACTGGGAGGACTGATACCATCTCGTGAAATAAAACGGACCCTCGTTCTCCTACTCGAAACGTGCCGAGTAGGAGTAGGAGTAGGAGGACGAGGGGGAGGAGAACAGTCCGATTGTCTTCGGGATATGGTATGAGGCGAGGCTCATGACGGCTGGGGTCGCGCGGACATTCCGGGGTCGCGCAGCAAGGAAAGAGCAGAGTTTCCGCGCAATAGCCCTTGACCTGAAGGGTGAAAAATCGGCGAAAATTTTCATGTCTCTTCCTCGTCCTACCCAGCCCGCTATCCGCACCCCGAACTTTGCCGAATGTTTCTTTGCCCCGGCGCGCACCCATCTCGGCCAAGCCCCGTCGGCGCGGGTCTGCGCGGAACTTTCCGATGACCAGTGGCCGCTCCTCGGAGTGCGCGGCGCTTTGGAAGAGCGGCCCAGTGGCCGAGCCTTTCTCCAGCATCTGAGCGCGGCCAGTCTGGAGCCCCCGACGACGAGCAATTTCTTTGCGACCCTCAAAAGTGACCGCCGGCTGGCTTTGATCGCCGAGGTCTCCCGCGGGCTGGCGCGCAACCTGCCGGCGTTGGGGGCGGACTTCTGGGGTGGCGGGCCGGAGTTGGCGGGCTTTGAGATCCACGCGGGCGACGGCCACTTTCACGCCGGGGCCGCGCATGAACTGCGCCAGGGGGCCGGCAAGGGTCGCATGGTTCTCTATGTCTGGGATCGGGCGGGGATCGACTTTCAAGAGTGGCACGATTGGAAGCACTCGGGCGGGCGCTCCTTTTTGAGCCGGGAACCGAGCGGAGCGAGATAGCCAAAGGGCGGAGCCTTTGCCCGCAGGGCAGCGCCGGCGGGCGCTGGCAAAAGGAGAACATGAAGCTGGAGGGCCTCGGCGAAAACCGCTGGGACCGGGCCGACCCGCGTAACGTAGGCGTGCTCTCCAATGAACTGGTGGCGACCAGCCAAGGCGTGAGTGTGCGGCGGGTGCGTTACCACTGCGGGTTGCGCGGCGAGGAGTTTAGCTTCCTGACCGGCGAATGCACCTTGCCGCCGGGCGTCATTGCGCATCTCTACCGGCTGCGCTGGGAGATCGAAAAGAGAGGGCTCAGCAATCCGGCGTGGAGCACGCCGGGTGGCGGGTCGCTTTCCCTGCTCGCTTCCGTGCCCAGACTCAGTTTTCGAGGATGGGTAACTGCGGCTCGGCGTTCGGCGCTGGGGGCGGGAGCGGAGGGGCTTTCAGGGGCACGTCGTCGCGCGGCCAGCCTTCGCGCTTGGCGAGGAGTTCGGCGAGTTCGAGGGGCCACTCGGGGTTTTTGAAAAACTCGGTGTTCTTGCTGGCCTTCATTTCGGTGACGGTCGAGACGAAGACGGCGTTTTCGCGCGAGTCTTTGATGCCGAGCGCAGGATAGCGGCGGATGGCCATTCCTTGCGCTTGCTTGCTGACTTCGGCGGCGATGGCGGGCGATGGGCCATCATCCACGACCGGGCCGGACTCCGGCGCGGGTTTTTCCAGGGGCTTCTGCACGGGCGTGGCTTCGGCGAGTTTTTCCTTCCGGGGATCGTCGAGGATTTCCACGGCGCTGATCGGGAGCGCGATGTGGAGGTCGCGCACTTTGAAGGTGACCTCGTCGGCTTTGGCTTCGGCGAGCGGGAAGATGTCGCCGCTCTTGATGAGGAAGGGTTTGCCCTCGATGACCACGCGGGAATCTTTGCGCGCCTTCACGCGCGGGCCGCTTTTCGCATCAGGCGCGGTCAGGGCAAAGGCCTCGGTGAGGAGCGTCGGGCCGGACTCGCCGAATGAGTTTGCGGCAAGGTAACGCGTCGGCGCGGGCGGGGCGGTGAGTGGGGAGAAGTAGTTCCCATCGAGCCCGTGGAAGGCGCGTTCGAACAAGGCGAAGACGGCGCCGATCAGGCACACGATCCCGAGGGCGAGGAAGGCGCCGTGCTGCTCGCGGAAGATTTGCAGACGCGCGAGCAGATAGAGGATGCAGAAGGTGAAAAGACACGCGACGAGCGGTAGGATGGCGCGTGGCCCGACGATGAAGAGGGCCGCGCCGCCGATGAGGAGCGCGAGGAAAAGGGCGCCGCCGCCGAAGGCGAGATTGCGCGTCCCGGAGGCGTCGTGCCGGGAGGCGGACGGGGCGACGAAGCGCGGTTCGTACTCCACCTCGCGCGGGCCGATGTGTTCGCGGAAGGGTTCCGAGGGCAGCGGCGTGAGGGCCTCGGCGAGGGTGGGGAAATGCGGACGCGACTGGGCGTCGTCTGGGAGGTTGTGGATTTCGGACGGCTTCACGGGCGGGGAGAATGGCACGGCTCGGGAAAATCGCACCGTGAAAAATCAGGCGGCGGCGCTTTTGGACTCGGGCTTTGCATCTTCAGCTTCATCTTTTGGGGCGGGGAGGAAGAGGAAGGGGAAGGGGAAGGGGAAGGGGAAGAGAAGAGCGCCCTCAGAAGTATTCCGTCCAGCCGTCGTAGGCGTGGCTCACCTGGATGGGATACTCGAGGCGCTCGAGGATGCGGCGGGTGAGGTTCAGCTTGGTCTCGAGGAAGCCGTCGTCGTGCATCGGGTCGTGATGCGTGATGATCCATCGCTTCACACCGGCCAGTTTCATGAGCACGGCGGCATTGGCGATCGAGCTGTGGCCCCAGCGGATCTTGCTGGGATATTCATCCAGGGTGTATTGCGCTTCGTGGATGACGACGTCGGCGTCGGAGAGGAAATCGATCATCTTCCCGTAAGGAGCGACGAGCGGGTGCTCCCGAGTCAGGGTCTCGGGCGAGCCGGTGTAGCCCTGGAGAAATTCATTGTCCGGCACCCAGGCGATCTTGCGTCCGCCGACTTCGATCTTGTAGCCGACGGTGGCGCCGGGGTGCTGCGCGAATTCCCACCAGACTTTCGCGCCGCTCAAGACGACGGGATTTTCCTGGAGGGTGCGGAAGACGATCTGCGAATTCATGTCGTCCATCTGGACGGGGAAATAATCGCGATCGAGCTGGCCCTTGAAGACGCTGCGCAGATCTTTCCCGAAACCCTCCGCGCCGTAGATCGTGAGCTCGAAGCCGGGCACGTAGGCGGGAGTGAAAAAGGGAAAGCCCTGGATGTGATCCCAATGGGTGTGGGTGATGAAGAGGTGCAACTTTCGGCACTCCTCTTTCATGAGTTCGAGGCCGAGTTCACGGATGCCGGTGCCGGCATCGAAGATAAAAGTCTCGCCGCCGAACTCGACGGACATGCACGAGGTATTCCCGCCGTGGCGGAGGAAGCGCGCATTCGGGACCGGCGTCGAACCGCGGGTGCCCCAGAGGGTGTGGCGGACGTGGGTGTCGGCGAGGGTCTGGCGGAATGGCGTGGCGCTGCTGCTGTAGGCAGCGGCGGCGGGGATGCCGAGGGCGACGGCGGCGCGGTCGCGGCGGGAAAAGAACTCCTCGACCTTCTCGATGAGCACGGGCGGCTCGAAGGGTTTCACGAGGAAATCCGAGGCCCCGAGATCGGCGCAGGCGGCGGCGTCGGCCCGCGAATCGCGGGCCGTACACATGATCACGCCGACCTTTTTCGTGGCAGGGTCGGCGCGCAATTCCTTGAGGACGGTGATGCCGTGGACCTTGGGCATCATGATATCGAGGACGAGGAGATCCGGCGCGGATTCGCGGATCTTGCGCAGCACCTCGCCGCCATCCTCGGCGACCTCCACGGAATAGCCGACGGCCTCGAGTGCCTGCTGCATTTTGAAGGCAATCGAGCGCACGTCTTCACCGATCAGGATGCGGCCTTTCGGCTGCCACGCGGAACTCATGGCGGGAGATTACAAAAGGAGCAGTGCGGGGGAAGTGGAAAGGTGGCGCGGATTCATTCCGGGGACTCATACCATATCCCGAAAACAATCGGACTGTTCTCCTCCTCGTTCTCCTACTCCGACTCGGCGCGTTTCGAGTACGAGTAGGAGGACGAGGACGAGGACGAGGGTCCGTTTTATTTCACGAGATGGTATCAGAAGCGGCGGACTTCGGTGGCGAAGCGCTCAAACTCGCGCTCGAGATCGGCGATCAAGCCGGCGAGGCCTTCGCCGTTTCCCGCCCGGCCCTGCTCTTCGACGCGTCCCGCCGCCAGGCGGGCACGCTCGGCGCGGAATTCGCCAACGAGGCCCTTGATGCCGTGCGCGGCGTGTTCGAGTTCGGAGAAGTCGCGGCGCCCGACGGCTTCGCGGAGTTGCGTGAAAAGGCGCGGCGCATCGTCTTCCAGGCACAGCCGGGCCATCTCGCGGAGGACGCCAGCATTCCCGCCGACGGCTTCCAGAGCACGGGCGGCATCGAAGGCCGCGGGCTCGCTGGGCGCGGGGGTCAGCAGCGCGGGAGTCGCCTCGGGCGGGGCGCCAGTGAGGAGATCGGGGACGACGGCGGCCATGGCGGCGATGAATTCCTCGCGGCGGATGGGCTTGGCGACGTAGCCGTCCATCCCGGCGGCGAGACACTCCTCGCGCGCGCCTTTCATCGCGCTCGCGGTGATGGCGATGATCGGCAGCCGCCGCGCGCTGCCGCGCTCCCGCTCGCGGATCGCCGCCGCTGCCTGAAAGCCGCTCATCCGCGGCATTTGCGAATCCATGAGGATGAGATCGAAGGCGTCGCGCGCGCTGATCTCCACGGCTTCCTGGCCGTCGTTGGCGATGACGACCTGATGGCCCCACGACTCGAGGTTCGCGACGGCGAGGCGCTGGTTCACCTTGTTGTCTTCGGCGAGGAGGATGCGGAGCGGGCGCTGCGCGGGCGCGGCGTTGTGGAGCGGGAGTTTTGCGCTGCGGTCGGCCTGGCCAGTGGGGCCGAGGACATCGACGATCGCATCCATGAGCGTGGATTGTTTCACGGGCTTGGAGAGATGCGCGCCGATGCCGAGGTCCGTGCAGCGATCGGCGTCGCCGGCCCGGTTTGCCGAGGTGACCATGACGACGCGCGTTTCGCGCAGGGCCGACTCCTGGCGCATCCGCGAGACGAATTCGAAGCCATCCATCTCGGGCATCATCAGATCCGTGACGACGAGCGAGACCGGGCGGCCCTCCGCGCAGGTCGTTTCCAAAGTGGCGAGGGCGTCCAGGGCGCTCTCGGCGACGAGCACCTCCATCCGCCAGCTCGTGAACATTTCGCGGAGGATGAGGCGGTTCGTGGCGTTGTCGTCCACCACGAGCACGCGCACGCTTTCCAACTCCGCGGGGAGCGATACCGGCCGCGCGCTCTGCATGGCGAAACGCGCGGTGAAGCGAAAGGTGGAGCCTTGCCCCTCCGCGCTCTCGAGCTCGATGCGACCACCCATGAGGCCGACGATCTGACTGGCGATGGCGAGACCGAGTCCGGTGCCGCCGAAGCGGCGCGTGGTCGAGATGTCGGCTTGGGAAAAGGCCTCGAAAATCTTCGCCTGCGCTTTCCTGGGAATGCCGATGCCGGTATCGCGCACGGTGAAGTTCAGAGCGACGCTGCCGTCGGTCGTGCCAGCGTTTTCGACGCGCACCGCGATCTCGCCGGCGTCGGTGAATTTGATGGCGTTGCCAACGAGATTCACCACGACCTGCCGGAGGCGGAAAGCGTCGCCGAAAAGCGCGTCCGGGACGTCGGGCCGGATGTGCAGTGCGAGTTCGACCCCCTTTTCCTGAGCGCGCAAGGCGAGCGTGTGCATGGTGTCGCCGAGGGCGTCGCGGAGATCGAAGGGCGCGCGATCCAGATCCAGCTTTCCGGCTTCGATCTTGGAGAAGTCGAGGAGGTCATTGAGCAGCAGGAGGAGGGACTCCGCAGAGCCGCGCGCCATCTCCAGATACTCGCGCTGGGTGGGGTTGAGCGCGGTATTGAGCGTGAGCTCGGTCATGCCGAGGATGCCATTCATCGGGGTGCGGATCTCGTGGCTCATCACGGCGAGAAAGTCGCGCTTGGCGCGGTTGGCGGCGTCGGCTTCGAATCGGGCGGACTCCAGTTTTTCGTTCGCCGAGAGCAGCTCGATATTGCCGCTCACGAGCTTCTCCCGGCTCTCGCGTTGGGCGGTGAGCATGCCGTCGAAGGCGACGGCGAGTTCGCCAATTTCGTCGGCCCGCGGTGGCAGATTCACGGTGGCATCTTTCGCCCCGCCAGTGATGGCGCGCGCCGTGGCCACGAGCCCGCCGAGCGAGCGGGTGATATCGCGGATGATCCCCCACCCCAGCACCGTGACGCCGGCGATACCGAGCCCGCTCCAGAGCAGCGCGGTGCGGATGCTGCCGCGATGCCGCACGATGCGCTCGTCGAGCAATCGCTGGAGGGCGACGCTGCCTTTTTCCGCCAGCTCGTAGTCCGCGACGAGCCGCACGGTCATCGCGTGGAAAAATGGGATGGGCGGCATCTCCACGGTGCCGCGATCGGCGGCCGCCTTGAGCGGATCGTCCTGCCGCATGGCGTCGAGCGGCGTGAGTTGGACGTCCTGGCGGGCGTCGGCGGCGTAGTTCACGGCCTTGCGGAGCGAGTCATTCACGGCCCAGTGCAGGTGATCGATGATCGCGGTGAAGAGGCGCAGATTGTCACAGGTCTCGGTACTGAGCGCTTCGCCCGGTCGCACTTCGGCAGCTCTCACCCAGGCGCGTCCGACATTTTCCGCATGACGCGGGAGCTGCGTGATCACCAGATCCTGGAGGTAGTACGTGGGCAATTCAGGATCGAGGGTGAGCGCAGCATTGTCCGCGACCAGGGTGACGAAGATGCCGATCGCGTCGATCAACACGGAATGGGCCTCCACATCCGCGACGTCCGGCGCGAGCAGCGCGCGAGTCCGGGCGATGATCTCGCGGCCTTCCGATTCCAGGCGGAGGGGCGGGCCGAGCTCGGAATGGGTCGCCTCGAAGTCCGCGAGACCGCGCTCCACATCGGTCGTCTTACTGGCGAGGATATTGCGCAGGGCTCCGCCGCCGGCATCAATCGCGGCCACGAGCCCGCGGCGCTGTTGCAGATCGCGGAGCAGAGCCAGCAAAGAGCGCGCATATTCGACCCCACGGATCTCCTGCTCCGCGGTTTGGATGCCCGTCGTATTGACGGAGGAGACGTAGGCCCACGTCACCGCGATGAGGGGGAGGAGGAAGACGGCGCCGAGCAAGGTCAGCTTTTGCCAGACAAGGAGATTTTTCATGAAGCGCAGGTGGCGCGTGCATTTCATCCGGCCGGCGCGCGCTTGTCAGGAGCTTTCGCAAAGTGCGGCTCGGTCGCAGGGGGGAGTCGTGCTCGTAATCGTCCTCGTCCTCGAAAGATTATGCGTTCGAGGACGAGGACGAGGACGGTTACGAGGATGAGCCGCACCAGCCCCCGTTCAACGGCCTTTCCGCCCGGGCAAGTATCCGCTACTATGATCGCCTCTTGGAAACACGCATGATCGAAAACACTGCCGGGGACCACAAGGTCGAGCGCGCGCTGCTGGTGGGCGCTTATACTGACACCGCGGCTCGCACGGAGGCGGCGAGCTTGCTGGAGGAACTGGAGGAACTCGTGGTGACGCTCGGCATTCCCGTGGTGGAAAAGATGCTCGTCTTTCACCGCGAAAATCACGCGAAGCTGCTCCTCGGGACCGGCAAGGCAGACGAGATCGCCGCAAAGGTGCAGGAGCTCGGCATCGACGTGCTGATCTTCGACAACGAACTCTCGCCCAGCCAGCAGCGGAACTGGGAGGAGGTCTCCAAGGTGACGGTGATCGATCGGCAGGAGGTGATCCTCGATATTTTCGCGCGTCGCGCGCAGACCCGGGAAGCGCGGCTGCAGATCGAACTCGCTCAGCTCGAGTACTCGCTGCCCCGGCTGACGCGCGCCTGGGGCCATCTCGTCCGGCAGGGCGGCGGCATCGGGAATCGGGGAGAAGGGGAAACGCAGCTCGAGCAGGACAAGCGGCGCATCCGCGGGGCGATCGACCGCTGCAAACGGGAACTCGAAAATGTGCGCAGCTCCCGGGCGACCCAGCGGAAGGATCGGCAGCGCACCCCGGTGCCGAATGCGGCCATCGTCGGCTACACGAATTCCGGCAAGTCCTCGCTGCTCCGCCGACTCACCGGCGCGGAGGTGCTGATCGAGGACAAACTTTTCGCCACCTTGGACACCACCACGCGGAAAGTGGCGCTGCCAAATCACCAGCCGCTGCTCCTCACGGACACCGTCGGATTCGTCCGCCGACTGCCGCATCGGCTCGTCGAGGCTTTCCGCGCGACGCTCGAAGAAGCGGCGGTCGCGGACTTCCTCATCCACTTGCTCGATGCCTCCCAACCCGAGGTCATCGAGTTTTTCAATACGACCATGGCGGTGCTCGGGGACCTCGGCGCCGATAAGCGTCCGATGCTCGTCGCTTTCAACAAAATCGATAAAGTGGAGGACCCGGCAGCTCTTGCCGTCTTGCGCCGGCATTTCCCCGACGCACTTTTTTTGTCGGTGCAGACGGGCCAGGGCTTGGAAGCACTGATCGCCCGGATGGAAGAGATGGCGTCCGCCGGGAGCACGACCATGGAATTGCGCATCCCCCAGAGGGAAGCGGGGCTGATCGCGCGGCTCCACCGGGATGCCCACGTGCTCGAAACGCGCTACGAAGACGACGACGTCTGCCTCGTCGCCACGGTCTCGAAACGGCTCGAGGAAAGCTACGCGCCGTATGCAATAGCAAGCCCGTTGCCACCGGCGGCACGCGACGTGCATTCTTTAGAGACAAAATCCAGCCCAGCCGCTAACAAAACGCCCTGAGTTCCTACCGTTCCACCAGCCCCTAGAAGTTCATACCGGATCATGTCATTCCTCGACCGCTTCAAACGTAAGGCGCCGGAGTCGCCCGCGCCTGAAGTGCAGCCAGCGCCTCCGGCGAAAACCGCAGTGCCCCCGAAAAAAGCCGATCCCGCCGCCATCAAGCTCGCGGCGCAGGCGGTGCTGGCCAATCACAAGCAGGAATTCAAAATGGCGCCGCCGAAGCCAGAGACGCGCCTCGCCGGTCCGGGGATCCCGCCCGCGGCGGCGCCCGCAGCGAAAAACGCCGACCTGGAGATGCAACTGGAACTCGGCGATTTCCTCCACCGCATCCCGCACTCGATGCTCGGCGCCGGCACGCATGATTTGCATCAGAGCCTGAGCTTTAGGATCGACGAGATGGCCGCGCGAATCTCGCGCGGCCTGACCACGATCCCACTGGTCGAAATCTACCGGCAACTCCCCTCCGTCTTCCGGAGTGAAGTGAAGGCGTCGGAGGACGCGCAGATCCGCTTCCCATGGCAGAAGGTGATGATCCTCCTGAATCAATCGCGCGGCGCGCAGAAAGGCTCGCCGCTCACGGAAGCCGCTGCCCGCGCCCTCTCCGAGCGGCTCATCAGTGCGCGCCCACCGCGGAACGTCGTCCCGATCAAAAACGAAGCGCCCGCCGCGCCGACAGCACCCGCCCGCCCGGTAACGCCCGCCCCCGCGCCCCCGACGGCCGCACCCGCGGCACCGCGCCCTGCGCCCGCGTCCGACATGCCGCCGCCGCCGACTGTCCCAGCCCTCGCGCTCGCCAAGCCTGCGGAGAAAAAGAGCGCCCTGCCCGCCATCGACGTCACGCCAGTCAGCACCACCCCGTCCGAAGATGACGACCGCCTGACCCGTGACGAGCTCATCCGCGCCCGTGACCTGGCGACGCGGAATCTGAATCGCGTGAAGGGGGAACTGGAGCGGCAACTCACGACCGCGAAGGACGAGCGGAAGGCGCTCGCCGACGAACGCGATCGGATCGCGGCGGATCTCGCGAAGGCGCAGGAGGAAGTTCACGACAAGCTGGACCAGATCGAATTTCAGAAATCGGTCGCCGCGAAGAGCACCGAGAATTTGCAGAAGCTCCAGCAGGAACGCGACGCCCTGCTCAAGAAGGGCGCGAGTCCGCAGGAGAAGGGGGCGGCGGCCACGGCGGCGGCCGGGTTTGCCGAACAGGCGAAGCGCTCGAACGAGAGTGAGATCCACGGCCTGCAACAGAAGATCGCCACGCTCGAAACGGCTCGGGAAAGCGCGCAGGCCGACCTTAATCAGGCGCGCACTCGCTGCCGCAGCCTCGAGGAGCAACTCGCCGCCTCGGAGAAGGCCAAACAGGAGAGCACTCGGAAGATCGAGGAGACGACGGCGCGCCTGCAGGAGGAATTTGAAGCCACCGCTCGCCAGCGGGAAGCCGAAGCGACCGCGGAGATCCAGAAGATCCAGGCGCAGCTCAAGGCCGTGGATGACGCGCGGGGCAAACTTTCCACGGAACTCGAACAGACGAAGGTGGCAAAAGACGAGGAATGGAAGACGGCCGAAGAGCGGCTCAAGCAGGAGACCGCGCGGAGAATCGAAGAGACCGCGACAAATTTGCGCCAGGAATTCGAGGCCGCAAAAGCGCAGCGCGAAGCGGAGGCGGCGACTGCTCTCGCAAAGCTCCAGGCTGACCTCGAAGCGACAGTCGCGACGCGGGAGAAACTTTCCGCCGAACTCGACCAAGGCCGCCAGGCCCTCGCGGAATCCACGAAGAATGTGGAGAACCGGCTGCGGCTCGAAAACGACAAAACGATCGGCACCGCCCGCGCGAGCCTGCAACTGGAATTCGAAGCGGCGAAACAAAAACGCGAAGCCGAAGTTTCCGCGACCTTCAAACAACTCCAGGATCAGCTCAAGGCCGCGAATGCCACGCACGCGCGGCTGACCGGCGAACTGGAGCAAGCGAAAGCCACGCGCTCCGAAACCGCCCGGGCCGCGGAAAACCGGCTCAAGGAAGAACACGCCAAGGAACTGGAACACGCAAAGACGGGCCTGCGGCGGGAGTTTGAGGCCGCCAAACAGAAGCGCGACGAAGCGGCCGCCACCGCGCTCGCGGAAATTCAGCAACAACTTCAATCCGCCACCGACGCGCACACGAAACTCGCCGCCGAACTCGAGCAGGCAAAGGTCGCGCAGACTGAAACCGCAAAGACCGCGGCGGCTCAGATCGAAACGGAAACGGCGCGCGCTGCCGCGGACGCCGTGGCGAAGGCTCGGGAAAACTTTGAGGCGGAAAAGCAAGCGGCCATCGCCGCGCTCCAAAGCCAACTGGAGGCGGCTGCCGAGACGCGCAATAAACTCGGCGCGGAGCTCGAGCAAGCCCGGCAGGATCGGACCGCATCCACGCAGGCGATCGAGCAGCGACTGACAGCGGAACACGCCCGGAAAATCGAAGAGACAACGGCTCGGCTGCAGCAGGAATTCGCCGCGACAAACGAGCAGCGGGCGGCTGAATCGACGAGCGCGGTGAATCAACTGAAGGATCAACTCAGCGCTGCCGCCGAAGACCGCGCGAAATTTTCCGCTGAACTCGAACGAGCGACGACGAATCTGCGGCAGGAATTCGCGGCGGAGAAAGAGCAGCGCGCCGAGGCCGCCGCCGCCGAGCTTGCGGAGCTCCAGCAGAAGCTTCACTCCGCCAACGACGCCCACGCAAAACTCACCGCCGAACTCGCGCAGGCGAAAATCGCGCACACCGAAAGTTCGAAGGCCATGGCGGCTCGAATCGAGGCGGAGGCGGCCCGCGCCGCAGAAGTCGCCGCGAACAAGGCCCGGGAGAAATTTGCGGCGGAAAAACAAGCAGCGATCACTGCGTCCATCGCCGCGATCCAGACGCAACTGGGCTCCGCTGCCGAGACGCGCAACAAACTCAGCGCCGAGCTCGAGCAAGCGCGCCGTGATCGGACCGAATCCGCAAAGGCCATTGAACAGCGACTGACCGCAGACCATGCGCGGAAGCTCGAAGAGACGACGGCTCGGCTGGAGAACGAAGCGCACGAGAAGCGCGTGGCCGAACTGGCGAGCGCGGCGGCAACCCTGCGGCGGGAATTTGCAGCCGAGAAGCAGCAGCGCGACGCTGCCGCCGCTTCCGCGCTCGCGGAGATCCAGGAGCAACTTCGAGCGGCCACCGAAGCGCACGCAAAACTCGCCGCGGAACTCGAGCAGGCGCAGATCGCCCGGACTGAAACAGCGAAGGCAACCGCTGCCCGGATGGAAAAGGCGACCGCTCAGGCTGCCGAGGATGCGCTGTCTGACGCTCGGGAAAAATTTGAGGCGGAGAAGCAGGCGGCCATCACTGCGCTCCAGGCCCAACTCGACGCTGCCGCCGAGGCGCGCACCAAGCTCAGCGCGGATCTCGAGCAAGCCGGGCTGGAACGGTCCGAGTCCGCAAAGGCCATCGAGCAACGGCTCACGGAAGAGCACGCCCGGAAGATCGAGGAAACGACGGCGCGCTTGCAGAAGGAGTTTGCCGCCGCGCAGGAGCAGCACGCGGCGCAATCCGCGAACGCCCTCAAGCAACTGCAGAATCAGCTCAGCGCGACCACCGAAGCACGCGCGAAACTTTCTGCGGAACTCGAACAAACCCGCACGGCAGTCGGCGAAAGTGTCCGCGCCACCGAAGCGCGGTTTGCCGAGGAAACGGCGCGCAAGCTCAAGCAATCGACGACGACGCTGCGTGGGGAATTCGACGCCACTTTGCAAAAGCAAAAGGTAGAAGCCGCGGCGGCGTTGGAAAAACTCCAGGTCGAATTCAAGGCCGCGACGGACGCAAAGGAGAAACTTTCCACCGAACTCGAGCAGACTCGCGCCGCGAACGCCACTGCAGCTCAGGCCGCCGAGGCGCGGCTCAGCACGGAGACCAGCCGGCAGGCCGAGGAAGTCGCGAAGCGCCTGCGCCAGGAATTTGAAGGCGAGAAAAAGCAGCGCGAGACGGAGATCGCGACCGCGCTCAAGCAGCTTCAGGAACAGCTCCAAACTGCCACCGCCGCGCGCGACAAATTTGCCGCGGAACTCGCCGCGGCTCGCGCCGATGGCGCCACACTCAAGATTGAGAGCGAAAAGACGCTGGCGCAAACTGTCGCCAGCCTGCGGAACGAATTCGACAGCACCCTGCAGCTTCGCACGACGGAAGCGGCCAAAGCTGGGACCGTGGCCATCCAGGCACTGAAGCAAACCAGCGAGCAGCAACTGGCCGAAGCCGCCGCATCCGCTCGCCAGCGCGAAGCCGAACAGGCGAAACAGCTCGACCAATTGCGGACGCAAGTCGAAGAGGCCAACAAGTCACGCGCTCAGATCGACGCTGAACTCCGGCGGAGCCAGGACGCGCACGCGCTGCTCGTCCGCTCCAACGAAAGTTCGGTAAAAGCCCAGTCGTCTTTCGAATCGCGCGCCGTCGCCCAGCTCGAAGCCGACATCGAAACGTATCGGCAGCGGATCAAAAACTTCATCAAGGAACGCGACACCGCCCAGGCCGCCGCTGCCGCCGCCCTCGCCGGGCTGCAAGGCGCCGGCGAGAAATTTGCGAGCGAGCGGAGCGCTCTTCTGGACGAAAAAGCAGGGCTCGAGAAGCGCTCCATCGAAACCGAGCAGACGGCCACGCAGCGGCTCGGGCAGGTGCAGAAGCTGGAGAAGGACATCGCCCGCCAGAGCTCGGAACACGAGCGCGCGCTCGCCACGCAGCTCTCGCAACATCAAGCGACGCTCTCCTCACTGCGGACCGAAAAGGAATCCGCGGTGAACTCTCTTTCTGCGGCCCGCGACGCGGCCCTCGCGGCCAGGATCGAAATCGAACAGCGCCTCGGTGCCCTCGACAGCCAGTCCACGGACCGCCAGGCGCAAATCGAAAAACTTCACGGCGAAATCGGCCGACTCACGACGGAGACGGCCACCCACCTTGCGCAGATCCAGAAGCTGGATGGCGAAATCGCCCGGCGTTCTCAGGAGCATGAGAAGGCGCTGGGCGTCCAGACCGCAGAGCAGGAGGCCAGGCTGGGCGCGCTCCGGACAGAGAAAGACGCCGCACTTGCCTCCCTGAATGCGACCCGGGAAGCGGTGGTTGCAGAGAAAGCGCAAGTCGAACGGCAACTCGCGGAAGCGCGCGGGACGATCGTGGAACGCCAGACGCAGATCGAAGCCCTCCAGGGCGAGGTCGCGAAAACGCAGGGGAAAGTGCGCGAGAAAGAAGACGAGATCGCCCGCCTCAACGCGCTGCACGACGAACGGCAGGCGCAGATGCGCCAGCTCGAAGTCTCCATCACCCAGCGTTCCGACGCCCATCAGCAAGCAATCTCGGCCCAACTCTCGGAGCACGAGGGCGCGCTCGTGGCCATCAAAGCGGCGAAGGAAGCGGCCATCGCTTCCCTCACGGCGGCCCGCGATCACGTCGTTTCGACGAAGGCCGAGCTCGAGAAACGCCTCGCCGAAACCGAGCGGACCGCGGCGGAGCGGCAGTTGCAGATCGAGAAGCTGCACGGGGACGTCGCGGGAGCGCAGTCGAAGATCCGCGAGAAGGAACAGGAAATCGCCCGCCTCGCTGGCGACCAGCAGAAGGCGCTCGTCACGCTCGGCGAAACGCACCGGAAATCTCTCGCCACTGTGGCTACTGACAAGGACGCGGTTCTTGCCGAACTCACCCGCAAAAAGGATGCGGACATCGCCACCATCGCGGGCGAGCGCGAACAAGAAAAGCAGGCGCGCACGGAGACTGCGAAGCTCCTCGCGGAGACGCAGGGCACCGTCCGCCAGCTCGAAGTCCGCGTGCAGAAACACGAAGCCGACCTCTTCACCGCCCGCCAAGCCGTCGAGCAAAAGGAGAAGGACATCGCCAAGCTCAACACCGCGCACCACGACCAGATCTGCGCGCAGACTCACCAGCACGGGCAGGAACTCGCGGCTCTCACCGCGGCCCGCGATGCCATCATCGCCGAACGCAAAACGGTCGAAGGCACCAAGGCGCAACTCGAGAAGCAACTCGGCGACGTGCAGCGCCTCGGCGAAGAACGCAACGCGCGGATCGAAGAACTCGACGGCTTTGTCGCCAATGCGCGCACCATGATCCGGCAACGCGACGAGACCATCAGCCGGATCACCACCGAGCATAGCGAGGCCGTCGCCGCGCAGACCCAGCGCCACGAGCGTACGCTCTCCGCGCTGACGACGGAGAAAGACGCCACCATCGCCCAACTTGCCGCCGATAAAGCCGCGCTCTTCGCCGATCAGGAAGACCGCTTGACGGCGCTCGCGAAGCGGCACCAGGAAACGCTCAGTGCAGCCGCGGTGGAAAAGACCAACGCGCTCGCCGGCCTCAGTGCCGAGATGGACCGCGCCATCGCCGCCATCAAAGCCGAGCGCGACAAACTAGCCGAAGCCAAGGCTCAGGCCGACGCGCACATCGGCGAACTCGTGACGCAACGTGACGAGGCGCAAAAGGACAGCGCCGCCGTCGCCCAACGTCTCGCCGCCGTCTCCATCGACGCCGAGAAGCGGATGGCTGCCTTGCAGAGTGAAAGTGAAGCGCTCGTCGCCGCGAAACAGAAGGCCATCGCTGATCTGCTGGAAGCGACCGAAGCCCACAAGTCTCAGAGCGCGGTGTTTGCCCGTGAATTTAAGTCGGTGATGACGCAGCGCGACCAGGCACTCAACCAACTCGCCCTCATCCGCACCAGCACTGAGCAAAAGGAAGCCGACCTCGCCAAAGATCGTGCCGCTCTCCAGCGGGTCGAAGCGGAACTCACCCAGCAGCACGAGCGGGAGATGAGCCGACTCCGCCGCGAGCGCGATTCCGTGACGCAGCAGCGCGACGCCCTGCGCGCCCGTTTTGAACGCGTCGTCGATGAGCAGCGCGAGCTTCTCGCTGGCCTCAACGACGAAGTCCCGGGCGCCCACAAGCCCGCCACCGATTCTGGCGGCACTCCGATGAAATCCGCGAGAGCCCGCGAGACGGCCAAGGAGTCAAACGTCATCGACATTTCCGAAGCCGAAATCATCCGCGAACCGGAGCAGCGTGCAGAAGCCACCAGCGGCCTGCGCATTCAGCCCGCCCGCCCCGTTCCCCTCGCCCCGCCAAACGTGCGGATGCTCTAAGCACTCCGCCCGACCGTGCCCGGTCGATGCCCGGCGCGATCCCAATCTGCAAGATGGGTGAACGGAGGGTTGGACTTCCGAAGGCCGGTTGGTATCCGATGGCTCCCCGAAACAACCATTCACCCTCCACATCCACTCCACCATGTTTTCCCACGTCGTCATCTTCTGGACCAAACCCGAAATCCCCGATGCCACCGAAAAGCTGCTCGCCGGAGCCGAGCAATACCTCCGTCCCATCCCTGGGCTAAAAAGTTTCCACGTCGGTCGCATGGTGAAGAGCCATCGCGAAATCGTGGACCAGACCTACCAGATCGCCCTGAGTCTCCAGTTTGAAAACAAAGAGGCCGAAGCCGCCTATCAGATTCACCCGTTGCACCTGCAGTTCGTCGAAAAAGCCTTCAAGCCGAACTGCGCCCGCGCGGTAATCTACGACTTCGAGTAAGCGGCGCTCGCCCGGATCCCCGAGAACGGGGGGCGCCTAAAACCCGCGCTAGAATTGGTTACCCGACAAGGATTTGAACCTTGACTAGGGGAGTCAAAGTCCCCTGTGCTACCGTTACACCATCGGGTAAAAACGAGCCGCGGAATCTGCGCGATGCGGGGAGGCTTGGCAAGTGTGGTTTGAAGCAATCGCGCGCGTCAGAATTTTCCCGGAAAAAAAGGACAGATGGCGGGCTGTTTCGTGGTTTCCGAGAGCCGCGAAAGGCGCCCGCCAGTTCGTCCCGCGGCGAAGCGCGATGGCCGTCACCCGGGAAAATTCAGCGGAGACTCATTTTCCGATCGACAGCGTCGGCGGTTTGACCCAGACCCGACCCGGGCAGTCTTTTCGGCTACCCAATTCCCCCTCACCCCATGAAAAAACAAAACCACCCGCAGTCCTCCAGCGCGACTCGTCGCGCAGTCCCCGCAAAGTTCATCCTCACAGGCCTGATTGCCGCTGCCGCGAGCTTCGCGCTTCCGGCGTCCAGTACTGCACAGATCAGCGCGTTTAACTTCACGCTCGACGGCCAGTTCACCAACGGGTTCACCGCCGCCGGTCCGACCGGCGAATGGTCCGACGTCACACCGTTCTCCTTCATTTCCAGCGCGACCGGCACGGTCCCGACGAGCAACAGCGATCCCTTGAAGAACACCCAGCTCTACGCGGCGATCTCCCACAATGCTCTCAGCGCCCCGGGCGATCTCCAGTTGCACCTGATGTATGACTTTGAGCCACGCTCCGCGCCCCCACAGCTCAACGAAATCTTTGCGTCGGTGACCTTCCCGGTGACCCTGCCGAACATTCCGAAACGCGACATCTCCGTGGTCTTCAAAGGCAACGGATTGGCCAGCTTCTTCGACGTCTTCGTGGATCTCGAACCCTTCAATCCAATCAACCCTTTGCTTCCGATATCGGACCCGCTCTTCAATGGCTTGAAGGGCACGACGTCCGCCGGAGGATCACCGCTCGATTCGAATCCGCACTTGCTCGTGGAACTGGAGGTGCCGCTCCGCATTCAGCCTTCTCAAGTGACGCCCGGCGGACCGCTTCCAGGTGGCGGGATCAATCCTGCGACCGGGATGTATGATCCCGATCCGGTCTTCTGGGGCGCTTCCGCGGCGGGCGGAACACAGGGGGCACTCGGTGACGGAGGGAAAGTGGGTGCCGCTGCCGGCGGCTTGCAGGAGGCGACCAACGTCATCATCGGCATCAATGGCGACGGCTCATTGAATGTGACCCCCGTTCCTGAGCCATCGACGGCGGCTCTCCTGCTCGGTGGTCTGTCCATCCTCAGCGCGCGGCGGCGCAAGTCCGTCAGCGCAGCCTGATTCAAAAAACGTCGTGCGACTGTAGGGGTGCCACTGGCTGCCCCTACAGTCGTTTCGCGTACCGGGGACTCCAGTAGGCGGAGAAGGCGCCGGCAGATCTGCCGCTCGGTCGCGCGAAGGATCACGGCCGCCGCAGGCGATAGAAGCGCTGCTGGCCCGCGGTGGCGTCCGGGACCAGGATTGAACCGCCCGAGAAGCTGCGTGGCTGGGTGACGGGCTCCCAGTTCGCGGGATCGAGAGAGTCGGTGAATTCGAGAACGAGCCCAGCACTGCCGACCGGCCAGGCAAGCTGCGGAGTGCCGGCGGCCAAGGCGATGTCGAGCCGCGGCAGGGCTTCGTCCGCATCCGTGATGCCGTTGCCATTGCGGTCGATACCGAGGCGCTGGCCGCTGGTGCGCGGCGTGCCCATGAGGGTGAGAGTCGCACCTGCCGCGACCTTCGCCTCAAGCGCCGCGCGCGTGAATGGTCCGAGCCCGGTTTGATCGCTCAGATAATCATTCGTGACCGGGCGATAGACGAAGCTGTGCCGCTCGCCATTTTCGAGCAACCGGACCACGAGATCGCTACTGTAAATGGACGGCGTGGGAACGGCTTGCCCTTCGAGCACCGACCAATCCGCCGCGCTGCTCGCGAGCGTGTCCGCCCGCACCGTCCGCGTATAGCCGACCGCCGGCGCAGTGCCAGTGTCGAAGCATTGCATGAACGCATTGAGGTTGCGCTTGCGCACAGTGTCCGCCGCAAAGCTGCCAAAAAATGGCTGGGAGAGAAAACTCACGACATCTTGCTCACGTCCGTCATGCATCAGGCCAAAGCCGCTGAGCGAGACTTCCGTCGCGCTGCGTCGGAACTGCAACTTTTGATAAATGTTCCGCAAGTGCGGCACCTTGAAATTCTGGCTCTGTCCCATCGGTGCGTTAATGATCGTGTTGCTGGTCCCCGCAGGCAGCGCATGGCAGGTCGTGCAGCGCTGATTGACCGCAAAATTTTCGTTCTCGAAAGTACTTCGCCCGGCGTTCGGGTCGCCTGCATTCGGATCCCCCGGCGGAAAGAGATCCGGCATCGTGCGATCGAGTTTCTGATTCGGATTCGGCTGGATGACGATGGTGTTGATGAAATCGCGGAAGGCATCCATGTCTGCGGCGCTGAGCGGCGCGCCGCCGAGCAGCGAAGCGAAGGAGGGATTGAAGGCATTGAAGGTCGCGCGGTCGCCGCGCCAGTGCAGCGGGAGCAGGCTGAACTGCCCGTAAGGACTCGGTGCCAAGTCCACGACCAGGAATCCGCGAAAGGTTTGCGTGGTCATCGGGCCTTTCATCGGGTGCATGGGAAATGAACCGAATGGCGTGCTGACCGTCTGCATCGAGCCAGCTGGATCGCCCAGATCCCAGGCCAGGTCGTCCCGATCGCCGTCGATGTGGCACGAGGCGCAGGATTGCGTGCCATTGCCCGAGAGCCTCGCGTCGTAGAGGAAGCCGCGCCCCTGCCGGATGACCAGCGGGGTCGGGTCGTAGCTGCCAGTGGGGATTTCGGCGATCACGACTTCACCGATCGTCGAGACGATGGAGATGGTGTTGGAGATGCGATTGGCAATGTAGAGCCGGCCCGTGACCGGGTGGAGCGCCAGGCCACGCGGGCCGCGTTTATTGCGCGAATTGGCATCCGCGCCGGTAGTCGGTCCGGTCTCGATCCGCGTCAGGACATCGCCCGTCGTGGCATTGACCTTCGCCACGCGATCCGTGCCAAAACTCGCCACCCACAGCGCCGCGCCATCCGGGGTGAAGGCGAGTGCCGTCGGCTGAGCGAGCGCCGTCGTGTTTGCGGAGACTGGGTACGTGATGTCGGGATTGAGATCAAACGCGGTGACCGTCCCGGGCCCGGTTGTCGAAATCCGCGTCAGCCGATTGTCCACGCTATGCCCTCTGAGCATCGGCTCGAAGCGCACGAGGTTCCGCGCTTCGGTGTTGGCGACCCACAGTTCATCGCTCCCCGGCCGCACCACGATGCAGAAGTTCACCGTGCCGACACCTTTGAAATAACGCGAAACCGCGAGCGTCGCCGTGTCGATCTCCGCCACATCATTGTCCGGCATGTTCGGCTTCGGGTTTAGGCGGGAGTCGTCCGCACTCACGATCGTGCCCACAAGCGGTGGCGGCGGGAGACTTCCATTGGTCGGCGGCGGCGGCGGGTATAAGGGGTTTGCCGGAAGGAGCGTGGTGCGATTTCCCGAAAGCTTGCACGCTGCATAGACCTTCGTGCCATCGGCGCTCACGGCGAGGGATCGGGGGTCGGGCCCTTCGAGCGTGACCGTCGTCGTCTCAGCCAGCGTTGAGAGATCAAAAACTCGGACAAGATTGTTTCTCCCACACGAAACAAAGGCGCGCCCACCCGCGAAGACCACATCCGAAGGCTCGTCTTTGCATTGCAGCGTCGCCGTGACTGCGCCCGCGGTCACCGACACGACGCTCACGGAATCCGAGACCTCATTCACCACCCAGGCTTCGTCATTCGAGAGCGCGTTCACCGAGACCGGTTCCACACCCACCGGGATTTCGCGGATCAGCACGGGCACGGGGTTCGCGGTATTCGAGACATCGAAGACGGAGAGGCGCCCGTCTGGAGTATTCACCACAAAGAGTCGTGTCCCATCCGGCGACAGGCAGATCGGTCGCGTTTGCTGGGCCTCGAAGTTCACATACGTCGTCGATTGCGCGCGCGCCGCCGGCAGTGCGAGCGCCGCGAAGATGCTGCACAGTGCGATTGCGCCGTTCTTCGCGGAGACAGAGATCCATCGGGACAGGTTGAGAAGCATGATCGGGGGGAAACGTTCGAGCGCTCGCTCGACGCCGGCCTTTCTTAGCAGAATCTGCGGCACATACCAGACTCCGCGCAGCGCCCGCGAGCAGCCTGTTGAAAGACTTGCGTCGGTGGATGGCGTCGCTCCGCGCGCCATGCCAAACGCTCGCCGCAGGCCCAACTTTCAGAATGGCGCTGCGCGCTAAGCGAGTCGTGGCGCGCGGAGCGCCGCCCTCCACCGAGGCCCCCGCGGGTTTTTAAACAAGCGGCTAAGCATTAAACAGGCAATTCCCCCACAACTCCGCGGGCATCGGCAGTACGAGCAATTTGAACATCGTCGGCGCGACAAAAGCC
>JANNXQ010000024.1:0-17519 GCA_031409655.1 Chthoniobacteraceae bacterium | reverse complement strand
CGGGAGCGCATCGGGTAACTGGCAGGCCACGCGCGGGTTCGGGTCGATCGGGAAAGTCATCCGCACCGTGCTCCCGCGGCCGCGATGGCTCTCGATCTCGATCGTGCCGCTGTGGCGTTCGACCACGCCATAGACCATCGCGAGGCCGAGGCCGGAGTTGCGCTGGCCTTTAGTCGTGAAAAAGGGCTCGAAACAGCGGCGGCGCACTTCATCCGGCATCCCCATGCCGGTGTCGGAGATCGAGAGCTCGATGCGCTTGCTCCAGAGCTGCGTGACGATGTTGATCGCCCCACCCTGGGGCATCGCTTCCATCGCGTTGAAAAGCACCGCCGTCAGCATGTCGCGCAGTTCGCTGACGTTTCCGAGGATTGGGGACTCTGCCTGGAATTCCATGTTGATCTCGATCGGCGTGCCGCGGGCGTGCGACTCGGCCTCCCAGCGCGGACGGGTGAATTCGACCGCCTGCTCGACGATGCCGTCCAGAGGCACCGAGGTCCGCGTGTCTTGCGCGGAGCGCGGCCGATGAAACTCGCGCAACCGGTCCACCATCGTCGCCGCATCCAGCGCCGCGACGGCGATCCGCTCCGCGCATTCCCGGATCTGTCGCTCGCCGCCCTTTTCTCCCGCTTTGATCTGCAAGACCTCCGCGTTGCCGAGGATCGACGCCAGCGCATTGCTGAATTCGTGGGCGATCCCATTGACCAGCGAGCCGAGCGCGCGCAGCCGCTCCGTCTGCACCATCTGCTGCTGCGTGGCGTGAAGTTGACGGAGGCTCGCCTTCAGTTCGTCCTGCGTTTTTCGCAGCTCCGCCTCCGTCTCGCGCCAGCGCTCTTCGTCTGACTTGCCAGTGGCCAGCCGGGAAGGCGTGGCATCGATCATGGAAGCGTGGCGAGTAGGCATTGGGCAAAGGTCCCGTGCGGCGTGCCTGGACAGCGCTGCGCTCGAAACCAGCAGTGCGGTTGCAGAAGCCGTGCCACCCACCCGCTGGCAGCCCAGCGAAAAAAACGAAAACTCCGCGCCAGTCGCCTAGCGCGGAGCTTTCCAGATTTTTTGGGCTAGGCTACTTCAGCGCGGCCTGGTAGTTTTCCTCAGCCTGCGCCCAGTTGATCACATTCCAGACCGCCTTCAGGTAATCGGGACGGCGGTTTTGGTAGTTGAGATAGTAAGCATGCTCCCAGACGTCGATGCCGAGCACCGGCTTGCCTTCGATCCCGGCGACCGCCTTGCCCATGATCGGGTTGTCCTGATTCGCCGTGGACCCGATCTCCAGTTTACCGCCGCTCACATACAGCCAAGCCCAGCCGGAACCGAACCGGGTCGCGCCCGCGCCGTTGATCTTCTCTTTGAGCTGCTCGACGTCGCCGAAGGTCGCAGTGATCGCCGCCGCAAGCGCGCCGACAGGCCTTCCATCGCTACCAGCTTTCAGGAGCTTCCAGAAAAAGCTGTGGTTGACATGTCCGCCGCCATTATTACGCACCGCGCCACGGATGGCCTCGGACACCGCCGCGAGATCCTTGATGAGATCCTCGGCGCTCTTGCTCGCAAGATCCGGCGCGCTTTCCAGCGCTTTGTTGAGATTGGTCACGTAAGCGGCGTGATGCTTGCCGTGGTGGATCTCCATCGTCTTCGTGTCGATGTGCGGCTCGAGCGCGGATGTGGAGTAGGGAAGTGCGGGTAGTTCGTGGGCCATAGTTGAGTTCTCGGGTTGTGGCTACGCGGTGTGCGCTGCCGTGTTTCTTTTACGCAGCGATGATGAAAAGCGGATGTGTGGATTGCAAGGATGCGCGTGGGGCAATTCCGAGATGAGCGAGCGTCTTCCTCGGATGCCGGAAAAGCACGGCCTGGAAAAATCGCCGTTGACCGCGCTAGACGACTGGTCTAATTCAGGTGCCGTCAATGTCCGTCACCGCCGCCACCACCAAGGAACGCATCCTCGAAGCCGCCGAGGAGATCATGCTCGCGAAGAGCTTTCACTCCGTGGGGCTCGCGGAAATCCTGGCGGCGGTGAAGGTGCCGAAAGGGTCGTTCTATCACTACTTTCAATCGAAGGAGCAGTTTGGGGTCGAGTTGCTGCGGCACTACGTGAATGAAGCGTCGGAGTGGAAGCGGAAGCTGCTCCTCACCACGGATCAGGAACCAAACCCTTTTCTCCGGCTCATGGCCTTCATCGACCTCTCCTCTGCGCATCTGCTGGAGAAGGATTGCCAGTGTGCGTGCCTCGTCTCGAAGCTCGCTTCGGAGGTCGCGACGTTCAGTGATCCGATGCGCGCGGTGCTGGCTGATGGGATGCGCGAATGGAGCGGGATTTTTGAGCAGGTGATCGTCGAGGGGCAGAAGAAGGGCGTCATCCGCAAGAAGCTCAATCCGGCGGAGACGGCGGGGCTGATCAGCGACCTCTGGATGGGCGCGAGCCAGCGCTGCCAGCTCGAGCGGACGGTCGCACCGATCCGCTCGGCGGCGCAGTTCATCCGCAATTACCTCTCCCCGGTCTAGTTTCCGCCAACGCAACTAGACGACTGGTCTAATCGTATCCACATCCAATCATCATGAGCATCATCAAAGCCCTCGCCGCCACCGCGCCTAAAACACCGCTGACGCCTTTTGAATACGAACCTGGCCCGCTCGGTGACGAGCACGTGGAGATCGCGGTGTCGCATTGTGGCATCTGCCACTCCGATCTCTCGATGCTCGACAATGAGTGGGGCATGTCGGCCTACCCGCTCGTCGCAGGACACGAAGTGGTGGGCAAGATCACGGCAGTCGGTCCGCACGCGAAGAATCTCAAAGTCGGGCAGGTCGTGGGGCTGGGATGGAACTCCGGGAGTTGCATGTCTTGCCCGCAGTGTCTCGGCGGCGATCAGAATCTCTGCGCCACGGCCGAGGGCACGATCGTGCAGCGCCACGGCGGCTTTGCCACGCACGTGCGTGCGCACTGGGCCTGGGCTACGCCGCTGCCGGCGGGGCTCGATCCGGCGAAAGCGGGCCCGCTCTTCTGCGGGGGCATCACGGTCTTCAATCCGATCGTGCAACTCGGCATCAAGCCGACGGATCGCGTGGGTGTGATCGGGATCGGCGGGCTCGGACACATGGCGCTGAAATTCCTCCGCGCCTGGGGCTGCGAAGTCGTCGCCTTCACCTCCAGCGAATCGAAGCGCGAGGAAGCGCTGAGCCTCGGCGCGCATCGCGTGGTCCATTCGCGCAACGCCGACGATCTGAAAATGCTCTCCGGGTCGCTCAACGCGATCATTTCCACGGTCAATGTGAGCCTCGACTGGCAGGCGCTGATCGGCGCGCTCGCACCGCGCGGAAAACTCCACACCGTCGGCGCCGTACTCGAACCGATCAGCCTCGCCGCGTTCCCGCTCATCATGGGCCAGAAGTCGCTCTCCGGCTCGCCGCTCGGGAGTCCTTCGACCGTGGCCACGATGCTCGACTTCGCCGCGCGCCACGGCATCGCACCGACTACGGAATTTTTCCCGATGTCGAAAGTGAACGACGCGCTCGAGCACTTGAAGAGCGGCAAGGCCCGCTACCGCATCGTCCTCGAAAACGACCTCGCATGACGCCGGAAGCGCACGCGCACTTGAGCAAACGCTGTCCTGTGATGCGCCGTCTCATCAAGGCGCACGGGCCGTGCAGGCTCGTGCCGGAGGCGCGGCGCTCGCCCTTTGAGTCGCTCGTGAGCGCGGTCGCGCATCAGCAACTCAACGGCACGGCTGCGGAGACGATTCTCGGCCGGTTCCGCGCGCTCTTTCCGGGAAGGAAGTTTCCCTCGCCGGAACAAATCGCGACTGTGAGCGACGAGGCGTTGCGCGGGGCGGGATTTTCGCGGGCGAAGATCGCGGCGATCCGCGACATCGCCGCCAGGACGCTCGATGGCACGGTGCCGACGTCACGGGCAATCCTGAAAATGTCCGACACGGAGATCATCGAGCGGCTGGTGCAAGTCCGCGGGGTCGGACGCTGGACCGTCGAGATGCTGCTGATCTTCAAACTTGGACGTCCCGACGTGCTGCCAGTCGACGACTTCGGCGCGCGCAGCGGTTACCGCGTCGCCTTCGGCCTCGCGGAAATGCCGCGCCCGAAAGAACTCCTCGCACTCGGCGAACGCTGGCGCCCGCATGGGACCACTGCGGCGTGGTTCCTCTGGCGCGCCGCCGACGCTGCGAAGGAAAAGAAGCCCAAGAATTCATGAAGCCACTCCACTTACTCCTGCTGCTCGCGCTTTGTGCGGGCTGCTCAAAACCCAAGGGCGGTCCGCCGCAATTCGGCGCGATGCCGGTGAGTGTCGCGCCGCCGGTGCAGCGCGAGATTCAGGACTGGGATGAATTCACCGGGCGCATCGAGGCTTCGGAGTCCGTCGAGATTCGGCCGCGCGTGTCCGGCTACGTCGATCGCGTGCATTTCAAATCCGGCGAACTCGTGCAAAAGGGCGACGTGCTTTTCACGATCGATGCCCGGCCCTTTCAGGCTGTGCTGGACCGCGCGGAGGCGGAGCTGAATCAAGCGGAGACGCGGCTGAAGTGGGCCAAGAGCGAGGCCGAGCGCGCCGAGCGGCTGTCGGTCAGCAAGACGATGTCCACCGAGGAGGCGGACAAGCAGCGGCGCGCTTTTGAAGAAGCGTCCGCCGGCATCGGCGTCTCGCAGGCTGCGCGGAAGGCAGCGGCGCTCGATGTGGAATTCTGCACCGTGCGCGCGCCGATCGCCGGCCGTGTGAGCCGCGAACTTGTGACCGCGGGCAATTACGTCAGCGGAGTCGCGGGCTTCACCACGCTGCTCACCACGCTCGTCCGCATGGACCCCGTGCATGTCTATGCCGATGTCGATGAGACGACCTTCCTCCGTTACCAGCGCCTCACGACCGCGGGCAAAGCGACGCACCTTTCCGACAATGGGACGCCCGCCGAGATGCAGCTCGACGGCGAGAGCGGTTACCCGCACGAGGGGAAGATCGAGTCCTTCGACAATCGCATCCAGGGCTCGACCGGCAGCATCCTCCTGCGCGCGGAGTTTCCAAATGCCGATGGCACGTTGCGGCCCGGTTCCTTTGTGCGGCTGCGGATTCCGGCTGGGCCGAAATATCAGGCACTGCTCGTGACGGAGCGCGCGGTCGGCACGGATCAAGGGCGCAAATTTCTGCTCACGGTCGGACCCAATAACATCACCGAGTACAAGCCCGTGGAAGTCGGGCCGCTGATCGGCGATCAGCGCGTCATCCGCACCGGCCTCGCCGCCAGCGACAGCGTGATCGTGAACGGTCTCCAGCGCGCCCGCCCCGGCGCGCCCGTCGTGCCCGAACCGGCCAAGCCCGAGGAACTCAGCGCCACCGTCGCAGCGAAGTAATCCCGCATTCCTGTGAACTTCAGCCAGTTCTTCATCACGCGGCCGATCTTTGCCGGAGTGCTCTCCGTGCTGCTCGTGCTCGTCGGCGGCATCTCGCTTTTCCGCCTGCCGGTCAGCGAATATCCGGAGGTCGCGCCGCCCACCGTGGTCGTCCGCGCGATCTATCCGGGTGCGAGTCCGGAGGTCATCGCGGAGACCGTCTCCACGCCGCTGGAAAAGGAAATCAACGGCGTCGAGAACAGCATCTACATGGCGTCGCAGGCCACCGCCGACGGCGTGATGACGCTCACCGTCACCTTCAAACTCGGCACCGATCTCGATAAGGCGCAGGTGCAGGTGCAGAACCGCGTGGCACAAGCCGAGCCGCGTCTGCCCGAGGAAGTGCGCCGCCTCGGCGTGACCACGCTGAAGAGTTCGCCCGACCTCACGATGGTCGTCCACCTCCTCTCGCCGGAGGGGCGCTACGACGACATCTACGTGCGCAACTACGCCACGCTCCAAGTGAAGGACGTGCTCGCGCGCATCCCCGGCGTCGGCCAGGTGCAGGTCTTCGGCTCGGGCGATTACTCGATGCGCGTCTGGCTCGATCCCGACAAAATCGCCGCGCGCGCCATCACCGCGGGCGACATCGTGCTCGCGATCCAGGGGCAGAATGCGCAGGTCGCCGCGGGTGGCATCGGCGGGCAGCCCCTCGATGGAAAACTCGAGACGCAGCTCATCATCAATGCCAAGGGTCGGCTCGTCGGGGAGGAGGAATTTGGCCGCATCATCATCAAGAAAGGGCCGAACGGGGAGCTGGTGAAGTTGCGCGACGTGGCGCGGATCGAACTCGGCGCGAGCGAATACAGCCTGCGCAGCCTGCTGAATAACAAGAGCGCCGTCGCCCTCCCGATCTTCCAGCAGCCCGGCTCGAATGCCATACAGCTCTCGACCGACGTGCGCGCGGCGATGGCGCGGCTGAAGGAAGACTTCCCGCAGGGGCTCGACTACGCGGTGGTGTACGATCCCACGGTCTTCGTGCGGCGCTCCATCGAGTCGGTGGTCATCACCCTGCTCGAAGCGATCGTGCTCGTGGTCATCGTGGTCATCGTCTTCCTCCAGACGTGGCGCGCCTCGATCATCCCGCTGGCTGCGGTGCCGGTGTCGCTCATCGGCACCTTTGCGGTCATGGCGGCGTTTGGATTTTCCATCAATGCGCTCTCGCTCTTCGGCCTCGTGCTGGCCATCGGCATCGTCGTGGATGACGCAATCGTGGTGGTGGAAAATGTGGAGCGGAATATCGCCACCGGACTCGATCCGCTCGCCGCGACGAGGCGCGCGATGCAGGAAGTCACCGGTCCGATCGTGGCCACTGCGCTGGTGCTCTGCGCGGTCTTCGTGCCGACCGCGTTCATCAGCGGACTCACGGGACAGTTTTACAAACAGTTCGCGCTCACCATCGCGATCAGCACGGTCATCTCGGCCTTCAACTCGCTGACCCTCAGTCCGGCGCTCTGCGCGCTGCTCCTGCGCGGTCATCAGGAGAAAAAAGATGGGTTCACGCGCGTCCTCGATTTCGCGCTGGGTTGGTTCTTCCGTCCCTTCAATCGCTTCTTCGACTGGGCCGCGAACGGTTACCGTCGCGCCGTCGCGCGCATCATCCGCTTCGCGGTCGTCGCGCTGATTCTCTACGGCGGCCTCCTTTTCCTCACCGCCAAGCTCTTCGACAAAGTGCCCGCTGGCTTCGTGCCCGTGCAGGACAAGCAATATCTTGTCGCCTTTGCACAACTCCCCGAGGCCGCGTCGCTCGACCGCGCCGATGACGTGATCCGCCGGATGAGTGCGATTGCGCTCGCGCATCCCGGCGTGCTGGATGCAGTCGCGTTCCCCGGACTCTCGATCAATGGCTTCACCAACAGCTCGAACGCCGGCGTCGTCTTCGTCGGGTTGAAGCCCTTTGAAGAGCGCACCACGCCGGACCTCTCCGGGCCCGCGATCGCGCAGGCTTTGAATATGCAGTTCGGTGCGATCAAGGACGCCTTCATCGCCTGCGTGCCGCCGCCGCCGGTGAATGGCATCGGCACCATCGGAGGTTTCAAGCTCCAGATCGAAGACCGCGCCGCGCTTGGTTACAACGCGCTCTCCAACGCCACGAACGATCTGATCAATAAGGCGCGCCAGACGCCCGGGCTCGATCCCTTCCAGACCTTCACCAGCTTCACCGTGAATACCCCGCAGCTCTTTGCGGATGTGGACTGGACGAAGGCGAGCGCACTCGGCGTGACCAAGTCGGAAATCTCGCAGGCGCTCCAGGTGTATCTCGGCTCCGTCTATGTGAATGACTTCAACCGCTTCGGGCGCGCCTATCAGGTCGTGGTCCAGGCCGACGCAAAATTCCGCAAACGCGCCGAGGACATCGTGCGGCTGAAAGTGCGCAACATCACCGGCGAGATGGTCCCGCTCGGTACGCTCATCAAAGTGCGCGAAGGCAGCGGCCCGGACCGCGCGATGCATTACAACAGTTACCTCTCCGCCGAGATCAATAGCGCCCCCGCACCCGGCTACAGCTCCGGCCAGGCCGAGGCCATCATGTCAAAGCTCGCCGCCGAGACTTTGCCGAAAGGCATGACGCCCGAATGGACCGAGCTGACTTACCAAAAAATCCTCGCGGGTAACACCGCGGTGTACATTTACCCGCTCTGTCTGCTCCTCGTCTTCCTCGTGCTCGCCGCGCAATACGAGAGCTTCCGCCTGCCGATCGCGATCATCCTCATCGTGCCGCTCTGCCTGCTCGCCGCGCTCACCGGCGTCTGGCTGACCGATGGCGACAACAACATCTTCACCCAGATCGGCCTGATCGTACTCGTCGGCCTCGCCTGTAAGAACGCGATCCTCATCGTGGAATTTGCAAAGGTGAAACAGGACGACGGAGCGACTCCTGCCGAGGCCGCCGTCGAAGCCGCGCGCCTGCGCCTGCGTCCGATCCTCATGACGAGCATCGCCTTCATCGCCGGCGTCTGGCCGCTCGTCGCGAGCCAGGGCGCTGGAGCTGAGATGCGCCACGCCATGGGTGTTGCGGTGTTCTCCGGAATGATCGGCGTCACGTTCTTCGGCCTCCTGCTCACGCCAGTCTTCTATGTGGTGGTGATGAAGTTCGGGCGAAAGAAAGTCCGCGTCTCGAAAGCGCCCCAGGCTCCACCTCCGGCAGTTTCAACGGAACCCGTGATCGCTGCCCTCTGAATCTATGAACGCGAGCACCTTCCTTATCGGCGGCGAATGGCCCGTGCATCGTCTCGGCTACGGCGCGATGCGTCTCTGCGGGCAGCCAGGAAACTTCGGACCTTACAAGGACTGGGATGCCGGCAAGCGTCTGCTGCGTCGCGCCGTCGAACTCGGGGTGAACTTCATCGACACCGCGCACGCTTACGGCCCCGGCGTGAACGAAGAACTGATCGCCGACGCGCTCGCGCCGTATCCGCCCGGCGTGCTCATCACCACGAAGGGCGGCGTCGAGAAAACCGCGCCGGACAAAGTCTTCCCCGACGGTCGCACTGAGATCCTGCGCCAGCGTTGCGAAGACAGCCTCCGCCGACTGAAGCTCGAGCGCATCCCGCTTTACCAACTCCACCGCCCCGATCCCGACGTGCCCTTCGCCGAGAGTGTCGGCGCGCTCGCGCAGCTTCGGGCAGAGGGAAAGATCGCACACGTCGGTCTCTCGAATGTCTCCCTCGCGCAAGTCGAGGAAGCCCGCGCCATCGTCCCGATCGCCTCCGTGCAAAACCGCTACAACCTCGCTGAGCGCGGCGATGACGCCGTGCTCGATTACTGCACCGCGCACGGCGTCGCGTATCTCCCGTGGGGTCCGCTGGCCGCAAAACCCTTTTCCCCCCACGCGCCACTCGCGGCCGATGCGGAACTGGCCCTGATCGCTTCACGCCTCAGCGCCACGCCGGGCCAACTCGCACTCGCCTGGCTGCTCCACCGTGCGCCGAATGTGATCTGCATCCCAGGCACCACGTCACTCGTTCACCTCGAAGACAACATGGCCGCCGCCTCGCTCACCCTTTCCGCGGACGACCTCGCGGCACTTACCGAAGCCTTTCCAACCACCACCCCATGACCACCCAACCCGTCTCCACCGACACCCTGCTCCAACAACTCCAGTGGCGCTACGCCACGAAGAAGTTCGACTCCACGAAGAAGATCCCCGCCGCCACCTGGCAGGCGCTCGAGCAAGCGCTGATCCTCACGCCAACGAGCTATGGCTTTCAGCCAATCAAGTTCCTCGTGATCGACGATCCGGCGATTCGCGAGCAACTCGTGCCCGTCTCGTGGGGACAAAAGCAACCGGTGGATTGCTCGCACTATGTCGTCTTTGCCGCGCGGGTGAAAAACACCGAAGCTGAAGTGGATCACTACATGGCCCGCATCGCCGAAGTGCGGGGTAGCAGTATCGAAGCGCAGGCTGTCTTCAAAAAGATGCTCGTCGCCGATGTCGTGCATGGTCCGCGCGGTCAGAAGGCGCTCGATTGGGCAACGAACCAAGCCTACATCGCGCTCGGTAACTTCATGACCGCCGCGGCCCTGCTCGGCATCGATACGTGTCCGATGGAAGGTTTCGAGCCGGATAAATACGACGCCATTCTCAACCTTCCCGCGCAGGGTTACCATGCCGCCGTTGCGTGCGCGGCTGGTTTTCGCTCCGCGGACGATAAATACTCTGCGCTGCCAAAGGTCCGCTTCCCCGCGAGCGAATCGATCCTCCACATTTAACCACATTCCACCATGACGATCCCACACATCGACCTCACCCAACGCCCTCCGCGCAGCACCCGCACCCGCCTTGGCGGCTACGTCCTCCTGCCGCGCATGCTCGACAAAGGCCGCGCCGAAATCGCCGGCAAGAATGGCGAGTTTCACTACAACTGCCCGCTCGATCAGCGCATCCTCAGCTTCCTCGGCGTCGATCCCGAAGCCCTGCGCACCGAACTCGCGACCGGCAAAGGCGACCACGACATCCTCGAATGGATCAAAGCGCATCAGTCGAACAAACCCACCGCCGCCGAAATCGAGGCGTGGTCCGACGAGCAATCCAAGCGCGGCCCGGACGCCGACTCGCGCGAGTACTTCGACGAAATGCTGAAAGCCGCCGGCCCGCAGCGCACCGACATCCAGTCGTGGGCCGACCTGCTCGACCTCGACGACTACGTGACCTACGGCGGCAAGGCGTAGCGTAGTAGCGCAGGCATCCTTGCCTGTGGTTGTCGCGCAGGCTTCCAGCCTGCGAGAAGGCTCGGCTCCGCCGAGTGCAGGCAGGGATGCCTGCGCGACAACCACAGGCTGGAAGCCTGCGCTACTACACTCACTCCCATGAAAGCCTGGACCATCCAAGAACACGGCACCCTCGACGGCCTCGCGCTGGTCGATTGGCCGGAGCCGCAACTCGCCGCGGGTGAAGTGCTCGTGCGCATTCGCGCGGTGTCGCTGAACTATCGCGACCTCGGCACGGTGAAGAGCGCGCGACCCGGCAATCTGCCGCCGCCGCTCGTGCCGTGTTCCGATGGCGCGGGCGAAGTCGTGGCCATCGGCGAGGGCGTCACGAAACACCAAGTCGGAGATCGCGTGATGGGGATCTTCTTCCGCGACTGGATCGGCGGGCCGTTCGACACCAGCTACCACAAAGCGGCGAGCGGCGGTTCGATCCACGGGATGCTGCGTGAGCATGTCGCGCTGCCGGAGCACGCGTGGGTTCCGATCCCGGCGCAGCTTTCGTTTGAGGAAGCCGCGTGCCTGCCGTGCGCGGCGGTCACGGCGTGGCAGGCGCTCTTCACGCGCGGTGGACTGCGCGCCGGTGCGACCGTGCTCGCGCTCGGCACCGGCGGCGTCTCCGTCTTCGCGCTGCAACTCGCCACCGCTGCGGGCGCGCGCGTGCTCATCACCTCGAGCAGCGATGAGAAGCTCGCGCGCGCTCGCGCCCTCGGTGCGTGGGCGACGATCAACTACCGCACCACGCCGGACTGGGATCAGGAAGTGTGGCGGCTCACGGAGAAGCGCGGCGTGGATCACGTCGTCGAAGTCGGCGGCCCCGGCACCCTCGGCAAGTCGATGAACTCCGTCGCCGCCGGTGGACAGATCGCACTCATCGGCGTGCTCACTGGCTTCGGCGCGCCGGACGCGAGCCTCTTTCCGCTCGTCGCCCGCAATGCCCGGATCGACGGCATCTACGTCGGCTCCCGCGCGGACTTCGAAGCGCTGAATGCCTTTCTCACCGCGCACGCGATCCGTCCGATCGTCGATCGCGTCTTCCCCTTCGCCGAAACTCGCGCTGCCTTCGCGCACATGGAGAGTGCGGCGCATTTTGGGAAGATCGTGATCGCGGTCGGCGACGACTCCGCATGATATTGATGAGCCTCGTCGGGAATGGACCCATCCACACCATGAAACAAAAACTACTGCGCGCGCTTTTTTGCGCCGGGGCCATCGCCACCTTTGTCGGGTGCAAACCCAAGCAGGCCGCACTGCCGCCGCAGGGACCGCTGCCGGTGAATGTGATCACGGCGATCGAAAAAGAAGTCATCGAGTGGGATGAATTCACGGGGCGCACGGAGGCCGTGGAGTCGGTGGAGATTCGTCCGCGCGTCACTGGGTATCTCACGAAGATTCATTTCCAGGCGGGCAAGGAAGTGAAAAAGGGCGATCCGCTTTTCACCATCGACCCGCGGCCGTATCAGGCGGATGTCGAGCGCGCGACGGCGGAGGTCGAGCGCAATGAGGCGCTGATGAAACTGGCGGAGATCGACTTCAAGCGAGCGGGAGAACTGCGCGCGAAGAACATCAGTTCGGCAGAGGAGTTCGACCAGAAGTCGGCAGCCTTTCGGCAGGCGGAGGCGGCGGTGCGCTCGGCCAAGGCGGCAAAGGATGCGGCGGCGCTGAATATCGAATTCACCGAAATCAAATCGCCGATCGACGGGCGGGTGAGCAATGAGCGCGTGACCGTCGGCAACCTCGTGCAGTCCGGCGGGGGTTTGGACAACGTGCTGACGACCGTCGTCTCCATCGACCCGATCTACGTGTATGTGGACGCGGACGAGAACAGTATTCTCAAGTATCTGAAGCTGCGCGACGAAGGGAAACGCGCGTCGGCCCGTGAGGCAACGATCCCGGCCTTTATCCAGCTCGCGAATGAAACGGGCTTTCCGCACGAGGGCACGATCGACTTTGTGGACAATCGGCTCGACGCGAATACCGGCACACTGCGGGCGCGCGCGGTCTTCAAGAGCTGGAATGCTTTCATCACCCCGGGCTTCTTCGTGCGGATGCGCATTCCGGGCGGGGACAAATCGAATGCCGTGCTGATTCCCGACAGCGCCATCAGTTCGCAGCAGGGGGTGAAGTTTGTGTACGTGGTGAAGGCGGACAAAACGATCGAGCGGCGGAATCTGCAGACGGGGACGATCACCGATGGCCTTCGGATCGTGCGCGAGGGCTTGAAGGCGGGGGAGCAGGTGGTGGCGACGCGCTTGCAGATGCTCCAGCCGGGGATCCCGGTGCAGCCAGTGCCAGCGGAGGGAGGGCGGTGAGTCCGGGTACCATACGCGTCCCGCGTGTTGGTCGCGGCGTCCCGCCGCGACGGACTTTCTGCGGCGATCGAATCGGCAGGAGCTCCGCGCCCGGAGAACATGCCGGCGGGTCTTCCATGTGCGGAGTTCTTGTCGAGACGCACGTCTTCGGAAGTTCGTTTCGGCGGGACGCCGAAACCAACACGCGGGACGCGTATGGTACCCGGAGTTCGCCGCCGCGCGCGTCATGAACTTCAGCCACTTCTTCATCGACCGGCCGATCTTCGCGGGCGTGATCTCGATCGTCATCACGCTGGTCGGCGCGATCGCACTGGCGACGTTACCGATCGCGCAGTACCCGGAGATCGCGCCGCCGACGGTCCAGGTCTCGACGAATTACCCCGGCGCGAATGCCAAGGTCGTCGCGGAGACCGTGGCCACGCCGATCGAGCAGCAGGTCAATGGCGTCGAGAACATGCTCTACATGTCCTCGCAATCGACCAGCGACGGGAACATGACGCTGACCGTCACGTTCAAGCTCGGCACCGATCTGGATAACGCGCAGGTGCTCGTGCAAAACCGCGTGGCCATCGCCGAGCCGGTGCTCCCGGAGGAAGTGCGGCGCAACGGCGTGACCACGAAGAAGCAGTCGCCGGATATCACCATGGTCGTGAATCTGGTTTCGCCCGACGGCTCGCTCGACTCCCTTTTCACCAGTAACTACGCCTTCCTCCAGGTGCGCGACGAACTCGCTCGACTCGACGGCGTGGGCGACATCCAGGTCTTCGGCGCACGCGAGTATGCGATGCGGGTCTGGCTCGATCCGAACAAAGTCGCGGCGCGGAATCTCACCGCGCAGGAAGTCGTCGCCGCGATGCAGGAGCAGAATGTGCAGGTCGCCGCGGGTATCCTCGGCGCGCCTCCGACGCCGAAGGGCGCGAGCGCGTTTCAGTTCACGGTGAGCACGCAGGGGCGGCTGGCGGATGAGAAGGAGTTCGCGGACATCGTGATCAAGACGGGCGCGGATGGTGCGATCACGCGCGTGAGAGACGTGGCGCGGGTGGAGCTGGCGGCCCGCGATTACACGATCAACAGCAAGCTCAGTGGCAAACCTTCCACCGGCATCGGCATCTTCCAGCGGCCCGGCTCGAACGCCATCGCTACCTCCGATGCGGTGCGGGCGAAGATGGAGGAGTTGAAGAAGAGGTTCCCGCCGGGGCTCGACTACGCGGTCGTCTATGACCCGACGATCTCGGTGCGGCAGTCGATCCACGAGGTGCAGAAGACGCTCTTCGAGGCCATCGCGCTCGTGGTCATCGTCGTGCTCGTCTTCCTGCAAGGCTGGCGCGCGACGATCATCCCACTCATCGCCGTGCCGGTCTCGCTCATCGGCACCTTCGCGGCGATGGCGGCGTTCGGTTTCTCGATCAACAACCTCTCGCTCTTTGGCCTCGTGCTCGCGATCGGCATCGTGGTCGATGACGCCATCGTGGTGGTGGAAAACATCGAGCATCACATCGCGAACGGGCTGGCCCCGCGCGACGCCGCGCGCAAGGCGATGGATGAAGTGAGCGGGCCGGTCGTGGCCGTGGCGCTGGTGCTCGGCGCGGTCTTTGTGCCCACCGCTTTCATGACGGGCATCACTGGGGAATTCTTCCGCCAGTTCGCGCTGACCATCGCCGTCTCGACCGCGATCTCCGCGCTCAATTCGCTCACGCTTTCGCCTGCACTCGGAGCGATCCTGCTCCAGCCGCGCGGCGCGAAGAAGGATTGGTTCCAGCGCCTGCTCGACGGTTTGTTTGGCTGGTTCTTCCGCGGCTTCAATAAGGTCTTCACGCGCGCTTCCGAGACTTACGGCAATGTCGTCGGACGCCTCACCCGCCTCGCCGCGATCGTGCTCCTTTTCTATGCCGGCCTGCTCGCCCTGACCGCGCTCGGCTTCAAGGCCGTGCCCAGCGGCTTCCTGCCCACGCAGGATCGCGGCTACATCGTCGCCTTCGCGCAGCTCCCCGACGCGTCGAGCATCGACCGGACGCAGGAGGTGATCGATCGCATGGGCAAAATCGCGCGCGAAGTGCCGGGCATCCTCGCGACCATCGAACTCACCGGCTTCAACCTCCTCGGTGGCAATCAGCCGAACACGGGCACGATCTTTCTCCCCTTCAAAGACTACCAAGAGCGGAAGTCCGCCGAGCAGCAGATGGGTGCGATCATCGGCGCGTTGCAGCAGCGTTTCACGGCGGAGATTCCCGAAGCCTTCGTGGGTGTCTTCCCGCCGCCGCCGGTCAGCGGCATCGGCAATGCGGGTGGGTACAAGATGTGGATTCAGGACCGCGGCAACGCCGGCCTCGACGAGCTGCAAGGCCAGGCCTTCGGCATGATGATAAAGGCCAACCAGACGCCCGAGCTCGCCGGCAACCTCACCACCTTCCGCGCGAACGTGCCGCAGATGTGGCTCGATGTGGATCGCGTAAAAGCGAAGACGATGGACGTGCCGCTGAGCAATATCTTCGGCACGCTGCAGACGTATCTCGGTTCGAGCTACGTGAACGACTTCAACCTCTCCGGCCGCACCTATCGCGTGATTGCGCAGGCCGACGCGCAGTTCCGTCTCCAGCCCGAGGACATCCGCCAGCTCAAGACGCGCAATGCCGCCGGCGGCATGGTCCCACTCGGCAGCGTGGCCACGGTGCGCGAGACCAGCGGCGCGGACAAAATCGTGCGCTACAACATGTTCCCCGCCGCCGATCTGAATGGAGCGCCCGCGCCCGGCTTCAGCACCGGCCAGGCGCTCGCGACCGTCGAGCGACTGGCGAAAGAAAACCTGCCCACGAGTTTCAGCACCGAGTGGACCGAACTCGCGCTCCAGCAAAAGCTCGCCGGCAACGCCGCGCTGTACATTTTTCCGCTCTGCGTGCTCTTCGTCTTCCTCGTCCTGGCCGCGCAATACGAGAGCTGGGCGCTGCCGCTGGCCATCATCCTGATCGTGCCGATGTGTCTGCTCAGCGCCATCGGCGGCGTCTGGCTGCGCGACATGGACAACAACATCTTCACGCAGATCGGCTTCGTCGTGCTCGTCGGACTCGCCTGCAAAAACGCCATCCTCATCGTCGAGTTTGCGCAGCAGATTCAGAAACGCGACGGGAAGAGCCGCTTCGAGGCCGCGGTGGAAGCCAGCAAACTGCGCCTCCGTCCGATCCTGATGACGAGCTTCGCCTTCATCCTCGGCGTGCTCCCGCTGGTCCTCGGCACCGGCGCCGGTGCCGAGATGAGGCAGGCGCTCGGCACCGCCGTCTTCTTCGGGATGCTCGGCGTGACGATCTTCGGCCTCTTCCTTACGCCCGTCTTCTACGTCGTCATCATGCGCTTGAAGGAGCGGAGCGCGAAACCGGAAGCGGAGAATTCCAAGGCCGGTTCCCAGCCCGCGAGTGCGGCGGCCCCCGCAGTCCCCTCTTAAACCAGCCGCATTCCATTCCCATGAGTCACGTCTCCATCGTCGGTCCCCGTGCCGGTGCCTGGTTGTCCTTTCACGGCATTCCCGGCCAGATCCTAGCGCTCGGCAGCGAGACTGCTGGCACGCACACGATCTCGCGTGGCGTGCTGGCACCCGGGGGCGGGGCGCCGCCGCATGCGCACACTTTCGACGAAGGCTTCTATGTGTTGCGCGGCGAGGCGCGCTTCGTGGCCGGCAATGAATCGGTGACCGTGCGCGCCGGTGGATTCATCAATATCCGCGGAGGCGTCGGGCACTTTCCCAAGAATGAATCGGACGCGGACACCGAGCTGCTGGTGATCTGCGCGCCGTCGGGCTTCGATGACTTCCAGCTCGCGGTGAGCCTGCCTGCACCGGGACCGGACGGTCCGTTTCCTCCCTCGCCGCCGGACATCCACGAGCGCATGTTGCGCGCGGGGCCGGCCTTCGGCATCGACCTCGCTCCGGCGGCCGAGCTGTTCCAGCAGGCACCGCAGATCACCGTGCGCCAGCCCGGCGAGGGCGAGAGCGTGGCGGTGGTCGGCGATGTCTATCGCTTCCTCGCCACCAGTGCGGACACCGGCGGACGCTACGCCGTCTGGCATGGCACGGTCTTCCCCGGCGGTGGTCCGCCGCCGCATCTGCATACCCGTGAGGAGGAGGCTTTCTACATCCTCCGTGGCACGCTGGCGGCCTACGACGACGGCCAGCGCGCGGAGGCGGGTCCCGGCAGTCTCATCATCCTGCCGCGCGGGAGCCGGCATTGGTTTAAGAACGAGACGGCGGAGCCCGTCGAGATGTTGATCGTGATTGCGCCGGGCGGGGGCGAGGCGTTGTTCCGCGAAGTCGGTCGCCCCTGGCCGGAGGCCACCCGCGCGCCTGCGGTGGACCCGCAGGAGATCGCACGGCTGATCGCGGCCGCACCGCGCTACGGCATCGAATTGCATCTTCCTCCACATTGAAGTCGTAATCCCGCAAACCAAACGCCGCCGTGTCCATGTCACTCCAGAATTCCAAAGTCATCGTCATCGGCGGCAGTTCCGGAATGGGTTTCGCCATTGCGAAAGCTGCGGCCGTGCAGGGCGCGCAAGTGCTCATCGCCAGTCGCTCGGTCGAGAAACTGAACTTCGCCGCGGCGAGCATCGGCGACGGCGTGACGACGCACG
>JANNXQ010000023.1:0-11967 GCA_031409655.1 Chthoniobacteraceae bacterium | reverse complement strand
GGTCTGTGCGTGTAAAGGGCGGGGTGCGTTGTGGGCTCGGCGCCACGGTGGCGGGGCGCCCGCCCCCGGTGTGGCTACTCGGGGCGCGGGCGTCCCGACTCCTTGGATTCATGCGTGCGATATGATGCATCATTAAAAGGTCCCCGCAGCTTTTCTTCCGACCCAAAACACACCCATCAGGACGATGAGCAGGCCGGCCCAGGCCGGGTGCGCCCAGAGTTGCACCCGGCGCTCCAGCGCCTCGGGTTGCGGCAGCGCGGCGATGGCGGCGATCACGGCGGCGGGATCGGCGCTCTCCATGAGCTTGCCGCGGGTGAGCTGGGCGATCTCGCGGAGCACCTCGATCCGCGCGGGCTGACCGAGCTTTTCGCGACTCGTGCCCTGCACGGAGATCGTGGTGTCGAGCGCGGAGCCGGCCTCGGCGCAGGAAAGGCGGACTTGGTGTTCGCCGGGCTCGGACGGGGTGAAGACGCCGGTGAAAAGTCCCCACGCATCTTCGCCCGCGGGCGGCAGGCGCACGCTGGAAGTCTTGCCGGAAGGCGCGGTGATCTGCGCGATCACCGCACCGTCGCGCAGGGGTTCGCCGGTGAGGCTGGTGACGTTCGCATTCAGCGTCAGCACGGACCCGGCGATCGGGCGATCCGGTGAGTAGAAGAGCCGCATCTTTTCGCCCTGCGACATATTCCGCTGATAGGCCATCCAGCGCACCACCTGACCCCAGAAGCGGTAGTGATACTTATCCTCCACACCTTTCCGCCAGCGCCACGCGCCATCCGCACCCATGAAGAGAATTTTCCCCGAGCCGTGCGTCCGCGTGACGATGAGCGGCACGCGGCCAAAGCGATTCGTCTCCGTGCCGTGCGTGGCGAGCACTTCGCTGCCGGCCCGGGCGCGCGCGGCGGGCGCATACCATTGGAAGCCGGGGAGCGTCTGCCAGAGCCGCGCGCTGGCTTCGTCGGTGTCTTCGAGTTTCGTGAGCAGGCTGCGCGTGCCGGTTTCGGTGAGCGTGAATTTTCCCGGCGCCGAAGTGCCCCAACCGCGGGGCTGAGTGTCGTCCCAGACGATCGGCATGAGCTCGCCGAGGGCGGTGGTTTGCAGCGAAGCCTGATACCCGCGCAGTCCCGGCAGAAAGACGAGCCCGGCCGCCTGATCGCGCACGAGCTTTTGCAGGGCGGTGCATTGTTCGAGCGTGAGCTGGCCTTTGTCCGTGCCCACATCGCCGATGAAAACGACGTCGTATTTCGTGAGCGCGTCCTCCTTCGGCATCGCCGCGAGATAACCACGACCCGCGCCCGCCTTACCGAGATCGGGATGCAGCAGGAGGCAATTCACCTCGACGCCGGGATCGCGCTCCAGGGCGTTGCGCAGGTAGCGATATTCCCAGCGCGGGAAAGTCTCGATGACGAGCACGCGCAGTTGCTCTTTGCGGATCGAGAGCGGCGCTTCGACGGAGTTGTTTTCGAGCAGACGCTCACCGCCCGTCTTCGGCACGCTCAGCGTGAGCTTCAAGTCACCGGGCTTTTCTGGCTTCCAGATCAGCACGTCCTGGAGGCGGCTCATCGCCGGGATGACCACGGATTTCGTGATCACTTCACCGGTCGAGGATTTCATCTCGATCGTCGCTGCCTCATCGCGCGGCAGTGAGCTGGTGATGGTGAAAGGCACGCGCAGCGGTTTGCCGGCGATGGCAAAGGTCGGCACGTCGAAGCTCGTGACTTCGACATCCGGCAGCCGGGTCTCCGTGCCGAGCGGCACGGCGAAGACCGGCACCTCGCGCATCCGGAGTCGCGTGGCCGCTTGGGCGGGCGGCTCGCCAGTATTCCAATCGCCGTCGCTGAGCAGCACCACGGCATGCAGGCGCGGATGTTTCTCCGCAGCCTGGAGCAGCGCGGTGTTCAGGTCGGTGCCTTCGGCCGAGGGTTGCTGATCGGAGGAGAAAGGCTCGACCACCACGTCCATCCGCTGCGCGATTTCACGCCACGCCGCGAGGTCGGTGAGCGGCTTGGCCAGATCGGCACGCGATTGCAGTTCCGCCGCAGGATTGCCGCTCGCGGGCACATCGCACGTCTCCATGGAGCGCGAGACATCCGCGAGAATCGCGAGCGTGGGCTTGGTGTCCGGCTGGAAGACCTCGCGCCATTCCGGCTGATTGAGCGTGATGGCGATCCCGATCGCGATCAGCACGCGCAGCGCTTCGAGCCATCCCGTCGCCGTGCGAAATCCACTCCGCCGCCACGCCATCCACGCGAGCGCCGCGACCACGAGCACAAACGCCACCGCCAGCGCCACCGAAGTCGGCGTGGGTGTGAAGACGAGGGATTGGCTCGCGGGTTTCATCAGCTTGCCATCGCCGGCTTCACCTCGCGCTTCGACGGCATGCAGAGCAGCGCTTCCGCGACGAGCGCGAGGGCCATCGCGACGAGGAAGGTGCGCCAGATTTCGTTGGTCAGGCTGCGGCCATCTTCGAGCGAATTGGTGAGCACCCGGAAATCGAGTCCGGCGAAAAGTTCATTGAGCAACGTGGTGGAAAGCACGCCGGGCTGATCTTCACCGGGCGGGCGGTTCAGCGCGGTGATCTGCTCGCCCGCGGCGAGCACCCCGGCGCGCAGCGGAAGCATGGTGGAGATGGCGCTCTCGCCCCGGGGCTCGAGAGGCCGCCAGCTTGCCGGATCGCTGCCGAGCGCGGAGGCCGAGGCGGTGCGCTGCTGGGCTTTGCCGAGGGTGCGCGCACCGTCATTCAGCGCGCGGTGGAGCAGGGCAAACATCACCACGCCATCCCGCGCCAGACTCGATGCGGAAGCTCCGGGCAGCGTGCCGAGGAAATAGGCACTGCCCGCCTGCACTTGCGCCGAGCGCATCAGCACCGGCTGGCGGTCCGCGACGCGGGCCAGCGGGATGCCCTCACCCGCGATGCCGCAGCGGCGCAGGACTTCGAGGGTGCCGACCGGCAGGGCTGCGCCGTCGCGGGCGTTGGCGAGCAGGTCGGCGTCGTTGCGCCACCATTCCACGGTCTGCGGTTGGTCCGTGGGACCGCCGATCCAGCGCTCCCAGCGGAGGCCGAAGAGCTCCGCTTCGTCCGGCGATTCGGGCGGGAGGAAAAGGACCGTGCGACCGGCGGCGACGTGGTTCTGGATTTGCCGTGCGACCACCTCGTCGGCTTTTGGAATGGGCGCGTGCCAGACGAGCAGCGCCGCATTCTCCCACGCGATCTCGGCCGTGCGCCGCGTGCTCAGGACGGTCGCGACATATTTGCGGGAGGGCTCGGCCGCCGCGGCGAGCGCTGCCTGGAGCGGACCGGACTCGGCTTCGTCGTCGGAGACGATCACGGAGAGCAACGGCGCGGGTTCGTCGAAGACGAAGTGGAAGGTGTTGTTCGCGGCGCTGGAGTCGGCGGGCAATTCCACGCGGCCCGAGCCCCGCTTCGTGGCCTTGTCGATGGGGATCGCGTGGGCTTGGAGCACGAGTTGATTTTCGGTGAGCGCAACCTTCATCGTGGTGGCCGCGCCATTGATCACGAAGCGCAACGGCAGCTCCGCGGGCTGCGGTCGATCGGCGTGACGCACCACCCGCAGATCGAGCAGCAGTTCCGCCTTTTCACTCGTCTCCCGCCGCACCACCCGCTCGACCGTCACGCCGAGATCGTCGGGCGCGACCTCGGGGTAGCAGAGCAGATGAAAGCGCACGCCCTTCAGTGTGGCAAAGGCGCTGCGCAGCGTTTCCCAGCGCCCACTGGAGGCGTCCCAATCGCTCTGCTGGAGATCGCTGAGCAGCCAGACATCGGTGCGGCCGGTCTGATTCGTGGTGATGTAATCGAGGGCGCTTTGCAGAAGTGCGGGGATGTCCGCGGCAGTCTCGGTGGCTGCGGTCTGCGGGAGATCGAGGAGCGACTGCGCCTTCTCGAGCGGCTCCGCTTTGCCCAGCGCGCTGTCGAGCAGCACGAGGCGCGAGCGCGTGCCGACGGCGTCGGTGATCGCCTTGGAAAGATTGCGCAGGCCGGCGACGCGCTTGCTCACGCCGGTCGCGAGATTTTGCTGCTCCATGCTCGCGGAGCGATCGAGGAGGATGAGCACGGTATCCGGCGCGCCGCCAGTGAGCCCGAGCCAGCCGCCGGCGAGCGGGCGCGTGATGACGAAAAGGATCGCCGCGACGGTGAGCACGCGGAGCGCGAGGATCAGGATCTGCCGGAGACGCGAGAGCCCTTTGTTCATCCGCTGTGCCGCGAGTAGGAAGATCATCGCCGCCCATTTCACCTGCCGCCGCCGGTAGAGATGGATGAGATGGATGACGACCGGCAGCGCCGCGAGGGGCAGGGCGATGAGCAGCGCTGGCTGGAGGAAAGTCATCGTGCGGCGCGTTTCGGAGTGCGCCCGAGGAGGAAGCGCACGAGCACTTCGTCGTAGGCCTCGTGCATTTTCACGCGATGATAATCCATGCCGGTGGTGCGGACGAGTTCATCCATCTCCGCGAGGTAGAGGCGCACGGCTTCGCGGTAGTTGCGGGCGATCAGCGAAGGATCCGCGAGCACCGGTTCACCGCCCTCGAGATCGACGAAGCGCGCGGGTCGATCGAAGTCGAAATCGAGTTCCTTTTGATCCAGCAGATGAAACGCCGCGACGTCGTGCTTGCGGAAGCGCAGATGCTGGATCGCGGACTTCAGCTCCGCGGGCGGCACGAAGAAATCCGAGAGGATGACGACGAGCGCCCGCTGCCGGATCTTCTCCGCGGCATCGTGCAACGCCGTGAGCAGCGTGGTGCCGCCGATCGGCGCGAGGCCCGCCATCTGATCGAGCACGAGGCCGAGATGCGAGGCGCCGCGCTTCGGCGGAATCTCGATCACCTTTGCCGCCATGCTCCAGAGCCCGACCGCGTCGCCCTGTTGTGCGGCGAGATAACTCAGCGTCCCGGCGACGCGCCGCGCGTAGTCGAGCCGCGTCGCGCCTTTCGGTCCGAAGTCCATCGAGCCGCTGGTGTCGATGAGCAGGCAGAGGCGCAGGTTCGTGTCGGCTTCGAATTCCTTAATGTAAAAGCGATCGCTGCGCCCCCAAGTGCGCCAGTCGAGCCGGCGCGTGTCATCGCCGGGGACGTACTTTCGATACTGCGCAAACTCCAGCGACGAACCGCGCACCGGGCTGCGATGTTTGCCGGAGACATTGCCGAGCATCGCGTGCCGCGCGTGCAGCGGCAGAGCCATAAGGCGGCTGAGGACCGCCGGGTCGAGGAAGGAGCGGTCTGCGTTCACGGCGCGCTCGTCCTCGTAATCGTCCTCGTCCTCGTCCTCGAAATTTCAGCGTCCTCCCCGCCAAAGCGCTCCATGAGTTTCGACAGCATCGACACAACTCTGACGAGGAGCGCTTTCCCCTCTGCGATGCGCGCCTCCGTCGCGGCGCGTTTGGCCATGAGCGCATCAAGACAAGCGGCGCATTCTGTTCCAGACCCGCGCGCGTCGTCGAAGAACCGCACGCGCTGCTGGGAACCACGGCGGCCATTGCCCTCGGCGATATTCAGCAGCACGGAAAGGCTGGCGCGGTCGAGTTGGTCGAGGGTTTCTGCGACGCGGCGAGGCTTCGCGGTATGCAGTTCCTCGAACAAGTCGGACACCCATCCGATGAAACGGAGCTGAAGCTGATACACGTCCAGTTTCTCGTGATCGAACTTCGTCGCGGAGCCCATATGTCGAGGACGAGGACGAGGACGAGGACGAGGACGATTCTCTGCTCACGCCGCCTTGCTCAATTCCTCCACCAGCCGCTTCGCCACATCGCGACTGCTCACGCCTTCGCTCTCGGCAGTGAAGGTGGTCATCACCCGATGCCGCAGCACCGGATCGGCGACGGCGATCACATCCTCCATCCGCACCATGTAACTGCCGTGCAGGGCCGCCCGCGCTTTCGCGCCGAGGATGAGATACTGCACCGCACGCGGACCCGCGCCCCAGCTCACGAGCGGCTTCAGCCACGCGGGCGCCTCGCTGCTCAGCGGTCGTGTCCGGCGCGCGAGATCGACGGCAAATTCATAGAGGTGATCCGGCACCGGCACGCGGCGGACGAGATCCTGGAAGCCAAGCACCTTCGCGCCGTCGAGCACATGATCGAGCTTGGGCAGCGCCACGCCCGTGGTGCTGCGCGCAATGGCCACTTCCTCGGCCCGCGACGGATAATCCACGCCGATCATGAACATGAACCGATCGAGTTGCGCCTCGGGCAGCGGATACGTGCCCTCCTGCTCGATGGGATTCTGCGTCGCGAGCACGAAGAACGGCGAGTCGAGCACGTAGGTCCGCCCGGCGACGGTGACGCGGTGTTCCTGCATCGCCTCAAGCATCGCGGCCTGCGTCTTGGAAGGCGCGCGATTGATCTCATCCGCGAGCACGATGTTCGCAAAGACCGGTCCCTTTGCGAACTCGAACGCGCGCTTTCCACCGGGCAGCTCCTGCAGGATGTCCGTGCCGGTGATGTCCATCGGCATGAGGTCGGGCGTGAATTGAATGCGCGAAAAACTCAGCGACATCGTCTCCGCGAGGCGACTGATGAGCAGCGTCTTGGCGAGGCCCGGCACACCCATGAGCAGCGCGTGGCCGCGGGCGAAAAGGCAGATCGCGAGTTGTTCGATGACCTGCTGCTGGCCGACGATGATCTTGCTCAGTTCTCCGGTGAGCCGGCCATAGACTTGGCGGAGTTCATCGATCGCGGCGACGTCGTCTTGCGGGAGAGGAGTGGACATAGGGAGAAAGCTCGGGGGATACGAACAGGGTTCGGGGAAAAGGCAATGCCGGGGTGCGGGGAAAGCGCTCTCTAGCCGCAGGTCTGAGGTGCTTCCGTGAAATCCGGTGCTGATGCCGGACTAATGGCGATCGTCGTTTACCCAAAAAGAATCTACTGCCATGAATGGAAGTGATCGCAAGCCTGCCGTGCCTTCAGCACGGTCTCAAAAATCGTCTTCCCGCCCTGTCGGCGACCACCACGCCGATGCTCAAGCAGATCATGGAAGACGGCGGACCCTGCAAAGTGGACGTGGCCACTTCGCCCGCGAAAGGCGGGGATCTCAGCACCTTCAAGCCGGACTTTGCGGCGTATCAGGTGGTGGTCTCAAACTACAATGGCGAGCTCTGGCCCGATGCGACGCGCGATGCTTTTGAAAAGTACGTACGCGGCGGCGGCGGCTTCGTGCCGGTCCACGCAGCGAACAATGCCTTCACGGAATGGAAGGCGTACAATAAGATGATCGGTCTCGGCGGCTGGGGCGGGCGCTCGGAAAAGTCTGGTCCTTACCTCCGCCTCACGGATGGAAAGTGGACCGCGGACCCGTCGCCCGGCAAAGGCGGCCACCACGGCCAGCAGCATGAATTCCTGATGACGACGCGGGCAGCCGGGCACCCCATCATGGCCGGACTTCCGCTTCGTGAAGACCGGCAGCTCGCTGGCCGCCGAAACGTACACGCTGACGCTGCGGAGCGCCGCCGACGGCTTCAAGGATGTGGACGGCGTGCAACTCGACGGGAATCAGGACGGCGCGGCTGGCTGCAATTATGTGCAGACCTTCAACGTCACGGCCAGCGGCGCACTGCTCTCGATTCCCGACATCGCCCGCGGACCGGGTCAGCCGGTGGACCAGCCAGCCAGTGGCCAGCGGGCTGCCGGTGACCCTCAGCAACGCGGTCGGAACGACCAAGGTCAGTTTCACCCTCGCGTATAACTCAGCGCTCCTAACCCAAGTTCCGCAGCCCGCGGGCCGTTTTGGCGCGGCCATCAGAGTAGGCACGTTGCTCAGGCGTCGTTTTTCTGCACTACATTTTCCATCGCAGCAGCGGGGAGATCTTCCACGATGCGGCTGCGGGTGGGCAGGTCCAGGCCGAGGCGCACGAGGAGTTCGGCCACCCGGCGTTCGGGGCGCGCGACGCAGCGCAGGCGCAGTTGGGCGAGTTGTTCGCCACGGCGCACGGGGAGCACCACGTCCATGCTTTTGAGGGTGGCGATTTCCTCGACCAGGCGGCGGGCGCAGGTGCCGAGGCCTTTGCCGTGCATCCACATCTCCAGGGTGCGCCACAGGGCCAGCGCGAGGAAGCAGACGAGGATGTGCGCTTCCACGCGCGCGGTGGTCTGGTGGTAGATGGGGCGCAGGCCGAGGTCGCTTTTGGCGGTGCGGAAGGCGGCTTCGGCCTGGGTGAGCTGGATATACCAGCGCCAGAGTTGGGCGGGGTCGCGCTCGGGGCAGTTGGTGCGGAGAAGGTAGGCGCCCTGTGTGTGGGCGGCCCATTGGCCGGGGGCGAGCGGGCAGCTCAGGGTGAGGCCGCAGGCACGGCTTTCGCCGTCGTGGCGCACGACGACGTCGAGCACTTTGGCGGCGGCGGGGTAACGGCCCAGCCAGCGGCCGATGCGCCGGCCGACGGCTTCGAGATCGCCCTGCGGTTTTTGCCCGAGGGCGCGGTCGAGCTTGGCAAGTTCCGCGCAGAGCGCGTCGCTCTGGCGGGCGAGCATGGCGGCTTCCTTTTGTCCGCGCGCGCGGCTGCGGCAGAGGATGAACTGTTCCTCGCCCGCGCCGTCGGGATGAGCCACCAGCTTGGCTTCCAGGCCGCTCTGCACTTCGCTCCAGCCTTCCTTTTCCAAAAGCGCGGCCTCGAACTGCCGGAGCTGGCTCTTCGGTGTGCCGACCAGATACCGCGCGCCGCGCGCCCGCAAAAACGCGATGTTTTTCTCGCTGACCATGCCGCGGTCCATGACCCACACGCGCTGCGCCTGGCCGTATTTTTCCTCCATCGTGCGCACGATCTCCTCGACGGTCGTCACGTCCGTGCGATTGCCCGCGAAGACTTCGTAGGAAAGCGGCAGGCCCTCGGGCGTGCAGACCAGGCCGATGCAGACTTGTTTGCAGTCGGGCCGCGAGTCGCGCGAGTAGCCGCGCGCGGCCTTGTCGTTCTGCTCCGCCTGGCACTCGAAAAAAGTGCTCGTCACGTCATAGAGCAGGAACTCGAACTGCACGCCGAACCAACTGCGGTAACGCTCCATGAGATGCGCGCAGAGCCGGTCCTTGTGCGCCGCGAGCACATCGAGACCGCGATAAAGGCGGTCATCGTTTACCTTCGCCCACGACACCCCGAGCAGATCCTCCATCGCGCTGTGCGCATACCAGCGCTCGGCGATGCCCAGCTCCGAACGCTGCCCGCAAAAGCGCGCCACCGCGAGCACGCCGGCCACCGTCGGCCACGGCACCTCCTCCTCGCCCGGCTCGATCAGATCGGCCAGCAGCGTGTGCAACCCCAGCCGCCGCCACAGCGCCAGCCCCAGAAACGCCGCGCCGAAATCGCGCGCCCGTTCCACCCGCACCCCGCGCACATCCACCACCTCCCAGCGCGGCCCCACCGCCACGACTTCCGCCGGCTCGCCCAGCCGCATCTGGCGCGGCCCCGTCGGCTGGCCATCGAGCAGCGCCTCGAGCTGCTCCCAACCCGCCTCCTCCTGCGGCTCCTCGCCCGTGAGCTTACCCAGCGTCGCCACCACCTGCTGACGCGGCCCCGCCGCCGTGCGCCGCGACTCGCACAACGTCCAATACTCGTAGGTCTCCCCGGCGGAACGCTTGCGATGGCGGCGTAAAAACATGCCCAAAAATGCCGCCCCGCCGCCCGCCCGACAATGGGGTCTTCTGCACTACATCGTCCAAAACCATCCGCCACCAGAAGCGACCGCATCCCGCCGGCCGGCGGCCACAGAGAAAGATTTTTCCGCCGCAGCGCGAGCTGCGGAACTTGGGCTAACCGTCAGCGGCGTGACTCTCGGTGCGGGTGCGCCCGCGGGCAGCACTGTGGGCACCGATCTCACGCAGGCGGGCCGGGTGATAGTGACAGTCAACCTCGGCTCGGCACTCACCAGCGCTGCCGCCCTGGAACTGGTGCGCATTCAGGCCGCGGTGCCTTCCAGTGCGGCAGCTCTGTACACGCAGAAGACGGTGCTGGACCTGAAGGATGTGAGCATCAACCAAGGCGCGCTGGCGGTGCGCGCTGATGACGGCCTATTGGTCAACGCCTACGTCGGGGACGCGGACGCCAGCAAAGGCTACGACGCACTCGACATTCAGCGGCTCCAGCGCGTGGTGGCGCGGTTGGACAGCGGCTTTGCCACCTACCCGCAGCTCGACCCCGCCATTCTCGGCGACACCACCGGCGACGGCTCCCTCAACAGCCTGGACGCGCAGCGCCTGCAGCAGAAGGTGGCGGGACTGCCACAGCCGACGATCCCGCCGCTGCCCACACCGCCGCCGTCGCTGCAGGGGTTCGCAAGTGCGGACTCGGTATTTCACCTGGGTGCGGCAATGACCGAGGCCAAAGCACAGGCTGCGGTGCCGACCGCGGTGGACCGGATCGCCGCGCTCCAGTCGTTGCGGCCCGGAACGATCAAGGTGGATGCACCGCGCGTAGGGTCGGTGGTGGGTAGCGATCTGGCATAGTTGTTCAAAACGGAGCGCAGTGTTTCAAAACCCACGCCGGTTCTTCCCATGCCCATCGATCTGCGGTTGGCGGCGTCCCACGACGCGTGGCTCACACCGAGCCCGGCGCTGCTGGGTGCGGCGGATGCCACCGATCAGATTTTGGTGGATGGCGTCGCTCCGCGCGCCATGACTACTGCTGCGCATAGCGCCACTCTGAAGGCTGGGCCTCCGGCACCTATTTGGCATGGCGCGCGGAGCGACGCCATCCACCGAGATTAGTTTTCCAACAGACTGCTCAACTGATGACGCTATGAAGAAGACGATGTTTGTGCCGGTGATCCTTGCGCGGGCGCCCCTCACTTTCTTGCAGGGCGGCATCATCAACGCCAACGGCGTTTCGTCTTCCAGCCCAAGGTTGGCGCGCAGCGCCTAACTTGGGAAATGCGTTCCCAAACGGACCCAACCCCAACGGGGTTGTGTCGCCGGCGCGTGGTGCCGTTGGCCACAACCTGATCTGTCTTCGAAAAGGTGGACAGGGCTAATGGTTAGTGGGTGGAGGTTAGAGGTGGATGGTTCGGGGGGAACATTTCTTTTTCGAACTGGAGAGGAGAGCGGTAGCCGAGAGCGCTGTGGCGGCGGTGGGGGTTGTAGAAGGTTTCGATGCAATCGAAGATCAGGAGACGGGCGGCGGCGCGGGTGGGCGGGATCTGGCCGCGGAGGCCTTCGGTCTTGAGCGTGGCCACGAAGCTTTCGGCCAGGGCGTTGTCGTAAGGATTGGCGGTGCGGCTCATACTGCGGGTGACGCCCCAGGCGGCGGCGAGCGCGACGAAGTCGGCGGCGGCGTATTGCACGCCGCGGTCGCTGTGATGGAGCAGGCCGGGCGGTGGCGGCTGGCGGTGGGTGGCCAGGGTGAAGGTGGTGGTGGTCAACTCGACGCGCATGTCATCACGGCAGTGGTGAGCCACGCAGCGGCGGGTGCAGCCATCAAGGGTGAAGGCGAGAAAGAGCCAGCCTTCGCCAGTCTCGATGCAGGTAAAATCGCTCTGCCAGACCATCCCAGGCCGATCGGGTGCGGGCACTTTGGCGAGCCAGTTTTCGGCGATCTTGTGCGCGTGACGGCTGTCGGTGGTCGTGGGACGAAAGCGGCGCTTTTGGGCCGGACGCAGGCCGGCTTCGCGCATGAGTCGCCCGATGCGGGTCTTGCCGCAGCGTTCGCCCAGCTCGTGCAGATCGGCGCGCACGCGCAGCGGCCCGTAGGTCTCGCGGCTGCGCGCAAAGCTCGTAGCGATGAGCGGGCCGAGCACCGCATCGCGCTGGCGCCGAGGCCTGCGCGGCTTGTGGCGATGGGCGTGAAAGCCGCTTTTGCTGACCTCGAGCGCCTTGGCCAGCGCGCCCACCGGAAATTGCTGACGAAGCTTTTCCATCACCGTGAAACGTGGGCGGGCACCTCGGCCGACAAGATGCCCAAGGCTTTTTTTAAGATGTCACGCTGTTGGCGCAGGTAGTCGTTGTCGGCGCGCAGGCGGCGCAGCTCGCGCTGCTCCGGGC
>JANNXQ010000022.1:0-8570 GCA_031409655.1 Chthoniobacteraceae bacterium | reverse complement strand
GTTTCTGGCGATGGACGAGACGGCCACGCGCGAACTCGACACGCAGGCGCTGGAGCAAATCCTCATCGGCCACATGATGGCCATCGCGGGCGAGGCGAACCAAATCTTCCGCCCGGTGACGATGTTCGACCACGGCATCGATGGCGAAGTGGAGTTCAAAGACAACGACGGCAAGGCCAGCGGGAAGCGCATCTACATCCAGCTCAAGAGCGGGAACTCCTACCTGCGCACCCGCAAAGGCGATGGCAGCGACTTGAGAAAGGATGAAGGATGAAGGATGGAGGCAGAAGGATGAAGGCGGCCACCTCGAATACTGGATCAGCCAGCAGGTGGATGTGTATCTCGTCATCCGCCAGACGGACGAGATGAGCGGCCAGCAGGTCATCCGCTGGATGAACGTGACGCGCTACCTCAAGGCGCGGAAGGACAGGAAGAGCCGGCAGATCATTTTCACCGGCGAGAAGCTGGACATGGAGGCGGTGTGGAAGGTGCGGGATGGGTTCTTCCCGCCGGAACGGGCGCGGAAGCAGGGCTAAATTTTCCGGATTTCTGATGAGCTTCGCCGAGGCTTGCCTCGTTGCAGGCTGAGCCCGGGAATGCCCCGCTCGGCGAAGCTGTGCTTCGGTGGCAGGTCGGATGCAGACCGACTCGCTGCGCAGCAAAGCTGCCCCGCCGTGAGGCGTTCCTGCTGCTTGGGAACGAGGGACGAACGAGGGACCGACGACGAATTAGCAGTAGGCTTGCCTCGGGGCGGATATTTCTTTCCGCATCGGGTGTCGGGGTTCCGTGCTGCTGGCGAGCGGCGCGGCGATCGCGCGCGGGTTCCTCGGAGTGGAAACGCAGCGTGGTGGGGTCTGCCAGTGGAATCGTGCGGTCTGGGATTCTCGTTTCGAAGTCTCAAATCGGCGCTTTGACATCTAAAATTCTGGTTTCGACATCTTAAATCGGCGCTTTGACATCTTAAATTAGCGCTCTCACATCTTAAACTGCCATGCTGATGTCTTGCATTGGGACGGCGTTGTCTTGCGCGGCGACTGTGATGTCTTGAATTTCTGCCTTGGGGTCTTGGCTGGCGGCTTTGAGGTCTTGCCATCCTCCGTTGCGCTCTGGCGTTGCGATCACAACATCTCGACTTGCCGCACCGCTATTTCGCATGGCGTCGCCTGGGTCGCGAAGGAAAGATTCGGCGTCCTGCGCGGTGCTTCCGGGGAGTGCAGAGTGCTTGCAGTGACGGCGAATGCCAACGTGCGTTGCCGATTGATCGACTCGCGAGGTTCGGGCAGGCGCATCGCCTTCCACGGCAAACGGAATGCCGGCCCGGCGGCGCTGGTTCCACATTTTGGTGTTTGGTGTTTGGTGTTTGAAGTTTGGCGTTAAATCGCGCGCCGGAAAGCCTTCAGCACCTGGCCAGCTTTCAACACCAAACTGCAAACGCTAAACGCCAAACGCCAAACGCTGGGACCGGCTTCGGTGCGTGTTCGGGGTTGGATTTGCCACGGAGAGCGCGAGACTCGTCTTCCATTCCCCATGAGAAATTTCCTCCTCGCCCTGGCGTTCAGTGCAAGTGCCGCCTTGGCCGCCGATGGCAATCGACTGACCTATCTCGAAAGCGATGACCCATTCTATCCGCAGCTCGGACTCGCGCGGCTGATCACGCCGCAGTGGGTCGGCGAGGAAGGGGTGGATGCCGTGGTGATCCTCTCGATCGACGATCTGCGCGAGACGCAGAAGTACGAAGATTACCTCCGCCCCGTGCTTGAGCGGCTGAAGAAGATCGATCGGCGCGCGCCCTTCAGTATCTTCTGCTGTCAGTTTCCGATCGACGATCCGCGCTTCCAGCAATGGCTCGGAGAAGGTGTGTCGCTTGAGGTGCATACGCTCGCGCATCCGTGTCCGCTGCTGGGGAAAATGGACTTCGCGGGGGCGCGCGACACGGTGTTGGGCGGGCTCGATCTGCTCGGGAAGATTCCCGGGAACACGCCGCGCGCCTTCCGCATGCCGTGCTGCGATTCGATGAATTCCGCGAGCCCGCGCTTCTTCACCGAGATCCTGCCGCAGGTGAGTCCAGGCGGGCGCTTCTTCGCGATGGATTCGTCTGTGGGTTGTCTGTTCACCTCGGCGGATACCGCGCTGCCAAAACACTTGGTGACCGACCCGGACGGGGCGGAGCGCTTTCGGAAATATTACCCGCTGGAGATGGTGCCGCCGCGCAAGCTGACCTTTGAGCGCTTCGGCGCGTTCATCGAAAATTATCCGTATCCCTATGTAGTCGCGCGCGGCGTCTGGGAGTTTCCCTTTGTGGTGCCGAGCGATTGGGCGGCTTTCAATACGCATGGCTCGAAGAATCCGCGCACGACGGAGGACTGGAAGGCGGTGCTGGATGCGGTGGTGCTCAAGCAAGGTGTGATGACGCTGGTGCTGCATCCGCACGGCTGGAGCGATCCGGCGCAGATCGTCGCACTCATCGATCACGCGGTGGAGAAGTATGGGAAGCGCGTGAAGTTTCTGAACTTCCCCGAAGCACTCGCGCTGATCGAAAAGAATCTGCTTGGCGGCGAGTCGTTGCGCGCAAAAGACGGTCGCGAAAATGGAGTGCGCCTTCTCGATGCGGATGGCGACGGCTTGATGGACGTGGTGATCGGGAACGAGCGGCGAAAAGTGACGCGCTTGTGGAATGCGAAGGAGCGGCGCTGGTCTGAAACGCCGACGCCTTTTGCTTTTTCGCGAGACGCGGAGTTCGGAGTTTTCGGAAACGCAGGCGCGGCTTCGTTTCTGGTCGGCGGCGCAAAGCCGAGCGCTTGGAAGTTCGAAGCCGGAAAGTGGATCGAGCAGGCGGCACTGCTTGCCGGGATTGATGAGATTTCGCCGAAGAATGGCGGCGTGCGGTTGCGGGACTTCGATGGAGATGGGTTCTGTGAGATCCTCGCGAGCGATACGGCTGGAACCGCGATTTTGAACTGGTCGTCTGAGAAAGCGCGTTGGATGACATCCGATCTCGTCTGGCCCGACGGCGTCTCGCTCGTGGATCAGGACGGCTTCGATGCCGGGCTGCGCTTCGTGGATCTGAATAGCGATGACCTGGACGACATCGTCTTCTCCAATGAAGAACGCGCCGTGGTGCAGCTCTGGGCGAAGAATGTGAATCCGGGGCTCGGCTGGAAGGCGGGTTGGTCGCATGTGGTGCGCACGGAGAAGACGGAGCCGGGCGTGGCGCGACTCGTGCCGCCGATCGTGCGAGCGGGTGAGCATCGGAGCAATGGCGCGTGGTTTCGGGACGGGAAGATGTTTGTCCAAAACGAGGACACCGCGAAGCTCGGGAACGTTGTGGAGTTGCGGACTTTTATGGAGTTGATCGCCTTTGACACGCCTCCGCCGAAGTCGCCGGAGGAGTCGCTCGCGGCGATCAAAGTGCGGCCCGGATTTAAGGTGGAACTGGTCGCGGCGGAGCCGCTGGTCATTGATCCCATCGCTTTTGAGTGGGACGCGCGCGGGCGGTTGTGGGTGGTGGAGATGCGCGACTATCCGCTCGGCATGGACGGCAAAGGGAAGCCCGGTGGCGTGATCAAGGTTCTTGAAGATTCCGACCGTGATGGGCGCTACGACAAGGCAACCGCGTTTCTCGAAGACCTGCCAAATCCCACCGGCGTGCAGCCCTGGCGGAACGGTGCGCTGATCGCGGCGGCGCCGGATATTTTCTATGCCGAAGACACGGATGGCGACGGGCGTGCAGACGTGCGGCGCGTGCTTTTCACCGGCTTCACCGAAGGCAATCAACAGCACCGGATCAACGGCTTTGAAGTCGGCCTCGATGGCTGGATCTACTGCGCGAATGGCGATAGTGGTGGAGAGGTGGAATCACTCGTGACTGCCAAGGTGGTGAACATTCGCGGCCGCGACTTTCGCTTTCGACCGGACACGGGCGAGTGCGAGGCGATCGAAGGTCAGACGCAATATGGACGGCGGTGCGACGACTGGGGCAATTGGTTTGGGAACAACAACCCGACGTGGCTCTGGCATTACCCCATCGCCGAGCGCCACATCGCGCGCAATCCGCAGCTCGCGGTGAAGTCGCTGAAGCAAGTGCTGGCCAACTATCCCGAGCCGACGCGCGTGTTTCCGATCAGCACGCCGCTTCAGCGTTTCAATCAGCCGCATTCGCTGAATCACGTGACTTCCGCGTGCAGCGCGGCGCCTTATCGCGATGAACTCTTCGGGCCGGATTTTGCGACGAGCGTTTTCATCAGCGAGCCCGTCCACAACGTCGTGCATCGCGAGATCGTCGAGCCGAATGGCGTCACCTTCACGAGCCACCGCGCGGAGGACGAACGGGACAGCGAATTTCTCGCGAGCGCGGATCATTGGTTTCGCCCGACGATGCTGAAGACCGGACCGGACGGCGCGCTTTACATCGCGGACATGTATCGCTTTGTGCTCGAGCATCCGCAGTGGATCGCCCCGGAGACGCAGGCGCGGCTCGATCTCCGGGCCGGCGAGGATAAAGGGCGGATCTATCGCGTGGTGCCAGTGAAGGCGGCGGCCCGCGCGATTCCCGATCTGGCAAAGCTCGACGCAGCGGGACTGGTCGCCGCGCTGGATTCGCCGAGCGGCTGGCAGCGGACCACTGCGCAGCGCTTGCTCATCGAACGCAAAGCCGTGTCGGTAGTCCCGGCGCTGGTGCAGGCCGTAAAGACGTCGGCTTCGCCAAAAGCGCGGCTGCATGCCCTTTGGACGCTCCAGGCTTTCGACGGTCTCGACTCGGCAGTCGTGGATGTTGCGTTGCATGACAAACACCCCGGCGTGCGCGAGGCAGCTGTGCAAATGCCTGCAGCGACGCTCGAATCGCTCGCGCCACTCGTAGACGACGCGGAGATTCGCGTTCGCTATCGGCTCGCGCTGGAGATGGGCAATCGTTCGGGGCGGTTCGCAGGACAGGCTCTGGGACACATAGCAGTCGGTGATGCCGACGACCCCTGGGTCCGTGCTGCCGTCCTAAGCGCAGCGCGACACCACGTCGGTAGCATAGCGGGGGCCGTAATGAGGGATCCAAAATCACGCGACCCCAAATTCCTTACTCAATTGGCGGCGACGGGTTTGGCGAATGAGGATGGCGGAGGATACTGGATTCTTATCAATCAGGTTCTCAAATTCGGCTCCACGCCCGAAGCGTGGAGATTCAAAACCATGGCACTCATGCTTGATGCAAATTGTGTTAGGGCGGTCGATGGGATCCGGTTGATCGCGTCCGCTTACCCATTGCTGAATAGGGATACGGCAACGCAGGATCCCACGCTAGTTGCAGCCGCGCTCGGAGTCTGCGGTCGCGACAACGACGATGGAGCAGGCGAAATCGTGCAAATGCTCGCGCCGAGTCTTCCTGCGGAGGTGCAGTCGGCGGCGGCGGCGGCGCTCGTGCGCATGCCGGGCGGCGCGGGCTCCCGCGTGCTGCTCGCAGGGTGGGGGAGTTATGGGCCGGCGCTGCGGATGGAGGTGCTCGGGATGATCATGGCTCGCGCCGAATCCTTGCCGGAGTTTCTCGGCAGCCTCGAATCGGGAAGAATTCCACCGGGCGAGATCGACGCATCCACTCGCTCCGCTTTGCTCACCCATCGCACCCCGGCGATCCGCCTCCGCGCCGAGAAGCTCTTCACGCAAACCGCGAGTGACCGCGGAAAACTAGTGCGCGAATACCTCGCCGCGCTGCCGCCGCAGGGCGACGGCACGAAAGGGCGCGAGATTTTCCGCCAGCAATGCGCGCTCTGTCATCGCGCGAAGGGCGAGGGGCAGGAAGTGGGGCCCGATCTCGGCATGGTGGCCGGGAAGCCGGTGGAGGAATTGCTCACCGCCATCCTCGATCCCAATCGGACCGTCGAGTCCCGCTACCTCGCCTACGCCGTGACCATGAAAGATGGGCGCGCGCTCGCCGGGATCCTCGCGAGCGAAAGTCCCCATGCGCTCGTGCTCAAGGCGCCGGGGGTTGAGCAAGTGGTCCTGCGCGCGGACGTGAAAGAACTCACCGCGACCGGGCGCTCGCTGATGCCGGAAGGTCTGGAGCAGGCGCTGAGCAAGTCGCAGATGGCGGATCTGGTGCGCTACTTGCGTGCGCCGTGAGTCCGAGGTTCCCTTTCACGCTGGGGGTCTTGCATTCAAAAAAGTCACCGCTACCCTCCGTCGCCTTCCATGAAAATTGGCTCTTCCACCTCAGCCCTGCTCCTCGCGCTTTCCGTCCTCGTGCTCAATGCGGGTTGCGCGCTCCTGCAACCAAAGAAGCCGAAGGAACTGCCCAAGCCGCCGGTTCCGACGGTGCCGCCGGCGGCACGACAATCCTTTTGGCGCGCGGAAGGAGTGGAGGGCGAGCCGTCCATCGTCGTCGCGCTCGGCGAGCAGCGGGCTTACTTTTTCAAAGGCGACACCATCGTGGGCGATACCCGGATCTCGAGCGGGAAGAAGAGCTTTGAAACGCCGCCGGGCAGTTACAAAGTGACCCAAAAGGACAAAGATCATAAGTCGAACCTCTATGGAAAGATCCTCGACGCCGAAGGTGGCGTGGTGAAGTCCGATGCCGATACGAGCAAAGACAAAGTGCCGGAAGGTGGCAGCTTTGCGGGCGCGAAAATGCCTTACTTTCTGCGCTTCCATAACGGCTACGGCATGCACGCCGGTCGCGTGCCGAACTACCGGGCTTCCCATGGATGCGTCCGGCTCCCGTCCACGATGGCCCCGCACTTTTACAATAACGCGAACCTCGGCACGCCCGTGACGGTCACGGAATGAGGCCGCGCTTCAGCTTGCCGGGGGCCGTGGTCGGCGCATAGTGAGGGGCGATTTTTCAGGGCAGTTAGCTCAGTGGTAGAGCGGCTCGTTTACACCGAGTTGGTCGGGGGTTCAAATCCCTCACTGCCCATGTTTCCTGACGGGGATGGGGAGAAGCGGAACAAAAGATTGCGCAAGGGGATCTAAAACGTCGGCGCTCGGGATGTCTTCCTCTTCCTCTTCCTCCCGCTGGGTGAGAATGAGGAAGATTAAGAGGAAGAGCAAGAAGCAGGAGCGAATGCCTTTTTAGCCGCCCTCTTAATCCGTGGTCCGCTCCTCCCCTTTGCCGAGTTCACGCGAGCCGGAGGTCGCACGTCATCAAAGTGGGCTTGAGCGTGCGGCACGGGTTTCGGGCGATCGGTGGCGGGGTGTGTTCGCCAGATTGGCAGCGGGTGAAGGTGCGCGTTTCTCCGGTTAGGCGATAGTGGGTCTGGCGGCGACCCTGGCGGATGACGACGTGGAGCGGGAGGTGCGGCGGGACCCCGGGATGCAGTGAAGGGTAGAGGGCGCTGCGGCGGTAGCGGAGGCCGCTGCCGAAAGCGCCGCGGGGGAAGGGGCGCAGCTCGAGGCGGCGACCTTGGACGAAGACTTCGCGGGTCTCGGCGAAGTCGCGGGTGGCGAGGAATTCGAGGCGCTCCATGGAGGTATCGACGAAGCGGCTGGTGCTGCCGCCTTCGATCGGCGTTTCGGAAAGCAGGGGCCAGCCTTCGAGACCGCGGCGGACGGTGAGTTCGGCGGTGCCATCGCGATGCGCGAGCATCACGGGACAGCGCCAGTGGGCGATGGAGCGGAAGGGTTCGACGGGCAGCGCGAAGCCGGCTTTGGCGAGGTCGCGGCGGATCTGCTCGAAGTCGGCCCAGATGAATGCGGGGAGAAAGTAGCGGTCGTGCAGGGCGTCGCCGTGTTCGATGAGTGGCTTGGTGAAAGGACGCTCCAGGAGCATCGCCGCGAGGGCGTGCCAGAGCAGGGCGACAGCGGACATCCACTCCGCGTGCGGCAGGGATTCGATGGCGCGGAATTCCACGAGCCCACGACAGCCCCCGTCGAAGTTCACATTCCAAAACTTGTCGAAGCTGATCTCGCTGCGGTGCGTATTGCCGGTGCCGTCGGTGTGCAGATGGCGCAGCGTTTCACTCAAAAGCTGCCGGTGATCACCCGCGGGCAGTGACTCCAGAAAGCGGTAGGCCATTTCGAGATCGTAGTGGGCGCTGGAGGATTCATCCGGACGCGGTGCCTGTGACGACGCGCCGACGTACTGCCCCGTGAAAAGATACGCGAGCGACGGATGGTGCTGCCAGTAGCGCAGGATGGAGGTGACCCAGCGCGGGTGGGTGAAGAGCGGATTTTCCTCCAGGCTCGGACCACCGAAGAGGACGTGATTGCCACCGCCGGTGCCAATGGCGTCGTCGGGGGTAAGTTGTTTAAAAGAGCGCAAGCCGGCGGCAGCGGTGGCCTTCTCGAGCGTCGCCATCCAGCCGCGATATTCGCGCCACGTTGCGCACGGCGGGAGATTGATCTCGAGCACGCCGGGGTCGGCGCCGATCGCGAGTTTCGTCCATGAGTCGGACTCGTCGCTGGGCACATAGCCACCGAAAATCGCAGGCCCGAGCCGCGCTTCGTGGAGCGCCAGGGTCACTTGTTCGAGCAGCGCGAGGAAGCCGGCTTGGCGCAGCGGTGGGAGGAAAATGTGCAGCGCGTCGTCGAGCACTTCGACGGTCAGGGCGCGGCGATTGGCGGTGGCGTCGAGGAGGTGGAGCGGC
>JANNXQ010000021.1:0-5336 GCA_031409655.1 Chthoniobacteraceae bacterium | reverse complement strand
AATTGCGCCAGCGGCTGAGTGAGTTGCCGCGCGACCGCCGGATCATCGCGCATTGCCAAAGCGGCCAGCGCTCCTACAACGCCGCGCGCATCCTGAGCCAGCATGGCTTCCGTGTCGCCAATCTCTCCGGTGGCTATGCCACCTTTCGCCACGCTGTCACCGCGGCACTGGGATGAAGGCCGCCGCGAAACTAACCCTCTCCGCACTCTGCTTCGTGAGCCTCGTCGGCCTCGCGCTCTGGTGGTTCGCCGATCACCGTCGCGGCATCGCCTGGGCGGTCTTTGTGGTGCGCGGTAAGTTTCCAGACGTGTCGCACTTGTCGCCGTCGTCTCTTGATGCGTGGCTGCGCGACGCGCAGCGACCAGCACCGCAACTCGTGGACGCGCGTTCGGTGGAAGAATTCGCGGTGAGTCATCTCCCCAGCGCCCGGCGCGTCGATCCCGAATCCACCGCCCCGGCCGCGCTCTCCGCACTCGATCTAGAGCGCCCCATCGTCATCTACTGCTCGGCGGGCTATCGCGGCGCGACCCTCGCCCGTCGCCTGCAAAACGCCGGCCGCCGGGACGTGTGGAACCTTGAAGGCGGCATATTCGCCTGGGCGAATGCCGGCCTGCCGATCGAGCGAGCCGGGCAGCCGACCCAGCGCGTTCATCCTTACTCACGCTTCTTCACCAGGCTGCTGAAGCCTCGGAAACAGGCAACCACTCCACTCTCCCGCATTTCTGATGTCTGATTCCATCGCCCAGAAGATGTCCTTTCTCGACCGCTACCTCACGGTCTGGATCTTCGCTGCGATGGGGCTGGGCGTCGCGCTCGCGCATTTCGTCATCGCTGACCCCGAGGCGTTTTTCGCGCCTATGACCGTCGGCCCGACCAACCTGCCCATCGCCATCGGACTCATCCTCATGATGTATCCGCCGCTCGCGAAGGTGAAATACGCGCAGCTTCCCAAGGTCTTCGCCAACACCCGCATCCTCACTCTCGCGCTGGTGCAAAACTGGATCGTCGCCCCACTTCTCATGGTCCTGCTCGCGTTCACTTTCATGCGCGATCACCCGGATTACATGGTCGGCCTCATCCTCGTCGGCATCGCGCCGTGCATCGCCATGGTGCTCGTCTGGAACGACCTCGCCAAAGGCAATCGCGAATACGCCGCCGGTCTCGTCGCGCTCAACAGCATCCTGCAAATCCTGCTCTACAGCGCCTACGCGTGGTTCTTCATCACCGTGCTCCCGCCGTATTTCGGGCTGGAGGGAAAACTCGTGCCGGTCGCCATGTCGGACATTTTTTGGAGCGTGATGATCTACCTCGGCATCCCGTTTGCGGCCGGCTTGCTCAGTCGCGTCATCCTCGTCCCGCTCAAAGGCGAGGCTTGGTATGATGAGCAGTTCATCCCGCGCATCTCGAAGCTCACGCTCGCCGCGCTGCTCTTCACCATCGTCGTCATGTTCACCTTCAAAGGGAACACCATCCTCGCGCTGCCGCTGGATGTGGTGCGCATCGCCATCCCGCTCACCATCTATTTCGCGATCATGTTCTTCGCGAGCTTCTTCCTGGCTAAGCGCATCGGCGCCGACTATCCGCGCTCGACCACGCTCGCCTTCACCGCCGCGGGCAACAACTTTGAACTCGCCATCGCCGTGTCCATCGCGGTCTTCGGCATCAAGTCTGGCGTGGCCTTCGCCGCTGTGGTCGGTCCACTCATCGAAGTGCCCGTCCTGATCGGCCTCGTCAACGTGGCGCTGCGCTTCCGCCGCGGCTTCGCCCCGGAATTCGGCGGCGAGTCATCCCTGGCCTCAAAAAATTTTGACTCCCGCAGCGTCCCGTCGCCCGCTCCTTGGCCCACGATCCCAACGCGGACAGAACGATCTGACAAATGAGCGAATCACCAACTACCGGCACCTGCGGCTGCCACGCCGACGAGAAGCGCGCCGCCAGCGACCCCGCCTACCGGCGTGCGTTGTGGATCGTGGTTCTCCTCAACCTTGGCTTTGGCCTCGTGGAAATCGTCGGCGGATTCCTCGCCCGCAGTCAGGCACTCAAGGCGGACGCGCTCGATTTCCTCGGCGACGGCTCCATCACCCTGGTCGGGCTGTTCGCTCTGGCTTGGGCCGAGCCCACCCGAGCGCGGGTGGCCCTGATCCAAGGATGTTTCCTCGCGGCGCTCGGCCTTGGCGTCATCGGCGCGGCGATCTGGCGCGCGACGAATGCCATCGCGCCGGAGGCCGATCTTATGGGCGGTCTGGGCTTCGCGGGACTCCTCGTGAACATCAGTGCCGCACTGGCCCTGATGCGTTTCCGCGAAGGTGGCGACGCCAACGCCCGCGCGATCTGGCTCTTCAGCCGCAACGACGCACTGGCTAACCTCGCGGTGATCATCGCCGCCGCACTCGTTGCCTGGCTCAAGACCGCGTGGCCTGACCTGCTCGTCGCGGCCATCATCGCCGTGCTCTTTTTGCATTCGGCTTGGGAGATCATCCGCGACGCGCTCGCCGAGACGAGGCGCTTTCATCGCGGGAGCCCGTTATGAATCGGTTCACAAAGCTCGGGCTGACGTCTGCCGACGGCGAGCGCAGGCAAAAAACTTCTCATCCGAACCACAGTCCGCGATGAAGATTCACCGCCTCACAGTCGCCGACGCCTTTGCCAGCCTGAAGAGCAGCCTCGCGGGACTGAGCGATGCCGAGACACAGCGGCGGCTTGCGGAGTTTGGGAAAAATGAAGTGGAGGAAGTCGCGCACGAGGCGTTGCTACTCACGTTTGCGCGAGAGTTCGTCCACTTCTTCGCGCTGATTTTGTGGATCGCCGCGGGGCTTGCGTTTTTCGCGGAGTGGCGCGAGCCGGGGCAAGGCATGGCGACGCTCGGGTTCGCGATTGTCGGCGTGATCGTGATCAACGGTGTGTTCTCGTTCTGGCAGGCGTATCGCGCCGAGCAGGCGCTGGCCGTGCTCAAGAAGCTGCTTCCGAGCGTGACGAAGGTGGTGCGCGCTGGCACCGTGCGGCAGTTGCCGGCGGCCGATCTCGTGCCGGGCGACGTGATCCTGCTCGAAGCCGGCGACATCCTCCCCGCGGACTGCCGTCTCGTGGAGGCGTTCAGCGTGCGGGTGAATAACTCAACCGTCACCGGCGAGTCGCTCCCGGTCTCGCGCGACGCCGAGCCGTGCGACGAGCCCGAGCCGATGCACGCCCGCAACACGCTCCTCGCCGGCACCTCGCTCGTCTCCGGCGAAGCGAAGGCGCTCGTCTTCGCGACTGGTTCGCACTCCGCCTTCGGGAAGATCGCGCTGCTCACTCAGGCGACCGGCGACACGATCTCGCCGCTCCAGCTCGAAATCGCGCGCGTCAGCCGCATCGTCGCCGGGCTCGCGCTCGCGCTCGGAGTGATCTTCTTCTTCGTCGGCCAGGCGATTGGTCTGCCGTTTTGGGCGACCTTCATTTTCGCCATCGGCATCATCGTCGCGAACGTGCCGGAGGGACTGCTACCGACCGTCACGCTGGCGCTCGCGATGGGCTCGCAACGCATGGCGAAACGCAACGCGCTGATCCGCCATCTGCCCGCCGTCGAAGCGCTCGGATGCACCACGGTCATCTGCACCGACAAAACCGGCACGCTCACGCAGAACCGCATGACGGCCCGGCAGCTCTTCATTGCGGGTCGAATGTTTGAAACGAATCAAGTTGCCGAGCTGATCGAGCCGCATCGCCGCTTTTTCGAAGTCGCAGCGTGCTGCCACGATTTGAAAGACGCACGCGCCGCCGCCGGACCCGGCTGGCTCGGCGATCCGATGGAAGTTGCGCTCGTCCAACTCGCCTCCGATGCTCTGCCCACGCTGCCGCACAGCCCGCGCGTGAATGAGATTCCGTTCGACTCGGAGCGCAAGCGGCTCTCGACGGTGCATGCGGCCCCGGAGGGCAAGGTGCTTTATTGCAAAGGCGCGGCGGAGGTTGTGCTCCCGCGCTGCACTTATGCGGCGATGGATGGCGGCGCCGTTGCGCTTTCGGACGAATTGGCCGCCGCCTTCCGCACCGCGGCGGGGACCATGGCCGAGAAAGGGCTGCGCGTGCTCGCCTTCGCCTGGCGCGAGTTGCCGGAGAGTTTCGAGCTGGCGAACGCGGAAGCGGAGATGACCCTGGCCGGCCTCATCGGCCTAGAAGATCCGCCGCGTCCGGAAGTCGCCGAGGCCCTCCAGAAATGCCGCGACGCCGGCATCAAGGTGATCATGGTCACCGGCGATCATCCACAAACCGGAACGGCAATCGCGCGCGAGATCGGACTGGTGCGCTCCGCCACGCCCGTGGTCATCACCGGCGAGCAACTCGGGCATCTCTCGGACATCCAGCTCCAACTCGCGCTCGATGCCCCGGAGATCATTTTCGCGCGCGTCCTCGCGGAGCAAAAGATGCGCATCGTCGGCGCACTCCAAAACAAGCGCGAGATCGTCGCCGTGACCGGCGACGGCGTGAACGACGCGCCGGCCTTGCGCAAAGCCGACGTCGGCATCGCCATGGGCCGCAGCGGCACCGACGTGGCGCGCGAGGCCGCCGACATGGTGCTGCTCGACGACAACTTCGCGAGCATCGTCGCCGCGATCGAGGAAGGCCGCGCCGTCTTTGCCAACATCCGCAATTTCCTCACCTACATCCTCACCTCGAACGTGCCGGAGCTGATCCCGTATCTTGCGTTCGTCGTTTTCCGCATTCCGCTGCCACTCACAATCATCCAAATCCTCGCCGTCGATCTCGGCACCGACATGCTCCCCGCGCTCGGTCTCGGCGCAGAAAAGCCGGCTCCGGACATCATGCGCGCGCCACCGCGCCCGCGCACCGATCGCCTGCTGAACTGGCCGCTGCTCGCCCGCGCCTATCTCTTCCTCGGCGTGATGCAGGCCGCCGCCGCAATGAGCGCCTATTGGTTCGTCCTGCGCCACGGCGGCTGGCATTTCGGACAGACGCTCGCGGCCCACGACCCGCTCTACCTGCAAGCCACGACCGCCTGCCTCAGCGCGATCGTCGTCATGCAGATTGCGAACGTCTTCCTCTGCCGCAGCGAACGCCGCTCCGCGTTCGCGTTCGGCCTCTTCAGCAACAAGCTGATCCTCGCCGGCATCGCCGCCGAGATCGCGCTCATCGCCTTCATCGACTACACCCCGTGGGGCAACAGGCTCTTCGGCACCGCGCCGATTCTGCTCGCCGTCTGGCTCTTCATCCTCCCGTTCGCACTCGGGATGCTCGCGCTCGAAGAGCTGCGCAAATGGCTCGTGCGCGCCCGCCCCACCCGCTCCACAACGACCCTCATTCAGGAAACCCAATGTGCTTAGGACTGCGCCATCTATGAA
>JANNXQ010000020.1:0-14304 GCA_031409655.1 Chthoniobacteraceae bacterium | reverse complement strand
GAGTTGAGCAGCTTGTATTCGGCGAAGCCATTGAAGTGGTAGTGGCCGTGGCAGGGCGCGTAGGTGAAGAGCGGATTGCCAGCCGGGCTGCGCAGCACGAGGTCCGCGGTGCCGACATTCCGCGTCTCCGTGGTGAAACGGAGCAGCCGTCGAGTACCCGAGGTGACCAATCCCTCCGTGACATCGCAGGCTCCGCCACTGAAGGTCTCTGTGCTCGTGGAGGCATTCAGGGACGTGAGAACCGGGATAAGGTCCGGCTTGGCGGTGGTCGAGTAAGTCGCCTTGAGGGTGACGTTGCTGTAAGCAGCGTAGCCATAGAGCAAGATGTACCAATCCCCGGCGGCCGGACTGTTGACGGTCACGCTTTCGTTACTGTTACTCAGATAGGGCCGGTAATCGTAGAGGGCGAGCGTCGGTTGTGATCCGCGGCGGACGTAGAGATCGCAGTCGCCGCTGCCCTGGATCGTGATCGCCAGCGAAGCCTGCCCGGCGGGCACGCTAATCCGGAAATGGGTCTGGCTGCCTTTCGCACCGGAAAGTCCGGCTTTCGGGCTGCCATTTTGCAGATCGGTGATCCCGCTTCCCACGATGGTGTAAGTCCCCGTGGCCACCGAGCTATCCGTCATGCCGGACTTAAAGGCGCGGGCTTTGATCGTCGTCGTGCTGCTCAGGATGAGCGGCGCGCTATAGACCGTGGAACTGGAGTTCGGGTCCGAGCCATTCGTCGAGTAGCGGACGATCGCGTCGGCGGTCGCCGAGGAGAGGGTCACATATTGCTGCTGCGGATAGGTGCCAGGTGCCGGGCTGAAAGTCGGGGTGGCCGCTGTCGGAGCAGTCGCGTCGGGATAAGTCGCCAAGAGAGTCAGTCCCGAGTAAGCCTTGTAACCGCGGAGCATGATGAACCACTCACCGCCCCGGGGATTGGTGACGGTGACGGTTTCATTGCTGTTCGACGTGTACGGGCGGTAGTCGTAACTCGAAGTGGTGGGTTGCGCCCCGTACTTCACGTAAAGATCGCAATCGCCGCTCCCCGTGATGCGGATCTCCAACTTCGCCCGTCCGTCAGGCACCGCGATTTTGTAATACGCGCTGCTGCCGGCGGCGCCGGAAAGGTTGGCCACGGCCACGCCATTGGTCAGGGCTGTTTGCGCTTGGGCGCTTGATCCGAATACTCCGATGAGGAGCAGAAACCGCAGGAGGACCACGACCGGTCGAGAGATGCGAGTGTGCATAACAAGAGGGATTGACAACTTGGTTTTTAGGTTTTTGCGCCCGCCGTGTCAACCACGGACCTTCGGCATCCGGCCCCTTGGGTGTGACTAAATGTGGTGCCATGCGGGATGCGCGCGGGGTCCCGGAGGGACGATGGAAATTAGAAAGTGATGTCGTTTTATGCCAATTCGTAAATGACTTCTGTGGAATCGCTTCCTCGCAGGCCGCGGCGACCAATGGGAATGCGTGTTTGTAATTCCGGGGTCCGGGCATCGGGGTTCAGGACCGAGGTTATCATGCGGAGGCGGCGTGTCAGTTCGGTTTTCGAGCTGAGCGGAAATCCGCAGCTCCCATTGAACTCTCTCGAGACAGGTCGGATCACTTACGGTGAGAGCGGATGCGACGCGGAAAGAGCCAGCCCAGCCAGAGCGCGGAGTCCATCGCTCGCGCAGCGGCCTCGACGCTCTCGCCGCGATTGCGCGAGAAGCGGTGTCCGCGCCATTTCGAATGCCAGTCGATCCAGCGCTCGGTGGCTTCGATGTCATCGATCTTTTTGGCCGCGGGCCGAATTGCTCGATCAGGAACTCTCGGGAATCACCGCCGAGTGGCACTTCGATGAATGCCCTCACGCGGTCCGGTTGTTCCCGCAACAGTCGCTCGGCCCCCGATCGTGCATTGCGGATCCACCGCGCGAGAACGAGGTCGCTGGTGCTGTAGTGTCCTTCGCTCTCGAGGTCCTCGGCGATGCATTGCGCGTTCAAGAACTCCAGGACCGCAGTTTCTTCGGCATGGCTGACGCAAAACAATCGTCCGAACCGGAGGACTGGGTGGGCCTGCAGTTCGGCGCGGGAAGTGGAGGGGGAATGCCACGGCGCGCGGCGGATGACGCGCGTGTGCGATCGCGGATCGTCCCAGACTTGGCCACTCGCCGCTTGGAGGGCTTCGCGAAAGCGCGGCAGGAACCGATCTTCCTCAGGCAGTTAGGCGGCGTGCAATCCGGCCCAGAACCATACTTCGCCGGAAAAAACGACCCAGCCTTCGCTGCGCCACTTTTTCTCCGTCTCGCGCATCGGTGCAGTCTGCGCGGCAAATGCGGCCACGATCGCAGCGTGACTGATTTCGCGAACCTGGGTGTGGGATTTGAGCATGGCAAGCGCGGGCCGCTCGCGAGCGGCAGGCCACGCATCGAGCGCTGCCGCGGCCCAATCCGGTTCGCGCCGCGCGAGATCGAATGCCGACTCGAAGACAAGTGCGAAACACTCGTCTTGGCCGGGACCGGTGCGCGGGAAGCCCGAGCACCGTCGCCAAGTGATGCAGCACTTTCATGAGACTCGTGGTGCCGGCGAACACGCGGAACTCCACCGCGCCCACATACTCATCGCCGCGCATTCTGAACGCCTTTTGGAACGAAACCATTCCGCGCCCGCAGGCCGCCGCCGCAGCTTCCTTGTCCGCCACGCTGCTCGTGTTCACGATTTTCTTCATGCGGCGCTCCACGTCGACGGCGAGCGTGTGGCTGTAGCGGCTCAGGTGGCGGCCAGTGCCCGTCTGACCATAGAGCGACATCGCGTGCCACTGCGCGATGTGCGCCAGCTTGCGCACGAACTCGCTCACCTTGCCCGCCTCCCGGCTGCCGATCACCGACTCGATGCCCACGGTGATGTGGACGCCGCACGAGTTATCGACGGTGGCGCCGATCGCGTTCATCCATTCCATGAACCGGCAGAGGTTCTCGACGCCCTCAGCTCCGTGAAGAATGGGCGACACAAATTCGCAGGGCATCTCGCCCGGCTCGGACGTGATGGAACCGTCGCGGTCGGCCCGCCACGTAGCACCGTTGAAGGTGGGCGCGGCAAGTTCCTGTCCGTTGATCGCGCGGGCCGTCCTCACCGGATAGCCGACGTGTTAGCCGCCGGCGGCGAGGCCGCAGGTGCGTGGCACTTTGGTTTCAAGTTCGACGCCGAAGCGGATGTTCATCGCTTCAACGTCCTCGGGTTTCCGCAGACTACGCAGAATGCGTATCTTTTGCGCATGGCTTGTGGTGGATGTTGCAGACATGCCCTTGCCTCGTTCAGCCGGCCCGCGAACGGGAAGCGGAAGTGAACGCCAAATTTTTCGCCATTTTTCGGAGCAGCGTTCGGTTGGCGCGAAAGGTGGTGTGAGCCGGTTGGACACCTTCTTCCATCCCGAGAAATTGGGATTCTTCCCGCATCCCAGAGTGCCCAGAGTCCGGCGAGCCGTTCGACTTCTTGACGCTCATTGGTTCACGTCTAAATACTCGCTTAATTATTCCCACTCCCCCAAAAGGATTGGATGTGACCTTTCCGAGCAGTTAAAAGAACTTTTATGAGGAGCAAAAAGCATCGTTTTTTTAGTAGCGCATTTCTTGTGGCGACCTGCGCGTGGCTGATCGTTTCACACGTTGCGGTGGCAGCTACAGCGACGCTTACCGTCTCCAGCAAAGTGGGGCCATGGGAGCGCGGTTCAAATCCTACGCTACCGTTTGGAGTGAACGACCACCAGCCGCCGGTAAGGTTCGCTGTCCAAGCGGGCTCTCGAGTATCCGTGACCGTGCTTGGAGGCCTGGTGGCAGCCGACGGGAGAGGGACGTTTTGCGGGCCTGACGGTTATCCCCGAGGCATTGGCTGGGATGCATGGTCACCTGCGAATGAAAAGTTGGGCAGCAGCGGGCAGCCCTTTCCGAGCAAATATGCAGGTGCTACCTGGCCGATTTCGCTTATGGCGTTAATGGGAGCCTTTGCAGACGCGAATGGTGTGGTCATCGGTGCTCCGTTCAAGGTTGGTCACGGGATCACTGAGATGCTTGTTCCTGCCGGAGCATCTTTCCTTCAGTTGGGAATCAATGATGATATTTTCGCGGACAATCAGGGCTCGTTTTCAGTCCGTGTAACTGGCGGCCCGATCTCCTTCAAACGCTTGTCCCAGCCGGATGATGTCCTCAACCTGGATGCCGGTATTGACGACGCTCTCATTCCAACGACTCAGCGCGACCGGCTCCTTGCGCTCCCCGTGGTGGATTCAGGGTTGGTCGCAGATGGCGTCACGCCATTGGTGATTCGAATTATTGGACCTCCGGGAGCCACAGTAACGCTTTCGTATGAGAATGAGGAGGGCGGAACGCTTTTGCAGCCTCCGCCCCTCCAGATGCCCGTCATTCGGTCTCTAGGCGCCACCGATTGGGATCTCTCGAGGGTAATCCAACTTGACTCATCGGGAATTGGATTCGCGATGATCAGTGCATTGCAACCATCCGCACTCAGTATGTTCCTAGGCAGCAAGGAGATCACAGCGGACTTAGTCGCGGTGGTTGACGGCCAAGCTGGAGAACTGGCACGCGCCCGTATCTCGTTTAGGAAGCCGCCGATCGTCTTCGTGCATGGAGTTGCCTCAAACGCCGATACTTGGAGTGAAAGTTTTCTTTTGAAATTCAGTGAACAAGGCAGGGATTTCGTGGCAATCGACTATGGAAATCCGGATGTTCGTGACGGGGAAAAGTGGCTTCGTGCCATTCGTCAATCGCTCGCGAACCTCGCCGAAGATGTTGATGCGACGCTAGACAACGCTGTTTTTGGAGACGCGGGGCTAGCACCATCTATGAAGTGGGCTATGACCCGGTTCGATGTAGTCGGACACAGTCAAGGGGGTGTGATCTTGCGTATGTTGTCGATCGCTCGGAACAGCTCGAAGTACTGGGGTCTCCAGAAGCCCTTTCGCAATGCGACGAACTTTGAACGTGGGCGGTTCCGGAGGATTGTAACCATAGGCTCGCCACATAACGGGAACGTGCTGGACCCTTACATGCACGAGCTCGGACTTAAAGGAACGGAGGCCTTACCGCAGGCTTACAGATACGTCGTCCAAAAACAGATCTCCGATTTGTGGAACCAAGGAGTCTTGGGGAAGTTTGATCCGTTCGGAGTTCAAGTCCGCCACATCAATCGCCCTGAGTATATCACCGATCCAGATGCACCGTTACATCTCAGCGCCACGTATGTGAACGACGGTTTTTCACCGAATGAAGGGCCGGGAATCAGAGCTTACAATGCTCTTGGATTGAGATCTCTCAGAGGTACGATGCTGCTGCCCCACGGATCCGACGGTGTTGTTGAACCTGATTCCAGTCTCGCGGGTGCATTTCCTGGTAATCGCAGCGCCCTGAAGTGGCGTGTTGAAGATGCACAACACGCCGGTCCGGGACTTGCATTTGGGATTGGATCCCAGTTGCCTGATTCCCAAACCCGGAACGCGAACCTCGCGCGTTACGTCGCAACTCTACTTGAGGGAGATCGTCTTCCTTTTGGACCTTTTCTTCGGCAGGACCTCAGACCGATGACTGATGCGAATTGGGTTAGGAGTCTCGTCCCATCCGTTGAGGCCGCTCCTGGCCCCATCGCGCCCGGCTCGGGATCGCCACAGGCTCCACAGAAACTAGGGCTGGCTGCCTCGCAGACCACTTCCGAATTCCATCTCGCGGTGGACGAAAGCCAGATTGAAATGGGTTCGCTGAATTGGTCTCTCGGCATTTTCGGCACCTCTGCGGAACCTGTGTCATTACAGATCTCGGAGACTGATGCGCGGCAAGTAACCTTGGTCGTTGCGGATGATTTTCTCGGAGAGGTCGTTCTGAGTGCCACCTACATTTCTACAGCGGGTGTATTCGTAGTCGCCGCGCCAATCGTGGCCGTTTCCCGCCCACCCCCGGTTGTTCAGGAAGGGATTTCGGTGGATCCAGACACGATCACAATAGCGGCAGGCACTTCGACGACTTTCGGAGTTCGGAAGGTTTACTCGGATCTAACCCAGTTGCCTGCCTATGTGTCCCCCGGGGCCAATCTTTCCGTAGTTTCCTCGCGTACGACAGTGGTGCGCGTAGATGGTGGCCTGAACATCACCGCGCTGACACCTGGTACCGCGAGACTCACCATTTCCCTAGATGGTTTTCAGACGCGGGTGAACGTGGAATCCCGAGGCGTGCCGCCATTGGCAGCCAATGACAACGCTTTGACAAATGGAAAGCTCCCACTCACCATCCCGATTCTGGCGAACGATGTCGCGCTTTCCGGCGGCACATTATCCATCGACAGTGTCTCGCAGCCTCTAGGCGGGACGGCGACGATCGACGGGAATTCGATCATCTATACGGCTGGCACTCCCGCGATGCTCGCAGGCAGTGACCGATTCACATATCGGGTCATCGATTCGTGGGGCGTGCTCAACGAAGCCACCGTCGCGGTGACCGTAGTAGATGGACTTGATCGCAGTTTTGGTTCGGGCGGCAAAGCAACGACTCCCATTGGCCAAAGCGGCGGCAATGGATTGGATGTAGCGTTGCAAAGTGACGGCAAGATCGTTGTGGCAGGCTATGTGATGAACGGCACAGATTTCATTGTTAATTACGACATTGGGATGGTCCGCTACAATGCCAACGGGACGCTAGACACAACCTTTGGCACGGGCGGCACGGTGATGACTGATTTCGATCTCAACGACGAGTCTGGCAACAGCGTGGTGGTGCAGAGCGACGGAAAAATCGTCGTCGCGGGCTACTCATCCGACGAGAACAGCAGCGATTTCGCCGTGGTGCGCTACACGGCCAGTGGCGCGCTAGACACAACCTTCGGCGTGGAGGGCAAGGTCACCACGGACTTCTACGGCAGCTGGGACGAAGGCTACAGCGTGGCGCTACAGAGCGATGGAAAGATCGTCGTCGCAGGCGCTTGCGAGAACGGCAGCGACTGGGAGTTCGCCCTCGCCCGTTACAATATCGACGGCACGCTGGACCCGACGTTCGGCACGGGTGGCAAGGTAACTACGCCTCTCGGCAGCAGTGGATATGCGTGGGCCTATAGCGTGGCAGTGCAGACCGACGGTAAGATCGTTATCGCAGGGGAGTCCGACAACGGCACTAACATCGACATCGCAGTCGTGCGCTATACGGCGAGCGGCGCGCTGGACCCAACCTTTGGCACGGGTGGCAAGGTCGTGACTGATTTCGATCTCGACGAGTCGGGCAACAGCGTGGTGGTGCAGAGCGACGGGAAGATACTTGTCGCGGGCTACTCATCCAACGATGATTTCGCCGTGGTGCGCTTCACGTCCAGTGGCGCGCTAGACACGGCCTTCGGCACGAATGGCAGGATCATCACCGACTTTGATGGCAGTAGTGATTACGCCAGCAGTGTGGCGTTGCAGGCCAACGGAAAGATCTTTGTTGCTGGGTCTACCTCCAAACTCGGGTCGTCGGACTTTGCCGTAGCACGTTACACAACCAGCGGGGTGCTGGATAACAGCTTCGGCGAGGCTGGCAAAGTGAGCACAGATTTTGGCGGCGCACAAGACTTCGGGTCCAGCGTGGCAGTGCAGCACGATGGGATGCTCGTTGTTGCGGGCAGGTCGGGCAACAGTTTTGCCGTGGTGCGATATGAAGGCGAGACCGCCCCCGAGGTCGCCCTAAGCGGTAACGGCACCAATATTGCAAATGGCGAAACCACGCCAAGTGCAGCGAATCACACCGACTTCGGCAGTACGGCGGTGAGCGGTGGGACTGTGGCGCGCACTTTCACCGTTACCAACAGCGGCACCGGTATTCTCCAACTTACCGGCAGTGCGCCGAATTACGTCACGCTGAGCGGCAGCAGCGCCTTCAGCGTCACTGCGCAACCGGCCGCCGCCGTCGCCGCCAGCGGCGGCACAGCCACGTTCACCATTACTTTCAATCCCAGCGCCGCCGGTCCCGCCACTGCCACCGTGAGTATTGCCAGCGACGATAGCGACGAAAACCCATTCACCTATGTGATCGCAGGCATCGGGCTCACAGCGCAGGAGAGCTGGCGGCAGACATATTTCGGCACCACTGGCGACGGCGGGAACGCCGGCGATGACTTTGACTTCGATCGTGATGGACTTGTCAATCTCATCGAATGGGCCTGCCATCTTGACCCCACCACCAGCACCCCTCTGCCTACCAGCGTGATGCGCAACGGCGCAAACCTCGAATTTACCTACACGCGCAGCATCGCTGCGGTGAGTGCTGGGGCAACTTTCATTGTGGAGTGGAGCAACACGTTGCCCGGCCCTGACCTGTGGATTACAAGTGGCGTGACTGAGCAGGTCCTCAGCGACAATGGCACGGTGCAAGTGGTAAAGGCCACGCTCCCCGTCGGCAGCGCAGTACAATGCTTTGTGCGCCTGAAAATCTTCTCCCCGCCATGAGCACCGAATGCCCGCGGCGGTACAGTGTCGCTAACCCGCGACCAACGCGGATTCGAAAGAATTGATTTCCGCTCCGTGAGCCTCAACCGTCGATCAGGTCATCGAAGAGACCGGGCTGGAAGGGCTCAAGTGCAGCCTGCTCATCGCGGAAAAACTCGGCCTTGGTCTTGCCCATTCTGCGACCCTTTTGTGTGTGGCAGTCAAAGGCGTAGTCGGGAATTTTCTCACGCCCGGCTTTCTCCAATTCGGCAGCGAGTTTATCAGCGTCCAGCCCAGCGCACTGGTCATAGACGAAGTTCTGCAAATGATCGGCGTCCCGGTTCTTCTTAGCCGCGCACAGGAGAATCACGGCCTTGCTGATGAAGATGCGGCCCTTGGCTTGCTTCGCGGGCACGTTGGCGTTCACGAGCGCGTAACCATCATGGAGCGCCTTTACCTCCTGAGTCAGAATTCCCCAGCAATCTTCGGCACTCACGGTGAGCAACCGCTTCCAGACATAGTTGCCGTAACCGCTGGCCCAGAGTTCCAGCGCCCAATAACCCGCAAGGCGAGTGTCTCCACGGCGGATGGCCTTTTGCATCGCCGAGGAAACCTCACCAAACTCATAGCCGCGTTTAGTTAGAAATCACATGTCTTGATGGTCGTTCGCCAAAAACGTGAGGCCAAAAAGAAAGGGGGGTGTTGAGGGGTGCCGCGAGCGGTCAGACGGTGGTGATGAAGGCATTCCTTCCTCCTCGTCGTCCGGGCCGCGTGTAGTCCAACGCTGAATGGCTCCATTTGCATCGCGCTACGCATCGAGGCTGAAGGACTGGCGTCGCGGGACATCAATCGCGGTCTTGTCCTGACTTTGATAGCTCTCGAACCGGACGTGGGCTTTCCACTTCCGCTTGAGGTAACGCTTCTCGGCCGCGATGCGCTCGGCAGAGCGAAAAAGTGAATTGCCGCCGAGCTTCTTGTCCCGCTCCTGCACGAAGCAGAACCGGGCCTCCTTCCAGACCAGACGATTCGCCATCAACTCTTCGAGTGTGGCGTCGATGTCGCACTTGCACTTGAGCAGTTCATCCCACTTTGGAACTCCGCCATTCGTATCGCGCACGACGCCCACGGCGCCGCCGACCCAATGGTGAACGCCGAACGGATCATTGCGTTGAAGCAGGCGCGGATCGCTGCGCTGGTGCCAGCCAAACAATCGAGCTCCGGCGCCGCGTGCTCCGTAGACGCTGTTTTCGAGCATGGCGAACGTCTCATCGGTCGAGAGCTTGCGGCAGCGGAGCGACACCATGCAGACGCAGGCCGTGATGTCGTCGTCGAGCATCACAATGGCGTCGTCGGTGAAGTGCCGCAGAATCCAGTTTCGCACCGGACTGACGCCGGTCACTTCATCGGAGATCGTGACCTTCTCCAGCGGGACGTGCGCGTAATCAGCCAGCTCGCTTTCGGGAACGACGAGCGTCGCTGTCGGGAACAGGCGGTGGCTGGTGATCGCCCGCGGACGGCTCCGGGACATGATCACCAGGCGCAGGCTCAGCGGAGCCAGTTCCGGCCAGTCCTTCAGGGAGAGCAGGTTGATTTCCGCCGGCGGCAGCACGGCGGGCGAGGTCGAGGATTCGTTTTCCATGAAGCACACGGCCAATGCCGATGTTTTTGGTTTTGCGGGTGATTGAGAAATCCACTTCGCGGACGCCGAAGAGCTGGAGCGCGAGCATCCAGTCGCGAAGGTCGTGAAACATGAAAACGAGGTAGTCGTGGTGCTCGAACGCCTGAATCTCCATGCGCGGCAGGGTTTCCACGTCGTCCTCCGGCTGCTCATCGTAGAGGCGCGCAATTTCATCCTCCATGAATCCGGTGAGTTCCACGCCGAAGCTGGGGTCGCTCGCTCGAATGGATTCGATCACGCGCTTGAGGTCGTCCTCATCAAGCTCCGCGAGTTCGGAGAGGCGGTTGTCAGCGAGCAAGTCTGCCAGCTCCTCGGCGTCGCTCGCGTAGTCCTGATAATCCACCGGCACCTTCTCCGCGCCCATGAGCAACGCGGCCTCGGGGCGGCCGTGGCCACGCACGATCAGGCCGCTGCGTTTGCTTACCGTGATTAGCCCGCGCCAACCCTGCTCCTGAATGATGGATGCCAGAAGCTGAATCTGATGCGCGCTGTGCCGGTTCGGATTGACCGGGTTCGGCTTGAGCGTTGCCGGATCGACGAGGGCATTGTGGGCGCTGTGGATCTTCACACACGGCAGGTGCTGTCAAAGCGCACCGCCTTGACCGGGCTCCGCAACCTGCGGACACTCGGCGCTCATGACGCACCAGCAGTTCGCGAAGACACTCGTCGCCTGGCGTGAGCAAAACAACTACACGCAGCAGGAAGCGGCAGACCGGCTGGGTGTGTCACGACGCTCGCTGGAAAACTGGGAGCAGGAGCGTGCGATCCCGCAGGGATTTGGCCTGGCAGCGATGCTGAAGGTCATCCAGGAACCAGGGCCACGGCGAAGGTGAAGGCGCAGCGTCGCAAGAAGCGGTAGCTCGGGCGGCCCGAGGTTCATTGCGCAATGAACGTGAGGGGTTGGAGGGGTTGACGCACCGCCAGGTGCATGGACGCCATCCATGGCATTTGGCGCGACGCCTGGCGCCCACCGGATCCCTCGCCGCCGTGGCTGTGGGCGCACCGTCACATCGCGGCGATCCCCTACTCGCCGGTGCCGGGCCGCTTCCGGATCGAGAACTCGCCGCACATCCGCGAGCCGCTGGAAGCCATCGTCGATCCCGCGGTGCGGCAGGTCTGCCTCCTCGCCTCGGTGCAATCCTCCAAGACCACGGCGGCGGAGCTGGCCCTCTGCTACGTCATCGCCAATCTGCCCGGCCCGACCCTGTGGCTCAACGAGACGGACGATGACGCGAGGGATCAGGCCGAGTCGCGCCTCCACAAGCTCTTCGAGGAGTGCGCGCCGGTCTCCGCGCTGTTCCCCCGCGATCGCCACAAGAAACGCACGGCCACCATTCATTGCGCCAACGGCATGACCCTCTGGGTGCTCGGCGCGCACAACAAAACGAACCTTCAGCGCCGCTCCATCCGCTGGATCTTCGCCGACGAATGCTGGGCATACCCGCCGGGCCACATGGCCGAGGCCGAGGCGCGCGTGACCGCCTTCGGCTGGCTGGGAAAATGCGTGTTGATGAGCCAGGGCGGCGAGGAGGGCGATGACTTCGATCGCAAGTTCCAGACGACCAACATGCGCGAGTGGACCTTCGAGTGTCCGCATTGCCGGACGCGGCAGCCGTGGAGTTGGGAGCAGATCGAATGGTCCAAATCGGCCCGCGATGAAAACGGCGAATGGGACTTCGCCGAGGTGAGGCGCACGGCGGCGATGCGCTGCGTGTCGTGCAATTTCTACTTCGAGGATTCCGACCGCACCCGGCGGGAGCTGAACGCCACCGGCTGTTTCGTCGCGCAAGACCAGCGTGCGGCGAAGGAGAACGTGGGCTTCCATTGGAACAGCCTGAGCACGATGAGCTGGGGCACGCTCGCGGAGCTTTATCTGCGGGCGAAGGCCATTGCCCGGCGCGGCGACATCAGCGCGCTCAAACAATTTCACCAGAAACGCTTGGCCCAGCCATGGCGCGAATATGAGGAGGACTACAAGCTGGAGATCACGCGCGGCGGCTACCGCAAGGGCGAGATGTGGGAGGACGAGGCTGGCGTGAATGCACGCGGCCAGATCGTGGCCGCCCCTTTCGAGCCGGGCGATATCGCCGTGCCGCTCCGGATCCTCACCGTGGACTGTCAGATGGATCACCTCTGGGCGCTGATCCGTCCCTGGAGCGCCAATGGTTCGTCGCGGCTCGTGTGGTTCGAGCGGCTGCTGACCTTCGACGACGTGGAGGCGCTGTAGGAACGCTTCGGCATCCACTTCAGCCTGGTCTTCGTGGATGCCGGTTACGCGACCTACGATGTGTATCGCGAATGCACCAGGCGCGGCTGGACGGTGCTGATGGGTTATCGCCGGCCCACCTTCGTTCACAAGACCAAGTCCGGTCGCAGCGTGCAGCGCTTCTATTCGCCCCGCCGCAAAGTCGTGCTCGGCCACAACCAGCCCTGTTCGACGTTCTATTTCGCAAATCCCGGCTGCAAGAACGCGCTGGCCAGGCTGCGGCGCAATCAAGACCCGGAGCGCGGCGCAACGTGGGAAGTTCCCGACGACATCGACGACGATTATCTCGCGCAAATGGAAAACGAGCAGCGAGTGAAGGACGGCGGCAAGTGGCTCTGGAGACAAGTTGGAAAGCGACCGAACCACTACCTCGACTGCGAGGCGATGCAGGCCGCGGCGGCGACGATGCTCAAGCTCATCGGACGCGAGGCCGTCGTGCCCGCAGAACCGCCGGGCGAGGACGCAGCGGTTGACGCGGCGGAGCCGGCATGAAGCAGGACTCTTTTCTTTATCCCCTCAAACTCATCCTCGGTTTCCTCGCCGTCGTGATGCTGGCCTGGCTGCTCAGCGGCTGCGGCTCGCTCGTGCGCGTCGAGTATCAGAATCCGAAATACGGCGGAGGTGCCGTCGAGTTCGCGCTGCCGAAAAAGGAGGGCTACGCGAAATGACACTCGATGCCACCATCCGCGCGGTGCAGGCGAAGCTCGGCGTCACCGTGGACGGCAATCCCGGGCCGCAAACGTGGAATTCCATCTACCGCTCGCTTGTCGGCGAGCCTCCCGTTCCGTCTGCTCCCACGACGCTCGCCGATGAGCGCAGCGAGCGAACCATCGGCACGTTGCTGCCGCAGGTTCAGCCGCTCGCGCGTGCGCTCATCGAAAGCGCCGCCGCTATCGGCATCGCCATCAAGATCATCAGCGGCACGCGCAGCTACGATGAGCAGAACGCCCTCTACGAGCAGGGTCGCGCGAAAGCCGGGCGCATCGTCACCAACGCGCGCGGCGGCTATTCGAATCACAACTTCGGCATCGCGTTCGACATCGGCGTTTTCGAGGGCGGTCGTTACCTCGACGAATCCCCGGCCTACAAAGCCGTGGGCGCGCTCGGCATGAAGCTCGGCCTCGAATGGGGCGGCAACTGGAAGACGATCCAGGACGAGCCGCACTTCCAACTCCGGCCCGCGTGGGCGCGTGAGCTGAGTGAGCGCGACATGCTCGCGGAACTGCGTCGGCGCAACTCACAAGGAGCTGCGGTGTTCGTGGCATAGTCGGCGGTCATAGACATAACTCGAAATATCCAAAGTTCGTTGTTGACTGTCTAAGTTCGCGGGCCTATTGAGCGTTATATTCACTACCAATGAAGTCATTCCAGACATCCCAATTACATTCGCAAGCGACCGCCTGGTTGCGTTGCGCGGGTATGTCCCTGCGTATTGGCAAACCCGGTATGGGGCTCGGCACCGACGTAAGAAATACGCGGCCGAGTTACGCAGGCGAAGACTTTACCAAGGAGGCAGGCAGGTAGTTCAAGATCTCACACAGATCATCGAAATTTCGAGAACCCTGCCCGCCGCAAAGCGAGCAGGGTTCTTCGTTTCCGGGTGATTCACCACTTTTCAAACCGCGGCCCGATGGCCGCAAAACCAAAGCAACCAAACTGATCGACCAACACATTTGAACCACAACGTGGGCGATAAAAACCCCGCCGTCAGCGCAAACTGACGACGGGGCGGAACGCTCGGCGCGGCAGCGCGCTCCTGCAAACGCGGAGCGCTAACTGCATAGCGGCCGGCGCCGCAATCGGTCACCAATCCAGATAAGTCCCTAGCGGAGACGCCTGTGAGTTAGTAACCGCACAAACGGTGGCAGCTCACGGAGTAACTGTCAAGCCAGTCAATCTTACGATGACTAGCTAGCGGGTCTGTATTTTCTGATTC
>JANNXQ010000019.1:0-41504 GCA_031409655.1 Chthoniobacteraceae bacterium | reverse complement strand
AGCACCTGCCCCTGCTGCACCGGCTGACCTTCCGCGCGACGCAGATCACCGGAGACGACGATGCCGGCGAGCGGGGCCTTGAGCGCGAGCATGGCGAGACGGCGGCGGGTGAGTTCGAGTTCCTGGCCGACGCTCTGCGCTTCAAAAGCGGCGAGCTGGGCGGCGGCAAAGTCGGCCCCTTCGCCATCGTTGCTCATCGCTTTGTCGCGCTGCTTCAGCGCGCGTTCGCGGGCGGCGTTCAGCTCGGCTTCCTTGAGTTGAAGCTCGCGGTTGTCGAGTTCCGCGAGCGGCTGGCCTTCGGTGACACGATCACCGGGCCGGACGAAGCTCGTCCGGAGCTGGCCCTGAAAAGGCGCGGCGATGACGCGCTTCACCGTCGGCGCGAGACGGCAATCGGCGCGGATCGAGTAGTGAAAAGGACACGCGAGCAGCGCGGCGAAGAGCACCGCCCCGGCAAGGACAGTGCGGCGGCGATGACGCGTGAGCCGGCTCCAGACCCGCGCGGCGAGAAAGAGGGCGCGCGGCGGGCGGGCGCGTTCGAGAAGATCGAAGACCACCGGCAGGACTGGCGTGGCGGCGTCGAGCAGCGTGAGCGTTGCCGCGTCGGGCAAGGCGTCCGCATTCCACTGAAGCACGATGCCCCCACGGCGATCTGGCAGTGGGATGGTGGCGAGCCGCGCGGCTCCGGTCTGCTGGAGGAGGAGCGCGTGGGCTACGGTTTCGGTCGTCCGCGCGCTGCTCGCTTCAAAATCAATGCGCCGGTCCACAGAGACCGCTTCCGTGATCGCGGCCTCGACGGACTGATGCGCCGCGCTTTTCACATCGATGCGCGCCATGCCGGAGATGGCGCGCACGCGCAACGCCTTGCGCCGCTTCAAGCCGGCCGACACGCGCTCGCAACCAAAGTATTCGCGCAACGCATCGACCGCGATGCGGCAGGCTTTTTCTCCATCCAACTCCGCACCCGCGCGGCGGACGATCTCGACGAGCCCGGCGGTACGCTCCAGCGCCCAGTGCGACTCGCGGGTCGCGAGCCGCTGCTGGCGATAAAGCAGAAATCCGCTGAGCGACTGGACCAGCACCACGTAGGCGCGGAGGTCGCGCGGATTCGGCACCACGAGTTGCGCGAGCAGCCAGCACAGCGGCACCCCTTCACGAGCCACCGGGACGGCGATGGTGTAAGCATCTTCGCCGAGTTCCGGCGCAGGCTGGACCGCCGCCTCCCGGGAATCCAGCCGCGAAGCCAGCGTCGTCAGATGGCTCGCGAACACGCCCCGCGTGGCCACGATGCACGCGACGAGCGTCGGCTGATCCGCGAAGGGCAGCACCGCGACCGCGCGCGCACTGAGCAGCGAGCGGATGAGTTCCAGCAGCGGACGGAGATCATCCGCGACGGCATCACTTTCCACGACCCCGGCAAGCTGCGCCTGGAGGCGCTGCGCCTGCGGGAGCACGGCCTCACCCCCGGACTCCGCCGCGCTTTTGGAGGCGTGGGGAGCCGGGGTGACCGTGAGACTCATCGTGAGGTGAGCGGCCGGGAAAGAGGAGCGTTAGCTCTTCTTGTCGCCAGCGGCCGGAGCCTCGATCGGCGTGGGCGCTTGCGGCGGCTGTGGGGCCGGCTGGATGACCTGGAAATTCTGCACGGCCTGGCCGAGGAGTTGCCAGAGACGGACAACGCCGGAGGGCGTCATCGCGATGCGCGTGTGGATCGGCAGGACCGCCGTGCCACTGGCCCGGTCCATGACGACGCCGGAAGAAAACTCGATGTAGAGTTCTTCCTGGCCGCTGTTGAGCAGGGCGTGGTTCGCGTACTTCGCGGACAGATCGTCGTACTTGATCTGCAGCGGGATGTTTTGGGCTTCAGGCTGAGTTGGTTGGGGTGGGGTTGTGGGTGTTTCTTTAGGCATGGGACGGGTTTGCTATCAGTCGGGTGGTTTTTTGCAACGACTCTCCTCCGACAGAGCAACGTGCGGGCCAGCACCGGGCAAAATTTTCCTCCCGAAACGAACCGGATCTCCTCGGTGCCAGCCTCGAGGGAGACCGAAGCCCTTGGTACCGCTAACGGGATTCGAACCCGTGTACCAGCCTTGAGAGGGCTGTGTCCTAGGCCTCTAGACGATAGCGGCTTTCCTAAGAGGGCGGGAGGTTAGTGTGCGCTCCGGGACGATACAAACGGAAACTTCGAGCGCAGAAGAGCGGGCGTGCGCCGTCTGAATCGGGGTGCTAGTTTGCGCCGCCATTTTGAAAACCCCGCCGATCGAATCTGTCTTACGCTGCCTGCGGGCGGTCCGGCGTCGGCTCGTGGCGCAGACGTTCCTCGACGGGCTGGTGGTCTGGCTGCTGGCGGCCGGGGGCGCGCTGGTTTTGGTCGGGGCGTGGCGGCGCTGGCAACTCGCGGTCGAGCCGTGGGACGCGAGACTCGCCGTGATCGCCGGGCTCGCGGCGTGCGGGGCGACTCTCCTCTGGACGATGATTCGGGTGCCTGCACTCGATCGGGTGGCTCGCTGGCTGGATCGCGCGGGCGGCACCCGCGATCGCTTTCTCACGGCGTTGGATTTTTCTCAGGGAGAAAGTGCGCCTGGGCTGCGCACCCTGGCGGTCAGTGAGTGCACGAGTTTTATCGAGCGCACGGATTTCAGCACCCATGCGCGGCTGCGGCGGCCAGCGAGGGTGGGTTGGCTCGTCGTCCCGGTGATCGCGCTCGCGCTGCTGCAGTGGGAAGCACGGATGACTTTTGCGCAAAGGAGGCTGCGGACGGCGGAGGCGCGGGAAGCGGTGGAGGATGCGGCGCGGAAGCTGGAGGAACTCGCGCGGAAGACTGAGCAGACGAACGCAGACGGGAAGTCCGAGGAACTGCGCAAGCTGGCGGAGGAAATGCTCCAGCGAGCGGAGCGGTTGCGCGCCGAGGCGAAGGATCCTGCCGACGCGGAGAAGGCGGCCTTGCGGGAGATTTCGGAACTCGAAAAACTCGTGCGCGAAATGCAAAAGCAGCCGGCAGCGTCCCGGGAAATGCAGGAACTCGCAAAGGCGCTGCAACAGAATGAGAAAACCCGCGCGGCAGCCGAAGCGATGCAGCGCGGCGATCTCGCGAAGGCCGCGGAAGCGCTCGAGAAATCGCTGCGCGAACTTGCGGCCAACAAGGACGACCGCACCCCCGAAGCCGTGAAGCAGGCGCTCGAGGACGCTCTGAAGCACCTCGCCGAGCGGCAGAAACTCTCCGACCAGATGCAGCAACTCTCGCAACAGATGAAACAGGGCGCCGACGGCGGGAAGACGATGCAGAAGCTCGCCGAGGCGCTGCGCAAGATGGGTGGCGGCAAAGCGCAGAATATCCCGCCGAGCCCAGGCGGCCGACCGCTCACGGAGCAGGAGATGAAAGCCCTGCTCGCGGCCTTGCAAAACATGAAAGCGGGCGAAGGCCAGGAGGCCCCCCAGGGCAAAGGCAACCAAGGACAGGGGCTCACCACGATGGAATCCTTTGGCCCGCCCAATGGCGACAAGCCCGGCCGGCAGGGCGACCCACTCAAGCCTTCCGGCAAACCGGGCAGCGAGAAGGACCAGGGAACGACCGAGACGCCCTTTGGAGACGCCAGCGCAGCCAGCAAAAAGGCGAACGCGCAACAGCTCGCCGGCCGGCTCGGCGAAGGTGAAACGCTCCAGCAATTTCTCCCCAGTGCCGGCGATGCCTCGCGTTCGAACCTCCGCTACAAAGAACTCTACCAGGCAATGGCACCCGTTGCGGAGGACGCGGTGCTGCAGGAGAATATCCCGCTCGGCTCGCGCTTCTTCATCAAGCGCTACTTCGAGTCCATCCGGCCGAAGGAATAGTTGAGAGTTGAGGGTTGAGTGTTGAGAGTCCCCATCCTTAAAACCCTACCAACACCGCCCCGTGGGCAGCAGGCCTGGCGGTAGCCGAAAGGCGACTCTCAACCCGCAACTCTCAACTCTCGCATGCCTCCTGACTCCGCCGCCAAGGTCGAAAATTTCCGCACCGTCTTTCACCGCGTCCACGCCGAGATGAGCAAGATGATGGTCGGCCAGGAGGAAATCCTCGAAGGCGTGCTCGTCGCGCTTTTCGCCGGTGGCCATGTACTGCTCGAAGGCGTGCCGGGGCTCGGCAAGACGATGCTCGTGCGCACCCTCGCGGAGGCGGTGAATGTGAAGTTTTCGCGCGTGCAGTTCACGCCCGACCTGATGCCGGCGGATATCGTCGGCACGAATGTCATCATGGAAGACGAGCAGGGCCGGAAGGAGTTCCGGTTCCAGCCAGGACCGATCTTTGCCAACATCGTCCTCGCCGACGAAATCAACCGCGCCACGCCGAAGACCCAGAGCGCGCTTCTCGAAGCGATGCAGGAGCACCACGTCACGGTGGGCGGCACGCAGCATCGGCTCCAGCAGCCCTTTCTCGTACTCGCCACCCAGAATCCTCTGGAAATGGAGGGCACCTATCCCCTGCCCGAAGCGCAGCTCGATCGCTTTTTCTTCAAGCTCAAGGTCCGCTTTCCGAGCGCCGAGGAGATGCACACGATCATCGAGCGCACCACCACCACGACGACGCCCGCGATCGTCAATGCCCTCCACAATCCGCAGGAGATCCTCGCCATGCGGGAGATCGTCCGCGAGGTGCCGATGGCCCGCGATGTCCAGGCCCACGCCATCGACCTCGTGATGTGTACCCATCCCGACGACAAACACGCCTCACCGCTCGCGAAGAAGTACGTCCGCTACGGAGCCAGCCCGCGGGGCGCGCAGGCGCTCATCCTGGCCGGGAAAATTCACGCGCTGCTCGACCACCGTTACCACGTCTCCTGCGCCGATATCGACAAGGCCGCACACGCCGCGCTCCGGCACCGGATCATCCTCAACTTCGAAGGCGAAGCGGAAGGCACGAGCACCGACGACGTCATCGCCGAGATCCTGCGGCAGAACGGCGTCTGAGGTTTCTCCGAGTTACTCCGGAGAGAAAAGCGCGCGCGGCCGCCGAGGCTGGACCGCCGGGTGCCGGCGGGCGCGCCGCGGACGAGTGGCGCGGCGCTTAGAATCCGAAGTGGAACGTGAAGCGGGGCGTCGAGCGGTAGCCACGGTTCGAGGTCTCACAATCGTCGCGCGAGTAAGTGGGCCGCCGGTATTCCCGGGAGTAGTAAGTCTCGCGCCGGGGCTCGTCATACGAGCGGTAACTCGACGAACAGTGGCCCGACGACTGCGGGACCCACGCATAGACCGGATGGCCGCAACGGTCGTAGCCGTTGAAGACCCGGACGTAACTGCCCGCCTCTGCGCGGGGAGCGAAAGCGGCGAGGGTGATAAGTGCGAGTGAGGTGAGGAGTGCATTTTTCATGAGGTGAATGGTTTCGGTCTTTCGACGGCGACTTAAGCCGCACATTCACAAAATTTCAGACACGGCCCGCTGGCTCGACGTTGATTTATCAACGACGTTACCAGGATGCGTTTCACGACGTGGAGATGCTGCTGCGGATCGTGGTGGAAGAAACGGCAGTGGAGCGAGTCGTGATTACGTTGTATAAGACGTCGAAGTTCAACAAATACGAATCAAAGCCACCTACGACCGCGAGACCGATACGCTGACCATCGTGCTGCGCGACGAGAAAATCCGGGAGAGCGACGAGGTGCGCCCAGGGGTCATCGCAGACTTTGGCTACGATGGGGGCGTTGTCCGCTTTGAAATTCTCGATGCCTCGAAGCAGGTGTGGAATGCGAACGAGATGCAGTTCGCGGTGGCCGGGTAGAGGATCGCAGCGGGTGGCTCGGCCTTTCCTGGTCAACCCTCGCCGTACATCTCGGAAATTACGCGGCGAAGTTCCGCGGCGGCCTTTGGCGTGAGCTTGTCGAGGCGGCGGATGAGGCGCTGTTTGCTCACGGTGCGAATTTGATCGACGGCGATCTCGGCGCGCTTGCCTCGCAGGGAGACCTGGACCCGGCTCCTCCAGCGCGGATGGAGTTTTGAGGTCAATGGACACACCACAACCGTATCGAGCGCAGCGTTCATTTCCTCGGCACTCACAACTACGGCTGGCCGTGTCTTGGCCATCTCGCTCCCGATCACCGGATCGAGGCCGACCAGCACGACATCGAACCGTTTAGGTGTCATGGATGCCGTCAGCCGCGACTCCATCCCATGCGGACCAGTCTTCCTTTTCCGCCGCCATCGCCGCGAAAGTTTCCTGCCACGAAAGCTTCGCCTGCTTCTTCGCCCGCAGCACGAGTTCGTCGGGACGCTCCTCGAGCAAAACGGATTGGCCGATGCGATACCGTCGGAGCAATTCCGCCGGGAGACGGATGCCGCGAGAGTTGCCGATTCGGGTGACGGTGAGTTCCAGCGTCTTCATGTGCGCACGGTAATTACATACCTGCGGGATTCAAGTGCGTTCACGGGGGACTGCTTGGCTTAGGAGAGCCAGGCCGCTTCACAGATCCCACACCGTCTCGCCGGCGACGATCGTCCGCACGGCGCGGCCTTTGAGTTCCCAGCCGTGGAAGGGGGTGTTGCGGCTGAGGCTGGCGCTGGCTTGTTTGTCCACGGTCCACTCGAGATCGGGATTGATGAGCGTCACATCCGCGACGGCGCCGATGCTGAGCGTGCCGCGGTCGAGGCCGAGGAGCTTGGCGGGATTGGCAGTGAAAAGTTCGATGAGGCGCGGCAGGCCGATGGCTTTCTTTTTATGCACGAGGATGTCGAGGAAGAGGCCGAGTTCGGTCTCGAGGCCGAGGATGCCGAAGGGGGCCTGGTCGAACTCGACCTCCTTTTCGTGCGGGGAGTGCGGCGCGTGATCGCTGCCGAGGATGGTGATCGTGCCGTCCGCCACGCCCGCGATGAGCGCCTCGACGTGCGCTTCGCTGCGCAGCGGCGGGTTCATTTTGAAATCGGTGTCGTAGCCGCGCAGGGACTCATCGGTGAGCGCGATGTGATGCGGGCAGAGTTCGCCGCTGATCGGCACGCCGCGCGAGCGCGCTTCGCGCAGAATGCGGACGCTGCCGGTGGCGCTGAGGTGCTGGCAGTGAATGTGGGTGCCGGTGAGTTCGGCGAGCTGGGCATTGCGCGAGACGATGATTTCTTCGCCGAGCGCGGGCCAGCCGGGCAGGCCGAGCACGGTGCTCCAGTAGCCTTCGTGCATCACGCCTTTGCCGACGAGATTGTAGTCCTGGCAATGGTCCATGACGACGAGACCGAACATGCCGGCATACTCCAGCGCGCGCCGCATGATCTCGTGGTTTTGCACGCAATGGCCGTCGTCGGTGAGCGCCACGACGCCCGCTTTTTTCAGTGAACCGATGGGCGCCAGCTCTTCGCCCGCGAGCCCTTTGGTGATCGCGCCGGTGATGAAAAGGTTCACGCACGATTCGCGCGCGGCTTTTTCCTGAAGCCATGTGACGACGCTGGCGCTGTCGATCGCTGGCGACGTGTTCGGCATGCAGACCACGCTCGTAAATCCCCCCGCCGCCGCGCAGCGCGTTCCGCTGGCGATGGTCTCCTTCGCGGACTGTCCCGGCTCGCGCAGGTGGACGTGGATGTCGATGAGTCCCGGCGCGATGATGAGGCCGGTGCAGTCGATGGTGATGGCAGATGGCAGATGCCCAATGGCAGCGGGATCCGCGATGCGGCCGTCCACGATGAGGAGGTCACCGACTTCGTCGCGCTGGTTCGCGGGATCGATGATGCGGCCGTTGCGGAGGAGAGTGGTCTTCATCGGATTCAGGAAGGCCGCGCCGCGCCGCACAGGTAGAGGACGGCCATGCGCACGGCGAGGCCGTTGGTCACTTGATCGAGGATCACGCTGCGGGCGCTGTCGGCGAGGTCGCTGTCGATCTCCACGCCGCGATTGATCGGGCCGGGGTGCATGATGAGTGCGCCGGGTTTCAGGCGTTCGGCGCGGGCTTTGGTGAGGCCGAAGAGCGAGGTGTATTCGCCGAGGCTGGGGAAGTATTCCTTCCGCTGCCGCTCGTGCTGGATGCGGAGAAGGTTCACGACATCGGCCTCGGGGAGCACGGCATCGAGATCGTGGGTGACGGCCACCCCCATCTGCTCGAAGTCCCGCGGCACCAGGGTGCGCGGGCCGCAGAGTGTGACCCGCGCGCCGAGGGCGAGGAGCGCCCAGATATTTGAGCGGGCGACGCGGCTGAAGAGGATGTCGCCGAGGATGACGACGTGCAGCCCGGCGACGCGGCCCATCTTTTCCCGGATGGTGAAGGTGTCGAGCAGCGCCTGCGTGGGATGCTCGTGCGCGCCGTCGCCGGCATTGATGACGCTGGCGTTGAGGCGGTCAGCGAGAAATTGCGAGGCTCCCGCGGAGCTGTGGCGCAGGACGATGATGTCCGCGAGATTCGCCTCGAAGATCTTGGCGGTGTCTTTGAGCGTTTCGCCTTTGGTGAGGCTGGATTGGTTGGCGGAGACGTTGATCACGTCGGCGCTCAGGCGATGGGCGGCGAGTTCAAAGCTCACCCTGGTGCGGGTGCTCGGCTCGACGAAGAAATTGACCAGCGTCTTCCCGCGCAACGCGGGCACTTTTTTGATTTCGCGCGTGCCGACTTGCTTGAAGGCGGCGGCGGTATCGAGCAGCAGGGTGATCTCCGCCGCGCTCAGGCCCTGGATGGCGAGCAGATCCTTCCGGGTCCAGGCGTGCGGTGCTTCGACGATCGAGGCGCTCATACGGTGGGCGGGGCGACGCTCATCCAGACGGAATCTTCGATCCCATCCGCAGCTTCAAAGCGGACATGCACGCGCTGGCCATGCGCGGTGGGGATGTTTTTCCCGACGTAATCCGCGCGGATCGGCAGCTCGCGGTGCCCGCGATCGACGAGCGCGGCGTATTGGATGCACGCGGGCCGGCCGTAGGAAGACAGCGAGTCCATCGCGGCGCGGCAGGTGCGTCCGGAGAAGAGGACATCGTCGGTAAGGACGATGGTGAGGTCGTCGAGTTGGAGCGGCAACTCGCTGCGCGCGACACGCGGCGGGATCCGGTGGCGGTGCAAATCGTCGCGATGCATCGCCACATCGATCACGCCGGCAAACGGCCGAACGCCAGCGAACTGCTCGATGAAACCGGCGAGCCTTTTCGCGATCTCGATCCCGCGCGAAGGGATACCGATGAGCGCGACCTTGGCGAGGTCGGGATTGCGCTCGATGATCTCGTGCGCGATGCGCTTGAGAGCGCGTTCGATGGCGGCTCGATCGAGGACGATCGAGGCACCGGGGGCGGGTGGAGTGGGTGCAGGGTTCATATCCTTGGTGACCTCGCGGGATCACCTTAAAGGAAAGGCCACGGTGGGGATTCGTGGCGTCTATCGGGGCAGCTCGCGCTGGCGTTGGGCGCGCCAGGAGGAGCGATGTCTGACGATCCAGTCGAGGAGCGCCTTTTCAAAGCCGACATCGCAGCCAGCCTTTTCACTTTCGATCCATTTGTGTCGGAGGATCTCTTCACGCTCGGCGAGGAAATCCTTGTAGAGGAGGGACTCCTTGACGAGATCGGTAGGTTCGTCAGCAGCGGGGGTCATGGTGCGAAAGCTATAATCACTGGACGGAGGCAGCGTCAATACTTGAGCGCTTGGGCGTGCCTTTTTGCACCCTCACCCCACGGTCTCCCGGAGCTGCCGGGCGATCGAGAGAAAGGAGACGGCGACGGGACCATCGGGCGCGGCTTCGACGATGGGCGTGCCGCGATCGCCGGCTTCGCGCGTCGGGATGTCGATGGGGATCTGGCCGAGCAGCGGGACCTTCAGCCGCGCGGCTTCCTTTTCGCCGCCGCCGTTGCCAAAGATGTCGTAGCGCTTCCCGTCGCTGGGGCAGAGGAAGTAGCTCATGTTTTCGATGAGGCCGAGCACGGGCACGTTCACTTTCGAGAACATCGTCGCCGCCTTGCGCGCATCAATGAGCGCCACCTCCTGCGGCGTGGTGACGATGATCACGCCGGCGAGCGCCACGGTCTGCACGATGGTGAGCTGGATGTCGCCCGTGCCCGGCGGCAGATCGAGGATGAGAAAGTCGAGCGTGCCCCATTCCACCTGTCGGAGAAATTGCTGGGTGTAGCGCGTGACCATGGGGCCGCGGAGGATGGCGGGCGCGGCATCGTCGAGCAGGAAGCCCATGGACATGAGGCTCAGGCCGTAACGCTCCACGGGGAGGATGCGGTTGTCGTCATTCGCGAGCGGGCGCTCATTTGCGCCGAACATCAGGCCGATGGACGGCCCGTAGAGATCGCAATCGCAGAGGCCCACGGCCGCGCCGGTTTTTTGCAAGGCCAGCGCGAGATTCGCCGCCACGGTGGATTTTCCCACGCCGCCCTTGCCGCTGGCCACGGCGATGACGTGCTTCACGCCGTCGATCTGCGTGGTCGCCGTCGCCGCGCCGCCGGTGGTCGCGCCGGGTTGCTGGGCGGGTGCGTGGATGTCGATCTTCACGGTCGCCTTTCCGATGCCAGGGATCCCCGCGAGAGCGGCCTCGGTGCTGGCCTTGATCTCCTGCGGCACGCGCGCGTCGTTCGTCGTGAGGGTGAGCTGCACGGTGACGTCCGCGCCGTCGATGCGGATGTCTTTCACGATGCCAAACGACACGATGTCGCGGCTGAAGCCGGGGTATTTGACGGAGGCGAGTTTTTCGCGGACGAGCGGATCGGTGATGTAAGACATGAAGGTGGTGGGCGGGGTGTTTTCGGAAAGGATCGGGAGGGTGCCTGCATTTCAAGCACTCGTCCATCTCGCGGCCAGGCCGTGGCGTCTGGCGCGCGGAAAGAACGCCAAACTTCAAACGCTAAACGCCAAACACCAAACGGTCCCTCGCCGGTCAGTGGCGCGTCGTTTGAAGTTTAGCGTTTGAAGTTTGAAGTTTGGCGTTTTCCCTCGTTCCGGGTCGCAGCCATCCTCTGTCGCATTCGGTGGCACTCAACTGCTGTCGCCCTGTTTTCACTTGGTAAATCCCCGCAGCCCGGTGTAGGGCCTGCCCACGCGTGCAACCTCCTGCTCCCGAGCCTGAATCGATTCTGAATCTCGTCCGGCGTGCGGAGGAATGTGGCGCGCCGCGCGACAGCATCGACAACTACGAGGCGCAGCACTCGCCACGGCGCTGGGATGCTTCGCTCTATCGGCCCGTCGCGGATGAAATGCTCGTCCGCGCTTTTCCGAAATGGCGCGAGGAGATCGTGTGGCCGGAGGGGAAACGCTTTGCCGCGTGCCTCAGCCACGACGTGGACAGCGTGCAACTCGACAGCCGCTACGAACTCGCGCGCACCGTGGCGCTGCTCGCGCGCAATGCCTCGGGACTCGCGAAGAAGCTGCGTCCGCTCGGTGGCCTCGTCGGCTTGCGGCGTGGGCCGCAAAAGTTCGATGTCTTCACGCCGTGGGTTGAGATCGAAGCGAAGTATGGCTTTCGCTCCACCTTCTTCGTCTTCCCGACGCGCGTCCGGCGGCGGCACATCATCGACAATGTGTACCGCTGGGACGATCGCACCACGTATCGCGGCGAGATGGCGTCGGTGCGCGAGATCGTGCGCGATTTGCAGCAGCGCGGTTGGGAGATCGGCCTGCACGGGAGCTACCTCTCGCCGCTCGATGGCGATCTGCTCGCGGAGCAAAAGGATGACGTAGAGCAGGCGCTCGGTGCGGCGATCGTCAGCAGCCGCCAGCACAATCTGCATTTCGACGTGATGAAGACGCCCGCGATCCTCGAGCGCGCCGGGCTCCAGGTGGACTCCACGCTCGGCTCAAATCGCGACATCGGCTTCCGCACTGGCACGTCGTATCCGTCGCGGATGTGGGATTGGCAGACGCAGCGTTGGCTCGGGCTCGTGGAGATCCCGCTCGTCATCCACGACGGCGCGATCTTGCGTCCGGATAATCTCGATCTCGACGGGGAGAGCGCCTTCCGCGTCTGTCGCCAGCTCATTGATCGCGTGGCCGAAATGCGCGGTGTCATCACCTTGCTCTGGCATCCGGACAAAGCCGCGCTGCCCGTGTGGTGGGAGCTTTACGCGCGATTGCTCGAGTACATCCATCAGCAGAACGGCTGGGGTGCTTCCACGCGACAGATTCACGAGTGGTGGCAGACGAGCGGTCTCGGCGCGAAGCATCACGCGATGCTGGAAAAACTCGCTGGAGGCGCGGCCTGAGCGATGTGCGGACTTTGGTGCTTCTTCGGCAAGCGTGACCCAGGCGATCGGCTCATCTCGATTCCGCATCGCGGGCCGGATGACTTTTCCCGCGAGGTCTTCGCGCTCGGCGAGCGAGAGGTCGAGATGGCGCATTGGCGGCTCAGCATTCTCGATCTTTCGCCCCGCGGCCGGCAGCCCATGTCCTCCGGCAACGGGCGCTACCACATCGTCTTCAATGGCGAGATCTACAACTACCGCGAGCTGCGCGTGGAGCTGGCCAAGCTCGGTGCGACCTTCGAGTCCGACAGCGACACCGAGGTGCTCCTCGCCGCGTATCAGCACTGGGGCGAAGATTGTCTCCGGCGTTTGCGCGGGATGTTTGCCTTCTGTCTGTGGGATTCGAAAACGCAGGTGCTCTTCGCGGCGCGCGATCGTTTCGGGATCAAGCCGCTCTACTATTTTGCTTCCGAACGCGGCGTGGCCTTCGCCTCGGAGATCAAGCAATTCAACGGGCTCGCGGCCTTCCAGCCCAATGCGAACTACGCCCGGGCCATCGATTTCCTGGCCTACGGCGCGCAGGACCATACCTCGGACACGATGTTCTGGCCGGTGCAGCAGCTCCGCGGCGGCGAGTGTGTGACGCTCGACGCGAAGGCGTTTCATCCGACGCATCCGCTGCCGGTGCGGCGGTGGTATGAATTGCGTCCGACGGCTCCGTTTGAGGGCAGCTTCGAGGAGGCGGTGGCGCGCTATCGTGAGGTTTTCGACGAGACGATCCGACTGCATCTGCGGGCCGATGTGCCGATTGGCTCGTGTCTTTCCGGCGGGATGGATTCGAGCGCGATCGTCTGTGCGGTGAATGCGCTGCTCCACGAAAAGGGGCGCAGTGAAATCCAAAACACCTTCTCGTGTTGCTTTGAAGATCCGGGCTGCGACGAGCGGCCTTTCATGAAGGCGGTCGAGGATTTCACGGGCGTCACCCCGCACCACATTTTCCCGCGCGGCGAAGATGCGCTGGAGCGGCTGGAGCGGATGATCTGGCATCAGGATGAGCCGGTCCACAATGCGAGCGTCTTCTCGCAGCACACGCTCTTCGAAGCGGTGCAGGCGGCGGGCGTGAAGGTGATGCTCGACGGCCAGGGGGGCGACGAGCAGCTCGCGAGTTACCCGCAATTCTTCGGCCCGCATCTGCTCGGGATGCTGACCCAAGGACAGGTCTTCGGCGCGCTGCATGAGGCCCGGCGGATGCGCGCGCTGCACGGCTGGACCCTCGGCGACACGGCGAAAAGTCTGCTCTTCTGGTTTGGGCCGACGGCGGTGGAGCGCTGGCGCACCGAGCGCAAAACGAAGCGTCGTGATCCGGCGTGGCTCGCTTGGGACGAAATGGAAACACGCGGCGTCGCACTGCGTCCGCCCTGGGGGCGGGCGGCCGCCGAGCGCCCGCCGGTGACCACCGAGTGGCTCTCCCGGATGATGCTCACGGTGACCACGATGCCTATGCTGCTCCACTGGGAGGATCGCAATTCCATGGCGCACGGCATCGAAGCGCGGGTGCCTTTTCTCGATCACGAACTCGTCGAGTTCACGCTCAGTCTGCCGGATGAATTCAAGACCAAGGACGGTGTGACGAAGCGCATCCTCAAAGCCGCGCTGCGTCCGTCGATGCCGGCGAAGGTGATCGAGCGCACCGACAAGAAAGGTTTCGCGACGCCGGAAGAACGCTGGCTGCGCGAAGATCCCAGCGGCGGCTTTCGCAAACTGCTCATCGAGACCGCGCACGAAAACCCGAAGGTCTTTTCCGGCCCCGCGGTGCAGGCGGAATTCGAGGACTTCCTCGCGGGTCGGAAGCGCTACAACAACCTCTTCTGGCGCGTCATCACCTTCGGCGTTTGGGTGCGAAAGTTCGGGGTGAAATTTTAACCCGGTACGCTCCGGGACCTCACCGGTGCCGCGCCTTGGTCAGCATGATTTCATTGCCCTCTGGATCGGCGCACATCGCGAGATGCGCGGGTTCCTCCGGCGTATCCTCCGGCGCGCGGAGCACTGCACCGCCCATGGCTTTGAGGAGATCGCAGGCGGCAAAAAGATCGGCGACCTGAAAGGCCAGCCCCGTCCAGGTGCGCTTGCCTTCGCCGCCGCTGTGGATCCCGAGCGTGCCGCCAGCGATCGTCAACTCGGCCATGATTTCAGATTGCCGCACCACCGTCGCGTCGAAGACCTCACGGTAAAAGCGCACCGCCCGCTCCATGTCCTGCGCCCAGATCAGATACTTGAATTTTTCGACGTGCATTGCGGGAGGTTAAACGCGCGCGCCGCCGATAGCGATGCCTTGATCGCTCGTGCGGGACTTACTTCTCCGAGAGCCGGCGCTGCAGATTCAGGTGAAAGGTGCCGAGGGGAAACTCGTCGTCGTGGACCAGCGCGATCCACTTTTTCGGATCCTCCTCATCAGTGATCGCGCGCGCATCAGCCCGCCAGCGGGAGGCCACATTTGGCCGCACCGAGCGGGAGACGAGATCGTGCGCTGCGAGCCAGAAGGTGAGCTTTGAGCAATCGGCGCCGAGCTTATAGAGGGCACGCACGTCGTCGCGCAGACTCGCGACGGCATCGGCGACGGCGGTCCAGCGGATCGTGAGCCGGTTGTCGCTCCAGATGAGCACGTCCTTTTGATGCAGATACGCAAAGAGCAACTGCCCGCCGAGCGCGTCGTAGTTCCGCACGCGTGGGCCGGTGATGGGGAACCGGAAGATGCGGTCGAGCAGGATGGCCCAGCAAACGTAGCGCGCGAAGGGGAAGCCGGACTCCGCGAGCCGTGCGGCTTCGCCGAAGGTGCGCAGATCGACGCGCAACTCTTCGAGCCCATACATCCAGAAGGGCGCGCGCTGGCGGATCATGAAGGGATCGAACGGCAACTCGCCGAGGCTGTGCGAGGCGTCGTGGATGAGATCCCAGAGCGCCATCGTGTCGAGGATCAGCGGCAGCGAACCGAGCCAGCATTCGAGTTCGGGGAAAAGCTGGAGTCCGACGGCATCGGCGGCGCGGGTGGCGCAGGACTGCAATCGGCGTGCTTCGCGATCGCAGAAGATGACGCCGAAGTGATTTGTCGGGCGCGCCGCGACGGACACGGTCTCGGGGAAAAGAACGGCGCATTCGCTGTCGTAGCCACGCGTGAAGTCGGCGAGGTGGCCGGGGACGAATTTCGGATTCCGGTAGCGGGTGCGTTCCAGCGCAGCCAGCCAGTCCGGCCACGGCGTGCGCATGAGCAGCGCCTCGAAGCGGGTGTCGCTGGACGCGTTCGGCGTGTACATCGGGAAGAGCACGAGGTGCTCGATGCCGTCGCGGCGATTCCGCTCTGGCCGGAAAGCGGCGAGTGATGCGGCAAAATCCGGCCTCGCAAAGCCACTCGCGATCCACGCGCGAAAGTCCTGCGGGAGGGCGGCGAAGTAGTCTGCTTGGTGCGGGAACTCCGCGCTGAGCGCGTCGAGTGCGGGCAGGATTTCCCCAACGAGTCGCGCGGCTTCCGCGTGCTGCGCGGGCTCGACGCTGCCATCCTTCATTTGCCGTAGCCGGAGTTCGGCGATGGCGTCGCGGAGACTGGGCCACGCGGCGTGTTGGCCGAGGTTTGGCGCGCGCGTGGGCGGACTCTGGTCCGGGGTGGCCCTGGCCGCGGCGAGCCAGTGCGTGAGGTTCAGCCAGAGCTGGAGATGATCGTGCGCGCCGATGCGTTCATCGCCGAAGAGCACGGAGTCCGTGACGACGGCGACGCGACCCGCGCCGTGCTGCGCGAGCGCGATCACAGTGGCATCGTGTGGATGCGCATTTGGCGAAGCCTGCCACGCGGCGGTGGCGTCGCCTTCGACGTGCAGCCAGCCGGCGCGATAAAAGCACGCACCTTCCGCCAAGTGCCCGAGGGGCGATCCCGGCGCGGGCGCGGTGAGCACCCACTCCGCGTTGTCATGCACGCTCGCGGTGCGGTCGAAGATCTTGCCGTTCTCGATGCGGATGCCGGTGGGCGCGAGCAGCGCGTTCAGGTTGTCGCCGTACTTCGCGTGCTCGTATTCCGTGACCACGAGCAGCCCGCCGCCGGCTTTGACGAAAGCGAGGACGGCTTCGATTTCTTCCGGAGAAAGCGCGGGAGATTCGGTGGAAGTCGTGCGCTCCCAGCGCGGATCGCAGGGATGCAGGAGCGCGAGCACTCCGACCCCGGCGAGGGTCTTGCCACCGATGGGCGCGGCGACATTGCGCTCCACGATGAAGTCGCGCGCCGCGAGGGCGTTCGCGGCGAACTGATAGGACGCATTCGCCGGATCCTCCGGCTGCATCTCGCGAGCGCGCTCCGCCGAGACCGACCAGCTCTCGCTGTGGAATTCGTCGAAGAGGATGCGGGTGATTTTCTGCGGCGCAGACATGTGGCCTCCGGAGCGAACTTACGCCCGCACCTTGCGTAAGCCAAACGTGGGCCAGCGAGCTCAGCGCTTCGCCAATTCTGCGGCGTCGTGGAGGAGGGCGTCGATGTCCTCGGTGGTCGTGTCCCACGAGCACATCAGGCGGGCGGCACCGTCGGGGCCGACGTCCTCATAGAAGGCCCAGCCCCGCGCGCGCAGGCCAGCGGCCAGCGCGGTCGGGAGCGCGGCGAAGACGGCATTGGCCTGGCGCCGGTAGAGGACCTCGACGCCGGGTAGCGCGCGCAGGCCGAAGTCGAGGCGCGCGGCCATGGAATTCGCGTGGGTGGCGTGCCGCAGCCAGGCACCATCGCGCAGGAGGCCGATCCATTGCGCGGCGACGAAGCGCATTTTCGAAGCGAGCTGGCCCGACTGTTTGCGGCGGAACTCGAAGCGGCGGGCGAGGTCGCGATTGAAGAAGACGACGGCTTCGCCAAAGGCCATGCCGTTTTTATTTCCTCCGAAAGAGAGGACGTCCACGCCGGCCTCGCATGCGATCCGGCTCGGTGGGACGTTGAGTGAGGCGACGGCATTGGCGAAGCGCGCGCCGTCCACGTGCAGGCGCAGCCCGAGACGGCGTGAGGTCTCTGCGATGGCGGTGATTTCGAGTGGGGTGTACACGGTGCCGAGTTCGGTGGACTGGGTGAGGCTCACGGCCCGTGGCATGGGCGAATGCACATCCGTGCGCCGAGTCGCCGCGTGCTCGATGGCGGCGGGGCCGATTTTTCCGTGCGCACCAGCGAGCGGCAGGAGGGTGGTGCCGTGGGCAAAAAAGCCGGGCGCACCGCATTCGTCGGTGGCGATGTGCGCGTGCTCGTGGCAGAGCACGCATTCGTAGGGCTCGCAGAGGCTGGCGAGGGAGAGCGAATTCGCCGCGGTGCCATTGAAGACAAAGAAGACGTCACATTCCCGCTCAAAGACCTCGCAGAAAAGCCGCGAAGCCTCCGCCGTCCAGCGATCCGCGCCGTAGCTCGGCGCGTGGGCGGCATTCGCTTCCGTCAGGGCGGCGAGCGCTTCGGGGCAGATGCCCGCCCAGTTGTCGCTGGCAAAGTGGTGGCGGTCGGACGCGGGGTCAGGAGACATCGGGCAGCAAGAGAAGCCGTGCGGGCCACGGTGTCAGCCATTTTTCCTCCGGATCTGACTTCGAGGTTGAGCAAGCCGCCGGGGCTCCTCACACTCACCCAAATGTCTATCGAGATTGCTTATCAACTCTCCGTCTTTCTCGCGAACAAGCCAGGCACCCTGGCTCTCGTCTGCGATGAACTCGCCAAGGCGAATATCAACATCTACGCCCTCACCATCTCGGATACCGCGGACCACTCGGTGGTCCGCATGGTCCCGAGCGATGCGGCAAAAGCGCTCACGATCTTTGAAGAGCGCGGCGTGCTCGCGATCCAGAACAAGGTGCTGATGATCGAGAACAGTAACAAACCGGGTTCGTTGGCGCGCATTGCGGACCGATTGGCCAAGGCGAAGATGAATATCGAATATGCCTATCTGGCGACGAGCCCGGGAGCGAAAACCGGCCTGCTCATCATCCGGGTGGATGGCGCAGAGAAAGCGTTGCGCGTGCTCCGCAAAAAGTAGGGCGCTCTACAAAAAGGGATCACCAGGGTTTATGCGAAAAACAAAAATCATCTGTACACTCGGACCGGCTTCGGAGTCGGCGGAAATGCTCCACGCCCTCATCGAAGCGGGCTGCAATGTCTTCCGGCTGAATATGAGCCACGGGACCCACGATTGGGTGCGGCAAATCGTGCCCCGCATCCGGGCGGTGGCGACGAGCCTCGACAAGATCGTGGGCATCCTCATGGACACCCAAGGGCCGGCCATCCGCACCGGCGATCTGCCGACCAAGCTGAATCTCAAGCCGGGCGACGAGTTTGAATTCACCGTGCGTGGGGAACAGAGCGAGGAACTGCACTCGGTGGACGTGAACTACGACGGGCTGATCGACGACATCTCGATCGGCGACACCGTGCTCGTGGATAATGGCGTGATCCACATGAAGGTGCTCGCCAAGGAGGGCCACCGCATCCGTTGCCGCGTCCTGACCGAGGGCGTGATGGGCTCGCGCCGGCACATCAATTTACCCGGCGTAAAGGTGAACCTGCCGCCGCTCACCGTAAAAGATCTCGCGGATGTGGCCGTCGGCGCGGAGATGGGCGTCGATTTCGTCGCGCTGAGCTTTTGCCGGGAGCCTGGCGATGTGGACGCCCTGCGGAAGGTTTTGCACGAGCACGACAGCAAGGCGCGGATCGTCGCGAAGATCGAGGATCAGCTCGCGGTGAAGAACATCGACGCGATCATCGACAAGACGGACATCATCATGGTGGCGCGCGGCGATCTCGGCATCGAATGCCCCGCCGAAGAGCTGCCGATCATCCAGCGGAAGATCATCAAACGGTGCCTCTTCAAAGGCCGCCCCGTGATCGTAGCGACGCATATGCTCGAGTCCATGATCTCGAATCCCGTGCCGACCCGCGCCGAGATCACCGATGTGGCCAATGCCGTCTATGAGCAGGCCGACGCGGTGATGCTGAGCGGCGAGACCACCGTCGGAAAGTATCCCGTGGAATGCGTGCGCGTGCTCGACAAAGTCGCCCGGCGCATCGAGCTGAGCGGTGCCGCCGGATTTGCCAAGGAGGCGCTGCTCGCTGAAGACCGGGAGAAAGCAGTTCACTCCGCAGTGATCCTCGCGAATGCCTTTCCTGACGCGAAGCTCGTGATCTTCACCCGTCGCGGACAGATGGCGAATTTCGTCTCCAATCAGCGCCCGCCGGACCGCCCCATCTACGCTTTCGCACCGAGCTACGATGTCTGTCGGCGCCTCGCTATGAATTGGGGCACCTATTCCCACTGCCTGCCCTTTGATACGAACCCGGCCCGCACCGTCGGTTCCGCGATCAAGTACCTGATCGAGCACGGACTCGCCCAATCCGGCGACCATCTCGTCATCGTCAGCGACATCCTCGCCGGCGAGGAGCGCGTTCATTCCATCCAGCTTCGGATCGTGCCGTAGTCGGCTCCGGGAGGGGAGCGGCGAATTCGGCGTTCCCGTCGAAAAACAAAGGGCGCGTCCCTCGTGAGACGCGCCCTTGGTGAAGGGTTTGCGGAATTAGTTGTTGAAGTCCCGCTCTGATCCCGCGTGTGCGGGGAGCAGGTGCTCGATCGGCTTCTCCTTCTTCTGGAGCGCCCGACGGAGCTTCATCAACGCGATATTCTGGAGTTGGCGGATCCGTTCGCGGGTGACGCCAAATTTCTTGCCGACTTCTTCGAGCGTCTTGGCTTTGCCGCCATCGAGCCCAAAGCGGGAGAAGATGATCTTTTTCTCGCGGTCATCGAGCACCTTGAGCAGATCTCCCACTTCGCTGCGGAGATTCTCATCGCGGAGCTGTTCGAAAGGCGTCAACGCTTCGAGATCACCGACGATTTCGCCAAACTCGGTCGAGTCGTCATCGCTGATCGGAGCATCAAGTGAAGCCGGGCGGATCGAGACGGTCTTGAGCTGCGAGATTTTCCCCGCGGCGAGGCCGACCTCTTCCGCTAGTTCGTCGTCGGTGGGTTCGCGACCGAGTTCTTCGCTCATCTGCATGGCCACGCGGCGCATCTTCGAGATCTTGTCCACAAGGTGGACCGGGAGGCGGATGGTCTTCGACTGATTGGCCAGCGCGCGTTTGATCGACTGCTTGATCCACCACGCTGCGTAGGTCGAGAGCTTGCCGCCCTTGGCAGGGTCGAAGCGCTCCACAGCCTTCATAAGGCCAATGTTTCCCTCGGAAATCAGATCGAGCAGAGGCAAGCCGAGGTTGGCGTAGTCGTGGGCGATCTTGACGACGAGCCGCAGATTCGAGCGAATCATCAGCGAGCGCGCTTCTTTGTCGCCTTTCTTGATTTTTGCCGCGAGCTCGATCTCTTGAGCGGGCGTGAGGAGCGGGATCTGACCGATCTCGCGGAGATAGATTTTGATTCCAGTGTCGGAATCTTCGCCAGATTTGTAATTCATAGGGTTGGGTGCCTGAGCTTTCGTTTTTGGAGCAACTCTTGTGCGGAAGTGTTTACGTTTCTTGGACGAGCAGCAGACGGAATTATTTCAGTTCGGGTGGGGCTTTCTGAGATTTAGCGAGGGTAAAGGGTGGTTGCGGCAGAAGGCAAGAAATTTTTATCACTCGGTGTCAGTAGTCAACTTCATTAAGTAATTACGGTCTCAGACAGGCTTTCTTAGGCGACGTTCAAAGCTTTTTACTTCCCCGTGGCCTTCTGCCACCGTCCGTTTGTGCTGGCGAAAATTTACTCGGCTGCGGTCTTCGGGGTGGATGCTTTCGAGGTCGAAATCGAAGTGAACGCGGCCAAGGGAAAGCCGGTCATCGTGGTCGTGGGCCTCCCGGACACCGCGGTGAAGGAAAGTCGGGATCGCGTCACAACGGCCGTCGCCAACAGCGGTTACCGCTGGCCTCCGGGTCGCACGACGATCAACCTCGCCCCCGCGGACGTGAAGAAGGAAGGCCCCTCCTTTGACCTGCCCATCGCCCTCGGGATGATCTCCGCCTCCCAGGAAGTCGAGATCCCGAACGCCGAGCACTACTGCATCGTCGGCGAACTCGCCCTCACTGGACAGGTGCGACCCGTGAGAGGCGTGCTCCCCGTTGTCATCGAAGCCCGGAACCGGGGGCGGAGGGCCGCGGTCGTGCCCGCCGAGAACGCCCGCGAGGCGGCGATGGTCAGCGGGATCGACGTCTTCGGCGTGCGGAATCTCCGCGAGACCTACGAGTTTCTCACTGGCGAGACGACCTTGCAGCCCGTCCGGGAGGACGTGACCCAGTTCTTCGCCCGCCACCAGAACTACGAGGTGGATTTCTCCGAAGTCCGCGGCCAGCACCATGTGAAACGCGCCATCGAGGTCGCTGTCGCCGGTGGGCACAATCTGCTGATGCTCGGCCCGCCCGGCGCTGGGAAATCCATGATCTCCAAGCGCGTCCCGACGATCATGCCGCCGATGACTTTGGAGGAAGCGATCGAGTCCACCAAGATTCACAGCATCGCCGGCCTCCTGCTCGATCCCGGGCATTCCTTTGTCGCCACACGTCCCTTCCGCGCCCCGCACCACACCATTTCGGATGCGGGCCTGCTCGGCGGCTCCGCGAACCCAACCCCCGGCGAGATCAGCATCGCGCACAACGGCGTCCTCTTTCTCGACGAACTCCCCGAATTCCGCCGCCAGACCCTCGAAGTCCTGCGCCAGCCATTGGAAGACGGACGCGTCACCATCTCCCGGGCCGCAGGTTCGATGACCTTCCCTGCCGAGTTCATCCTCGTCGCGGCGATGAACCCATGTCCCTGCGGCTACTTCGGTGACCCGAAACGTGAGTGCCGCTGCTCGCCGCTCCAGGTGGAGCGCTACCGCGACCGCATCTCCGGCCCGCTCCTCGATCGCATCGACATCCACGTCGAGGTGCCCGCCGTGCAGTATCGGGAAATGGCGAGCAACGAGCCTGCGGAGGCGTCGTCGGCCATCCGCGAGCGCGTCGAAAGAGCACGTGAGGTGCAGCGTGTGCGCTTCGGAGAGAAGGGCAAAGTGCGCACGAACTCCCGGATGAGCGCCAAACAAATCAAGGCGCACAGCGCGCTCGGCGAGGAAGCCGAGGGCATGTTGAAAATGGCCATGACCGAACTCAATTTGAGCGCCCGCGCTTACGACCGCATCCTCAAGGTGGCCCGCACCATTGCCGACCTCGATGGGGCAGAGCACATCGCTGCGAATCACATTGGCGAAGCCATCCAGTATCGGACTCTGGATCGGAACTTGTGGGCGTGACGCTCTCCGGCTCTGGAAGGGCGGACGGGATCATGGGCGCAGGTTTTCGCGCAGTTGGCGGGCAGGCTCGAAGGCGTATTCGATGAGCGCGCGGCTGCCCACGACGATGCGCGCTTCGCCCTTCATCCCGACTCGCAAGGGCCGGGGTTCGCCTTTGACGCGGATGAAATTCTGCCCGAGCGAAGTCCGCGCGACGAACTGCGGTCCCCCGGACGCCGAAACAGCCGCGGGGCTGATCCAATCAAGGTTGCCGGTGATGCTCCCGTAGCGCTGGTAGGGGAAGGCGTCGAAAAAAAGGCGCACGCGCTGGCCTTCCGTGAGCCGCGACAAGCCGCGCTCGCCGAGGGTCAGGCGGGCGTGTGGGATGGCGTCGATGCGAGCGAGCTGGCAAAGCTCTCCGCCGGCCTGCACGACGTCGCCCGGAGTGCGCCGGGCGACGGAGAGGACGACTGCAGCGTAGGGCGCGCGGATCGAGAGGAAGTCCTGCCGGGAGTTTTCGAGATCGCGTTGGAGCGCGTCGATCCGCGACTTGAGATTCTGCGCGGTGGCCTGCTCGTCGCTGCGCTGGCGCGCCCGCTCGGTTTCGAGCCGCTCGCGTTCGAGATGCGCCGCTTCGAGGTTCTTCTCGGTAATGCTCAGGTCTTTCTCCGACCCGGCGAGGTCGAGTTCGAGGCGCGCGAGTTCGATCTGGGAAATCCCGCCCCCGGCGGCGAGCCTGCTCAGGCGCGCGACCAGGTCGCGGCTGGTGTCGGCGTGCTTCTTCCGGAAGAGCAACTCGCGTTCGATCTGGGAAATCTCCGAGTGCTTGATGTTGAGCTGAGCGGCGTGCGAGACCTCCATCTTCGCGATGCTTTCGGTCTTGGCGCGCAGGTCTTCGGTCACGGTCCGGAGCTGCGTGTGCCGGTTGCGAATCTCATCCGAGCGCAGCACGAAAAGCTCGTCGCCCGCGGCGACCTCCTGCGCCTCGGTCACGCGCACTTCGCTGATCACGACCATCAGAGGCGTCTTGATAGGGTCGGCGCCGTCTTTGGGCACGAGCACAAAGGGACACTGCACCGTCTCCGGCAGACGCACGACGATCGACGCGGCCAGCACGGCAGAGAAAAGCGCGAGGATCAGCCATCCGATCCAGCGGACGACGGAGTGCGGCGGATCCTGCGGGAGCATCTCCGATTCGCGGTCGAGCGAGCCTCTGGGCTTGGGCTGCGGGGTGGGATTCATGGCTCGCGATCAGATGCCGAGCTGCTGGCTGGAGAGATGGAAGTAGAGTCCGCGCCGGGCCATGAGTTCGTCGTGCGTCCCGACTTCGGCGATTTCGCCTTTTTCCAAAACGACGATCTTGTCCGCGTCGCGAATGGTGCTCAGGCGGTGGGCGATGACGATGCAGGTCCGGCCTGCGGTCATGCGGCCCAGATTTCCCTGGATGGCGCGTTCCGACTCGGTGTCGAGGGCGCTGGTCGCTTCGTCGAAAATCAGGATGGGCGGGTCGAGATAAAGGGCGCGGGCGATCGCGATGCGTTGCTTTTGTCCGCCGGACAAACCGAGCCCCGATTCACCGATCCGCGACTCGTAACCCAGCGGCAGGCGCATGATGAAGTCGTGGGCGTTCGCGGTTTGGGCGCACCAGAGGATGCGGTCGAAATCCGGCTCCGGATCTCCAAAGGCGATGTTGCGCAGGATGGTCTCGTTGAACATGTGGTTGTCCTGCAAGACCATCCCGATCTGCCGCCGCACCTCCCGATAGTTGAGCGTCTTGAGATCGGTATGATCGACGAGGATGGTGCCGGCGGTTGGTTCGATGAGGCCGGCCAGGAGCTTGATCAGCGTGGTCTTGCCGCTGCCGCTGCGACCCACGATGGCGACGGTCTGGCCGGGCCCGAAGGCGAGGTCGAGCCCGCGCAAAATATCCGGCGCTTCCGGGCCGCCGTATTTGAAGCCGACCTTGCGCAATTCGATCCGCCCCTCGAGCAAGGGCACCGGCGTGAGGCGCGAGCGGTCACGGCCCTGCTCGGGCTCTGCCTCAAAGACGTCGTTGAGCCGGTTCAGCAGGACGGACACCTGCTGCCATTCGTCCCAGATGCCGAGCGTCCGCAGGATCGCGGCGTAGGCCAGGGCAGTGAGCGAACTGAAGGCGACGAATGCGCCCACCGTGATCTGCCCGGTGATCACCTTGTTGGCCCCGACCCACAGGAAGAGTGCGGTCGAGAGCAACCCGATGGACTGGAGCACGCTGTCGTAGGACATGATGATGAAATTCGCGCGGAACATTTTTCGCGAGACACCGAGGAATTCGTGGAGCATCGCGTCGCGAAAATTCAGCTCCGCGGACGCCGCCTTGACCGCTTCGATGCCCTTGATCGCGTCGATCTGGTGTGAAGCGTATTTGCCCTGGCTTTCCTCGATGTCGGCGAAGAGTGGCCGGAGCACTTTGACCGAAAAAAACATCATGCCCACGTAGAGCGGCGCGGTGGCCAGGAAGGTGCCCGCGAGCGCGAGATTGTAGAATGCCATCAAGACCACTGCGCCGACGAGCGTCACCAGCGCGAGCCCGCCGCCGATCCCATGCTGGACCGCGAAGAGCCGGATCTGCCGCGCGCCATCGAGCCGGCGCTGGATGTCGCCCGTGCGCCGGGTGCTGAAGTAGGACATCGGCAGCGCCAGCATCTTCCGCGTCAGGAAGTCGAGGATCGCCGCGTCGATGCGCACCGCGGCAAAGCTCAGCAGATATTGCTGCGCGAGGTTGGCCACCTGCATGAAGACGAGCGCGACCCCCATCGCGATCAGGATCGTGGTGAGCAGCCCGAGGTCATCGCCGATCACCACTTTATCCACCACCAGTTGCGTGAAGATGGGGAAGAGCAGTTGGAGGAAAGTCACGACTCCCGCGAGGAGCAGCGCCTGGCGCAGAGTGGCGGCGTGCCGGCGTAGAAATGGCCCCAGCCAACTAAAGGTCGAGCCTCCTTCCGGGGCGTTTTTGAATTCCTCCGTGAAGTCGAAGAGCGCCGCGTAGCCGGTCCACTTCTCGGCAAATTCGGCCCGCGGGATGCGCCGCGCGCCAAATGCCGGATCGCTCACGCGCACCTCCGTTTTGCCGACATCGTAGAGCACCATCCAGTGGTTGCCATCCCAGTGGATGATTGCCGGGAGCGGCATCTGCGGCAGATTGCGCGGGGAAACTTTCAGCGCGCGCGCCGCCAGACCGAGTTCGCTGGCGGCGCGGCAGATGCCCTTGAGGCTCGTGCCATCGCGCGCCGTGTGACAGAGCTGCCGGATGTGCGCGAGGCTCACCGCACGCCCGAAGTGCCGGCAGATCATCCCGAGCGCCGCCGCCCCGCAATCCATCTCGTCGATCTGCCGGATGTGCGGGATCTTCCGGATGCGGCCACGGCGCTTGCGAAAGAGCCCGCGTTCATCGGCAAAAGGCTCGTCGCTTTCGGGCATCGCGCCATTCTCGCCGTCGATGGCGACCTTGTCGTTCGGGCGCGCTTCCGCGGGCAGCGCTTCCTCCGCAAAGTCCAGCGGCACCCGCGCCTCGGTGCCCGCCCGGTATTGCGTCCGGCGCTCTTCGAGGAAGCTGCGGAACTCCGGAAAGCGCTCCTCCAGCTCCCGCACATCGCCCGGCTGCAAGGCGAGCAAGTGGCTGTCCGTCATGGCTTCGGCGGACGCCGCGCGCGGCGTGTCATTCAGGAGCGAAAGCTCGCCGAAAAAATCGCCTCCACGATAGAAGGCGAGGTTGAGCGCGCGCCCATTGGGACTGGCAAAGACCCGGACCCGACCGGTCTGCACGATGAACATCGCCCCGGGCGGATCGCCCTCGCGGAGGATGAGGTCTCCCTTTTTGAAATCGACCGGCGAAAGCTTTTCGACGAGGGCATGCAGGACGCGTGCGGACAATCGGCCGAAATTGCTGAACTCGTAGAGGAACCCGTGCAAGGTCCGGGTCCGCGCCGTCGTTTCGATCGAGCGCCGGAGTTCGGGATGGAGCGCGAGCAGGGGCAGAAAATCCTTCACGTCGAGCCGGAGTGCGTCCACTGCGGTGCTGCAGCGCACCGTGGCATTCCGGGTCCCGCCGGAGATCAGCGCCAGCTCGCCAAACTCGTCGCCGGGACGCAGCGTCGTCAGGGCGATTTCCTCCCCGCTCTCCGTCACCTTCACCACGCGCGCCCGGCCCGAGGTGAGCAGGTAGAGCGCATCCGCCGCGTCGCCTTGCTTCACGATCACGTCGCCAAACTCGAAGTGCTCCTCGCGGAGCAGCGGGCGCAACTTTTCCGCGTGCTCGACCGGCAGCGAGCGGAAGAGCGCCGAGCGTTGCAGGAGTTCATCGAGCGACTCGGGCATGGGCGGTCACAGGCCGAACGACCAGCGAATGTGCTGCGTCGTCAGCTCGGAAAAATGGCGTTCGAGGATCAGCCGTTCGACGCGCTCGTGGATCACGGGATCGGCCAGCGCCGGCTCGATCTTGCGCAGGATCCGGCAGAGCTGAAAGCCCTCGGCGCGCGCCCACGGCTCGAGGACTTCGCCCGGCGCCCCGCAGAGCAGCGCTGGCTGGCGCTCTGGCGCAAATTCCTCGATCAGCAAAGTGGCGCGGCGATGCGGGTAGCGCCCCTCGGTCGCGATTTCCAGCAAGGAGGTCTCGTCTTCCCGCGCGCAGAGCAGCGCCTCGCGAGCGGCCGCCGGGGAATCCAGATCGACCGTCTCCAGCTCCACCCGCGTCCAGGAGATCCGATGTTCCCGCAGCATCCTTTCCTGCTCTTTCAGGTTCGTCGCCGCTGCGCATTCGCGGTGATACGCGGCCTCGAGCGCGAGCATCTCCTCGAGCCAGCGCTGGTCACGACCCATCTGGTAGAGCCAGGCCGCGACCGCTCCCGCCTCGAGGCCGGCACGCGCCCGGAATCGTTCCCCTTCGGCCTCGATCAGTTCGGGCGTGATCCCGCTGGGGGCGCCATCCAGGGCGGCGTAGCGCCAGCTCAGCCGCCCCGCCAGCCGCGCAAATTCCCCTGAAAACCACAGCTCGACCCGGAGCAAATCGCGGAGTTCCTCCGCAGCCGAGAGATAGTCGCCGCCGCTTGCCGTGATCTGCCCGCGGAAGAGTTCGTCCCAGTAGTGCCGGACGAAGTAGTCGCTGAAATCATCCGTGGTCAGCCCGCGCTGATCGAGCCAGCTTTCCGTTTCCTCTGCCGTGATCAAGCCGCGCTCGGAGCGGAACTTTTCCGACGTGGCTTGCGCCACTTCTTCATCCACTTCCAGTCCAGCCGCCCGCTCCCCGGCTCCCAGGAGGATCGCCAGTTGATTCCACGCCCCAGCCAACTCACCCCGGAAGCCGGCGGCATCGACGACATCCCAGACCGTAATCTCACGACCCGCAGCAATGAAGACAGTTCGGTTTCGCTCCGGGGGCGGGATCACCTCTTGAGATTACCCGCAATTCCAAAATTTGGAATCCCCATCTCGGGGAATCATCCGCGTCACAAAACCCTGCTGCGCAAAGGTCTGAAAGCAGCCCGCCCGAGGCATCGCCCGCGATCAGCACGCCCCTATTTTCCCTCCATCTGCGCGAGATGGCGGACGAGCTTCCCTCGGGAAATGCCGAGGAGTCGGGCGGTCCGGCGCTGATTCCGGCCGGTGGATTCGTGGACTCGCTGTACATGTTCTCTCGTGGCGCGGGCCAGCGTCTGATCCTCGGCGGCGGTTCCCGCACGGTCCGCGCTGGGTGCATCCGTTAGCGGCTCTGCGCGGGGAGGGGATTCGGGCGCGAGGTCTCGCTGAAAGCCAACGTGCTCAGGCTGGACCACCTTGCCTTCGCAGAAAAGCGCCACGCTCCGCATCGTGTGATGCAGCTCGCGGAGATTGCCGGGCCATTCGTAGCCGAGCAGCCGATCCATCGCGGCAGGATGGATGGAAGTGATCCGTTTCCCGGCTTCCACGGCGGCGGCCTTGAGTTCCAGCGCGATGAGCGACGGCAGATCCTCCACCCGCTCCCGCAGCGGCGGGATGAGCAGCACCAGGCCATCGAGCCGGTGGTAGAGGTCTTCGCGGAATCTCCGCGCGCGGATGCGTTCGCGCAGCGAGCAATTCGTCGCGGAGATGATGCGCGCATCCGAGCGATGCATCCCTTCGCCCCCCACCCGCTCAAATTCGCCGTATTCCACAGCCCGGAGGATCTTCGCCTGGGCGAGCGGGCTCATGTCCGCGATTTCGTCGAGGAAGAGGGTGCCGGCGTGCGCCATCTCGAAGCGGCCCTTGTGCATCTGCCGCGCCCCGGTGAAGGCCCCGCGCTCGTGGCCGAAGAGTTCGCTCTCGAGCAGCGTGTCGCTCATCGCAGAGGCGTTGAAGGAGACGAACGGCCCGGCGGCGCGCGCGGAGGAATTATGGATGGCTTGGGCGAGCAGGGTCTTGCCCGTGCCAGTGGGGCCGAGGATGAGCACCGGGATGTCGCTCTGCGCGGCCAGCGCGGCCAGCTTCAGGCAGCGCTGCATGGCGACATTGGCCGAGGTCAGTTCCTCGACTTTGAGTTGGAAAAGCGCGGGCGAAATCATGGGCGTGGCAGCCGACTTCCGAGTGAAACGCGTTTGTAGGCCGATCTTCCGGCGAGGGCGAGCGTTTCCACCTCGGCGCGGGCTCACCATGGGGCCGCGGCCGGATCGATACAGGGCCATCTGGCTCCACGCCGGAGCCACCCATTTCCCCGCGGAAAGTCCACCACTGCCTCGTCCGCACTTTTTTCCGGCCTTTCCCCACGTGCGTAATCGTCTCGTCACCAGCGGGTTGCAATTTTCTGTCCCGGCGTGTCCTCGGGCTGGAGGCAGCGATCCCGGCGGGTCGGCACGCGTCCTGATAAGGTATCGGTTCGTGAGCCCCGGAGAAAAAGAGCCGCCAAAAAACGAACCCGATCCGCCGAAGAAGCGGGCCGTAAAGACGCGGGTCATTCGTCTCGACGACCTGATTCCCACGCGGGATGTCACCGGCGGAGGCCGCACCCTGTTTGGCAGCACCGGAGGCCGGACAGGGAAAAAACAGACCAAACCAAAAAAACCCGGAACTGAAGAAACCAGCACCCCATGAAGACCAAAAAAACCCACGAAGAAGCCGCCACGCCGACGCCGAAGGGCAAGGTGAAGATCAAGAATCTGAAACTCAGCAAGGAAACCATCGAGAACCTGTCGGACTCGGATGCCGGGGGTGTAAAAGGGGGAGCTGGTTCTAGGAATAATGGTGGAAATGCCGGAGGAGGAGGAACCGCTGTCGCGCAATGCTGGGTCGCGCGCGCCGTTTACGGGGAAGAGAACCCGCGGTGGATGCTCTTCCGCGACTGGCTGATGGAAGATTCTCCGGCTTGGTTCCATGCGCTGTATCTGCGGCATGGCGAGCGGTTCGCGCTCTGGCTCGCGCCGCACACCGGGCTGAAGGCCGCGATCCGGTTCTGGATGGATTCGCGGATCGAGCGGAAACAATCCACCGCCCGCCTTGCTCCGTTGTCCGCTCATTGACCAAGAAACAAATCACACCATGAAAACCAAAAAGACCCACGAAGAAGCCGCCACGCCGACGCCGAAAGGCAAGGTGAAGATCAAGAATCTGAAGCTCCAAAAGGAAACGATCGCGGATCTCTCTGACCACGATGCGGGGCTCGTGAAAGGTGGAATTACTACCAAATGTCCGAGGGACAATTCAGCGGCGGGTGGCACCGTCATAGTGGCATGCTGGATCGCTCGCGCCGTTTACGGGGAAGAGAACCCACGTTGGATGCTCTTCCGCGACTGGCTGACGGAAGATTCTCCGGCTTGGTTCCATGCGCTGTATCTGCGGCACGGCGAGCGATTCGCACTCTGGCTCGCGCCCCACACCGGGCTGAAGGCCGTGATCCGGTTCTGGATGGATTCGCGGATCGAGCGGAAACAATCCGCCGCCCGCCTTGGTCCGTTGTCCGCCCACTAACCCCCGCAAGAACCCCACTATGAAAACGAAAAAGACCCACGAAGAAGCCGCCACGCCGACGCCGAAGGGCAAGGTGCAGATCAAGAGCCTGAAGCTCACCAAGGAGACCGTCGGGAATCTCTCTGATGCCGACGCCAAGGCTGTGAAGGGCGGAGGCTACTCGGACAGATGCGGAGGCGGCAGTATCAAAACCGGAAACACCTGAAAGGAACCCATCGGGTGCCGCCCGCTCAGACCAACCAACACGTAACTCAGAAAAAGAACCCATCATGAGATCCAAAAAGACCCACGAAGAAGCCGCCACGCCGACGCCGAAAGGCAAGGTGAAGATCAAGAGCCTGAAACTTCATAAGGAAACCATCGAGAACCTGTCGGATACCGCTGCCGACGCTGTCAGGGGTGGGGCGGCAGCGACGGGTAGGGCTGCGGGCTCGGGGTGTAGTTGTCCGCCAAGATCAATCTAAAAGGTTGATGCCGCCAGCCCTGAGCCGAGGCTCGTGTGCCCAGAGCCCTCTGTTTTTCCGCAGCGTCGAAAGGTCGCTGGATTACGCACGGCCTACCGCACGCATCGCCAGTCCAACCAAAGAACTAAAACTAAGAAACGAACCCATCATGAAAAACAAAAAGACCCACGAAGAAGCCGCTGCACCGTCGCCGAAAGGCAAGGTGAAGATCAAGAGCCTGAAGCTCACCAAGGAAACCGTCGGGAACCTGTCTGATGCCAACGCCGGGACGGTGAAGGGCGGGGGTTACACGTGGACATGCTCCGCCCGCACTGCCACCCGCTGAAGCAAAGAACCCATCATGAAAACGAAAACGACCAAACAAGAAGCCACCAAGCCGTCTCCTCAAGGCAAGGTGAAGATCAAGAGCCTGAAGCTCAGCAAGGAAACCGTCGGGAACCTGTCGGATCAGGATGCGGGGTCGGTCCGGGGCGGAGGGTCTGGCTCGTTAGGTTCACGAAGAACTGGAAACACCTGAAAGGAATGCATCGGCTGCCGCCCGCTCTGAAAAACCAACACGCAACTCAAAAAAAGAACCCATCATGAGATCCAAAAAGACCCACGAAGAAGCCGCCGCACCAACGCCGAAAGGCAAAGTGAAGATTAAGAGCCTGAAGCTCACCAAGGAAACCATCGAGAACCTGTCGGATACGGCCGCCGGTGCCGTAAGGGGCGGGGTGTCAGGATCGGTGAAAACTAAGTCTATCAGTGGTAGCATATCAGGTCAGAGTGGCCCAACATGAAAACGAAAAAGATCCACGAAGAAGCTGCCGCACCGTCGAGCAAAGGCAAAGTGAAGATCAAGAGCCTGAAGCTCACCAAGGAAACGGTCGAGAACCTGTCGGATCGGGATGCCGGGGCGATTCGAGGCGGGCGGAGTTCTGGGGGCGCGGTGGTGTCAAAAGGCAGCAACGTAGCCAGCAGCATCGTCACCTAACATCCCCCAACCGTTTTCTGACGATACCCTCGCGCCCCGCACTGCCCAGATTCAGGGATCGTCTCAGCCTGGGGAGAGCCAGGCTGAGCGTTAGTCCGTTCTGCCTTGGATATGTCCGGTCTCCGGAGGCCATTGCGGCGGCGTTTGATGCCGGGATCAACTTTTTCTTCCTCAGTGCTGATCTGCACTGGCCGAACTATGAAGCGTCGCGCCGCGGCTTGGAGCTGTTGCTGGCGCGTGACCCCGAGGTTCGGAGGCAGATCGTGGTGGCGGTCTCGATTTATCCGACGCAGCCCGAGTTTTGCTGGATGGGATTGGAGGAAGTCTTGGAGGCGGTGCCGGGGCTGGAAACGGTGGACGTGGCGGTGGCCGGCGGGGCGTATGCGCACGAGTTTCTGACCCGGCTGCCGGTGTATCAGGAGCATCGTCGGCGCGGTTTCGCCGGAGTCCGGGCCATTGGCGCGTCTTTTCACGACCGTGAGGCGGCGCTGCTCGCGGTCAATCACGGCCTGGTCGATCTCGCCTTTCTCCGCTACAACCCGGCGCACCCCGGCGCGCGGCACGATGTCTTCCCCCACCTCGAAAAACGGCGCGCAACCTTGCTCTACAACTTCACCAACACCCACGGCTTCGTGGCGCCGGAGCGCTTTGCGAAGCTGGGCCTGAACGACGATCACTGGCAACCGCGGGTGACGGACTATCACCGCTTTGCCCTCACGCGGCCCGAACTCGACGGGCTGCTCTGCTCACCCACGACGCCGGAGGAGGTCGCAGGCCTGGCCGCCGCTCTGGAGGAAGGGCCGCTCGACGCGGAGGAGGAGCAGTATCTCATCGACCTGGCGCGGCTGAACGAGGGCCGGGCCGAGCTGCTGGCGTAGGGCGAGGAGGAAACCGATGCTGCCGCTGATTCCCCGGCAATGAGAGACATTCAGCCCACGCCTTCAAGCGCTCCGAAAAATCCGGGCGGATCGTGGGTGCCGATCCTCGATGGCGAGGTGGGAGCGCAGGCCCGCGAGGTGATCCTGGCGATCGCCCAGGCGCTGCGGCAGCCGCGGGCGGTCTTGCTTCCGGAGGAAAGGGCCGCTGGCTCGCTCGCAGGTGGATGCGCGGGGCTCGCCGTGTTTTACGCCAGCCTCGCCGAATCCGGGCTGGTGGACGCGGCGGAGGAAAGCGCCGTGGATTTTCTGAATGAGGCGGTCGAGGCGGTCGGCGCTGCGCGGAGCACGCCCGGGCTTTTTGGCGGCTTCACTGGCACGGCCTGGGCCGTGGCGCATCTGGAGGGGCGGCTTTTCGAGGCCGGCGAAGACGATCCCAACGCGGCCGTGGACGCCGCGCTGCGCGAACTCCTCCTCCAATCGCCCTGGCGTGGGGACTATGACCTCGTCAGTGGCCTGGTGGGCTTCGGATGCTATGCGCTGGAACGCCTGCCGCAGCCAGCGGGCGTCACGGGCCTCGCGTTGGTGGTGGATGGTCTGGATGGATTGGCGGAACGCACCGCTGGGGGAATCACCTGGCGCACCGCGCCCGAGCGGCTCCCGTCCGAGCAGTGCGAAGAGTATCCCGAGGGTTATTACGACGTCGGATTGGCGCACGGCGTGCCGGGCGTGATTGCGCTGCTCGGTCAGGTGGGTGCGCGCGGCGATGAGGGACTGGACGGTCCCCGCCAAAAAGCCCGCGCGCTTCTCGACGGCGCGGTGGCGTGGTTGCTCGCCCAGGAGCCCGATGATCGCGCGCAAAGTTTTCCCTATTGGGTCGGACCGGGCATTTCGCCAACGCCCGCGCGGCTGGCGTGGTGCTACGGCGATCTCGGGGTCGCGGTGGCGCTGCTCCAGGCCGCCCGTGGTGCGCGGGAGCCGGCTTGGGAACGCGAAGCCTTGCGCATCGCGCACCGCGCCGCCGCTCGTCCTGCGGAACAATCCGGGGTGGTGGACTGCGGCCTCTGCCACGGCGCGGCCGGGGTGGGCCATCTCTTCAACCGCCTCTTCCAGGCCACGGGTGACGAGACGCTCGGGGTTGCCGCGCGCGGCTGGTTGGCGCGCGCTCTGGCGATGCGGCAACCGGACCAGAGCATCGCCGGCTTCTCCGCGATGATGCCCGATCCCGAGCGGCCCCGCGAAGTGCGCTGGGTGGCGGAGCGGGGCCTCCTCGAAGGCGCGGCGGGCGTGGCGCTCGCGCTCCTCGCGGCGACCACGGAACGCGAGCCGGAGTGGGATCGGATGTTGCTCGCGTCTATCCCCGCGGAGAAGATCGCGTGATCATGGCCGCGTCCAAAAGCCGGAAACTCCCGGCATTCATTTCCGCGGATTTCTTCGCCCTGCGCACCCCGCTGTTGCCCTTCGATGAACTGCTCGCGTGGAGCGATGGACTGGAAGCTCCCGCGGCGTTGCACGATGCCGAGCGGCTCGATCCAGCGCTCGCCGCGGATCGCTCCCGACTCCGGTCGCGTCTGCATGCGGCCATGGTGCGGGCGGAAGTGCGCGAAGCCTTGTTTGTGGCCTCGCCCGATCTGGAGGCGAGCTTCGGGCTGTGGGAACGCGAGCCGGAAAGTGAACGCGGACGCGGCATCGAGCAGGCGCTGGTGCGTTACTTTCTACGCATGGCCGGCCGGGCCACGCCCTTCGGGCTCTGTGCGGGCTGCTCGGTCGGGACGATCGGTGCCGCGACGAAAATCACGCTCGCCAGCCGCGCCGAGTGGCGGCGTCACACGCGGCTGGACATGGACTACCTCGCCGCGCTCACCGGCCTGCTCGCTGCCGATCCGGGGCTGCGCCCGATCTTCACCTACCGGCCGAATTCCAGCCTCTATCGCGCCGCGGGCCGCATGCGTTACGCCGAGTCGAAGATGGAAGGCAAAGAGCGTTCCTATCACCTCGTCGCGGTCGAGGTGTCCGACCTTCTGGAAGCCACGCTGACGCGAGCCCGCGACGGCGCCACCTGTGCCGATTTGGCGGCCGCGCTGGTGGATAAAGAGATCACCTCGGCGGAAGCGGAGGAATACGTCGCCGGGCTGATCGAGAGCCAGATCCTGATGCCCGACATCGCGCTCGCGGTCACGGGACCGGAGCCGATCCACGCGCTCACCGCGCAGTTTTCCCCGCATCCCGCGCTGGCCACCGCGACTCGCGCGCTGGAGCAGATCCACGCCACGCTTGAGTCGCTGGATGCGGCGGGCCTGGGCCATCCGCCCGAGCGCTACCGCGCGGTGGCCGCGGTGCTCGCGGACTTGCCGGCGAAGGTCGAAATCTCCCGGCTCGTGCAGGTGGAGATGGTCAAGCCCGCCGCCACGCTGACCCTCGGCGGCCAGGTCCTCGCCGAACTCAACCGCGGCGTCGAACTCCTGCACCGGCTCGCCCGTCCGCTCCCGCCGGCCAGCGATGAACTCGCGCGTTTTCGCGAGGCTTTCGCGACGCGGTATGAGGGCCGGCTCGTCCCGCTGGTCGAGGCGCTGGATGGCGAAACGGGCCTCGGCTTTCCCGTCGCGCGCGGCGGTGAAACCTCGCCGCTGCTCAAGGGTCTGACGTTTCCCCGCGACAAAGACGGCACTGCGCGCTGGGACGCGCGCGAAAATCTGCTGCTGCGCAAACTGGCCGAGGCGCTCGCAAACAGCAGCTCGGAAATCCTGCTCGGCAGCAAGGACCTGGACGAGATGGCGGCAAAGGAATCGCCCGCGCTGCCGGATTCCTTTGCGGTCATGGCGACGGTGGCCGCGGCTTCCGAGGCGGCGCTCGTGACCGGCGATTTTCGCGTGCTCCTGGGCGAGGTGCGCGGACCCTCCGGCGCGGCGCTGCTCGGTCGCTTCTGCCACGCCGATCCGGAGCTGCACCGCCAGGTCGAGCGCTACTTGCGCGCGGAGGAAGCGCTGCATCCCGAGGCGGTGTTTGCGGAGATCGTCCACCTGCCGGAAGGCCGGCTCGGCAATATCCTCGCGCGACCGGTGCTGCGCGCGCATGAAATTCCCTACCTCGGCCACTCCGGCGCCACCCCGGAGCAGCAGCTTCCCATCACCGATCTGCGCCTCGCCGTGCGCGATGGACGTCTCGCGCTCTTCTCCGCGCGTCTCGACCGCGAAGTCATTCCGCGGCTGACCAGCGCGCACAATTACGCGTGGAATAGTCTGCCGACCTACAGATTCCTGTGCGCGCTGCAGATGCAAGGAACCGCCTCGCTCGGCTGGGACTGGGGCATCCTCCAGCGTGCGCCGTTTCTGCCCCGCGTCTCGGCGGGGAAAGTGGTGCTCGCCCGCGCCCAATGGAACGCGACCAAAGATGAGCTCCACTCGCTGGGCGTGAAGCATGGCGCGGAACGATTCCGCGCCTTGCAGGTGTGGCGCACCGCGCGGCGGCTGCCGCGTTACGTCGCGCTGACCGATTTCGACAATCATCTCCCGCTCGATCTCGACAACGTCCTCTGCGTCGAGACCTTCGTGGATCGCGTGAAGGGACGCGACGAGGCCACGCTGGTCGAAGTATTTCCCGCGCCGGATCTGCTCATTGCCTGCGGACCCGAAGGCCGCTACGTCCATGAGTTCGTCGTGCCATTCATTCGCACCGCACCCGCCAGCGCCGAGCCCGGCAACGCGATCCATCCGCACGTTCCCGGCACGGCCCGCCGCGGGAGCGCGCGCTCGCCGGCGCCGCGCACTTTCCCGCCCGGCTCGGAATGGCTCTACGCCAAGCTCTATACCGGCACCGCGACTGCGGACGAAGTGCTGCGCGAGGTGATCCATCCGCTGGTCGCCGAGGTGCTCGGCGCGGGCGCGGCGAATCGTTGGTTTTTCATCCGCTACGCCGATCCCGAACACCATCTGCGGGTGCGCTTTCACGGCGACCCGGAGCGGTTGCGCGGAGAAGTGCTGCCCGCCGTCGAACGCGCCGTGCATCCGCTCCTGCACCGTGGCCAGCTCTGGCGCGTGCAGTTCGATACCTACGAGCGGGAAGTCGAGCGTTACGGCGGCGACGAAGGCACGTTACTCGCGGAGCAGCTCTTCCAGATCGACAGCGAAGCCGTCCTCGAAATCCTCGATCTGGTGGAGTCAGGCGATGCCGGACTCGACGAACGCTGGCGCCTCGCGCTGCGCGGCATGGATGCCCTGCTCACGGACCTCGGGCTCGATTTGCCGGGGAAGTTCGCCGTGCTCGACAGCGTGCGCGCGGCTTTCGCCCGCGAGTTCCGCGCGGACACCAAGCTCAAAGCCCAGCTCAGCGAGCGCTACCGCAAGGAGCGCCAGAGCTTGGAAGCCCTGCTCTCATCAGCTTCCGATGCCGACCACGCCCTTGCGCCCGGTTTTGAAATCCTCCGCCACCGCTCAACCAAGCTGGCCCCGATCATCGCGGAGTTGAAAGCGTGCGAGGCCGCCGGCCGGCTGGCCATCCCGATCGCGGAACTCGCGCCGAGCTATCTCCACATGCACGCGAACCGCCTGCTGCGCTCCGGTCAGCGCGCCCACGAAATGGTCCTCTACGATTTTCTCACCCGCCAATACGACACGGCTCTGGCTCGCGCCAGGGAGCAATAACCAGGCGGCGACCACCGCTCAGTACTAAAAGGCTGTGAGGGTCCTCCCTGCTTCGTCATGGAGATACGGAGAAAAACTGGGATCGTCGCTGGTCGTTCACTTAGCGGCTCGCGGAGCGGGCAGGTGGCTCACGATGTCGGCACGATGCCTTCGAATGATTGACGATAGAGCTCAAGGCAATGGGCCTCGGTAAGTTCGATCGGGTTGCCGCCGGCGGTGGGATCGACGACGGCCATGCGCGCCAGTTCCTCGAAGCGGGTGTCATCTGCAACGATACCTTTCAGCGTGTGTGGAATGTTCAGCGCGACGCGGAGGGCGATGACCCAATGCAGCAGCGCGTCGAACGATGGCTCGGGCAGGCCCAGGTAACGAGCGATAAGTTCACACTTGGTCTCGATGGCGCGACGGTTGAAGGCCATCACATACGGAATGAAGATCGCGTTCGTGAGGCCGTGGTGGCTGTCGTAAAGCGCACCGACCGGATGAGAGAGCGCGTGGATGGCCCCGAGCCCTTTTTGAAACGCGGCGGCACCCATGGAGGCGGCGGCGAGCATTCCCCCGCGGGCTTCCAAATCGGAGCCATTCTCGACGACGCTCTGAAGGTAGCGACCAACGAGCGCGATGCCTTCCAGCGCGATACCGTCGGCCATCGGATGAAAGCCCTTCGCGCAATAAGCTTCAAAACAATGGGCCAGCGCGTCCATTCCCGTCCATGCCGTCAAATTGGAAGGCAGACCTACACAAAGTTCGGGATCGCTGATGACCAAGCCGGGCAGCATGAGCGGATGAAAAATCACCTTTTTGCAATGGGTGCCATGCTGACTGATCACACCCGCGCGGCCTACTTCGGAACCGGTGCCGGCGGTGGTGGGTACGGCAACGATGGGCAGGATGCCCGCCGGATCGGCGCGGGTCCACCAGTCGCCGATGTCCTCGAAGTCCCACATCGGCCGGGTTTGTCCGGCCATGAAGGCGACGACCTTTCCCACATCGAGCGCGGAGCCCCCGCCGAAGGCGATAACGCCATCGTGCTGGCCTGCTCGGAGCGCGGCGAGTCCGTCCGCGACATTGTGTTCGGTCGGGTTCCCTTTGACCTCGGAAAAAACGGCGACGCCAAGACCGGCGGCCCGGCATTGCTCGACGGCGCTGGCGATCATCGGCAGGCGCGCGAGTCCGGGATCGGTGACGAGCAGCGGACGCTCGATGCCCAGACTGTGGCAGGCGTCGGCGAGTTCCCGAATGCGACCCGCGCCGAAGCGCACTTTGGTCGGGTAGTTCCAGTTGGCGGTCTGAGTCATGGGAAGGGATTACTTGGAGTAACGAAGATGAAAGGACTTGGGCCGGGTCAGAGTTTCGTAACCGACCCGCGAAAGGCTCACGCCGCGTCCAGTTTCCTTCACGCCAGTCCAGGCGAGCGCGGGATCGAGGTAGTCGCAGCGATTCATGAACACCGTGCCCGTCTCCAGTTGCGAACCGATGTCACGCGCCGCACCGGCATCGCGTGTCCAGATGCCAGCGGTCAGGCCGAAGCGCGAGTCATTCATCAGCGCGATGGCTTCGGCATCGTCCTTCACCGGCATAATGCCGACCACGGGGCCGAAACTTTCCTCAGTCATGACCGACATCGTGTGATTCACCGCCGTGAGCACCTGCGGCGAGAGATAAGCGGAACCTTTGGCATCCAGCGCATACGCACCTTGATCAATGTGGGCCTTGGCTCCGGCCCGCACCGCCGCTTCGATCTGCCCGCGCACAAAGTCCGCACTCTGCGCCCCGATCATCGGACCAAGCGTCGTCGCCGGATCGAGCGGATTGCCGAGCACATATTGCTTCGCGAAGGCGACGACGCCCGCAACGAAGGTATCGAACAACGGCTCCGCCACATAGATCCGCTCAATGCCGCAGCAGGACTGGCCGGAATTGAAGAACGCGCCATCGGAAAGGTTCTCGATGGCTGACTGCAAATCACAATCCGCGCGGACGTAGGCCGGATCTTTTCCACCCAACTCCAGTCCCATGCCGAGGAAAAATCCGGCAGCGGCGCGCTCCATCATCCGCCCGCCTTCCACGGACCCGGTGAAGTTCACCTGCTGAATCCTGCCGCTCTGGATGACGCGCTTCGCCTGCTCGTGATCGAGCCGGAGGTTTTGAAACAATCCCGCAGGCAGCCCCGCGCGATCGAAGGCCATCTGAAATCGCTCCCCCACGAGCAGGGTCTGCGCGGAGTGCTTGAGGATGACGGCGTTCCCAGCCATCAGTGCCGGGATCACAGAATTGACCGCGGTCAGATAGGGGTAGTTCCAAGGCGCGATCAGGAAGACCGTGCCCAGCGGTTCGCGACGGATGAAGCGCTCGATATCGTCGCTGTTCCCCGGCTGGAGATCGCGCAGCGCTTCCTCCGCGATGGCGATCATGTGCCTTGCCCGCTCCTCAAAGCCGCGCAGTTCGCCGCGCCCATACTTCACCGGACGCCCCATCTGCCACGCGAGTTCCGGCACGATGTCGTCGCCCATGGCGAGCATCGCATCGACTGCCGCGGTGCAGAACTCCGCCCGCTCCCTGATGGACGCTCTTTTCCAAAGCCGCTGCGCGCGAGCCGCCCGATCGAGCGCCGCATCGACTTCAGTGTCCGTGTGAAACGGCCGTTCTGCATAGACCGAACCATCGACCGGGGAGATGCAGCGCAGGAGAGCGGACGGGAGCGACATTTTGTGAAAGCTGGTTTGCGACGAATGGTCCACGGGAGAACGTCCCGAAGAGACATTGGAGACTAATTGCAGGTGAAGCGAGGAACGAGCGAAACCCCCGGATCAATGCGAAAAACGTCTCGCACCCCGGAGGCGCGTCGTAAATGTGAAGTTGGATCCAGCGCTCGTTGTCCCGTTTGAGCAGTCGTCTCCGTTTCGCCCACCTCTTCGGACTCGCACGCGCCGCTCTCGTCGTGCGCGCGTTTTCGCTGGGCGGAGGGCAGAGGGATTGACACGATCCACAAAACTTTCGGCGACCTCATGGCTGCGACACGAACACTCGGCACTTCCCCCTCTATGAGCGCCAAACGCTTCCGCATCGCGTTCTCCTTCGCAGGGGAAAAGCGGGACTTCGTCGCGCAAGTTGCCGCGATCCTCGCGAAGCAGTTCGGCGAATCAGCGATTCTCTACGATAAGTTCCACGAAGCGGAATTCGCCCGGTACGATCTCGGCATCTATCTGCCCAAGCTCTACGGTGAGCAGTCAGACCTCATCGTCCCGGTGCTCTGCCGCGACTACGACCAAAAACGATGGACGGGCTGGGAATGGCTCCACATCTGCGGCCTCCTGACCAAGGGCGATGGACATCGCATCATGCCCTGCCGGTTCGAGCAGGCAAATGCCGACGGCCTTTCGCCCGCCGCCGGCTTCATCGAACTCGACCACAAAACCCCCGAACAAGCCGCCACCCTCATCCTCGAACGCCTTGCCCTCAACGAAGGCCACCCCAAGGAGCACTCGCTGCCACTTCAGCCCTCATCCTTCATCCTTCATCCTTCCACCTCCACCCCCAACAACCTCCCCCGCCTCCAGCCCTTCTTCGGCCGCGCCGCCGAACTCGCCACCATCCGCGAAGCCCTCGATCCCGCCTCGCGCACCTGGGGCGCGCTCATCGATGGCCCGGGCGGCATGGGCAAGACCTCCCTCGCCGTCCGCGCCGCCTACGACTGCCCGCCCGGCCTCTTCCAGCGCATCGTCTTCGTCTCCGTGAAGGACCGCGAGCTGGACGACGACGGCGAGCGCCCGCTCGGCAACCTCCTCGTGCCGGGCTTCCTGGAGATGCTCAATGAACTCGCCCGCGAGCTGGGCCAGCCTGACATCGCGAAGTCCCCCGAGGACCAGCGCATCCGGCTCCTGCTCGACGCGCTCCGCCCCGCGCAGGCGCTGCTTATCCTCGATAATCTCGAATCCCTCCCCAAGACCGACCGCGACCAGCTTTTCACCTTCGTCAAACGCCTGCCGCCGGGCTGCAAGGCCATCCTCACCAGCCGCCGCCGCATCGGCTCCGGCTCCGAGGAACTCATCCTCGAAAAGCTCGACCAGAACGCCGCGCTCGCCACCCTTGCCGAACTCGCCCGGCGCCATCCGCTGCTCGCCCGCACCAGCGAAGCCGAGCGCATCGCCCTCTACACCCAGACCGCCGGCAAGCCGCTGCTTCTGCGCTGGGTGGCCGGTCAACTCGGCCGCGGGAGCTGCCGCACCTTCACCGACGCGCTCGCCTTCCTGCGC
>JANNXQ010000018.1:0-34271 GCA_031409655.1 Chthoniobacteraceae bacterium | reverse complement strand
GGAGCGCAAATATGCATTGAAGGTCTTGCACGGACAGCGACGGAGCGGTCGGGGCTCCGGGCGCGGTGGAGCGCCGCGGCGCTATGGAGGGAAGGTGGTGGAGGTGTTGACGCATTGCTGGCGAGAGATGGAGCAGCCTTGCGGGAGGCGGATGAAGGGGATGCTGCCGTTGTGGGTGGGACATCTCGAAGCGGCCGACGCGGAGGTGCGCGAGGAGGTGCTGGCGGTGAGCGCGGCGACGATCGACTGGCTGCTCGGGCCGCTGAAAGTGAACGGACCAAAGAAGCCGCTGGTGCCGCGGAGCGACGCGGCGATCAAGGCGCTGGTGGCGATCCGTGCGGAGCGCTGGGCGACGCGGGAGGTCGGCTGGACGGAGGTGAATACGGTGGCGCATTGCGGCGGGGACATGGGCGGGAGCTTCATCTGGTCGCTGACCAGCGTGGAGATCGCGAGCGGGTGGAGCGAAGTGCGGGGCGTGTGGAATCGCGGCCAGCAGGCGACCTTCGACGGGCTCCAAAGCATCGAGAAGGCCCAGCCCTTCGAGCTCAGGGGCATCGACAGCGACGGAGGCGGAGAGTTTTTGAACCACCACCTTTACCGGTATCTGAAGGAGCGGGGAATAGATCAGACCCGCTCGCGACCGGATCGCAAGAACGACCAGGCGCACGTCGAGCAGAAGAACTATACCCACGTCCGGCAGCTCCTGGGCTACGAGCGTCTGGGCCATGCAGAGTTGCTGGAGCCGCTCAACGAGCTGCTGGAATTATGGAGCCGATGGAAGAACCTCTATTGCACGACGATGGAGCAGATCAGTTCGAGTCGGGAGGGCAGCAAACAGAAGCGCCAGCAGGTGAAGCTGCCGCAGACGCCGGCGCAACGGCTGCTGGCCAGCGAGCGGTTGAGCGAGGGCCAGCGTTTGGGGATCGAAGAGTCGCTGCGGGAAACCAATCCCTTCGTGATGAAGGCGCGGATCGAGTTCCTCCTGGGAGCGCTTTGGCAGAAGCGCAAAGAGCTGCTGGAAAGCGAGCAGCGGGAGGAGCGCCTTGCGTTTTTAGACCTTCCTCCGCTCCGCTCCAGAAGGTCTAAAAACGCCACCCAAACAACCCCGACCCGAAATGCTACGGCATCTCAATGATGAGGCGATGGAATCCAGTTCTTCACGTTCTTTCGGTGTCCACTTATTATGAGGGAACAGGCGCGGCGCATGGATTGCGGGATCCCATTTTGCCACAACGGGACGTTCATCAGCGGCACGGCGAGTGGTTGCCCGATCAATAATCTGATCCCGGAATGGAACGATCTCGTCGATCGCGGGCTGTGGAAAAAGGCGCTCGAGCGGCTGCACAAGACGAACAACTTTCCGGAATTTACCGGGCGCGTGCTTCCCGCGCCGTGTGAAGGTTCGTGCGTGCTCGGTATCAATGCGCCCCCGGTCACGATCAAGAACATCGAGGCCTCGATCGTGGATCGGGGTTGGGAGGAGGCCTGGATCACGCCGTTCGTGCCGCAGAAGCGGACGGGGAAAAGGATCGCCGTGATCGGCTCCGGGCCGGCGGGTCTGAGCGCCTTTAAGCCTTTGCCGTCTTTTTCTCCGGCGTCGTGCTGATCTGCGCCAGTTCCTTGGGCGTCAGCAGCCGCCATTCGCCCACGCGGAGCTGGCCGAGGCGGATGGGGCCAATGCGCACCCGGCGCAGATGCACCACTTCGTAACCCAGCTCGAAAAGCATCAGCCTGATCTGTCGCTTGATGCCCTGGCGCAGGATGATGCGGATGAGGTGCGGTTTGATTTCGGCCACGAGTTCGGCTTTGGCCCGGCCCCCTTCGATGTGAAAACCCTTGAGCAACTTTTCGCGATGGGTGGGATCGAACGGCTTGTCGATGCCCACCTCGTATTCCTTTTCCACGTGGAAACGCGGATGCGTGAGCCGCAGGGCGAGGTCGCCATCATTGGTGAGCAGCATCAGACCTTCGCTCTCGCGATCCAGCCGGCCGACGTGGAAAACGCGCGGCCATTTCTCCGGAAGAAGCTCGAAAATGGTCCGCCGCCCGCGCTCATCGTCAGCGGTGGAGAGCAGGCCGCGCGGCTTGTTCAGGACCGCGTGGACCGTCTGCTGCGTGCGGATGACCTTGCTGCCCACTTTCACGGAATCCTCCGGCCCGACCTGAGTGGCGAGATCTTCGACCACCCGCCCATTGATCCGCACGCGGCCCGACTGGATGATCTCCTCCACGCTCCGGCGGGAGCCGAGGCCGGCACTGGCGAGGAAACGATTGAGGCGCATGAGATTGGAGGTCTTTGGAAGAAAGTGGAAGGGACGGCGCCAGAGCGCGCCTTGCAGTGGCAGAGCGTGCCGAGGTGGGCAAACCAATTGTCCACTTTACCCACAGGCATCCCCCCGGCCACTTCGCATTTGCATCCTCCCATAATTTCCCTATTTAACCGCGCTCCCTATTGCAGTCTCTCGCGAAAATTCACAAGATGTCGAAGTTGGTCATCCCCCGGAAAACGGTCTATCGGCTCTCACTTTACTACCGTGCTCTTGCCCGGCTGCGCCAAAATCACATCGACACCGTGTCCTCCGCGGCCCTCGCAAGCGCGGCAGGGGTGAAGCCCACGCAACTCCGCAAGGACCTCGCCTACTTTGGGCAGTTTGGCACGCGTGGGCTGGGGTACAATGTGGCGGCCCTCAGCGCGCAGCTCACCGATGTGCTCGGCACCACGCGTTTGCAGCCGGTGATTCTGGTCGGTGCGGGAAATCTCGGATCGGCGCTGCTCGGATACCCGGGTTTTGCCAAGGAAGGCTTCGAGGTGGTCGCGGCCTTTGACCTTGAGGCCAACCGGAAGCGCAGCAAGGAACTCGGCGTCCAAGTGCTCCTGATGACGAAAATCGGCGACTTTGTCCGCGCGAATAGCGTGAAGATGGCCATCCTCACCGTGCCCGCCCATGTCGCGCAGGAGGTCTCCAATGAACTCGTTGCCGCCGGGATTCTCGCGATCCTGAACTTCGCTCCCATCATCCTCCACGCGCCGGACAATGTGGTGGTGAATAACGTGGACCTGGCCATTGAGCTGGAGAATTTGAGTTACTTCATCCAGTGAGGGCGTCCGCTGCCGTCACGGCGTCGCGCTTGCTTGCGCCGCATTTCGATCTGCCCCTGACCGTGGAGTGCGGGCAGCTCTTTCATTGGGAAAAAGAGGGCCAGGGATACGTCGGGACCATCGATGGCGAGGCTGCTTTCGTGGAGCAAAGCGGGGACGCCCTTCTCGTCACGGGGCTGGATCCAGAGAAGGCGCGCCGCTACTTCGCGCTCGATCATCCGCTGCCAGAGATCTACGCCACCTTCCCCGATGACCCAGCGATGACCACCGCCCTCGACTACTGCCGCGGCCTGCGCATCGTCCGCCAGCCGGCCTGGGAGTGCCTCGCCACCTTTATTACCTCAGCCATGAAACAGGTCGCGCACATCTCGCAGATGTCGCACGCCATCCGGCGCCGCTTTGGCACTCGCGTCCAGCTCGGCGACCGCGAGCTTTTCACCTATCCGTCTCCCGCCGAACTCGCCGCCGCCACCGAAGCGGAACTGCGCGAGTGCCGCCTGGGCTTCCGCGCGAAGAACCTCCTCAGCTCGGCGCGAATGATCGCCACCGGTGCGGTCGATCTCGACGCCGTCGCTGGCCTCAATGACGACGCGGCCCGCGCGGAGCTGTGCCGCCTGCCGGGTGTGGGGGAAAAGGTCGCGAATTGCGCGTTGCTCTTCGGCTTCGGACGGCTGGCCGCCTTTCCCATCGACGTCTGGATCGAGCGCGTGCTCCGGAGCATCTACTTCGTCCGCAAGCGCAAGGTGACGACCAAGCGGCTGCGCGCCTTTTCCGCGGCGCACTTCGGCCCCTTTGGCGGTTACGCGCAGCAATACCTCTTTCACCACGCCCGCAAAACCTGGCCGCGCGGCAAATCATGACGATCGACGTCGCCCTCAATCCCGCCGAGGTCGCCCTCCTCCCGGAGCGCGACCTTTCTGCGACCACTTGCGTGGTCTTCGATATCTTGCGCGCAACTTCCTCGATGGTGACCGCGCTGGCCCATGGGGTGCGGGAGATTCATCCCGTCTGCACGATCGATGAGGCGCGGGCGCTGCGGGCGCGGATGCCAGAGGCGGTGCTGGCGGGGGAAAGGCACGGGGAGCGGATTGACGGCTTCGACATTGGCAATTCGCCGTTTGAGTATCGCGATCTCGCTGGGCGGACGCTCATCAGCACGACCACGAATGGGACGGTAGCGCTCCGCGCGGCGGAGCGTGCGCAGCGAGTGCTGGTGGGTGCGATTTTGAATCTCGGGGCACTCGCGGAGGAGCTGCGTCGGGCGGCTCCGGAGCGGGTGTTGCTGGTTTGCGCGGGGACGTTTGCGGAGTTTGCGCTGGAAGATGCGTGCGCCGCCGGTCTGCTCATCGCCCAGCTCGCGAGCGACGCGCTGACGGATTCCGCCCGTGCGGCGCTGGCGGTGACGAAGCTCTACCCCGAGCCCCTCGCCGCGCTGCTCGCGGCGCGCAATGGACGCGTCCTGGCCAGCAAAGGGCGAGGCGAGGAAGTGGAATGGTGTGCGCGCGTCTCGAAGTTTAGTATCGTCGGCGAAATGAAATCGGCTGTGATTCGGCCGCTTCTCTGATGAGCACCGCCCAGTACCCAGCAAACGCGCCTGTCGCACCGTGGTTTTCCGACGCCTCGGCGGATCGGAAACGTTCCATGGTGACGCTGGCCATCCTGGCCTCGCTGGTCCTGCATCTCGTGATCATCGCGTTGATCGCGCTGGCCCTCGGCCTTTTGCCAAAGGAATTCATGCGGTCTGCTGCCAAGCCGCAGGTCGAGGAGATCGAGCTCATCGTCATCCCGCCGCAGCCCAAGGAAGAGTTGGCGCCGGCGCTTGCTTTGCAGGCCGATCCGCAGCGCGCGTTTTTGGATTCGCGCGGTCTCGCCGAGGCGAATGAAGCGGCGAAGGACGCGCTCATCGAATCCGACAAGAACATGAAAGCTGCGAGCGAAATGCCCGCGACCGGCAGCGCCCCGCTCCCGAGCCAGGATGGCCTGAATCGCCCCGAGCCAAATTTTGCCACGCAAGAGAATACCTTTGGCAAGAACGTGGCGGTGGAAATGCAGCAGGCCAAGCCCGAGCCGATGGCGGCCGTGCCGACGGAGCCACTCCCGCCCACGCTCTACAAGCCGCAGCCCATCGCGAAGGCCAACATCGATCCGGTGAAACAGACGCCCGTGATCACCAAGACCCTGCCCGAGATGGCGACCGCGACGCCGCCGGTGCTGCCGGAGATCGCTGAAACCATGGCCCTCGCCCAGCGGGCGCTGGAAAAGATCCGGCAAGTGACCCAACCGACCGAGGACGAGATCCCGCTCACGACGGCGAAGCCGATGGTGTCTCCGCCCAAGGAAATGACCGAGGCCAAGCCCGTGCCGGTCGCCCTCCCCGAGCGCCCACGTCCCCTGCCGATCCCGCAGCCCACGCCAGCCGCGACTCCACTGCCCTTGCAATTCGCCAAGGCTGCGACTCCGGCCCCACAAGTCCCGAGGACCGGCTATCAGCCGCAACTCCAGAAGACGCGGATCGAGGGCAATATCTCGAATCGCGGAAAGGCCGCGGTGGACGCCGTGAGCACGCCGCTCGCGCGCTACAAAAAGCAGGTGAACGATGCCATCGGGTCGCGTTGGTACTATTACATTCGCGGGAAAATGGATTTGATCGCGGCGGGCTCGGTGAATATGAGCTTCTCAATCAATGAAAAGGGCCAGGCTGTGAGCGTTCGAATCGACTCGAATACTTCCAATCAAAGCCTGGCCGATGTCTGTGAGCGGGCCATCCGCGAAGCCGAGATCGAGCCGCCGCCCCCAGACCTGATCGCGCCGATGAAAGACGGACGCCTCGACTACTCGCTGACCTTTACCTTTTACAACTTGTGACCATCCCAGATCCCGCGGCTACCGCGCAGTCCGTCGTGCAGTTCTTCGTGCAGGGCGGCATCTTCATGATCCCGCTGATGCTGTGCTCGGTGGTGTCCGGCGCGGTCATCGTCGTGCGTTCGCTGGCGCTGCGCCGGGGTGTGGTGATGCCTGCGGCCATTGAGCGCGAGATCGAGACGCTCCAGCCCGGCGATGACCATGAATCCTTTGCCCGCCTCTCGCGGGTGCTGCGCAGCGACTTTTCATCGCTCGCCCGCATCGCCCAGGTGGCGCTGCAGCATCTGAGTTGGCCGAAGTCCGAGAACAATGAAGCCGTGCAGACCCGCGCGCGGCACGAAGTCGTGCGGCTCGAGAGCGGTCTCTTCATCCTCGAGATCATCGTTGGCATTGCTCCGCTGCTCGGGCTGCTCGGCGCGGTGTCTGGGCTTGTGGGGACCTTCGCCGCCTTTGGCTCGGACGTCACCGGGCAGGATCCGCATGGCATCGCGAAAGGCATCTCGGAAGCGCTGAGCACCACCATCGTGGGCCTGGCCATCGCCATCCCCAGCCTCATCGCCTACAGCTATTTTTCCAAGAAGGTGGAAACGATGGCGTGCGAGATGGAGGCGCTGATCGCGGATCTGCTCGCGAAGTGTTATCACCAGAAAGACCGCAAGGCTGGCCCGCGCGCCCCGCAGCGTTCCGCCCTCTACACGCCGAGTCCGGCAGAGCCGCCTTCGCTGGAGAAAGAGGTGCTGTGAAGTTTTACACGAAGCGTCGCCGCACGCCGCAGGTCATTATCGTTTCGCTGATCGATATTTTCGTCATCCTGCTCATCTTCGTGATCGTCACCACGACCTTTAAGAAGGCGCAGCCGCAGGTGACCATCAAGCTGCCGGAATCGAAGAGCGCGGTCGCCAGCGAAAAGTCCGCCGATCCCACCGTGCTCTCCATCTCGGAGAGCGAGGAGATTTTCCTCGGCGAGAAAAAAGTCGATCTTGCGGAACTCGCCCCGTCGGTGGCCGCGCTGATCGGCAGCAACGCGAAACTCTCGCTGGCCATGAGCGCCGACGAGCGCGTGTCCTACGGCTTCCTCATCAAGGTGCTCGACGCCTTGAAAGAAGCGGGCGTGAAGGGCAATTTGTCCGCCTTTACCGAAGCCAGAAAATGATCCTCGAAGTCGTAAAATACGGAAACCCAGTGCTCCGCGCGAAAGGCGTGGAAGTGAAGAAAGTCGATGACAAGCTCAAGCAGCTCGCCGCCGATATGATCGAGACGATGCGCGCCCATCACGGCGTGGGTCTCGCCGCGCAACAGGTCGGCGTGCCGCTGCAAATCACCGTGATCGACGTGGCGGATATCGACGACCGGCCGAGCGCCATGTTCATCGAAGGTGAGCCCGTGAAGCTCGAGGAATACATGCCGCTGGTGCTGCTCAATCCGAAGCTGAAGATGAGCGCGGAAAAAGAGACGGCGAATGAAGGCTGTCTCAGCTTTCCCGAAATGACTGCCGAGGTCACGCGTGCCGAGGGCGTCCGCTGCCACGCCACGCGGCTCGATGGCACGGAGATCGTCTTTGAAGCCAGCGGGCTGCTGGCGCGCGCGCTCCAGCATGAGACCGATCATCTCAATGGGGTGCTTTTTATCGACCGCATGAGTTCGGCGGCGAAGGCGGGGCTCGCCGGGAAGCTGAAACGGCTGCAGCGCGAAGTGCGGGGATAAAGAGGCGGGCGGGAAAGAAGAAAACGCCAAACTTCAAACGCTAAACGCTAAACACCAAACGAGTGCAGCCGTGCGGCCTCGGGCCTTTGGCGTTTGACGTTTAGCGTTTGAAGTTTGGCGTTTTCTTCCATTCGGCCTCCGCAAAATTTTCTCTCCCCATCCGCGCCCGCCTCATCGCAGAGTGCGCGCCGCTCCATGAAAATCATCCGCTACGAATCCCCGACCGGTGGCACCGGCTACGCCGCCTTTCATCCCGACGGGACAGCCACGAAGCTCAAGGGTTCCATCTTCGAAGCGCCGGAACTCACCGGAGAACCCGCGCCTGTCGCCCGCATCCTCGCGCCCCTCCTGCCACGCGCCATCTTCTGCATCGGCCTGAACTACCGCAAACACGCCGCCGAGACCAATGCGCCCTTGCCGCAGTTCCCCGTCGTCTTTTGCAAAAACCCCGCCAGCGTTCAGGATCCAGACGGCGTCATCGAGATCCCGCGCTGGCTCCCGAGCAGCCAGGTCGATTACGAGTGCGAACTCGCCATCGTGATCGGCAAGCGGGCCAAGAACGTCCCGCGCGCCAAGGCCACCGAATACATCCTCGGCTACACCGCCGCCAATGACGTGAGCGCGCGCGATTGGCAAAAAGAGGGCGGGGGAGGCCAGTGGTGCAAAGGTAAATCCTTCGACACCTTCTGCCCACTCGGCCCCTGCATCGTCACACCCGACGAAATGAAGCGGCCGAATTCGCTCCAGATTTCCACGATCGTCAACGGCATCGTCCTGCAGGACTGGCACACCGACGACATGATCTTCGACGTGCCGACGATCGTCGAATTTCTCAGCGCCTCCACAACGCTGCTGCCCGGCACCGTCATCCTCACCGGCACCCCGCACGGCGTGGGCATGGCCCGCACGCCGCAGCGCTGGCTGGCGCCCGGCGACTTCGTCACCGTCTCGATCGAAGGCATCGGCAAAATCAGCAATACCGTCACCGAAGAAGTGGTCGAAGGCGCCTCGAGTTTCCATTTGTAAATAGGGACTGCGTGCGGATAGTCCGTTCATGGAAACCCTCCAAACCCTCGGTGTGGCGCTGGGGCTCGCCTCCCTCGCCGGTCTCAACCTCTACCTCACGGTCTTCGCCACGGGGCTCTCGAGCAGCCAGGGCTGGATCGACGTCAGCCAAACGTATCCGCAACTCGAGATCCTCGGGCACCCGGTCATCGTCGCCGTCTCCGGCATCCTCTTCGTGATGCAATTCTTCGCGGATAAAGTGCCGTGGGTCGATTCGCTCTGGGACACCGTCCACACCGTCATCCGGCCCATCGGTGGCGCCTTCCTCGCCATCCGCGTTCTCGGTACTCCGGATCCCGTCTTCGACATCCTCGCCGCGCTCCTCGCTGGCGGCGCCTCGCTCATGGTCCACAGCGTGAAGGCGGGCACCCGCCTCGTCGCCAATCACTCGCCCGAACCCTTCTCGAATATTGCCCTCAGCGTCACCGAGGACGTCGTGGTCCTCGGCGGCCTCGTCCTCATCAAGAACGACCCAGTCCTCGCTCTCGTCATCTTCTCCGCCGCGCTGCTTTGCATCGCCTACTTCGGTCCGAGACTCTTCCGCGCCTTGAAAGTGAACGCCTGGCTGCTCTGGCGGAAGATTTTCGCCCCGTCCGCCGATGCCGTGGACGCCGCTTTACCGACGAACCTTCCGCACGAACTCGAGATCCTCGGTGCGAAAGGGGATCTCTCGGTCGAAAAAATCGCCTGGGCGGTGCCGTGCTGCAGTGTCGGCACGAAGGAAATTCCCGGTAACGTCTTTGGCCACCTCGTCGCCACGGTCGATGAACCCCGCACCCTGCGCTTCCTCGCTCAACGCCGCTGGCGCTCCGTCTCCTCCACGCTCGATCTCGCGACTTACAAAGTGGCCCACGAATCCAAATTCATGAGCGAAAACGTGGTCCTCTACAGTCTCGAGCGGAAGCCAAAGTACGTCTTCCTCTTCGACCGCAGCCAGCGCCCGATTGCCCGGGAACTCACCCGCTCCATCCAGGCTCGCCTGAGTGCGACGCCCGCGGATCAGCCTGCCTCCGCTGCCCGAGTTCTCGCGTCCGCCAAGCCTTAGCGACCAAGGGTCGGTCCTTCAGCGAAGGCGGTGGGTCACGTTTCTTCGAGGCCGAGATTGAGGGGAGACGCGGCGCTGCAAAGTTCGACGAAGTCTTCCCATTTGAGATCGATCCAGGGGTCGCGCGCTTTTACATTTCGTTCTACGGCATCCCGCATCTCTTGCTTGGCCTTCTTCACGGTCCTGCTCATCCACGGTTCGCCGCAGCCAAACATCCGCGCCAGTTCGAAGCTCTTGAGGCGGTCGATATACAGGAGTTGCAGGATGACGTAGTGCTCGGCGGAGCATTCGCTGAAAGCTTTGATCAGGGCCTGAGAGAGAAGGTTCACGAGGGCGTTGTCGGATTCTTCGGGCAGCGTCGGGCCTGGGTCTGGGGGTTCCGAGGGTTTCGGCCGGATGCCGGTGAGGTATTTGTTAAAGACGATCGTGTTGAGAAAGGTCTGAAGGCTGCACTTTCCATTGTAGCTTTGGAGCCGACCGGGGCGGCCATTATCGCGCTGCAGGCATTCCGACCAGACTCCATCCACGAGGTATTCCGCCGTCGTGACCGGGGCTCCTCGGTTGACCAGAAACCCAACCGTCGGGGCGCGGTAGTCATGGACCAAGGTGGACACGGCCGCCTCGTCGCCCTCGAGACAACGCTGGACGAACTGGAAATCCGCGACGTGGAGAATGGGGTCATTCACGCTCCGAGTCGATAGGACGCGGCGATGCGCTTCAATCCTAAAGTGCCGACGCGCGCGCGGCGACGACCACCGCCGCGACAGATAGGCGTCAACCTCCCCGGACCTCCGTGCCCCGCGTGCCGCCTCCCAACTGCCGCGCGTGCCACCGCCGCTCTCCGACACCCAAACTCAAACCCGTTAACACCTATCTGTCGGAAGCCTTGGCGGTTCGCACCATCTCAGCCTCCAATCATTCAACGGGCGACAAATGATTTCTTTCCTCCCAGCAGCAATTTTTCCAAACTCTTTCCGACATAAGAATTTTTCCTTTCAGGAAACTTCCTGTGATTCGTGCGTTTACTCACTGACATGGACTCCGAATTTTCAATCATTGGTGACTTCCTGGAGCGCTGTTTTCCCGAGGTGGAAGGTCATGCGCTGCCGACACCCGAGCCAGAACTCGCGAAGAAGCTCGAACATTTTGCCCGAGGTGAATGCACGCCCGAGGTTCGGGTCGAAATTTGCAATCTCCTGCGCGAGGAACCGCAATACCTGCGGGTGCTGGCGCATCGGGTGAAGGATCTCCGGAACGCGCCGGAGACGGAAGCCGCGGGTTAGCGGTCGTTGGAGGCTCGGACCCCCGGGCCGCAGGGCTGCGCGACTTTTTGTAAAAGTAGCTTGGCCTGCAAGGGTGTGAGGTCTGGGATTTCTGAAAGCAGGCGGGCGAGCATCGCGGTGACGTGCGGCGCGGCAAAACTACTCCCGGACATCTGCCGATACATGCCGCCGGACCACGCGACCTCGACATCGACTCCGTGGGCGGCGAACTCGACGAGCGAACCGGGGCGATAGAAGAGGTCAGTCGGGCTGGCGTGCCGCGCCATATTCACGGCGATGACGGAGGTGAAATGCGCGGGCCACTCGGGCCGCGAGGCATCCTGATTATTGCACGCGGCGACGATGTGGACGCCGCGCAGGTAGGCCTCATCCACCCAGTACTTAAATTTGTCCCAGTGTTCCCGCACCCCGGAACCGAGGCTGCAGTTGATGATCTGATAGCCGCCTTCGATGGCGGCGCGGGCGCCTTCCATGATGATCGCGGTGCGGGAGCGCAGCGAGCCGCTGAGCACGCGGAAGCTGCCGATCGTGGCCAGTGGTGCGCGGGAGTGGATGATCCCGGCGACCGCGGTGCCGTGGCCAAAGACATCGAGCCCGCCGCCCGGGATGGTGCAGAGCTGGCGGCCTTCTTCGACGATCGCGGAATCGTCGGCGAGTTCCATGGCGGCCAGCGCGGGATGCGAGGCTTCGATGCCGGAATCCAGAATCGCAATTTTCACTCCCTTTCCCTGACCGCGCTGGATGGCGTCCGACGCCTGCGCCGGGTCCACCCAAGGACTCACGAGGATTCCTCCAGGCCGAGCACGGCGCCGAGGAGTTTGCGTTCGAGGAGTCGGCCGAGGACCGCCGCATTGACCTGCAGCGCGGCCATGGCTTCAGGGGAGAATCCCGGAGGCTCGGGCTCGGTGGAGTCGGCGCTTGCGAGTTGCACGGCGGAGATCACGCCGCGGATTTCCCCGGCAAAGTAGAAAGGTACGGCGAGCATGGCGCAGGTGCAGACGCCCAGTTTCTGATCCAGACGCGGATCGCGCGCGCGGTTCCATTGCACGGCGTTTTCGCACATCGGCTGTTCCGTGGCGACGACCGCGCTGATCATGCCCGCGCTCAGGCTTTGCTCAAAGATATCGACGAAGCCCTGCGCATTGGGGCCGTTATTAAAGCGTGGGATGAGCGCGGTACCAGGCGCATTGATCAACCACACCGTGCCCTCATGGGCGCCGCGCGCGGCGAGACATCCGCAGAAGAAGTCCCGCATCGTCGAATCGAAAAAGTCATCGAATCCGCCCTCGCAGATGCGCGCTGCCGCCAGGCGAAAACTTTGCTGGACCGCGCCCTGTTGGGCCACGAGCCGATCGTCTGGAAGGACTGTGATGCGACCGGACATGGGGTTACCCGTAGCGGGCTGGAGCAGTGGATTCAAGCGCCGCGGCGTGAAGCGGAGGCCGGGCTCAGTAGAGGGATCTGCGCATCCCTACTTGATGATCCCACGAGGGCTGCTCGTGACGAAGGCGATGATCTGTTGTACTTCGGGAACATCGGGGAGATCGCTCCGCAACTGCTCCACGGCCTGCTGAAGATTGAGGGCCGAGCGGTAGATGATGCGGTAGGCATCCTTCACGTTGCGTTGCGCGGCTTCGTCGAAACCATGGCGCTCGAGCCCGACTTTGTTGTAGCTGCGCACTTTCGCGGGATTGCCGTCGGCGATCATAAAGGGCGGCACGTCCTGCACGATCTTCGAGCAACCGCCGGTCAGCGCATGGGGGCCGATGCGACAGAACTGATGCACGGCCGTAAGTCCGCCGATGACCGCGTAATCGCCAACCTCCACGTGACCCGCGAGGGTGCCGTTATTGGAAAAGATCACGCGATCTCCGACGATGCAGTCGTGGGCGACGTGCGTGTAGGCGAGGAAGTTTCCCCCGCTGCCGATGCGGGTCGCGGAGCCGGGATCGGTGCCGCGATGCACCGTGGTGAATTCGCGGAAGACATTGTCGTCGCCGACCTCGAGATGGGTGGGCTCAGTGGAATACTTCAGGTCCTGGGTCTGCTGCCCGAGCGAGGCAAAGGCGTAGATCTTATTGCGGCAGCCAAAGACGGATGGGCCGGTGACGCTCACGTGGTGTTGCAGCCAGCAGCCCGCGCCGAGGCGGACGTTTGCGCCGATGACGCAGTATGGACCGACTTCACAATCCTCGCCGATCTCCGCGGTCGGATCGATCACCGCCGTGGGGTGAATGCGCGAACTCATGGGGTGATGCGGATCACGTATCGACGACCCCGAAGAGCATCTCCGCTTCGGAGACGACCTCGCCATTGACGATGCAACGACCCCGCGCTTTGACGACGGCCTTCTTGCGCTGCGTCATTTCCACCTCGATGAAAAGCGTGTCTCCGGGTCCGACGGGTTTGCGGAATTTCACCGCATCCGCGCTCATAAAGTAGCCGATCTTGCCGGCGTATCCTGGCATCCGCAGAAGCAGAATGCTGCCGACCTGCGCCATGGCCTCGAGCTGGAGCACGCCCGGCATGATGGGGTGGCCAGGGAAGTGGCCTTGGAAAAAATACTCGTTGATCGTCACCGACTTTATCCCGGTGCATTTGTTGTCGCCTTCGATGGCGACGATGCGATCGACCATCAGGAAGGGATAGCGATGCGGGAGCAGCTTCATCACATCGTTCACGTCGAGGATGTCGCCGCCTTTCGGAGTGACGGACGGCGGCACGAGGGCCATGGCCTTGGCATGCTGCTTGGCGATGGCCCGGCAGAGTTCGGCGTTGGGCCCGTGGCCGGGACGCACGACGATGACGTGGCCGCGGATCGAGCGCCCGAGGAGCGCGAGGTCGCCGACGATGTCGATGATCTTGTGCCGCACGAACTCGTCCTTGAAGCGCAGCGGCTCCTTGGAAAGGACCGCATCCCCGCGCACGACCACGGCATTTTCGAGGCTGCCACCTTTGATGAGCCCCTTATCCATCAGGGGCTTCACGTCTTCGTAGAAAACGAAGGTCCGCGCCGGGGCGATCTCTTTTTCGTAGATCTCGGGCGTGATCTCGGTGGAGTAAAACTGGGTGAAACGGCCATCGGGGCCGATCTGCGTGCAGGAAATCCGGAAGGCGTGATCCGGCACGACCGTCATCAGCGAGCCGCTTTTGGTTTCAATGTGGATGGGTTCCGTGATTTCGAAGACGGAACGCGGGACCGGCTGCTCCTCGATCCCCGCTTTGCGGATCAACTCCACGAAAGGGCGCGCGCTGCCGTCGCAGATCGGCGGTTCGTTCGAGTCCATTTCGATCAAGGCATTGTCCACGCCGAGGCCGGCGAGCGCGGAGAGTACATGCTCGACGGTATGCACTTTGGCGTTGCCTTCCGCGATGGTCGTGGCCCGCTCGACGGTCTTCACATGGTCGATCCGCGCGTCGATGGTCGGCTCGTCGGGAAGATCGATCCGCTTGAATTTCCAGCCATGTCCTGGCGGCGCCGGACGCACCGTGAGGGTGACTTTCTCGCCCGTGTGCAATGATGAACCGCTGAGGCTGCCGGGCTTGGAGAGGGTGTGCTGATTTGCGGTCATGGGCGAAAAAAGAGGGCGCTTTATGCGCGACCGGGGCGGGTGCGACAAGCCTTTCGGGATGACTCAAGGAGCTGGGGCACCCCGCTCCCACGTCCTCGGTCAGTCCTTCCCCGCGACCGGAAAGAGCAGCGAATCCACATACCGCTGCGTGCTCCGACGCAGGCGCTCCACCATGATCCGCCCGATCGCGATCAGGAATTTGAAAGCCGCCGTGGGATAGACGCCCGCCACCGCGCTGATCACCGCCTGGGTGATTTTCAAAAGCACACACTCCTCGAGCGCCTGCACATCCGCGGAGCGCGGGCCTTCATCGACCAGCGCGATCTCGCCGAAAAAGTCGCCGGGCCGCAGCGTCGCCAGCTCGATGTAGTGGCCGTCCTTGTGATGTACCACGCGGGCCTTTCCTTTCACCATGATGTACATGCAGTCGCCGAGATCGTCCTGTTTCACGATGACGTCGCCCGGCTTGGCCACCACGGGGTCCGTGAGTTCGAGGAATTGATCCAACTCTTCCGGAGTGAAATCCTCGAACAACGGCTTTTCCTTGAGGATGTCCCTCGTCTCGGCGGTGATGCTCATGGGTTGGGTGGGACGATTTGGCCGTCGCGCAGGCGGATTCGCCGGGTGGCGAGGCGCGCGACCTCTTCGCTGTGAGTCACGACTACCATCGTGGTCCGGCGCTGAGAAGAAATCTTTTGCAGCAGCGCGAGCACCTGTTCCGCGCTGCCGGAATCAAGGTTGCCGGTCGGTTCGTCGGCGAGCAAAACGGGCGGTTCGTGGATCAGCGCCCGCGCGATTGCCGCCCGCTGCATCTGGCCGCCGCTGAGCTGGTGAGTGAAATGCGCGGCGCGGTCGGTGAGGCCCACGAGTTCGAGCATCGCCGCGGCGCGGTCCTGTGCTTTGCGTAAATTTTCGCCCGCGAGGAGCAGGGGGAGGCAGACATTCTCCGCCACCGTCATCGTCGGGAGCAGATGGAAGAACTGAAAGACAATGCCGAGGCGACGGCGGCGGAAGTCCGTGAGTTCCGCCTCCGTGGCGCGATGCAGCGCCAGGCCCGCGACGGTGACCTCGCCGCTGGTCGGCGAATCGAGACCGCCGATCAAATGGAGCAGCGTGCTCTTTCCGCAGCCGCTCGGTCCGGTGATCGCCACGAATTCATTCTCCGCGATCTCGAGCGAAACGTCTGCGAGCGCCGACACCGTGGCGCTGTAGTGCCGGGTCACCCGGTGGAGGCGGATCGTGGTCGGGACAGGAGTTTGAGACATCGCGTGCAAGCTAAGCGCGCCGCCGGAATGCGGAAGGACGAAGGTGGCCCGGGCCTTCCTTCTTTGCCTTGCCCGGCGTCTCTCCCGCCCGATAGCTTCTCCGGGCCATGAAGAATGTTATTGCGCTGCTCCTGCTCCTCGCGCTTGCCCCGGTGGCTCCGGCGGTGGAGACCCAGAACGGATTGCAAGTCACCGTCGCGCCGAAGACGATCTCTCGAAACGACGCCCGCTACGCGGCCTATTTCACCGATCGCGCCATCAATCGGATGATGGCCCTCCAGATCATCGCCAAGAATGTCTCCACCAAGCCGAAGCCCGAAGGAACCGTCACGTGGAGCATCCTGGTGCTCGGCGCGTCGGGTGGTTCCACGCTTTATTCTGGGACTGAAAAACTACCCCCACTCAAGATCGCGGCGGTCGGTGAGTTGCTCGTCGGCTCGGCGCAAATTACGGGTTGGCGCGATGCGTCTTATCAGCGCAAGGACAAGCTGGAGTACAAGATCATCGTCAGCCACGGGGACACGCAGACGGCCGAGATCGTTTCCACGCCCGCCTTCGATTCTCTGGCCAAGCACGCGTCCCGGAGAGACGAGCCGATCCAATAGCTCGGAAAGCGGCGACCGCGCCGGGCTCACAAATTGAAGCAGCGCTCGAATTTTCCACCGCTGCGGCCGCTCATCATCGCGGAGAGCGACGAGTGGATCGTCGTGGACAAGCCACCGCATGTGGAGGTGCATCCGAGCAAGCCCAATGGCCGGCTGACCCTGTGGGATGGGCTGCGCGAGTTACTCGCCTATGAACTCCTGAACGGCGGGCAGGTCTCAATCATCAATCGCCTCGATCGCGAGACGAGTGGTCTCACCCTCGTGGCCAAATCGCGGAACGCGGCGCGCACTTTCTGCCAGCAGATGGAGTCGCGGCGCGCGCGCAAAGAATATCTCGCGCTCGTCTGGGGCTGGCCGTCGGAGGATGCCTGGGAAGTGGATGCGCCCCTGCTCCGGCAGGGCGATCGCGCCCCCTCGCGCATCTATCTCAAGCAGGCCGTGCATCCCGAGGGAAATGCGGCCCGCACGCGCTTCCGGGTCGAGCGGCGCTTCCGGCGGACGTTGGCGGACGGTGGGCAGTTTGCGCTGGTGCGGGCGTTCCCCGAGACGGGCCGGATGCACCAGATCCGCGTGCATCTCACGCACTCCGGATTCCCGATCGTCGGGGACAAAATCTACGGCCCCGATGAAGGCTGCTACCTCGAGTTCATCGAGACTGGCTGGACGCCATCGCTCGCCGCCCGTCTGCTCCTCCCGCGCCACGCGCTCCATTCCACGGCGCTGGCCTTTGCCGGCGATGGGCTCTCGTGGGAGTCACCTCTGGCACCCGATCTCGCAAGCTGGGTCGAAGGCGTTTCGCCCTGAAAAAGTCGCGTGTACCTCCTTCTGCGGGCGCACTTTCTGCAGGTGATAAAAGCGTTGCCACGGTAGGCAATCATTCTATCCTCCGCCCCCTTTCCCCGAACCCTTAAAATCATCATGTTTCCTCTCGCCGCCGTGAGCTTCCTGGAAAACTCCGGCCTCGCCATCGCCATCGTCTGTGCTGCCATCGGTCTTGGCTTTGCGCTCCTTTTGATCAAGTCGATCCTCGCGTCGCCCGCGGGCAACGACAAGATGCGCGAGATCGCCGAAGCGGTGCAGGAAGGGGCAAAGGCTTATCTCGGGCGGCAAGTGCGCGCGGTCAGTTTCATCGCGGTGATCATCACGGTCCTGGTCGCGATCTTTAAAGATCTGCCGACCGCCTGCGGTTTCGTCCTCGGTGCGGTCTGCTCGATGGCGGCTGGTTTCATCGGGATGCGCATCGCCGTCGTGGCCAATGTCCGCACGGCCGAAGGTGCCCGCACGAGTCGCAAGAAGGCGATGCAAGCCGCTTTCAATGGGGGCGCCGTCACCGGTCTGCTGGTTGTGGCGCTCGCGCTCTTTTCCGTCGCGATCTTTTACATGGTGATGAACAAGCTTCAGCCCGACAAGACCATCTCCAGTCTCGTCGGTGTCGCGCTCGGCGCTTCGCTTGTCTCCGTCTTCGCGCGGCTCGGCGGCGGCATCTACACGAAAGCGGCGGACGTGGGTGCGGACCTCGTCGGCAAGGTGGAATCGAACCTCGACGAAGATGACCCGCGCAATCCTGCGACCATCGCGGACAACGTCGGCGATAACGTCGGGGACTGTGCCGGCATGGCGGCGGACGTCTTCGAGACCTACGCGGTCTCGCTCATCGGCGCGGTGCTTGTCGGCGCGCTCACGGCGGGCGGCGGGGCATCAGTCATGTACCCCTTCGTCCTCGGCGGCGTGGCCATCCTCGCGTCCATCATCGGCATCATCTTTGTGAACGTGACGAACGCGAAACCGGCCAATGCGCTGATGGGCGGCGTGCTGCTCTCCGCTCTGCTCTCCGCGCTCGCCTTCTGGCCGATCACCCAGGCCATGTTTGCCGCCGGGCTCAAGTGTCACGACATGCTGAGCGGTGGAGAGATGATGTTCACCGCTACCGACATCTACTGGGCCGCCGTGGTGGGGCTGGTCATGACGGGCGCTGCCGTGCTCATCACAAACTACTATACTTCCACCTCGTATTCGCCGGTGCGGAAGATCGCCGAAGCCAGCGTCACCGGCCACGCCACAAACATCATCGCCGGGCTCGGTCTCGGGATGCACGCCACCGCGCTGCCGGTCATCTGCATCGGCGCGAGCATCTGGCTCAGCCATCACTTTGCCGGACTCTACGGTATCGCCGTGGCCGTCATGGCGATGCTCGCGATGGCCGGCATCATCATCTCGCTGGATGCCTTCGGCCCGATCACCGACAACGCCGGCGGCATCGCGACCATGAGCCAAATGCCCAAGGACATCCGCGCGATCACCGACGATCTCGACGCCGTGGGGAACACCATGAAAGCCGTGACCAAAGGCTACGCCATCGCCTCGGCCGGCCTCGCGGCGATTGTGCTTTTCGGCTCGTACTTCGTGGACCTCAAGCACCACCTCGAGACCGTCCGCCACCTCTCCGGCCCCGCTCTCGAAGCCACCCTCGCTTTCTCCCTCAAGGACCCGAACGTCATCATCGGCCTCTTCCTCGGCGGTCTGCTGCCCTATCTTTTCAGCGCCTTCAGCATGAATGCCGTCGGTCGCGCCGCGGGCGCCGTCGTCACCGAAGTCCGCCGCCAACTCGCTGCCAAGCCCGGCATCTTGCTCGGCACCGACAAGCCCGACTACGGCGTCTGCGTGGACATCGTGACCAAAGCCGCGCTCAAGGAAATGATCGTCCCCGCACTCATCCCAGTGCTCGCCGTCATCGCCGTCGCCGCGCTGCCAGACGGTGCGAAAATCCTCGGTGGCGTGCTCGTCGGCTCCATCGTCACTGGTCTCTTCATGGGCATCGCGATGACCAGCTCCGGCGGCGCCTGGGACAACGCCAAGAAATACATCGAAGAAGGCCACTACGGCGGCAAAGGCAGCGAAGCGCACAAAGCCAGCGTGACCGGTGACACCGTGGGCGATCCTTACAAGGACACCAGCGGCCCCGCGATCAATCCGATGATCAAAGTGGTAAACATCGTCGCGATCCTGATCATCCCGATCTTTTTCTGAGCTGTCGCCATGGCTGCACCGCCTCCGGCTGAAGCGCCTTTCGAGGCATTCGCAAGATGCGGCAACCGTCTGCTGTTAATTGGCGGGAACGCCATGATCGCCTATGGGAGCGAGCGGCTTACCCAGGACTGTGATTGCGCAGTCATCGCAGCTAACGAGCGAATGGTTGCGGCGGTGCTGCAACCGCTGGGCTATTTGCTCAAAGATCGATTCGCGAGCTTTGCGCGCTACGCACACTTCGCAAATCGGAAGCCAGTCGTGGACGTGATGCTGCTCAACGAGGCAACTTTCAACCGCTTGTATGAGGAGAGCCGCGAAGTGGAACTCGATGGCATCAAACTCCGAGCACCGAAGCCGCTTCACTTGGTTGCGCTCAAACTCCACGCGCTCAAACAAGCGCCTGAGCGCATTGGCAAGGATTGGGAAGACATTTGCTATCTTCTCGAAAAACATCGCGGCGAGTGGACGCGCGAAGAGCTTTCCGCGATTTCGGAGCGCTATGCTTCCGAAGCATCTGTGGCTATGTTACAAACCCGCGCTTTTCTATGAACTCAGACCTCGCTCTCGATCTACCTCTCGGACAAGGTCTCCCTCTTCCCCCTGCGATGGCGCACGATGCCTTCGTCGAGTATTGGTTGCGCCGTCTTGCCGACTTCTACCAATCGACTCACTTTGAAGCCTGGGAGAAGCGCACTAGCGATGAGATGCGAAAAGCCGAGGCCTTCGTCTGGATCGATTGAGCGTACGGCGCGTGAAGCGCTGACTAGAAGCTGTTGATCAGCATCGCAATCGCGTCGTTGCACGCTTCCTCGGCGCCGGCACCATCACAGTTGCACGCAGCTACGAAGCAAGTGTCCTGGCTCGGCCCGAGCCACATCACCGCGTAAAACATCGTGTTCTCGCCGTTGTGCATGAGCGCATTGCCTCCAGCCCAACGACGCTTCACCACTGCCCAGCCCATCGCGTAACGCTGCTCTTCGGGCGGGGTGTGCAGCTTCTCAAATGATTCCTGTGTGAGCAACGTGCCCCAGCCGCGCTCGCCTTCCACATGCCAAGCGGCATAGCGGGCAAAGTCCGCGATATTCATATGCACGGATGCGGCGGGACCGATGGCGGGCGGATTGTCCGCTTTCGGTCCCGGCGCGACGGGTTGGTAAGGCGGCGACTCCCCTTTATGTCCCCAAGGTTCATTCACGCTGCCGATCGCCGCCGGCTCACCGAAGCCCGCGGACTTCAGCTCCAGTGGTTCGAAGAGGCGCGTCCTTAGCAAATCCTCCCATGCCTCGCCCGTCGCCCGCTCCATCATCGCGCCGACGATCGCGTAGCCTGCGTCTGAGTAGATCCAGTGCGTGCCCGGGGGTTTCTCTGGCGGCTGCGCGAGAATGCCGCGCACAAAAGCGAGCCGCTGCTCGGTCGGCGTGCCGACGCGCTCAATCGCTTTCGCCCAAAGCGCCGCCGGCGGCTCGTGCGGCGCGCCGCCGCGGTGCACGAGCAGTTGCTCGAGTTGCACGTCGCGCCACTGCTTGCTCATGCCCGCGCTGAGGTCAGCAAAAATTTCGCCGATCGTCGAATCCCACCGCAGCAATCCATCCTCCACGAGCATCGCCACCACGGACGCAGTCATCGATTTTGTACACGACCCGAGATGCCAGCGATCTTCGAGTGTCACCTCCTCGTTGCTGCGCGCGCGGCGCCGTCCCGTCGCGCCGGACGCGACAAGCCCGCCATCGTCATAGGCCGCGGCCGCGAGCCCGGGGATCTGGTGCTCCACCCGGATGCGTTCCAGGCGCGAAGAGACATCCACCGGCGCGGCCCCGCAGAGGCGGAGGGCGGATGCCAGCAACAAGGCGGCGGAAACTCGGAGCATCATTTCGTGCGCCGACAAGAGCGCAGGACCGCAGCTTCTACAAGCCGCACTCGACATTCAGGCCGCATTCGGCAGAAACGCCGCGCGCATGAAGTCCCTCTTTCTCACCAACGAATATCCCCCGACCATCTACGGCGGCGCCGGCGTCCACGTGGACTACCTCTCCCGTGAACTTGCCAAGCTCATGCAAGTCGAGGTCCGCTGCTATGGAAAAGAGGCGCGCGAACAGCGCATCGACACGCCCGCGCTGAAGGCCACCGGCTACGGCCTCGACGCCTCCGGCTACACCGCGCCGAAGCAACTCCATTCCGTCTTCGGCGCGATCCAGCGTTGCCTCGATTGGAACACCACGAACATCGACGCCGACATCGTCCACCTGCACACATGGTACACCCATCTCGGCGGCATCCTCGCGAAGCTGAACTACGGCCTCCCGCTTGTCGTCACCGTGCATTCCCTGGAGCCGCTGCGTCCGTGGAAGCGCGAGCAGATCGGCGGCGGCTACGACTTTTCCTGCTGGGTGGAAAAGACCGCGCTCGAGATGGCCGACGCCGTCATCGCCGTCTCCAAGGAAACCAAGGCGGACATCCATCGCTACTTCGACATCCCGTCCGAACGCGTCCCCATCATCTACAACGGCATCGACCTCGACGAGTATCACCGCGTCAAGACCACCGGCGCGCTGGAGAAATACGGCGTCGATCCGCGCCAGCCTTACGTCCTCTTCGTCGGTCGCATCACGCGGCAAAAAGGGATCATCCATCTCGTCCGCGCCATCGAACATTTTGCGCCGGGCTTCCAGGTCGTACTCTGCGCCGGCGCCCCGGACACGCCCGAGATCGCCGCCGAGATGAAAGCCGCCGTCGCCACCGCGCAAGCGCAGCGCCCGGGCATCATCTGGATCGAGCAGATGGTCACCAACCCCGAGAAGATCGAACTCTACTCCCACGCCGCCGTCTTCTGCTGTCCATCCATCTACGAGCCCTTCGGCATCATCAATCTCGAAGCCATGGCCTGCGAAACCGCCGTCGTCGCGAGCGCCGTCGGCGGCATCAAGGAAGTCGTCGTCGAAGCCGAGACCGGCTACCTCGTGCCGCTCAATCAGATGACCGAAAGCCCCTTTGAGGCCACGCACCCCGAGCACTTCGCCCGCGACCTCGCCGAACGCATCAACCAACTCATGGCCGACCCCGCCCGCCGCGAAGCCTTTGGCAAAGCGGGCCGCCAGCGCGCCGAGGAGACCTTTTCCTGGAAAGCGATCGCACGTCAGGTGCAGGCACTTTACGAGCAACTCCTGCTACCCGAGGGACTAAGTCCGCGGTCGCTCAGGTAGCCCATTACGGTTTCATGGAAGACAGAGCTTCGGGCTGAAGCCAGGGGGCGGCACGCATTCCGCTCATCCGAATGCGCCTGTGAACGAAAATTCCAAAAAAGCGCCGAACTCGAGCCGTTCCGTCTCGGGTTGGAGTTGGGCTCTCGCCATATCGGCAGTCGGGCCGCTGATTTTCTCTTCCTCCCGGTATTTGGAGCGTCAAAGAAGCGTCTCGACGCTTTCCGCCGAACTTCAACTGCTCGACGCGGAGTGGGCTGCGACGTCCAATACCCTTAGCGAGGCAAGAGAAGCGCAACGCAAGTTTGAGGCTCTCGCTGCGTCCCTCGATCGCCTTCGCACTGAATCCAACTCACCCAGTTGGACTCCCGCACTCCGGGCCGTTAAGGCTTGTGAGGACTCAGGGATTCAGTTGCAGGAAGTCCGTGCCAGGAGGGCGACTGAGAGCGCAAATACCTGGACGCTTGTTGTCGGAGGTATCTCGACGGGGCCGGTGCCAACGACGGTTGCTGACCGCTTTCGCCTGGCATTGAAGCGAGAACTCGAGGGGAAAATTCACGCCACTGTCACTGCGGATTTTCAGCGCCTCGAAAATCTGCCGGAAGCATCATCACACCAAGCCGGTGAAAGGCAGGGGGTTTTCACCATCCATACGACGATCCGCTATACGGATAATGAGAGCTCTGGAATGAGGGAAGGGGAGTAATATGCCGCCCGTCCGCTCGCTGTTCTTTCACCCTTTTTTTGTCGGCGGCACCGTGCTGGGGCTCACGATTTTGATTGAGGCTGAGGGATCCAATCCTCTCCGCCAAAAGGAAGCCCAGATGCGGCGCGACGTCTCCGGCCTGCGTGAGCGGATCAAAGAGGCCCGGGACGAGTTTCATGAAATCAAGGAGCAGGAGCAAGCAGTTGGCCGGGAGCGCAGTGCGTTGAACGCTGTCCATCCCGATGTTCCTCCTGGGCCGGCAGTCGTCTGGTTCCCAGTTCGTTTGAAAGAGCACCTGCGCCGCTTTGGCGTCGCGGAGGTTGTGATCCGCCAAAACACGGCTTTGCCGGAACCCGGTCTTGCCGGCTTCGAGCGCACCTATTGGCGCCTGTCCTTCCCGGCGCAGGAGAGTGTTCGAGATCTCAAGACCCTGCTCACAATAGCTGCTGAATTCGAGCAGCAATATACCTTCGTTAAGGTGCTGGACGTTTCCCTCCATTCCGAATCGCAAGGGTCGGCCGGCGGTTTCAACATTGCGGCTCTCGTCCGCAAGTAATTACGGCGCGCCTCCCCCAGCGCCGGGAATGGTACAAACCCTTACCGCTCGACTTCGTTCCAGCCAGCGATCGAATACCTCAGGACGCTGCCGATCTCTGCGACCGCCTCATCATAGTGATAGTCCGCGCCGTTCCCGATCTTAACCTTGCGGCCGAGGACCGAGCCGAAGAGTTGCCCCCCATAAACCGTATCTTCTTTGTCCCAATCCTTCGGCTTGAAGTCCACATCCCAATCGGGGGCATTGATTACCCCGGTAAAGTCCGCATCGGAGATCGAGATCTTTCCGCTTCTTTTCCTCGGCGAATAGTCGTCGTCAGTTTCCCTCTTCGCGTCGGTCTTTTCGATGCCGATAAGCTGAAGATCACCCGCAAAGCCACTTTCGATGATGAACCCACCCTTTTCCTGCCGGGTGTCCTTAATCTCCGCTTTGCCTTCCAGATAGATTTTTGCATGCACCCCGTTGCCCAGAAATACGGTGCCGCCTTTTTCGATGTGCAGGGCGTCGGTCACCCAGATTTCCACCCAGCTCTCGGTGACGCCCGGCGGATTACTGATGATCAGGGACTCGGTTTTCTTGTTCACGTCGATCTTGCCTACTTTGTAGCGGGCTGGATTCGTAGCGTCGCTGCCTCCGAGCAGTTCCATGCCCTTGGCGGCAAGTTCCGCGGCCGCGGTGGCGCTCTCCGCTGCAAATTGCGCGGATGGTCCGCCCGCTTTTGCCTGTTTCTCCGCAAGCTTATAAGAGGCTGCCAGCTCCTTTGGAAGTTTACCGTCCAGGGTGTTGATGTTTTCGGTTACGGAGGTCCATTGCGGCGGGAGATTTGTTGGCGTGTCGGCGCTGGCGTTCGTGATTTTCTGCCCCTGCACGTTCTCGTAATGCTTCACATTCTTGAGGCTGCCTTTGACCATGAGATCGCCGTAAATTGTGGCGTGTCCCACGTCGAATTTTTCCTCCGGCTGGCCGGGCTTCGGTTTCCTCTTATATCGATTGGCGAGGATCGTGCCACCATTGGGCGTCCGCTTGGTCGGATCGTAGCGGCCATCGACTGAACTATCGGGATAGTTGGAATTGTAGCCGTCAATGAAGGTTTTCTTACTTAGCTTGAAGTTGATTTCGGCGGTCAGACCATGCCGGTAGACGCTCTCCGGCAGAGCGACTACCTCGACCGTCCTGGTTGCCTGAGGAGCCGTCAGACGGGTGGTGTTGTTCGAGGAGGCCAGAGTCCGGCCCCAGCCCAGGCCCAGACGTCTCAATTGCGTATCCCGCTTATCCGAGGCGGCGCGCGCCAGTCCAGGGATCGTCGTGATGCCGGTCGAGCGGATTCGGTACGCTTGATTCCAGCGTTTGGCGGTTGCGGCCAGAGGCGATGGGACATCGACCAGAACTGAGTACTGGAGTCTCTTGCTCTCGCCGGTCTGAGGAGGGAGGGACTCCGTCAAGCGCAGGGTGTAGCCGAGCGCCCAGCGACCGTCCCGATCGATCTGTTGCGAAGCTGCGGGATTTCCGGAGGCATCGACGACGACCCAACCGGCCCATGCGGAAGCCGGATCGTCGATGGAGGCGCGCAAGTCGGCCATTGTTCGTTCCACGCCGGATTCGGCTGATACGAGTGCTTCTCTCCACCCGGCAGCTTGATAGCTGTTCTGATGCTTGGTTCCGACGTTCAGCAGGGTAACGGCGGAAATGGAGGCCAGAACAGCAACGGTGCAGACGGCGGCAACCAACACGCCGCCTTCAGTGGATTTGATCAGATTTGAGTTTCGCAGCATACGGTTCAGGGATTGGGATTGCGAGGTTGTGAGGCCATGACGAACGAAATCGCGGGTGCTCCCGCGCCTGCCTTGCGTGTCGCATAGGGCATGGTGGAGGAGGACGTGACCGTAGCGGTTCCTCCCGCATCGACATTCACGCGGAGGTCGTTCACATTGTCCGCGATCCAGGTGGAGGTCGTGGAGGTAATGCCGGAATCCACACGACTGACTTCCCGGAGGATTCGGTTGTCGGACCGCAGATAACGAATGGTAACCGGATTAGTTCCGTAAGTGGCGCCGGACCTTCCAATGATGGGGGTATTCGCCACATCGTCGGCGAGATTCTTGGGTGTGCCGTTTCTATTGTAATAGTCGCCGGTAGTGAGGGTCAGCAGCACGGTAGAACTCGGGGTCGCATCGAGGGTCTTCGCATTCCGAATGTCTCGAGCAATGTAATCGGACACTCGGAGAAGATCGGCTTGTGCACGGGCGAGCCGATCACTTGCGGAAAATGAACGTTGGAGGGCGATGCTGCCGACCATCAAGCCACCCAGAATGATCGCCGCGACGGCCGCCGCGATAAGTACTTCTGGTAACGTGCTGCCGGCGACCTGCCCGGGGTGTGGTGCAGACGTTTTCATTCCGCGGGGTTCATTTCCGAGCCACGATCGCCGAGGATGCCAGGGATCGCTGGAGAGCCATCCTGCCGTCGGTCCACGTTAGGCGCAGATCGATGCGCAAGATATTCTCATCCACGAGATTGGTTTCGCCGGATGTGAGGATTGCGGAATTTGCCTGGCGCGTCGCGGTGATTGCGGCAGCCTCGGGGGTGGCAATGGGCGCGGGGCGATAGGCGGAGATGCGGATTGATTCCACGGCGCCACGCGCTTGCAGCACCCCGCCCGCCTTGGGCGCGTTCTTCAAAAGACCATCCATATTTTCCGTCGTGCCGTCTTCAGGATCTGTCCACACCTGGTCCGTAAAGGAGTCGCTGTCGGACAGGGTTTCCCATGCGGTGCTCTGCAGTTGCTGCATGCGCTCGTGGAGCATGGCGGAAGCGAGGGCGATATCGTGAGCCGAATTGATCATGGAGATGCACCGGCTGCTCGCGAGGAAGATTGCGCCCATGGAAATGAGCACAACGACCGCTGCAACGAGGGTCTCGATCAGGGTGAAGGCTCCGATTGAGTGCCGGGCATTCCGAGCCGGACTGGTGCGATTGATGGAGTTCAAGGAAGTCATCAAAAAGCCTGAAATGAGCAGCCCTTATACCCAAAGAACGCTTCATTTGGTCGCGATTCGCGGGCGGGGACAGTGCGGACGAGACCATGTCCCTCGGTGGATGCACTTCTCCCGAGGGGTGGGTGTTTGGGCTCGGGCGAGGGATGATGTGGCGTGGCTCTCGCGCCCTCGACACGAGCGAGAACACCCGCGACATTGGCCGCTATGTTCATCGATCACATCCGTATTCACGCCAAGGCCGGGGACGGCGGGGACGGCGCTGTTTCCTTCCGTCGGGAATCCTTTGTCCCGATGGGTGGGCCGGATGGCGGGGACGGCGGGCGCGGGGGTTCCGTGATCCTGCGGGCCGATACCCATACGGACAATCTCACGCCCTTTTTCTACGAGCCGATCGTCAAGGCGAAGAACGGGGATCGCGGGGGTGGACGACAGTGCTTCGGAAAATCCGCGGCGGATAAAATCGTGCCAGTGCCCATCGGCACGATCGTTTACCGGCTGCCCGATGCGCCCGCGCCCGGCCCCGATCACGAACTCGAACACGGCGAAGGCGCGACCTTCATCGACTTCTCAAAAGCGCCGGAAGACGACCCCGCCAACAAGCGGGACCGGAAGGCGCCGGTGAATCCCGCGGATTTGGAAACGATCGCCGATCTCACCGAGCCCGGGCAGGAATTCGTGCTCTGCAAAGGCGGCAAGGGCGGGCTCGGCAATGTGCATTTCAAGAGTTCGCGGAATCAGGCGCCGACGCGGTACACCGAGGGCGTGCCGGGGGAAGAGGGCGACTACTATCTCGAGCTGCGCAAGATCGCGGATGCGGGCCTCGTCGGGTATCCGAATGCCGGCAAGTCCACGCTGCTCCGCGCGATCTCCGCGGCGCAGCCGAGAGTCGCGCCGTATCCCTTCACCACGCTCACGCCGCACATCGGCGTGGTAGAGATGCCCGGCTTCCAGCGTTACCAGGTCGCGGATATTCCCGGCCTCATCGAAGGCGCGCATCAGAATATCGGCCTCGGTCACGAATTCCTGCGTCACATTGTGCGCTGCAAGCTGCTCGTCTTCGTGCTCGATATGGCTGGCAGCGAAGGCCGCGAGCCGATCGAAGACCTGCAGAAGCTGCGCAAGGAACTCGACCTTTACGATCCCACGCTCGGCGAGCGCCAGTGGATCGTGATCGCGAACAAAATGGATCTTGAAGGCGCGAAGGAAAAGCTGAAGCACTTCAAAACCCGGTATCGGAAAATCGAAGTGATCCCGATCTCCGCCGAAGCCGGGGAGGGGATCGAGAAAGTGAAGACGCGCCTGGCGGAACTGGTGCTCGGCGCCGGTGTGACCGCGGAGAAATAGCCGCCTCACGATGAACGCTTCCGACATCTTGCTGCTCGGGATCAAAAAGTCCGTCGTCGCCATCGCTCGACGAACCGGTGAAATCATCTGGTCCACAAAGCTAAAGGCCGGGATGGGCCAGGATTTCGTCACGGTGTTGTGCGAAGGAAAAATCGTCTTTGCGTGTTGCGGCGGCTCGCTCCACGCGCTGGATCTTTTCTCCGGCGCGATCTTGTGGACGAATGAACTCAAAGGCTACGGCTACAACCTCGGGAGTCTCTGCCTGCCAGATGGCGGGTCTGCTCCGAGCCCGGCGCTCATTCATAAACTGATGGCCGATCAGGCAGCGGCGGCTGCGGCCGGTGCTTCCACTGCCGCCAGCTAGCGGAACGCCGACCGTTTCGACAGTCGCCGACCATGCCTGAAGTCCCCGTAGACGCTGACCCGCGCCCGATCGTCGCGAGCTACTGCACCACTTTTCTCAAGCCGGAGATGCGGCACATTTACCGGCAGGTCACGGGCCTCCGACGCTGGCGGACTTTCATCGTGGCCAAGGAGCGCCAGGGCGAAGGCGAGTTCCCTTTTGACGACATTGAGTTGATGCCGCGTGCGCGGAAAAATTTCCTCGTTCGCTTTTACCTCAAATACCTCCGGCGACTCCCGCCCGTGTATTACCGCGGCGATCTCAAGTATCTCATCAAGCTCTTCCAGCGCCGGCCTGCGGATCTCATGCACGTTTACTTCGGTCACACCGGAGTTCACCTGCTGCCTTTCATCGAGTGGTGGAAGCGGCCGTGCGTCGTCTCCTTTCACGGCATGGATGTGCAGCCGCGCCCCGAGCAGCCGGAGTATGACGAGCAAATGCGCGCCTTGCTCCGCCGCATCCCACTGGTCCTCGCGCGTTCGCAATCGCTCGTGGCCGCGCTCGAGCAGTGGGGCTGCCCACGCGAAAAGCTCCGGCTGAACCGCACCGGCATCCCGCTCGATGCGTATCCCTTCGCCCAGCGCCCGCTCCCCGCGGATGGCTCGTGGCGGTTCGTGCAGGCCTGTCGTTTGATCGAAAAGAAGGGCCTCCGCACCGCGCTGCGGGCGTTCGCAAAATTCCGCGCACTGCACCCGAAGGCGCAGTTCACGATCGCCGGCGATGGTCCCATGAAAGCGGAACTCGCCGACTGCGCCCGCGAACTCGGGATCGCCGACGCCGTCGATTTGCGCGGCTTCCTTTCGCAAACGGAACTCGCCGCGCTCTACGCCCGCTCGCACGTCTTCGTGCATCCCAGCGAAATGCCGCCGGATCGAAATCAGGAAGGCGTGCCAAACTCCATGCTCGAAGCCATGGCCACCGGCCTGCCCGTGCTCGCGACGACGCACGGCGGAATTCCCGAGGCCGTCACGCATCAGCGCACCGGTCTGCTCGTCGCGGAAAAGGACGACGTGGCGCTCTTCCGCGCGATGTGCGAGATCACCGGGGATGGCGACATGCTCTACATCTACGGCCAGGCTGCCGCGCGCGCGGTGCGCGAGGAGTTCGAGCAAAGCAAAGCGGTCGAGAAGCTCGAAGGTTTCTACGACGAAGCGCGCTCCCTCGCCTGATGCCGGACCACAGCTTCGCCTACCTCTACGAACGCTTTCCGAGCTTCGTGCAGACCTTCGTCTATCGCGAAGCGGAGGAGATGCTGCGCCAGGGCATGCAGCCGCTCCTCGTCTCCATCCGCCAGCCGGAGGACGCCGCCGATGTCGCCGTGAAGTGCAAAGGCGACGTGCTCTATCTTCCCGAAACGCAGACGCTCCGCACGACCCTCGAGCTGCCTCGCCGCGTGCGGTGGAAGGTGCCGCGCGAACGGCGCGAGCGCGATGTGAACCGCCTCTACGAAGCCCTCTGGCTCGGGCCGGAACTCAAGCGCCGCGGCGTCCGTCACGTGCACGCGCATTTCGCCGGCATGGCCGCGCGCACGGCATGGTGGCTCCGTGAAGTCTTCGGGCTCAGCTACAGCTTCACCGGCCACGCGAACGACATCTTCTGCGACACGGACTATCCGGTTTCCATCGAGCAACTAGTGTGTGACGCGAAGTTCATCGTGACGGAGACAAACTACGCGCGCGATTGGCTCGCGAAAAAATATCCGCGTTCCGTCGGTAAAACCTTCCGGGTTTTCAATGGGATTGAGGCCGGGAATCCGCTTCGCGAACTCGGAGTTCCATGGCCAAAAGACCCCCCACCTCGCATTCTCTCCGTGGGTCGTGCCGTCGAGAAAAAAGGTTTCACGCATCTCATCGAAGCCTGCCGCATCCTCCGCGAGCGCGGCGTTGCTTTCACCTGCCAGATCGTCGGTGGTGGGCCACTCGAAGCCGAACTCCGCATGCAGATCGAAAGTGCCGGCCTCTCGGAGGCCGTCACTCAGCTTGGTCCGCGATCGCAGTCCGAAGTCCGCCGACTGCTTTCCAAGACCCAAGTCTTCGCTCTCGCCTGCGTCCCCGATGCGGAAGGCGGCAGCGACAATCTTCCCACGGTCGTCCTCGAAGCCATGGCTGCCGGCGTGCCGGTCGTCTCCACGACGATCGCCGGTGTGCCCGAAATGATCGTCCACGAGCGCGACGGCCTCCTCGTCGCTCCGAAAGATGCGACTGCTCTCGCCAGCGCCCTCCAGCGCATGTTGTCCGACGAAACTTTCGCCAAGTCCTGCGCCGAGCACGCGATCCGCACCGTGAGCGAAAACTTCTCCATCGAGGAAAATACCCGCGTGCTGAAACACCTCCTCGTCACCCGCGCGCACGTCTCGCCCCCCGCCGCCGCCATCGTCTTTGAACCTGGGATGCCGCGACCATCGCCTTTTGCGCGTCTGCTCGCGCCATTTCGATGAGGTGTCATTCCATCTTTCAGAGGCAACCTGACAAAGCTTGACGGGCTGCGAAGGGCGAGCCTGGGAGCGCCGCCGTCCTCGTGCGGCATCGTGCTGCTTTGCGCAGCGCCAATCGTTGAATGCCGTGTCGCATCCCATTCAAATGGGCGCTACGCGCGAGATTGGATTGCCGCACGAGGACGGCGGCGCTCCCAGGCCCGCCCGTCACGCCGTCCGTAGCGCGAGAGGGATTCCGCCAGCGGGCTGATCAATCAGGGTGCTTGGAAGATGGTCGCGTGAGTCAGTCCTAACGCGCGACCGCCACCCGCAGGAAACGCTGCGGATGAGCGGGATCGCTGGTGAGATAGAGATCGCGCACTTCCACGGTGCGGATCGCGCCGGTGCCGGACTCGGTTACCGCGACGCCGCCGAGCAGCGCGGCGGTCGCGCTGCCATTCATGCTGCGAGCGAGGTCGGACCACGGGCCGGTGGCGCTGTCTGCGCCTTGCACGGTGAGGGTGATGTCGTTGGCGGCGGTGGCGCGGGTGAAGGCGATCGCGAGGCGGCCGGCGGCGTTGCTGGCGCGCGGAAGTTCGTTCAGGGTGGCGCCGTTCGGATCGGTGCCGAAGGTATACTCGAGCAGGTTCACGAGGCCGTCGCGTTCGCCGTCGATGACATCACCGGCGAAGGCGGCGTTGTTCCAGTTCGCGCCGAAGTTTGCATAGCGCCACGCGGAGATCGCGGACGCGGTGAAAGTGGCGCTGATCGTTTGGTTCGCGCTCACGTTCGTGAAGCCGAAGCTGCCAGGCGATCCCTGCGGCACGCCATTCACGCTCACCCCGGCGATCACGTAGCCGGGCTGCGGGGCGACGGTGAAAGTCTGCGCGCCGCCGGGATTCACCAGCACGGCACCGGTGGGATTGATGGTCCCGCCGATGCTCGCGGAGGCGTTGATGAAATAGCCGGGACTGACGAAGCGCGCGGTGAGATCGGTCTCGAGTTGCTGACGCTCCGTCGTGGTGAGCGCGACCTTATAGACGAAGACATCGCCGATGTTGCCGTTGAAAGTGGTCCAACCATCCGGGTCGTTGCGGCCAACGTTCAGCGCGTTGGCGAAGGTGCCGGGGACATTCGGGACCAGCGAAGTCATCGTGCTCGTCGTGGTGACATCGATGATCTGCGCGCCATTCGCGAAGACTTGGAACTGGCCAGCGGGTTGCACGACGAGGCTCAGGACGGTGGCCTGGCCACTCGGAATCGCATTCGCCGCGCTGCCGCCCGCGAAGACTCCGTTGCGCCACACGTCGATCTGCCCAGTGCTGTTCCGGATGCCGAGCACGAGCCGGTTGTAAAAGAGATCGACGATCGACGTCCAACTTGTGCCGGTCGAGTTGCGCACCGGTTTCACCGCGACCACGATCGTCGCGCCATTGATCGGAATCGCCGTGCTATAGGTGCCCTGCCGGAATCCGTCGCCATCCGCATACCCACTACTCACCCACTTCACCCCGCCGCTGATCTCGACCGTCGGCGAACCCATCACCGCGAGTGCCTGCCCGGATGGCTGATAAGTCGGCCACGCTCCGGTGGCCCCGCTGGCCGGCAGCGACGCGGTCAGCGCGGAGAAGAGCAGATCCGAGGGGCGCGGGATGCCGATGCCGAGCAGTGCGAAATCGATCGCGCTCACGTCACCGCCGCTCACCGCGAGCGTCTTGTCCGCCGTGGGGTGAAAGCCCGCACCTCCCGAGGCGACGTACCAGCTCCCGTCCTGCACGGCCTGCATGTAGTTCCCGCTCGCATCCGTGGTGGCGGTGAAGACCGGTGCCGCGGATGCACCTGCGGAGCGGGAGAAAAAGACCGACGCTCCCGCGACCGGAGTGCCGTCGCTGCGCCGCGTGACGCGGCCGGTGATGCGCGCATTCGGCACGAGCGCGAAGTCGATCGCGGGCACGTCACCAGTGGTCACGGACACGATGCGGTCGGCAGAGGCATTGTAAGCGGTCGCGCTCGCCGCGACATACCATGAGCCCGGCGTCACGGACGCTTCGTAATAGCCGCTCGCGTCCGCCACAGCCGTGAGCAAGGGACTGAGTTGCGGGCTCGGGCTATCGGAGAAATACACGCTGGCTCCCGCGATCGCGGAACCAGTGATGCTGCGCACGATACCCGACACCTTGAAGCGCGGCGGAACGCTGAGCGGGTCGAGCGGGTCTGTGCCGAGGCCGGCCTCGACTGGATCGGTGACGCCGTCGCCATCCGCATCGAGCACGAACTGCGTGGCGGTGAGCGCGCGATCGTGGATGCGCGCGTTCAAAATATGGCCGTCGAAGAACTGGCGCGTCGCGGTGTCTTCTGTCGTCTGCGAGTAGCCGACGCGAAAACATTTCCCCGACGCCGCGGAATCGCTGGCGGGACCGGTGTAGCTGCGCGTCGCCGCTTGCACGCCATTCACGAAGAGCGTGGCGGTGCTGCCATTGAAGGCGAGCGCGACGTGCTGCCACTTGCCGAGAGTCGCGGAAACATTCGTCGCCCAGAGGCCCAGGCCATCGAGGCGCGCGACCCATTTTCCCGCATCGAGTCCGAGGCCGCTGCCCGCGCCGCCACTCCGTTCGTTGCCGCTGTCGAAGACGGCTTCGTAGATCGTCACATCCTCCGAGGTGCGCGGCCGGACCCACGCGGCGAGCGTGCGCACGCGGCCATTCGTCACGCCGCTCTGCGCGATGGTGCTCGTGCCATTGAAGTCCGTGGCCGCGCTCGGCGAAAACTGCCCGAGCAAATCCCCGCGCCGCGCCATCTCCTGCCGCAACTCCGCGGCGGTCAGCGCCACATTGTAGGAGCGCGCGTCTTCGAGGCTGCCCTTGAAAAGCGCGCCCGCCCAGTCGCGGCCGAGATAGTTCGCCTGCGCCGCGGTGTGACTATTCGCAGCGAGCACACTGAGCGGAGTGAAAGTGATCGCCGCCGAGGCTTCCAGTGTGCCGCCGATGTAGAGGCGACCGGTGGCGCCATCGAGTTGGAAGGCGACGTGCCGCCACGCATTCTGCGGCAGGACGCTGGTGCTCACGAGCGTGCTCACCGTCCCGCCATCGCTGATCGACATCACGAGCTGCCCGGAGGCTCCGCGTGTG
>JANNXQ010000017.1:0-21070 GCA_031409655.1 Chthoniobacteraceae bacterium | reverse complement strand
CGGAATCACCGAACTGCAAAATGGCAGCCCGAAAGCGGGACTCTCCGGTGCGAAAAGCAGCCAGACTCATTACCGGATCAGCGTGCCCGTCGGGCAGACTTCACTGGCGATCACGATTCAGGGCAGCGGCGACTGCGATCTCTACGTCCGCCGCGGATCACAACCGACGCTCTCCCTCTACGATTACCGCCCCTATCTGAGTAACAGCAACGAAAGCGTCACGGTCAACAGTCCGGCGGCCGGGGATTGGTACCTCATGCTCTATGGCTACGCCGCCTACAGCAATGTCACCCTCAAGGCCACTTACTCGACGACCGCCAAACCCGACCTGGTCCCGATTCTCACCTCCCTGAATGCCTCCACGAGCACCGAGACCTTCAGCGGCGGAGCCTGCGACGTCACGGAGGGATTGGTCACCTCGGGCACTCGCCGGCTGCTCCGTTTCACCACAGAGACGCGCAATGTCGGCACCGCGGACCTCGTGCTGCGCAGCCCGGCTGGCAATCCGCTCTTCACCTACGCGCCCTGCCACGGCCACTACCACTTCAATGGCTTCGCCGAATACAAGCTGCTCAACTCCTCGGGGCAGCAGGTGGCTCTGGGACAAAAGGTCGGCTTCTGCCTGGAAGATGTCTCGCGCTGGAATCCGAGTGCCAACTCCCGCGCCGTTTATGACTGCGACTACCAGGGCATCCAGGCCGGTTGGTCGGACATCTACTCGAAGAACCTCCCCGGTCAGTGGATCGACATCACCGGCGTCGCCGCCGGCACTTATGTCCTGGAGATCCGCCTCGATACGCTCAATCGCATCGATGAAGCCAGCGAATCGAACAACACTGGCCGCGCCGAAGTCACCATCTCCAGCAGTAATGGCGCGGTCAGTTCGCGCGTGCTGCCCTGATCGGTCATGCGTCTTTCCTTTCGCCGATTCCTCACGGTGCAGGCGGCGCTCTTCGCCGGCTCCGCGATCGTGGCCTTCCTCTACGTCCGGCAGAGTCCCGCACCCGTGGAATCGGCCGCCGCTCAGCCCGCGCCTGCCGAGACTCCGGCGGCGCCCGAACCCACTCTGCCCTACGCGGCGACGGCCGACCGCGTGACCCTCGGCTCCGGCATCGAGCCCGACCCGCGGACCGGCGCGCTCGCGGCCTTGGAGACGACGCTGCGGAGGCTGGCGGCGCTGGCCGATGGGCCGGAGAAAGTGCAACTCACGCAGGAGATCGGTGCCCTTCGTGACTTCGCCACCATTCCCTTGCTGCTCGATTGGGTCACCATCACCACCGACCGCGCTCTTTTGCGCGCCGCGCTCGAAGCCCTGGGGCCGATGGCGACCGCGGAGACCATCGGAGAAGTGCAGCGCCGCTTCTCCGCAGCCTTCCGGGCCGACGACCGCTACCGGCTCGCCAAAGTGCTCCGCAACATCACCAATCCCGACGCGGCACTGGCCCTCATCGCGCTCGCCGAGAGCCCGGATGCGCCACCCCAACTGACGGTCGCCGCGACCGAAGCGCTCGGGACCATTGGCACGCCCGACGCTTTGAGTTGCCTGCTCGGAAGATTGCAAGCGGCCGACCCGGACGACACCGCGCGACTCCGGACGGTGATCGCGCGCATCGACCAGCCCGCTGCGCTCGCCGCGCTGCGCTACGCCGCGCTGGGCAACAAAGACGCCGCCACGGAAACCGCCCGCGCCGCCGCCGCGCAGGCGCTCGCCAATTTCCGCGACGAAGAGACCCGCGCGGTGCTCGCGCAACTCAGCACCGATCCCTCCGCGATCGTCAGCTCCGCCGCCCAGAGCGCGCTCACTGGGGCTCCGTAGAGCGGCGGCGGCCTGGCGGCCCACTCGCTCTCCTTCACGGCGGCGTGTTGTTCACAAAAGCGCGCCGCACTTCATACAGCACGCGCCCGATGAGCCGGATGTCCTCCGTGACGATGCTCGCCTGCCCGGTCATCTCCTGCCGGAATTCGATCTCGCGATGGAAGCTCGTGACCAGCGGATGCGGCAGGTCGAGGAGCACGAGATTCGCCCCGTCGCGCGCGACCATCGAGACGCTCTGCACGCGGCCCGTCACCACTCCGAATTCCTTGTACGGGAAATCATCGAGCCGCAAGCGCACCGTCTGCCCCGGACGAATCTTCCCCCCGCCGCCCTGCTTCACCGGCATCCGGCCGATGAGTTGCGTGGTCTCCGGCACGACGAGGAAAACCTGCCGCCCCGCGGTGACGAACTGTTGATCGCTCCAGAAATCGTAGAACGCGACCACGCCTTCGGCCGGTGCGCGCAGCACGTAGTCCGCATCCCACACATCGATCTCGCCGCGCAGCCGATTGAAGTTCGTCCGCAGCTCTTGCTGGGCGAGCCGCAGCGCTTCGGTGCGTTCGTGTTCGAGATCGCGGATTTCCTTTTCCACCTCGGCCGCCTCGATCTCCGACTCGGTGAGTGCGCGCAGCGTGGAAGTCTCCGCGCGCTGCTGGCCGAGGAAGACGATCTCCTCATCCTGGAGTTGCGAGGCGCTGAGCAGATTGCGATCGAAGAGTTCCTTGTTGCGTCCGTATTTCTCCCGCGCCAGCGCCACCTCGCGCTTGCTGAGCTCCGTCTGCCCGCGCAGCGACCCGATCTGCGCGCGCTTCCCCTCGAGCTGCTGCTTCAAAAGCGCGCCGGCCTTCTCCGCATACTCGTCCGCGATCAGGCTGCGGAGCTGATTGTACGAGTTGAGGAAAGCGGCATACGCATTCTGCAATTTGCCAAGCCCATCCTCGGGCTTGAAGGATTCGTCCAGCATCCGCGCCCCGCCGAGCGTGGCCGGCTCGAGCAGCGCCAGCTTGCCCGCGAGTCGCGCGACGAGATCGGCCTGCGTCGGGCTCTCGACGATCGCGAGGATGTCGCCCCGCGCCACCTGCTGCCCTTCCTTCACGCGCAATTGCGCCAGCCGCCCGCTCTGCCGCGCCACCACTTCGCCGACAGGCTGCGTGCCCGTGATGGTCACGCGCCCGGCGATCGTGTCGGGATACTTGATGATGATCCCGAGCACGAGCAGCAGCACGAGCATCGCGGCGAGCAGCGACAGCCCCGAGCGCACCATCCAATGCGGCGCGCGTCCGAGAAATTCATGCGCCCCCGCGCTGAGCAGTGGTGCGCCCTGCTCGGCCAGCGCGGAGGGCGCAGTCGTGGCGAGGGTGCGCGGAGGCGAGGTGGCAGGCGTGTCGGTACTGGGCACGAGGCGAGATACTGAAAAGACCGCGCTCCTTTGTCGAGAAAGCGCGAATCGCGGAGTTCCGGGTACCATGCGCGTCTCGCGTGTTGGTCGCGGCGTCCCGCCGCGACGAACTTCCCTGCAAAGGCGTTTTGGAAAGACCTCCGCGCCTGCAAAACCCGCTGGCGAGTCTTCCCGGTGCGGAGCTCTTGCTGAAGCGCTCGGTTCACAAAGTGCGTCGCGGCGGGACGCCGCGACCAACACGCGGGACGCGTATGGCACCCGAACCTCCGCGACCGCGCTCCTTACCGTCCGCTCGCGGTGGACTGGCTGGTCAGGAACTCACCACCATATTTCACCGCGCCGAGCTGCAGCGGCTGCTCGAGCCCAAGGCCGCCGAGGAGCGGCGCGGCTTCGCCCGTGAGGTCGCCGCCGCCGCGCTGATCGAGGAAGAAGTGGCCGTTATTGATCGCGGGCGTGAAGTAAGTGCGGAGGTTGTGCCCCCACGGATCGCTGAGGCTGTAACTCGCCGCGATCTGCGTGATGCGCGCGGTGTTCGGCGCGTCCTTCAGGATCGTGCTCGGGAAGGTGGCGAGCCAGTTGCCGCCGGTGTCGGTGACGACGGTCTGCGAGCCGATGTTCACGCCGCGGGAATTATACAGCTCGATCACCAGGGTGGAGCCGGGGTCGGCTTCGCCACTGTAGATGGGTTGCAGCGGGAGGATGGCGTCGGCGAGCACTTCGGGACTGCGCACGCGCCAGTCGAGCGCGCGATCGAGATTGTTCCGAGCGAAGTTATTGAACCCATCGAACGCGAACGTCTGCGAAGCCACAATCTGACCGGGGACGCTGGAGGTGTTGTTCTGCGGCGTCGGATCTTCGAAGCCTTGGCTCGCGTCGGTGATGGTCGCGGTGTTCACGAAGTTCCCCGCCACCGTCTGCTCGACGACGACCGTCACACTGAGCGTGAAGGTCTCGCCCGGGGCCAACGTGCCGAGATCCCACTGCACCGCGTTGCCCACGAGCCGCCCGCCGAGCGTCGCCGAGACGAAACGCAGACCCGGCGCCAGCGGATCGGAGACGATCACCCGCGCGGCGGATTGGTCGCCCGAATTCCCGCCATTGAGGGTGTAAGTGATCGTCTTTCCGGCTTTCGCAGTGGCGAGGTTCGTCGTCTTTACGATGTAGAGATCGGGCGCCGCAGGGAGGTCGTCGCGGTCGGTCGCGGTGTTATTCTCGGGCGAGGGATCGGAGCCGGGGTTTTGGGTGTCGATCGCCGTGACGGTGTTGACGATCCGCTCGACGAGCGCCGGCGCGGGGGTGCGGACGCGAGCGTCGATGGTGAGGGTGACACTCCCACCGGCGCTGGCGAGCTGGCCGAGGTTCCAGGTGATCGTGCCGGTCGCGGCGTTGAAGACCCCGCCATTGGAGGCGCTCAGGAATTCGAGCGCATCGGCGGGGAATTGATCGGTGACGAGCAGTCCCTCGACCTCTTGCAGCGAAACGTTGCTCACGGTGATCGTGTAGGTGATGACCTGGCCGGGGCGCGCGGCATTCAGCCCGTCGGTCTTGGTGGTGACGAGGTCTGTGGGCAGGCGCTCGCCAAACAAATAACCGCTCTCCCTTGCGCCGGCGGCGAGGGCGATGGCAGTGAAGCGGTCGTTCACCGTGGCGTCGCCGCCCCCAGTGCCGACCGTCTCGCGCCCGTCGCTGTAGCCACTGGGCTGCGTCTCGACGATTTGATAAGTGCCGGCGAGCAAATCGCCAAACGCGTAGCTGCCGTCGGCCAGCGTGAGCGTGCTGCGGGTGATGGTCGCGCCGGTCGCGTCGGTGCCAGTGAGCGTGACGGTCGTTCCGGAGGTCGGAGTTTCGCCACCATCGATCACGCCGTCGTTACTCCGATCGAGATACACTACACCCGCAAGCGACCCGGTGGTCTCGCCGAAATCCGCGGACGCGGTGCCGCCGCCGGGCAGGACGATGCTCACGCTGTTCGCGGTGCTCGATCCGTAACCCGTCGGCTGGCTCTGCACGACGGTGTAAGTATCTGCGGCGAGTCCGTCGAAAAAGTAAGTGCCATCCGCGGCGGTGAGCGTGGAGCCGACGATGCCACCGCCGCTGTCGAGCAAGGTAATCGCCACGCCGCCGAGCCGTGCTGTGTCCGCGGTGTCGATCACGCCATCCGCATCGCGGTCGATGAAGACCGTGCCGAAGATGCCGGCGGGGAGCTCGCCGAAGGTGTAGCCGGTGCCCGCGACACCAGGCGTCACGGGGATGGCAGAGATGACATCATCTGCCAGCGCACCGCTGAGGGTGCCGGGCGCGTCGGTGCCGTCGGCATAGGCCGCGGGCTGCGTCTCGGTGAGGGTGTAGCTGCCGGGCCGCAGGTCCGTGAAGTTGAACGCGCCAGTGGCATTCGTGAGCGTCGAGAGCGAGACGGCATTGCCGCGATCGTCCGTGCCGGTGAGGGCGACGGTCACATTCGGAAGGCCCGTCTCGGCGCCGCCGCGCACGCCATTACCATCCGCGTCGAGGAAGACGGAGCCCGCGAGCGATGACGGAAGCACTTCGCCGAAATTGTAGTCCACGCCCGCAGTGCCCTGCGGGAGCGAGACCGTGAGCACGTCGTGCTTGGGCGATCCTCCTCCGAGGGCGCCGCCGGCGCTGCCCGGCAGGTCGCGTCCATCGAGATAAGTGCCGGGCACCACGCTGCTGTCGTCTTCGGTGAGCGTGTAGTTGCCGGGGCGCAGGCCGGCGAAACTGTACCGACCGTCCGCAGCGGTCGTCGCATTCAAGGTCACGGCCTGACCGTAGATGTCGGTGCCGGTGAGAACGACGGGGATGCCGGCGAGGGCCGCTTCGCCGAAGTCGCGCACGCCGTCATTGTCTCCATCCACGAAGACCGAGCCGGCGAGGCTGGAGATCAGGGTCTCGCCGAAGTTGTAGTTCGGCTCGGTGGTATTCGACTGCGCGGGGATGGTGATCGCGCTGATCGTCTCGGTGCCGGGCGCGGGGGACACGGTGCCACCAAAGGTGCCCGCAACATTTCCCGCCGTCTCCAGTCCGTCCACATAGCCCGCGGGCTGCGTCTCGGTGATGAGATAGGTGCCGGGCGGCAGACCGGTGAAAGAGTAACTGCCATCCACCGCGCTCATCACCGAAGTATTGATCGGGAGGCCGAGCGTGCTCGTGCCAGTGAGCGTGAGGGTGACTCCGGAGATGGCCGTGTCTCCCCCGGAGCGCGTGCCGCTGCTGTCGTCATCGCGATAGACGAAGCCGGAGATCGTGTTCGTATTCACCGTCACGCGTTCGCTGTCTTGCGCGGGGTCATTGACGCCGGGGGTGGGTGCTTCGTCGTAGCCGGGGGTGGCGCCGAAGTCGCGCTCTTCGCTGCCATCGGGCGTGCCGGTGAGGGTGCTGTTGTTGCCGTCGTAACCGGCGAGACTGTCCCAGTAAATCTTCGCGCGATTGTCGAGCACGCTGCCGCTGGTCGCGACGCTGTTGGTGACCGCGGCATCGTAAGTAATGGTGACGGTGCTCGCGAGGGCGACCGAGGTAAGGCGGAAATCCAGCGCGCTGCTCGTGGAGGCATTCGCGGCGACGAGCGGTGACGCCCCGATGAGCACGCCATTGATGCGGATGCTCGCGGTGTCGAGTGCGAGCCCGGCGGGGAGCAGGTCGCGCACGAGCACGTCATTCGCGGTCGCGGTGCTCGACGCGGTGTGCGCGACGGTCAGCGTGTAGTTGAGCGTCTGGCCAATGTCGGGCGTGTTGTCGCTCACGGCCTTGGTGATTTGCAGGCGCGGCTCCACGACGGTTGCGGTGACATTCGGGGTGGTCGCGGGACTTACGCCGTCGCCGGTGATGTCGAGCGACGCACTGTTCGCGAGGGAGGTCTGGCCCGGTGTCGTGCCGATATTTCCCAGCCCGTCGAGCGCGCGCGCGGTGACGAAGATGACGAAGCTGTTATTCGACGCGTTGTTGTCTCCGGTGGTCGCAATGCTGCCGAAGGTGAAGGTCACGTCATCGCCATTGCCCGCGCCGCCGCTGATCGTCGGCGCGGGCACGGTGCCGGCGAAGCCCGACGGGTCGATGCTCGCAGAGACGTATTGCAGCCCGGCGGGGAGGGCGTCGGTGACGATAAGATTGGGCGCCGTGCCTTCCGGCAGCGTGACGGTGAGGACGTAAGTCGCGGTCTCGCCGATGGCGATATCCGTCCCGGTCGTGACCACGTCGCTGGTGGAAAAGAGCGCCTTGGTGATGCTCGCGACGGGCACCGTGAAGGGGATCGAGCTGCTCGCGGAGTAAGTGTTGATCGCACCTCCCGAGCCGTCGCGTTCGTCGGCGTTCGCCCCGTCGGTGCTCGTCCAGGTGGTCGCCGCAGTGTTGTTGACCGTCAGATTGGGCGTGACCGTGCTCGCGACGGTGCCGCTCACGACGATCTGCAAAGTCGTCCCCGCGCCCAGGTCGATATTCGAGCCGCCCGCAAATTGCAGCGTGCCGCTCGAGATCACGACATCGGTGTTCGCGACCGGATCGGTCGCCACCCCATTCACGAAGATGGTCCCCGCACCGGACTTGGTGACGGAAGTGATCGTCGCTCCGCTGAGGAAGGCGGGCAGCAGATCGTTCAGCGTCGCATCGTAGGCGATCTGCCCCGAGGCATTGCCGAGCGTGATCGTATAGCTGAGCGGATCGCCCGCATCGACAGTCACGGAGTTCACCGACTTGCCGATCGTGAGCGCAGGCTCGGCGACCGTGACGACCGGATCATTGGCCGGATTCGTGTCGGCGAAGATGGCCGGCAATCCCGTATTCGGATCGGTGAAGCGCACCGTCGCGGTATTGGTGCGCGACACGCCGACGGTGTTGCCGGCGATGTTCTGAACCGTGCCGGTGAGGCGGATGACGAAGCTGTTATTCGTCCCATCGTTATCCGAGGCCACGGTGGTATCGCCAAAGTTCAGCGTGAGATTTCCGGGTCCGGTGAAGGCCGCACCGAGCGTGGGCGTCGTCGCAAAGCTGCCATTGAAATCCGCGGTGAGCTGCGGGGCGGATGCTGTGGTGGTCAGGATTTGCAGGCCGTCGATGCGCAGCCCCGCAGGCACGGCGTCGATCACGCTGAGCGCCTGGGTGAGACCTTCCGGCAGAGCGATGAGAATGTCGTAGGTGACCTGCTCGCCGGGGACGACCGTCGCGCCGCTGCTGCCCGCGACGCTGGTATCGTCCGCGGTGAGCGATCCGCCTTGGAAGGTCTTGTCGAAGGTCGGATTCGCCGCCGTGATCGTCACGCTGCCGATGTCCGCGTAGTTATTCAGGAAGCCGGCGTCGGCGCCCGTGCCGCTGGAGCCATTGCGTTCGCCGGTCGCCGTGCCCGCGGCCGCGGGCGTGCTATCGGTGGTCGCGGCCACCCCGTCATTGAGCGCAGCGCCGGAGCCGGGCAGGCTGCTGTAGGTGAGGCTCGCGGTGTTCGTGACTTGCTGGCCCGCGGGCGCATTGCCGATGAAGCGCGCGGTGAAGGTGACGGTGATCGTCGCGCCGGGATTCAGCGACGCGACACTCGCGGTGATCGTATTCCCCACCGCACTCCCACTCAGGCCGGAAGCCGTGCCGGTGGCGGTGATGCTGCCAAAGGTCACGGTGTCGAAGTAGGCGGGCACCAGATCGGTGAGCGCGACGTCGTAGGCGGGCGCGGCATCGACCGAGTTCACATTCGAGAAGGTGACGGTGTAGGTGACGAAGTCGCCGGCATCGTAGGGACCGGGCGAGATCGTCTTGGTTACATTGGTGATCGCGGGCTCGGTGATGCGCGCGACGACGGCGGCGGAAGCTACGGAACTGGTCGTCGTCGCCACGGTCACGGTGTTGCTGAGATTCACCGCGCCGGTGTCCGCGCCGCTCACGTTGTCGAAGCGCTGGGCCGAAGTCTGATTGCGCACGTTGGCGTTGAATTCGATCACGGCGAATTCCTGGTTCGCGTCGTTGTCGTTGTTCACGACGTTGCCGAGATTGAAGACGGGATCGGTGCCGCTGACGAAAGGGCCGCCGGTGATCTGCGCACCGGGGATGACGAATTGCGGATTGATCCCGGCGACGGTGGTTTCATCGCCGATGACGCTCCCGCCGGTGCCGATGGCCGCGATCGAAGAACTGATCGTGCCGCCCGTCGAGACGAAGGCGAGTGTGGCGGTCCCGTCGTTCAGGAAGGTCATGCCGGTGGGCAGCGCGTCGGTGAAGCGCAGGTTGTTCGACGTGCCTTCGGGAATCCGCCACGAGAGCCGGTAGCGGACGATTTCGCCAATGGCGACGCGCTCGACTCCGGCGACGTTGCCGGTGCCGGATTCGGAAGTGGCGTCGATCGTCTTGGTCGGCGTCGGACTCACGATCGTCACGGCGCCGCTCGCGCTGGTGGCCGCGTAGTTGTCGAGGATCGCGTTGTTCGTGCTCGCGTTCGTGTTCGTCGCCGGCGTGAGCGAGCCGCCGCTGCGCTCGGTGGCGGCCGCGTTGAAAGTCGAGCGGGTGCCGACGCTGCCATCCATGCTCGTCCAGCGAATCGTGGCGGTGTTGGCGATGCTCTGCGCGGGCTGCGCCGTGGAGGAGAGCGTGCCGCCGACGAAGACATCGAGCGTCGCGCCGGCCGGGATGTCGATGTCGCCTGCGCGCGGTCCGGCGGGATTGATGCCCACGATGCCGCCCGAGATTTGGAAGTCACCGGCGACTGGCACCGGCGTCGCGCCGAAACCGCTCGTGGTCACGCTCGCGATGGTTGCGCCCGAGAGCGTCGCGGGCAGCGTGTCGGTGAGGAAGATATCGAAGGCCGTGGGCTGGGCCGCGGCATTGGTGATCCGGATGCGGTAGAAGACGGAGTCCCCCGCGTCGCGATTGGTGAGCGTCGCGGCGTAGGCGCCGCCGAGCGTCGAGGAGACCGTCTTCGCCACCGCGAGCGCCGGCTCGATGATCGTGACATTCGCCGCCGCGACCGCGGCCAGGCTGTAGCTCTGCGGGGAGCCGCCGGGCTGATTCGTGAACTGAGCGGAGAAGACCGCGGAATTCGTGAGCGTGACGGCGGCTTGATTGGCGAGGGCGTCGAGAACGACGGTGCGATAGACGATGGTGATTGTCTCGGCCGCGCCGTTGCTGCTGTCCGCATTCGTGATGTTGCCAAAGTTGAAAGTGAGCGTGCGGCCGCTGCCGGCGATGGTGACATTTGTCGGCGCGGTGCCGGTGCCGATCGTGTTCGCGGTCGTGAGGCCCGCGGAATTCGTGACGCTCACCACGTCCACAAACGCGAGCCCCGCGGCCATGGTATCGACGAGTGTCGCAGAAGGCGTGGTGCCTTCGGGCGCGGTGATGGTGAGCGTGTAGGTCACGAGTTCGCCGATCGTCGCCTGGGTGTTGCTGTTGTTACCGGTGGTGACTTCCGTGGCGGTGAGCGCCTTGGCCACGGTCGGGCTGGCAAGCTGCACGGTCGCGGTGTCAGTCAGGTCCGTGGTGGTAAAGTCCACGCCGCCCTCGGCGCCCGCGTAGTTGGTGAGCGTCGCGGTATTGGTCAGCGTGGAGCGCGTCTGCGTCGTGCTCGCGGCCAGGGTGAGATCGTAGGTGATGACGACGGTGTTCGAGCCGTTCGTGATCGCGAGGCCGGTGTTCGCATTCTGCCCGCGGCTAAGTGCGCCGGAGTCGGTGTCGCCGCTGGTGTTCCCGCTCGTGTAGTTATCCGTGAGCGTGAGGCTGAGGACGCCACCGCCGTTGATGGAGGCGGTGTAATCGGTGCCGCTCGTGAGCAGCGTGCCGTCGCCGCGGCGCACCACCAGATTCGCGGCGGCGAGGCTGCCGGGGATGGTGTAGCCCGCGACCACGCCGTCGGTGAGGTTCACGTCGAAGGCGTCGTTGCGGCCGGTGTTCTGGACGACGATCGCGTAGCGCACTTCATCACCGGCATCGACGAGATTGCCGGCGAGATTGCTCGCGCCGATCGCCGCGGCCTGGGTCGCGTTGCTTACCGTGCCGGTGAAGCTCGAGGCCGCGCTCGCCGCGGAAAAGGCAATGCCGCCGAGCGTCAGCCCCGTGGTGTTATAGCCGACCACGCCTTTCGCGATGAACACCGCGGGCTCCTGAAGTTGAATCTGCACGATGGCATCGGAGACCGCCGCGACGGCGGGCTGCTGGGTGTTGTTTTCGCTCACCTGCACCTGGTTGGTGAGGAAGAGGCCGTCGGTGAAAGGCTGATTACTCACCGTCACGGTGAAGAGCAGATCGATGATGCGCGGGGTGTTCGCGGGATCGTCGGCAGTGCCGTGGTTGAAGGTAACGAGATTGTTCGTCGCGTTCGTCGTGATCGTCGGTGGCACGCCGGTGAGCGCGCGCAGCGTTTCATTCGGCCCGAATTTTCCGAAGCCCGCGGCGGGTGGGGCGGCGCTGATTGTATCCTGAAATGCGGTGACCTGGGTGGCGTCAAAGACGGGCAGCGGGAGATAGTCGTTGAGCGTGAGATTCTCGACGTCGCCCGTGGGCACGGCGAATTGCAGGCGATAGGTGACGGTGTCCGCGGGGCTCACGAGAAGCTGTCCGGCGGGGCCGGTGAAGGGCGCGAGATTGGTGCTGCCGTTGATCGCGTAGATGCTCTTGCTCACCGCGGTATTGACGATGGCGATGCTCGCCGCGGAGGTGTCCGCTTCGCTCTGGCCGGTCGTCGTGGTGACGTTGTTCACCTGGAGCAGATCGCCATTGATCGTCACCGCGTCGGCGAGCACGTCGCGCGGATTCAGTGGCGCCTCGCCGCTCGCAAAGGTGTCGTTGAAGGAATCCTGAATGACCGTGCGGAAGCGCACCGTCATCGTCGTCGGGCCGAAGGGCAGCGGCGGATTGTTGGGCAGCGCGCCGACGCCGGTGCCGCCATTCGGGATGCCGCCGCCGAGGAGTTTGCCATCCTGACCGCGCGTCACCATTTCATCCGAGACGCGGAAACTCACGGTGGTGGTGCCGTCATTGGCCGCGGGGTCGATTGTGAGGTTTCCGCTCGCGACGGCGCCGGTGAAGTTCTGCGCGACGGTGTAGTTCGTCGCATTCAAGCCCACGGCAGCAAAGGTGCCGTGCTCATTCCACGACATCGTCGGCGTGAAGGTACTGTCCCAGTGCTGGCCGTCGGAGATGAGATCGGTGAGGACGAGATTTTGGAAAGCGAAGTAATCCGAGACTTGGACCTGCACGGTGTACTCCAGCGTGTCGCCGGGCGTCGCGCCGACCGCGCCGGTGTCGGTGACGATCGCCACGGACTTCTGCGTCGCGATGGATTTCGCGGTGAGCGTGTGCTCGGGACCCGCGGGGTCGATCGAGACGACGCCACCGGTGTCGCGCCCATCGAGCGGCACCCACGTTCCGGAAGTGCGCGCGTTATTGCCGATGGTCACAGCGTTGCCGCTGGTCGCGTTCACGATCACCCCGCTGCCGCTGTCGATGCGCGGGACGAAGTAAGTGAAGAGTAACTCCGCGTCATTGGTCGCCGTGGTGCCGGTGACGCTGGCAAAGCGCCGCGTGAGCGTGCCGCCCGGCGTGCTCGTCCCCGGCGTGCTCACCGCCGTGGTCCCCGTGGGCGTGCCGCGGATCGTCGTCGCGTCGGTGCTCACATATTGCAGCGTGCCCGGCAGCGCGTCGGTCAGGTCGAGATTCGTGAGGGTCTGCCCGGCGGCGACATCGACGGTGATGCGATACTGCCGGAGGAAATTCGGCCCGGTCGCCGTTTCATCCTCCAGCCCGAGGAAAGTCTTGGTGAGCGTGAAGAGCTGCGGCGTGACCGTGCTGCTGGCATACGCGCCGACGAGCGACGGATCGCTCGCCGGGTTATCCAGCGCGTCATCGCCATACTGGAATCCGCCGCGCGCCTGGAGGTTCAGCCCGGTTCCGACATCCGCGAGATTGCTGACGTTCGCGGAGAAGTTGATCGTCGCCGCCGGCTGGGTCGGCGCGAAACTCCCAAACGGAAGCTGGAAGACCACCAGTTGATTCCCCGGCGTCCCCGTGACCACGACCGCCGCCCCGCTCGCGTCCCTGGCGTACGGATGCGCGGCATTTCCTGCCCCATCGAAAGTCAGCACCGTCGTCGTGACCGCCGCCCCGAGGTAGGTCGCGCTCCCATTGACGAAGGAGATGCCATCATCCGTCTGCGCCCCGTCGCCATCCGCGCCCGTCGCCGGCAGCACCACATCCACATACGGCCCGAAGCCGGAGTCCGTCGGATGCGCATTATCGAAGGCAACGCTGAGCTGGATCTGCTCGCCGACCAGCGGCTGCGGCGGTGCGCTGATCGCCACGGCCGGCACCGCGCTGCACAGGGTGCGGTCCTCGATGGTTTCGAGGAGGAGGGGACGACGCCGATGGCGGTTGTCAGGGTTTCTACGCATCACCTGCTGGCATAGCGACGATCGTGCCGTGAGCCTGCCGGGCACGGAACTAGCAGTCTGCCAGTTGCAAGAGGGTGCCGCTCCATGCTTGGAGCGCTCCCGAGTCAGCCCATGAAATACCCTATCATCCACACCTGCCACCTTGCCGCGATCCTTGTCTTCATCAGCCTCGGACGCTTGCTCGCGCAGGAAAATGTGGCGCTCGAGCCGACCGCCGTTGAGCAGGAAATCCTCGAGGGCTACCGCCGCGAAGCGGCCAGCGCCGGGCGCGGAAATCGCAGCTTTGCGAACCAGACCGAGGCAAAAATGCCGGAAGATTTTTCCCCTTGGTGGATTCGCGGCCAGCGCAACACGATCGGCGACTCCAGCCGGGCCCAGCGCCTCTCGGTGGACGAGCTGTACGTCCGGGCGATCCGCAATTCGAGCCAGATCCGCGTCTTCAGCGACCTGCCACTGATCCGCGAGACGGGCATCCAGGAGGCGAAGGGCGCCTTCGACACGAACGCCTACCTCCAGGGAAAATTTGACCGCACCAATGATCCCGTCGGCAGCAGCCTTACGACCGGCGGCTCCACGCGCTTCAAGCAGGATGAGTGGTCATTCGAGGCCGGGGTGAAAAAGAAGGTGATCACTGGCGCAGAGATCAGTGTCTCGCAGACCCTCTCCCGCACGGACAACAACTCGATCTACTTCCTCCCCAATCCGCAATCGAACGCGAAGCTCTCCGTCTCCGTCGTGCAGCCGCTGCTCAAGGGTGCGGGCGTGGGCTACAACCGTTCCGTGATCCAGATCGCGCGGCTCGATTCGGAAATCGCGATGCAGGAATTCATCCGCCAGAGCGAATCGCACCTCCTCGAAATCACCCGCACCTACTGGGCGCTCTATGCCGCTCGCGTGACCTATTTGCAAAAATCGCGGCTCGTCGAAGACACCGCGCGGGTGACCGATGAACTGCGCGCCCGCCAGAAGATGGACGCCGGGAAAAGCCAGCTCTTCCGCGCCGAGAGCGCGCTGGCTTCACGGCGCTCGGATCTCGTCCGCTCCGAAGCCGCCGTGCGCAATGCGCAGGACCGGCTCAAGGCCCTGACCAGCGACCCCACTTTGCTGAATGATCCGAATATCGAGATCATCCCGCGGGACTTGCTGGTGCTGACGCCGGCGAGCTTCGACGGCCAGGCAGCCGCGCAGGCCGCGCTCGAGAGCCGGCCCGAGATCAACCAGGCTTTTCTCCAACTCCGCGCCGCCACGGTGCGGGAGAAAATGTCACGCAATGAACTCATGCCCGAGCTGAATCTCGTGCTTCAAGGCTCGCTCGGCGGACTCGACGACGGCGGCTTTGACGGGGCCTACAGCCGCGAGTACTCCACCGGCTCCCCGGGCTGGGGCGCAGGATTTGTCTTCAGCATCCCGCTGGAAAATCAAATCGCCCGCGCGCGCCTCGAACGCCGCAAACTCGAACTCCGCCAGCAGCTCGACCAACTCCGTACGACCATCGACACCGTGCTGCTCGAGGTGAAGATCAGCGCGCGCGAGGTGGCCACCGCCTATCGCGAGACGCAGGCGAAATACTCGGCAGTGAAAGCCTTCACCGAAGATCTCGAAACGCTCCAGGCCCGCCGCGCCCTGCAAGCCGTGGGCGAAGACACGCTGATGGCCAACTACCTCGACACCGTCCTCGACACCCAGGATCGCCGCGCCAATGCCGAGGAGGAATTCATCCGCGCCGGAGCAAACTATCAGATCGCCATCGTGAATCTCGAACGCGCCAAGGGCCGGCTGCTGAACTACTCGTCCGTCGAGATCGTCCGTGATCGCGACGAAAAAAAGCTCCCGCTGCTCCATCTCGAAAAAGGCGCCCGCGACGGCAAGTCCACGCGCCCGGGCAAATGAGCTGCCGCGATGCGTGCGCTCCAATCGCTGTTCGGTCTCGAGCCTGAGCGCCGCACGGCGCGGCGGAATTCGTTCGCACTTGAACGCGTCCGCGAATTTTCCGCGGACCTGCACGCCGAGTCAGAAGGCCGGCTGCGCGAACGCGCGACGGCGCTTCGCGAAGAGGCGCGCGACGAACCGGTGCGCGCGGATTTCACGGCAGAAGCCAGCGCGCTGATTGGCGAAGCCGTGCGGCGTTGTCATGGTTTCGCGCCCTACGATTGCCAGATGCTCGCCGGGCTGACTCTCGCCGAAGGGCGGCTCGCCGAGATGGCCACGGGCGAAGGCAAGACGCTCGTCGCGCTGCTCCCGGCGTTTCGTTTTGCCCTGCACGGACTCGGCGCCCACGTCGCCACGGTGAATCCGTATCTCGCGCAGCGGGATTTCGAATTCGCCCGCACCCCCTTTGAGCGGCTCGGGCTGACGATCGGGCTGCTGCCCGAAAAGCCCAATCCGGCGGCAGCACGCGCGGCTTACCAGTGCGACGTGACCTATGGCGTCGGCACGGATTTCGGGTTCGACTATCTGCGCGATCAGCTCGCGCTGCGGGCCGCCGGCCGCACCGAGCCGCGCTTTCACGAAGTGCTGCTCCGCCGCAAGACCACACGGCCCACGCTGACGCAGCGCGGGCACGCCTTTGCGATCATCGACGAAGCGGACAGCGTGCTCATCGACGAAGCGCGCAGCCCGCTGATCATCGCCGGGGGGATGAAGCGTCCGAGCGACACCCCGGAAGTGTATCTCCACGCCGATCGCGTCGCGCAGCAACTCGTCGCCAGCGAGCATTTCAGGGCCCCGCAATTCACGCTCACGCCGGCTGGCGAGGAGCACGCCATGACGCTGCTCGCCGAAGAAGTGATCCCCCTGCTCCAGCGCGGCTGGTCGCACTACGTCGAGACGGCGCTGCGGGCGCGGTTTCGTTTCCGGCGCGATGTCCACTACGTCGTGCGGAAGGACGAAGTGGTGATCGTGGATGAATTCACCGGTCGCCTCTGCCCCGAGCGCACCTGGCGCGGCGGCATGCACCAGGCTGTCGAAGCCTGCGCGGGCGTCACCATCACGGATGAAAATTCCAGTGAAGCGACGATTACGCGGCCCGCGTATTTCCGCCTCTATCGCCGGGTCTGCGGAATGACCGGCACTGCCGCCGAGGTGGCGAACGAGCTGCGCGCGAGCTACGGCCTCGAGACGGAAGTGATCCCGCTCCACCGGCCTTCGCGCCGGGAGTTGCTGCCTGATCGGGTCTTCGCCACGCGCGAGCAAAAGCACGCCGCCGTGGCGCGCGATGTCTGGACGCGCCGGAGCGAAGGTCAGCCCGTGCTCATCGGCACCCGCACGATCGAAAACAGCGAAGCGCTTGCGGAAGCGCTCGCCCCGCTTGGCTTTCCCTTCCGGGTGCTCAATGCCAAACAGGACGCGGAAGAAGCCGCCATCGTCGAACTCGCGGGCGAACCCGGTGCGGTGACCATCGCGACAAACATGGCGGGCCGCGGCGCCCACATCCCGGTGCCGGAGGAATCCCGCCGCGCTGGCGGGCTCCACGTCATCGGCCTGGAGCGGCACGAGTCCGCGCGGATCGATCGCCAACTCACCGGCCGCGCCGCCCGCCAGGGCCAGCCAGGAGGCGCCCAATTTTTCCTTTCGCTCGAAGACGATCTGCTCTTGCGCCACGCTCCCGATGCCGCGCAGCAGCTCGCCCGGACGGCAGTGGGCAAGTGCGGGGAACTCTCTTTCAGCGCAGCGGCGCACTTCCTGCGCGCCCAACGCAAAGCCGAAGCCCTCGACCGCGATCAACGCCATGCCCTCGCGCAGAATGACGAGTGGGTGGATGAACTGAAGCAGACCCTTTGACATGAAAGAAAACACCAAACTTCAAACGCCAAACTTCAAACGCCAAACTCGGGCAACGTCCACGTTGTGTGCGGGCTCGATGTTTCTGCGTTTGATGTTTGGCGTTTGGCGTTTGGAGTTTGGTGTTTTCAGCGCCCTCGCCGACGAGTCCTCCACCCTCGGCTACACCGAGCCTTACCGCCTCATCACCGTCTCCGCGGGCGAGACAGGCGTCATCGGGGAGATGCTGGTGAAAGAAGGCGATCGCGTGAAACAAGGGCAGGTGCTGGCGAAGCTGGACACCGCGGTGCTGGCGGCCGAACTCGAGATCGCGCGCGCGGAAGCGAAGCTGGCCGGCACGCGGCGCGAACGGGTGGTGGAGCTTTCGCAGCAGACGCGCGTGACGCCGGAAGAATCCGAGAAGGCGGCGACAGAGGTGACGATCAAGCAGGCGCAGGTGCGGAAGATCGAGGCGATGATCGAAGCGCGCACGATGCGCAGCCCGGTGGATGGCGTGGTGACGGAAATCAAACGCGATCCGAGCGAGAGCGTTTCCACGGCCTCACCGCACGTGCTGACGGTGGTCCAGATCGACAAGCTCGCCGCGAATCTCTTCCTCACTCCAGATCGCACCGAAGCGCTCAAAGCGGGCGACCGACTCGACCTCCTTCTGCTGGATTCGCAAACGCGGATCCCGGCCACGGTGGATTTCGTCAGCCCGATTACCGACGCGGCGAGCGGCACGGTGCGGGTGAAATTCTCAATCGAGAATGCGGAGGGGAAACTCCGCAGCGGCGCCCGGTGTACCCTGGCCCCGGTGAGCACGGTGGCGCGGTAGGCCCCGGGGAGCATCCGCGTCTCGCGTGTTGGTCGCGGCGTCTCGCCGCGACGAACTTATTTGCGCGTCCGCCCTCGCGAATGCTCTGCACTCTTTGCACTTCCCGGCGGGCTTTGGGGTAGCTGATCGCTCGCGAGAAAGTGCGGGCTGGAAAGTTCGTTTCGGCGGGACGCCGAAACCCACACGCAAGACGCGTATGCTCCCCGGAGCTTAGGCCTGGGCGGTGAAGGTCTTCAGCCAGCGGGCGAGGCGGCCTTGCGCCAGCTCCCAGAGATTCACGGCGCGGGTGCTGTGCAGTTTCACTCGCGCCATTTGTCCGGCGCAGAAGGGCTCGTCCGTGGCGAGGCGCGCGAGGGCGACGAAGTGCGGCTCGGCCAATTCGTACTCCGCGGATTGCCGCGCATCCGTCGAGGTTTCCTCCTCGACGTGCCGCACGGCCAGCGGGCCGCCGCCGAGCGCGGTGAGGGCGGGGTCGATCAGTTCCCGCGTCGCGCGGGATTCGACGCGGGTCAGCGTCGCCGGGAAATCGGTGCCCATTCCCTCGACCCGCACGCGCAGCGCCTGCTCGAGCGAGGCGCGGAAATGCGGCTCATCTTCCTGATCGAGCGCGATCCGCACGTCGCACCCGTCGGCGCGACCGAGGTGCGCGAGTTCTTCGCCGGCGCGGAAGAAAGCGCCGGGGAGGCGATCGAGCTCCCGCGCGGTCAGGCGGCCAGCGAAGGGCGCGCGGATCTGCAAGGTCGCCACGTAGCTCTCGTGCTGCGCCACGGTCTTGCGCAGGGCTTCCGCTTTCGCCTGCTCTGCTTGCGCGGCCGAGACGTTCTCGCGAGTGAAAGCGAGACGCGCGCGAAGTTCCTGTCCGGCGAGTTCTACCCGACTGCGCTCGAGGGCGGCGGTGGCGTCATCATTGCGCAGTTCGAAGAGAAGCTGGCCGGCCTCGACCTTCTCGCCGTCGCGCACGTGTGTCGCGGCGATGAAACCGGGACACTCCGTGCGCAGCACGAGCGTGTCAGCGAGTTCGATGACTCCGGCGCTCGACACCGAACGGTGAAAAGGGACGAGAGCGAGCGCGACGACAGCGAGCGCGATCACGGCTGCTCGAAACGCAACGGCGGTGCCGCGGCCCGTCTCTGCGCGCACGGACCGGAACAGCGCACCAACACCGCGCGAGAGCGGGACGCCGAGCCAGAGCGCGGCGGCGATCACGGCGAAGAGCAGTCCGCCGCCCCGCAGGGTCACACTCGCGGCGACGAGCAGTCCCGTCACGACGAGCACCTGCCAGCAGCCCGCCGCGATGCCGTAGCCGGCGACGATTCCTTCCTCGCGATTGCGCGGCCTGGCCGGCCGGCGCGACTTTCCTCCGAGGAACAGCCAGCTCAGCGCACCCTGCATCCACTGGCGACCGCGGGTGGCGAGATTCGAGATGCCGAGCAGGTCGCTCAGGATGAAGTACCCATCGAAGCGCATCAGCGGATTCGCATTGAAAAAAAGTGTGACGACCGTGCCGGTGATGATCACGGAGTGCAGCGTCGCGGCGAGCGAGCCTTCCGGCGTGCGCGCCCAAGCCAGGGCGGCAAGACCAGCGAGGAAGAACTCCAGGTAGATGCCAGCAAAGGCGACCATGATGCGGCGCCACTTTGAGGCGAGGCCGAGGCTCGTGGTCGCATCGACGTAACCCATCGGCACAAAGAGCACGAAGATCGCGCCGATCTCCCGGACAGCGGACCCGAAGTGGCGGCAGAAAATCCCGTGGGCGAATTCGTGCGCGAGTTTCAGCACCGTCCAGACGAGCAGCAGCCAGAGCCAGCGGTCGCGGGCGAGGATGCCTTCGAAGCCAGCGGAGAAGCGCGTCCATTCGACTGCGACCTGCGCGAGACCGGCGAGCACGACCACGCACCAGACCACGAATCCGAAGCCCCCGAGCGCCCAGCGGAAGGCGGGGGCGAGGGCGGCGAAGAGTCGATCCGGTCGAGCAAGCGGGACCTTGAGGATGAGCGGATTCAGCCAGGTGATCGCGGTGACGAGCGTGCGTACCATTTCACCGCGCTCGCTCGCTGGGCGGACGCTTTCGATTTCCAGCAGGTGATTGCCGGCGAGCCAGCGGATGATCTGCAACGCCTCGGCCTCGCTGAAAGATTCGCCGCCGCCATGGCGCGCGAGCTTGGCGAGGATCGAGGCCAGGGTGCGCGCGCCATCCAGCTCGGCGATGAAGCGGTACTCATGGAGACCCACGCGATGAAAGCGCGAGGTGTGCGGATCTTCGATCACGCAGACCCGCGCGGCGGCCTCGCCTTGCACGGAAAAGCGCAGGCCTTCGCGGAGCTGCGGACGCAGCGAGCCGGATTCGACGACGGAACGGCTGGCGGATGATTCCATCAAAGGAAGTGGTGCCGGGACGCGCGCGGCGTCACCAGAGCAGCCCCTCCACGATGAAGTCCCAGAGCCGATGGCCGACGATCCAGAGGAGCGGCCGGCGGTCGCCCTCGATGACCGCGCGCCCGCGCATTCCGGGGCGGAGATCGTGGCGCGCATCGCCATTGCGGATCGGAGCTTCGCAGATGAAAACGTTGCGGCCTTCCCGCTGCTCGCTGCGCGGATGGAGTCGATCGACTTTCCCGCTCCACTGCTGGCCAGCGAAGGCTTCGAGCCGGAAGCGCAGCGGCAGGCCAGCGCGCACGCGGCTGATTTCACGATCCGGCACATCGATCTCGACGATCATTTCCTCCAGCGGCGCGACTTCAAAGAGCACCTGCCCCTGCTGCACCGGCTGACCTTCCGCGCGACGCAGATCACCGGAGACGACGATGCCGGCGAGCGGGGCCTTGAGCGCGAGCATGGCGAGACGGCGGCGGGTGAGTTCGAGTTCCTGGCCGACGCTCTGCGCT
>JANNXQ010000016.1:0-2374 GCA_031409655.1 Chthoniobacteraceae bacterium | reverse complement strand
TTCCGTAAGCGGTGTCCACAGCTCCGTGCGGTTTTCGTTGACGGTGCAGGTTGACAGATGCCGGGAGGTATAGATTGCGTAGCGGACACCTACGGAACTTACGCAGCGGCTTGCGTGGTGTGGCCTTGCCTGCGGGCTTTGCTCCAAGCTTCCGGAGTGACGTCGGGGATTTGGCTGGTGGTCATCTTCGGCAGGCGAGTGAGCACGTCGCGCAGGTAGGCCTGCGGGTCGATCCCACGGCGGCGGCAGCTCTCGACGAGGGTGTAGAGGATTGCTCCGCGATGGCCGGCCTCGGCCTCGCCGATGAACAGCCAGTTCTTCTTGCCGATGGCCGTGGGACGGATGGCGTTCTCGACCCGGTTGTTGTCGATGGCGATGCGGCCGTCGCGCAGGAATGCTTCGAGCGCAGGCCATTGGTCGAGCGTGTAGCTGATGGCTTTGCCCAGGGCGCTTTGCGGCAGATACCGCGGACGGATGCGCCGCAGCGCGGCGCGGATGCGGCGGAGGATCATCGCACTCTGCGCCGCGCGCACGGCCTGGCAGAGGACGGGTCCGGCGCGATGCTCACGCAGGCGCTCTTCGATCCGGTAGAGCCCGCCAATCTGCCGCAGCAGCCAGCCGACGGTGCGCGGCGCGCTTTCCTGCGCTTGATAAATGGCGCGGCGCGCGTGTGCCCAGCAGCCGGCCAGCGTGATGGCTGAAGTTCCGGCGCGCGCATTGTGCGCACGAACGAAGGCGGGGTAGGCGCTATAGCCGTCGGTCTGCAGCGTGCCTCGGAAGTCTGCTGGGATGATGGTTTCCAGGCAGGTCGCGGCGCGACTCACTGCCCAATGAAAGACGGTGTCGCCGCCCGGACGCGCGCAGGTCCAGAGGTAGCCGAGCTTGGTCCGGCCGTGGCCGGGCGCGAGATACTCGATCGGCGTTTCATCCACCTGCACATAGCCGCCGCCGAGCACTCCGGTGCGAATGTGTTCGTAGATCGGCCGCAGCCAGTCGGCGGCCAGGCCCATCCACTGCGTCATCGTCTGGCGCGGGATCGCGACGCCGTGGCGCGTGGTGAAAATCTGTTCCTGCCGGTAAAGCGGCAGGTGATCGACATACTTGCCCACGATGATCGCCGCGATCAGCCCCGGTGCGGCGAGGCAGCGGTCCTGCAAGGTGCCAAGCGGGGCGAGGATCGGCGCGGCAAAGGGATGATCGAGCCGCGCGTATTTGCGACGCACGATGCGGCGTTTGAAAAAGTGCGCCGGCTCGTAATCGAGTTGCTCGGTGACTTCCTCGCCGATGCAACGCCACGCCTCGGGGCAGGCCCTGACCGACTCGGGATCGATCAGCTCCTCGACCACCGGCAGATGCTCCGGAATGCGCGGTCCGCGCTCACGCGGAGGCGATTGACCCGGCGAGCGCCGTGGCGCCTCCGCTTCCACGGGCTCCGGGTCTTTTCCCGGTTCAGACAGCCCTTGTAACAGGAACAGCAGTTGGCCTGGATCGATCTTCTCACTCTGCGCGCCGTAGAGCCTTCTAATCAGCGCATCGATCTTTTCGCGCAGCAGCTTGTTCTCCGTGCGCAGCTCCGCAAGTTCACCGCTGGCTTTGCCGAGTTCCACCGCCGCGCGAGCGAGTTGGTCGGATAACTCGGCTTCACGCAAGGCGGGATCAGGCACGCCGCTGACGATCCACTGACACTAACTCTTGTTAGTTAGCTTTTAGTTACCCACTCATTTTTTTTCTTACTCGCGCTCAAACCAGGGCCGCATCTTCGCCCCGCGCAAGTCGATCCCATCAGTCAGCATCGCCAGCGCCTCCGGCCGCAAGGCCAGCTTCGCCGCACCGACCTCCTCCACCTTCGGCCACGCAAAGGTTCCCTTCTCCAGCCGCTTGGTCAGCAGCCACAAGCCGCTGCCATCGAAGTAAAGCACCTTCAGCCGCGTGTGCCGCTTGTTGGTAAAGACGAAGAGCGCTCCCGAACGCACCTCCTCGCGCAACCGCTCACCCACCAGCGCGTGCAACCCCTCAAAGCCCTTGCGCAGGTCGGCCGGCTCCACCGCCAGAAACACCCGCACGCTGCCCGCAAAACTCAGCACGCCGATCCTCCCCCGCCAAATGCCCGCAACAACGCCGCCGCCAGCACCGCCTGCGCCGCGTCAGCCACCTCCAGGCGCGCCCCGCCCGGCAGATGGACCGTCAAGGTCCGCGCCGCGCCGGCCTTCGCCTCCTCCACCGTCACTTCCAGCCACCGCAACGCCGCAGGCTCCTGGCGCACTGGCACCGCGCCCTCACCCCGGCGCTTCCGGCGCTTCTGCACCCACGAAGTGAAGGTCGAATATTTGACCCCGAGGTGGGCCGCAAACTTCGCCGCCGGCAGCCCGCTGCG
>JANNXQ010000015.1:0-13600 GCA_031409655.1 Chthoniobacteraceae bacterium | reverse complement strand
AGGAACTTCTCCCGCCGGGTGATCTTCTTTTTGCGGCTATACTCGGTCTGCGCGAAACTCCGTTGGGCTTCCATCCCTCTACGACCCCGCACCTCCTCATGACCTTTGCCCACGCGTCTGATTAAATCAGCGTTTCCCTAGGGCACCCCCACACACCACCTCCCATGCAAACCCGGAATTCACGCACCCGCTACAGCTCCATCGAATCACTTGAGGCCCGCATCGCACCGGCCACGATCTTCGTCACCAATCTCAACGACGCCGGAGCAGGATCGCTCCGCCAGGCCATCCTTGATGCAAACGATCCCGCCCTCCATCCCGGCGCGGACCTCATCACGTTTCGAGGAGTCGCCGGCGGGGGCGGCGAGATCGCGCTCGTCACTGGCGAGATGACCATCACCGACAGCCTCACAATCAGAGGCCCCGGGGCCAGCAAGTTCGTCATCGACGCGGGCGATCTCTCCCGCATTTTCAAAATCACCGACAGCACCGCCACGGTGAAGACCGTCTCTATCAGCGGGCTGAGCTTGGTCGATGGCAACTCCACCCCCGGCGATGGGGGCGGCACCTTCTCGGACGGCAGTGGGGGCGGCATCTTCTCGGCCGAGTCGCTGATCTTGAGTGATGTCGTCATCTCGAGTTGTTTCGCCCCGGGCCAGGGTGGCGGCGTGGCCGTGATCACTGCGGGCGCGGTGAAGATTAAGAACACCATCATCAGTGGAAACCGCGCCAGGTTAGGCGACGGCGGCGGGCTCCATCTCGCTGCCGACGGCGGCAGTTCCGTCGCCGACAGCATCATTTCCGATAATACTACGGGAATCTCGCGAGGGGGCGGCCTCTTCGTCTCCGTGAGCTCCGCTGGCACGGGCGACATCTTCATCAACAATACCGAGATCACCGGCAATTCCGCGGAAACCGGTGGCGGGGCGTCTCTCAGGAATGAAAGCAAAAGCGCGGACGCCCGGGCCGGGAACATCACCGTCAAGAACAGCGTCTTTTCCGGAAACAGCGCATCCGTTCTCGGTGGCGGTCTCGATATCCAAGGGGTCCAAGGGGTCAGCGGGAGGGCGGCGCTCATCGACCACACCAGAATCAGCGAAAACGTCGCTAGCTTTTTAGGCAGGGGCCTGGTCGTCGGACAGCACGGATTGCTGCTGAAGAACTCCACGATCAACAAAAACCGCACCACCACTGTCGTCGATGGCGAAGGCGGCGGGATCTTTCTCAATAGTGCCAGTGCCATTATCTTGAAGACCGTCATTGCCGAAAATGTCGCTGTGAGCGACGGCGGCGGCTTCGCCGCCTTCAGTAGCACCGTGCTCCTGCAGGACTCGAGCGTCACCGGCAACACCGCTGCGGGGGACGGCGGCGGGGTTCACGCCGCCGTAGGGAGCAGCCTCACGGTGAAAAATTCGTCCTTCTTCGCCAACCGCGCGGCCTCCAGCGGTGGTGCTCTACACACCGAGGGTCTCGCCGCCCTCGCCACCAAGCTCACGATCAAGGACAGCGCCTTCCGCGGCAATTTCGCAGGCTCCAGCGGCGGCGCCGTGGACACCGAGGGCGACGGTATAGTCTTGATCGCCGGCACCAATTTCTCCACCAATACTACCGGTGGTGATGGTGGCGGCCTCCACCTGCGCAGCTCGTCCGTGGTTTTCATCACCGACGGCCTCATCATCAACAATACGGCAATGGGCAACGGCGGGGGCATCGCCTTTGGTGGCAGCGGTACCAAGAGCGTCGTGGGCACCCCCCTCATCCGCGAGAACCGCGCCGACGGCGGCGCTGGCGGCGGCATCGCCGTCTTCGGCACCGGCCAGCTCATTCTCAGCAATGCCGCCAGCGTGATCTTCAATCGGGCCAACACCCAGGGCGGCGGCATCGCCAACGCCACCGGCAGCCCTGTTCTCCTCCACGGCGCGATCGTCCTCTCGAACTCCGCTCCTTTCGCCCCGCAGATCTTCGGCCCCTTCACGCCATAGCGGCGATGTGAAGAGCGGCGTCCCAGCGGGAACTGGAGCATCCAACTTGCGAAGGGAAAGGAGAAAGGAGTCAAAGCTTACTATGGGGAAAGGGGGGGAAAGGGGTCAAAGCTTACTATTGACACTCGGCGAGCCGCAGTTGACGACGTGCTTTGTCTCCTGCCCTCGAGAACACGCGGGAAGTGTCGTTAGTAAGCTCTGACCCCTACTTGCGGAACGCCGCGCAGTGCGGAATGGACCCCTGCATGAAAGCCAAAGGCTGAAGCGATGAATGGAACTCGGAAAGCCGTCTCGCCCACCCTCCGTCCGCCCTATTTTCCTCGTCCCCAAAGTGGGGCTTTGGGGACGCCATTTCCGGGGCAATTTCATTGCGAGGAGGGCAGGCACAGAGATGCCGCGCTGGCTCCGATCTGCTTCCCCGCCCTGAAGCAGAGCTACTGCCGCACAGCTTGCGTTCCCAAAGCCCCACTTTGGGAACGAGGAGAAAGCCCCACTTTGGGAACGAGGAGAACGAGGAGAACGAGGAGAACCGGGGTGCGCGGGCGAGCGCACGGTCGGGGTGATGGGATTTTTGGGCGATCGCGACTGGGCCTTCGATGAAAACGGGGAGGAATAGCGCGGGCGCATTGGGAAACGGGGCGGGGACAATGAGGTTGGGGGCGGGCGCATTCAGACCGAGGATGCCGGCCGAGAATTTGTGGGCGGGGACAATGAGTTTTTGGGTGGGTGCATTCGGGGCGATGGAGCCGGGGAGGAGATTTTTGCCGGGTGCAAGCGGGCGGAGGGTGGGGACATTGGGAATCGGCGGGGGACAATGAAATTGCTCGGGAGGCGCAATGAGTTCGGTCGGGGTCGCAACGAATTTTTCCGGGGATGCGATGGGGCGGGGAGTGCGGGTGTTGAGGGCTGCCGTGGGGATCGCGGGTGGCCGGTTGACAACAACCAACTGCCCGCCGCCTTTGCCCACGCCGTTAAGCCAGAGGTTCTTCGCTTCGCTCCAGAATGACGCGTTTTCTTGGATGTCGGCTTCGCCGGGGGGCGGGCTCCGCTACTTTTATTGAGGTGCGGGCGGACGCTTGACGATGGTACTTACTGCCGGGTGGTTGGCGGATGTCCGTTTGACAACGACCGACCGCCCTCCGTTTTCGTCCGCGCCTTTGAGCCAGAGGGTCTTCGCTGCGCTCCAGAATGACGCGATTTCCTGGCTGCCGGCTTGGCCGGGTAATGTGTCGGGGCTCGGTTACTTTTTCATGACCCACGCGAAGAGGTCGCGGAGTTGCTCGTCGGTCATCGGTGCGAGCAGGCCTTCGGGCATGAGGGAGATGGCGGAGGCGGTGAGGGTCTTGATGCGCTCGCGGGGGATGAGGATGCGGTTTTGCGCGAGATCGACGAGGGTCACGGATTGCGGCTGATTTTCCGCGATGTAACCCGTGAGCGTCTGGCCGTCCGTGGTGGTGAGCACGAAGGACGTGAATTCTTCGCGGATGCCGAGGCTTGGATCGACAATGGCGGGGATCAGGAAGTCGAGGTTGTCGCGTTCGTAGCCGGTGAGCTCGGGGCCGATCTTGCCGCCTTCGCCGTGCAGGGTGTGGCAGGCGCCGCAACTGGCCATGAAGAGCGCGCGGCCTTTTTCCGGGCTGCCTTTGCCTTTCGCGACGATGTCTCGGACGCGGTCCATGTCGGCCTGTTTCTGCGCGGAGGTCTGTCCGAGCCGGCCCCAGTGTTTGTCGAGCAGGGGAGTATTGCGCGGGTCGGCGAGCTGGCGGATGGCGAGGACGTGCGAAGGGGCGAGTTGCTCGCGCTTCACGGTGCCGGCGTCGACGGCGAGCAGGAGGGCGTGCGCCCAGGCGGGGCGCGTGGCGAGGATGCCGGAGGCGGAAGCGCGGAGTTTCGTGCTGAAGCGGGGCCATTCGGCGAGCAGGGTGGTGGCGATGGCGTCGTCTTTGAAACGCTGGAGGGCATTGAGGACATCCATCCGGAAGGGCTCGGATTTTTCCGCGGCGAGGCGCGTGAGCAGCACGGGCACGGCGGCGGCGACGGATTGCTCGGCGAGCACGCTCACGAGTTGTCGGCGCTCGGCTTCCGGCACGGTCGTGTCGGCGACGGAGGCGATGGCGGTGTCGGTGGCGGGCGCGTGGCCGAGGCGCAGCGCGACGCGGAGCATCGTGGAATCGTGCGGGCGCGTTTCCCAAAGTTTGGCGAGCCGCTTTTTGAGCGCGTCGGGCACGTTGGAGACGGCGTTGCCGCGCAGGCCTTCATCCATGCCACGCAACAGCACATCGACATCTTCCGGAGTCGGCGCGTAGCCGAGCAAATCCGCGCACGCGGTGAGATTCGCGGCAGTGCGGTCGGCGGTGTAGCGCTGCGCGAGGCGCGCGGTGATGAAGCCGCGGACCAGCGGCTCTTTCCACAGGTCGGGCTTCTTCAAGAGCGCGAGGACATCGGTGCGCGCGGAGGTGGTCTTGCTCTCGAGCGCCCACCAGAGGAGCAGGGGAAGGTGTTTGTCGGTGGCGTCTTCGCGGCGGAGCAGCAACTCGCGGATGATGCGCAGCGCGTCGGGAGCGGGCCAGCGTTTGCAGGAACTCGCGAGCTGGCTGCGCACGTCGGCATTCGGCTCGGTGCGCGCCAGCGTCACGAGTTTGTCGCGCATCGCGGGCGTCACGTTGCGGCTGTCGCCCACGAGCCGGATGGCCCACGCGCGCACGTTGGGATTGGGATGCGCGAGTTGTTTCGTGGAGAAGGCGTCATCCAGCCCGCCGCACCCGCGCAGCGCCCAGAAGGCTTCGAGTGCGAGCTGGCCCTGTTCTTTTTCCACGAGCGCGCGCAGCTCGGGCGCGAGCGAAGCATCGTGCTGATCGGCGATGACGCGCTGCGCCGTTTGCCGCCACCATTGGTTCGGATGGGAAAGGAGCGCGATGAGTTCCGGGCCGCTCAGCTTGCCGATGTCGAAAGGTTTCACTGGCTGCGCGCCATTTGCCTGGAGCCGATAGACTCGACCGTTCGACCGATCCCAAGTGTCGCGCGGGTCCACGTGGGTGAGGCGGATGTCGCACCAATCGGCCATGTAGATTGCGCCATCGGGTCCGAGCCGCACATCCACCGGGCGGAAGCCTTTGTCCTCGGTCTCGACGAGGGTCAGCGTGTCCTTGGTGCGGAAGGTCGAGGTGTCGCGATCGAGCTGACTGACGAGCACCCGATTCATCAGCGACATCGGCGCGATCACCGCGCCTTCGAGCGTCGGCATCGCGCCGCCTTCGTAGATCAGGAAGGCCTGCGCGAATCGCGGCTGGTAACCCTCGTGCGCCATGTGCTCGAACCAGCCAAAGGAGTAAGGATTCATCAGCGGCCCATGCTTGCCCCAGTTTTTGATGCCGGCGCTGCCTTGCGAATAATACATCCCTCGCGTCGCCCCGAAGTTTGTCCCGGAGAATGCGCGGCCATGGCGGTCGAAGGTCAGGCTCATGGTGTTGCCCCCACCTTCCGCGAAGACCTCAAATTCTTTCGACTCCGGCTGATACCGCCAGATCATCTGCCCGAGCCACTTCACCCCCTTCACCGTGCCCGTCGTGGTGCTGCCATTCGCGCCGTAGAGCCAGCCGTCCGGCCCCCAGTGCAGGCTCGTCGCCACGGAGTGCGTGTCCTCGAGTCCGAAGCCGGAGAGCGCGACTTCCGGGTCGCCGTCCGGCACGTCGTCGCGATCCTTGTCGGGATAGAAAAGGAGATACGGCGGGTTCAGCACCCAGACTCCGCCGCGCCCCACGCAGACGCTGGAGGCGATGTTCAGCCCGGTGAGGAAATCCTTGTTCGACTCGAAAGTGCCGTCGCCGTCCTTGTCTTCGAGGATTGTGATCTTATCCGCGCCCGGTGTCCCGCGCGGTGGCGGCTCGGGCACTTTGTCAAAGACCGCGCGGAGATACTGATCGTAATTCACGATCTTCAGTCCGGCGGGGAAAGGATACTGAAGATACTGCACCACCCAGAGCCGCCCGCGCTCGTCGAAGTGCAGATTCAGCGGCTGCCGGATGAGCGGCTCCGCCGCGACGAGCTGCATCTCGAAGCCCTCGGCGACTTTGAAATTCTTCAGCGCTTCTTCCGGTCCCAGCGCCTTCTGCGAAGGATCACCGACCGCGCCCTTGCCTTTGAACTTCTCCACAAACTCTTTCAACGAAGGATCAATCGGAGCCTCGGCCGCAAATGCTGCGGCGGATGAAAGGGCGAGTGCGACGAGGAGCGTTTGGTAAGTGGCGCGCATGAGGAGGGATGAGCAGATGACCTGCCGACCGGGGAATGATTGGAGGGAAATGGCGGCAAGCGCGAACGGTGAACGCTGGCCCGCTGGGAGCGCCGCCGTCCCGTGCGGCATCGTTCCCAAAAGCGAAGCTTCATTCCCAAATGGATGGGCGCTGCGCGCCGAATTCACGATGCCGCACGGGACGGCGGCGCTCCCGGGGTGATCCCGGCTACTTCACCGTCGCGAGATACTCGACGATGTCGCGCAAGGCGCGCTTGCCGAGGACTTCGCCGAGGCCGGGAGGCATGGAGCTGGGGATTTTGGTGCGCTCTTTGACGTCGGACTTTTTCACCTGCTGCTTTTTGCCGTCGGCCAGCGAGGCGATCGTGAACTCCGTCTCCGTCTCCGCATTCAGGAGGCCCGCGACGATTTCGCCATTGGTCAGCGTGAGGAGTACGTTTTCGTAGCCGGGAGCGATGGCGGCGTTGGGGTCGATGATGGATTGCAGGATCGCCTCGCGGTTCAGGCGCTGGCCGAGATTGACGAGGTCCGGGCCGACATCGCCGCCTTCGCCTTTCACCTTGTGGCAGCGCAGGCAGGCGGCTTCCGCTTTCTCGGCGAAAATCTCGCGGCCCGCTTTCTTGTCGCCGCCTTCGAGGCATTCGCGCCAGGCGGCCAGGGGGTCTTCCAGTTTCCGCGACGCGTTGAAGTTGGCGAGCTTTTGCTGCACGGCTTCGTCGTTGCGCAGCGCGGCGGCTTCGAGGAGATCGAGTTGAAATTTCGCCGGCAGCTTGCCGTCAATGAGGCGGTCGAGTTGCGCGGCGAGCACGGCGTCGGCAGAGGCGATGCGCTGGGCGGCGATGATGGCCAGGGCGTGTTGTTGTTCGGTAGTGGAGCCGTTGCCGAGCACGGCGGCGTTCAGGGTCACGGCGTCTTCGGGCGAGGTTTTGGCCGCGAGTTCGCGGGCGGCTTCGAGCAGCGGTTTGTCCTGCGTCGCGAGGGCGAGTTTCACGCCGTCGGCGAGCTTCGGGGAATCCATGGCGCCGAGCGCGCGCAGGGCCGCGGCGCGGACGTCGCCGGTTTCGCCAGACTTCGCGATGGCGGCGACGAGCGCTTCCGTGGCGGCGGTGAGCTTCAATGTGCCGGCCGTTTCGGCGGCGGCGAGGCGGATGGCTTCGTGGCGGTCGTTGAGCAGTGCGGGGAGAATCTCCGTGGCGGCTTCGCGACCACCGACCGCAGCGCTGCGCGGCGGCATTTCGCGCCAGAGGCCGGTGATGCGATCCTGGCCGAAGGGCGCGTTCCAGATCGCCAGCGACTCGAGTGCGGCGAGGCGGCGCTCGGGTGGCGTCCCGGACTCTTGGGTGAGGCGAGCGAGGCGCGTCGCGGATGGCTGATCACCGAGCAGGTAGTTCACGTTCACGGCGCGGTGGGCGATGGGCTCGGGGAGATTTGGCTGGGTGGCGAGCGCGGCGAGCTTCGGCCAGGCTGCGGCGATGGGCGCGTCGTGAATGGCGCGCGCGGCTTCGAGGACGAGTTGCGGTTCCGCATCCGCGAGGAAGCGGGCGATCTCGGGCGATGCGAGTCGGCGCAACGCGAGCAGCACGCCGGTGCGAATCGGCAGCGCCAGATCGCGCGCCCGTTGCCCGAGCATTTCGGCATCCGCAAAATGAGCGAGGGCGCGCACGGCGGCGTGGCGGACGTAGGGATCGGCGTCGGCATTGCGCGCGAGGAGGGCGTAGATCTCGGGGAGCGCGAGTTCGGCGAGGGAGTTTTCACGCGGAGCTTGCGCGAGGGCTTCGGCGGCGAAAAATTGCACGCGCGGATCGCGATCCTTGAGCGCCTGCACGAGCGCCGGGCCGACGAGATGATCTTTGCTCCCGGCGAGAGCCTTGGCGGCTTGAGCGCGCACTTCGGAATCCGCGTCGGGGAGCAGCGCGAGCAGGGGATCGAGGAGCGCACCAGCCTTGGCCGGTTGTTTGCGGGCGAGTTGCGCGAGTCCCCAGATGGCGTGGAGGCGCGGCAGCCACGCACCGGCCGCCGTGGCGACGCCGGAGAGCGCGGAGGCGCCGCCGGGTTTTCCGACGAGCGCAAACTGCGCGGCGACCCGCACCCGCTGATCGACGTGGCCGAGCAACTTCGCCAGCTCCGCCTCGCTGCGCTGGCTCAGATCTTCCGCGAGCAGTCGCTTAGTCTCCAGCACCGGGAGTCCTTCACTGACCACAGGATCATGCACGCGGAAGATGCGCCCTTTGCCCGTCTTCTCCCAGCCTTCCACCCAATCCAGCACGTAAAGTCCGCCGTCGCTGCCAAACGCCACATCGCTCGGAAACAAGCCCCAGAGCAGCTTCCCGGTCATCTCCTTCTGCCGATTGTCCAGCAGCACGTCGTCGGGATTTTCCACCGTGTAGCTCGCGCCGCGCGGACGGAGGGCAAAGGCACGCACGCCGCCGGGGAAGTCCGCGTAGAAAAAATGATCGCGATACGAGTCCGGCAGACCCGTGCCCGGATAGTGCGCGATGCCGCCAGGGCCGTGGCCGATGTGGCCCACGGGCGGGAGCAGCGCGAGGTGCTTCGTGCCGACATCGAGCTGCCACAGGCCTTCGGAATTCCACGCGCCGAGCTTGGGCAGAAATTGCCAGCCGATGCTCCAGCCGTAGTCCGCGCCCTCGACGAGGTGTGTCCACCGCGCCTTGTCGCCGCCGTCGGCATTGTTGTCGCCGGTGAAAAGATCGCCGACATCGTTGAAGGCGAGCGATTGCGGATTGCGCAGACCGGTGGCGAAGATCTCGAGGCCCGAACCGTCGAGCTCGCAGCGGAAGACGGCCCCGCTGTCGGGATTCGCGAGGACCTTGCCTTCCTTTGTGGTCAGGTGTGCGCCGCAGTCCGCGATCGTCCAGTAGAGTCGGCCATCGGGGCCGATCTTCGGTCCGTGCATATCGTGGCCGCTGTAGGCCAAGTGAACGCCGTAGCCCGTCGAGAGCTTGGTCCGGGTCGAGGCCGCGCCGTCTTTTTCTCCATCGAGGCGCCAGACATCCGGGATGCAGGTGTAGAAAACCGCGCCGCCTCCGACGGCGACGCCTGCGCCGATGCCGGTGGCCAGCGTCTTGAAGTCGTCAGCGAAAACGGACGCCTGGTCCGCTTGGCCGTCGCCGTTGCTGTCCACCACGAGCTTGATCCGCTCGCTCTCCACTTCCCAATCGCGCCAGTCGAATTGCCCATCCCCATTCAGGTCGGCAAGATCCTTGGTCGGCGGGAGCTTCGGGGACTCCGGGCGCTTGGCTTTGAAGAAAGCGATGCGTTCTTCGACTGTGCGCAGGGCGAGATTTTCGATGCGCCACGGTTCGTTCTTGCGGATGTCGGGCACGGTAGTACGCCGACGATAGGTCTCGGCCACGAAGGCGCGCCCCTTTCCGTCGAAGGCCAACGCCACGGGATTCGCGAGCAGCGGCTCGGCAGCCCACACCTCGACCTGCAAGCCCGGCGCGACGGTGAACTTTTTCAGGGCCATCTCCGCGGTGTCATCCTTTGAGACGCCGTCGGGATACTTGTCGTTCTTCGGTTTGCTGGTGCCGCCGATTTCATCCGCAAAGATGGGTGCGAAGGTGGCGAGAAGGCAGATGATGGCGGCGAAGGGGAGGCGCATGGGAGTCAAAAAACAGTGAGTGAAATACGCGAGCCGCGGCGGGAGGGAAACGGGGAACTTTCGGCAGGCGTCCGCTTGCTCATCCTCTTCCCTGGCATCCTTCTTCTGAGGATCGCGGCGACTTGGGAAAATGAGGGGGAAGAAGAAGACGACGAAGAAAAAGAAGAAGAGAAAGAGGAAGAGTTATGCCGCCGTTGCCGCGCCTCTTCGCTGGTGAGCGAGGAGCAGCGCACCGCAGATGCCGTAGAGGATCGCCGCACCAGCCATTGCGGTGCGCAGCCCCACGCGATCGGCAATGGCGGTGGAGAGCAGGCCGGCAAAGGGCAGCACCCCGAAAAAGCTCAGCCCGGCGACGGCGGAGATCCGCCCGCGGAGGTGATCAGGAGCGCGCTCCTGGACGATGGTATTGGCGATGCCGAAGACCGTCGAAGTGCCGAGGGTGAGGGTGACCATGCAGACCGCAGCCCAGGCCAGACCTTGCGCGGCGGAGAGCGCGGCCATCGCGAGCACGATGACGATGAGCGCGATCCGCAGCCAGCCGGTGCGATGATTCCGGGCGATGGACAGCAGCCAGACCGATCCGGTGAAGGCGCCGAGGCCGGAACACGCCATGAGCAGGCCGTGCTGCTGCGGCTGAAGGTGGAGCACATTCCGCGAATAGAGCGGCAACATGATCATGAAAAACGGCGAGATGCAGGCCGTCGAGAGCGTCAGGAGGAGGATCATCGCCGTGGTCGGACGATCCGAGCGCACGTAGGCGAAGCCTTCCTTCATGCCGGTCTGCCGCTTCTGCTCCTCGGCTGCATCGCCCGGTGGGCGTCGGCGGATCGTAGCCAGCGCGACGATCACCGCGCCAAAGCTCAGCGCATTCACATAAAAGGCCGACGCCGTGCCGAGCGTGCCGATGAGCCAACCACCGAGCGCCGGACCCGCGAGGCGCGTCGCGTGAAAGAGTGAACGATCGACCGCGATGGCCGCGGGAATTTCCTCCTTCTCCACGAGTTCCGGCACCAGCGCGGAGATAGCCGGCATGTCAAAAGCCGCGGCGATCCCGAGCAATACTCCCGCCGTGAGCACATGCCAGAGCGCGATCTGACCGGTGCTCACGAGATAACCGATGGCCACGGCGAGCGCGGCTTGGACGACTGTGGCGAGCATCACGATCACGCGTTTGTCATAGCGATCCGCGAGCACGCCACCCCAGAGCGTGAAGATGAGCATCGGGATGCCGGAAGCGAAATTCATCATCCCGAGCATGAAGGCGCTGCCCGTGAGTCCGGCAACGACCCACCCTTGGGCCAGCATCTGCATCCAGGTCCCGAGCATCGAGATGGATTCGCCGACGGTGTAGCGGAGAAAAGGGCCGCGCAGCACGCGCCACGGGCGGCTGGGTGGAGGTGGCGCGGAGTCGGACATGCGAAAGAGGGCAGGGAAGGTGACGGGGCCTGTCGGGAAAGCAATCGCGAGGACGAAGCCGGCGCGCTTTGCCGAGTGAGCGCTGCGCCCGCTATTGCCGGACTTGGTCTTGAGCGTCAGTTGTGGGAAAAGGGGGCGGCCAGTTTGGGCGATCGTCTCCTCTCTCCCTCCACCACCCTATGAAACTCATCCTGCTTATCCTCATCGGCCTGCTCGCCGATCCATTCGCGGCACTGGCGCAGCCCGCGGTCCAGGTCGCCACCTTTGATGTCGATGCCACGCCGCCGCTCGGGTCGGCGATGGCTTACGATCTGGTGAAGCGCGTCGATGAACTGACGCTGCGCTGTCGCGGGATCGTGCTCCTCGGTGCGGGGCCACCCATCGTGCTTTGCGCGGTGGACTGGATCGGCATCGCCAATGAAGGGCACGACGCCTTCCGCTCCGCATTAGCCGAGGCTGCGGGCACCGTGCCGGGGCGCGTGGCGGTCCATGCTTTGCATCAACACGACGCCCCGGGCTGCGATTTCACCGCGGAGAAGATCGTCGCGGAACTCGGCGTGGCCGGATACACCCGCTTCCAGGGCGACTTCCACCGCGTCGTCATCCAGCGCGCGGCCGCCGCCATCCGCGCGGCTCTGCCGGCGGCGCAACCCATCACCCACTATGGCTACGGCGAGGCCATCGTGAAGAAAGTGGCGTCCAACCGCCGCGTCGAGCTGCGGCCCGATGGCACAGTGGGGCGGATGCGCGGGAGTAGTTGTAAGATCGAGGAGCTGATCGTTCTGCCGGAAGGTAAGATCGACCCCATCGTCTCGCTCCTGAGCTTTTGGAATGGAGACAAACCCGTGGCCATCCTCAGCGCCTATGCCTGCCATCCGCAAAGTTACTATCGCCTCGGCATTCCCAGTCCGGACTTTCCCGGCATCGCACGCTTCATCCGCGGACAGGATGTGAATGCGGCGCTGCACCTTCATTTCAATGGTGCCGGGGGGAATGTGGCGGCCGGCAAGTATAACAACGGCGCGCAGCAAAACCGCATCCTCCTCGCCACCCGTCTGGCCGCCGGGATGCGGGAGGCCTACGAAAAAACCAAGAAGCTCCCGCTGACCGCCGAAGACCTCGGTTGGGACAGCGAGCCAGTAAGTCTCCCGATCGCGCGGCATCTCGACGAGGCGGACTTGATCACCAAGATCAAGTCCACGGCGGGCAAAGGTTATATCTCCTTTGCGGATCAACTCGCTTGGTTGCGACGGGTGCAGGCCGGGCATCAGATCGATGTTACCTGCCTGCGTGTCGGAGCTACCCGGATGCTGCATCTGCCCGGCGAACTCTTCGTCGAATACCAACTCGCGGCCAAAGCCCTCCGGCCTGACCTGCACGTGCTGATGGCGGCCTACGGCGACTACGGTCCCGGTTACATCGGCACCGCTGCGGCGTATCCGGAAGGTGGCTACGAAGCCGGCCCCAATGCCTCCAGCGTCGCGCCCGAGGTGGAGCCCGTGCTCATGGGTGCGATGCAGAAGCTCCTGCGGGCAAAATGAATCTCCGCAAGAAACGTCTCCCGCTCGCGACGCGGGGGGTTGCCCTGCCGCCGGAATCTAACGCACTATGCGCCGCTGCTATGTCCCGCTTTTACATCCCACCCCAAGCCTGGCACCCAGAACGTCTCACCCTCGATCCCGGCGAGTCGCATCACGCCATAGATGTGCTCCGCTTGAAGAAAGGTGATCGGGCCTCGGCCTTCAATGGGCAGGGGGCGGAGGCGGCTTGCGAAATCGCGGAGGCCAAGGGAGGGCAGGTTACTCTGCGGGTCTTGCAGATCTCGAAGAGTCCGCCGCTGGCGTGTGCCATCACCCTCGGGCAGGCGGTGCCGAAGGGGAAGAACATGGACCTCATTGTGGAGAAGGCGGTGGAACTCGGGGCGTCGGCGATCGCGCCGCTGCTCAGTGAGCGCACGGTGGTCAAGGCGGAGGCGGAGGAAGCGGTGCGGAAGCGGGACAAGTGGCAGCGGGTGGCGATCGAGGCGGCGAAGCAGTGCGGGCAGAACTGGCTCCCGCAAGTGACAAGGCCAATGACCCCGAAGGAATACTTCGCGTCTGGGGAACGCTATGACCTCATGCTCATCGCTTCGCTCCAGCCGGGCGCGTTGCCGGTGAAAACGGTGCTCGCGGAATCCGGCCAGACAAAGCCAAAGCGGGTGTTGATCCTCGTCGGGCCGGAGGGTGATTTTACCCCGGCGGAAATCTCCCTCGCGCGCAGCCACGGCTGTCGCCCGATCACTTTGGGGCCGATCATCCTGCGCACCGAGACGGCGGCGATCTACTGCCT
>JANNXQ010000014.1:0-1957 GCA_031409655.1 Chthoniobacteraceae bacterium | reverse complement strand
ATCCTAAAAGCGTGATTGGAAGCGGCTGTCGTTTTGTGAAAGAAGCGGCTGTCGTGCGGGATGCAGCAGCGCCACGACTCCGGTTGTGCTCACCCTGCGGGTGAGCGTCTTTCTCCATCCTTGCAGAGCACTCCGGCGTGGCCGGTGGACACGCCCGGCGGGCGTTATTACGCGGAGTTCGACGACCAGGCGCCGGTCACCCGCGAGGGGCAGTTGATCTTCTTCGCGCAGTTTCTGCATGCCGGCGGGCGGTGGGAGCGGCTCCTGCGCGACTGCCCGTTGCATTACCACGGCAATCGCGGCAGCGCGGTCGTGGACGTGCTCGGCACGGCGGCGCTCTCCATCCTCTGCGGGCACTGGCGCTATGCCCACATCAACGCGGTGCGCGGCGACACGCTCAACCCGCCGCTCCTGGGCATGACGGGCACGGTGAGCGAAGACGTGGTGCGCCGCGCGATGAAACGCATCGACGAGCGCACCGGCCTCGCGTGGCTGGCCGCGGAGTTGCGCGCGTGCGTCGAGCCGGTGCTCAGCGTGCCGTGGATCCTCGACATCGACTGCACCATCAAGCCGCTCTACGGCCACCAACAAGGCGCGCAGATCGGCTACAACCCGCACAAGCCCGGTCGCCCGAGCCACTGCTACCACAGCTACTTCATGGCCAACACGCGGATGTGCCTGGGCGTGGAAGTCTGCGGCGGCAAAGACCACGCTGCCCAGCACGGCCTGCCCGGACTCTGGGAGCGGCTCGACGCGCTGCCGCGCACCCACTGGCCCGCCTTTCTGCGCGGCGACTGCGGCTATGGCAATGAAGCGCTGCTCGGCGCCGCCGAAGCGCGCTTTCTGCCTTACCTGTGCAAACTGCGGCACACCGCGAAAGTCAAAACCCTCGTGCGCCAAATGCAGCGCGTCGGAGCCGCCTGGCAGGACGCCGGGGAGGGCTGGGAAGTCCTCGAAGCCACCCTGCGCCTGAGCGGCTGGAGCCGTGAACGCCGCGTCGTCCTCGTGCGCGAAGCCCCCGCCCTCGCCCCCGTCGGAGCCCACGCCCGACGGCGGCGCGACCACCTTCAACCCACCCTCGCTGGCAGCGCCGACTGGGCAGGCAGCGCCGCCCCGTGGGCGGGCAAAATCGCCGTCCTCGTCACCAGCCTCGACGCGCAAGCCTCCCCCACCCTCGCCATGGCCCGGCTCTACCGCGAGCGGGCCGACGCGGAGAACGTCTATGACGAACTCAAAAACCAATGGGGTTGGGCCGGCTACGTCACGCAAAAGCTCGCCCCCTGCCGGCTCATGGCCAGCCTCATCGCACTCCTCTACAACTGGTGGCACCTCTACGCGCGGCTCTACGACGGCGACCACCACCGCGGAGCCATCACCAGCCGGCCCGCCCTGCTCCACGGCGTCGCGCGGCTGACCGCGCACAGCGGCCAGCGCACCGTCAAAGTGAGTCTCCAGCACGAAAACGGCCCCCTCCTCGTGGCGGCTATCACCGTCGTGAGCAACACCTTGCAGCGGCTCAACGCCATTGCGGAGCGATGGACCCTCGAACAACGCTGGACCCTCCTTCTCACCCATATCTTCCGCCGCTGGCTGGGCGGAAAATGGCTTGGCGAACTCCCACCCGGCGCCGCCCGCCTGCTTTCGGGCTGAGCACCGTGAAATCCGCCTCTCCACTCCCGCCACGCTCAGCGCGAAATCATCGCGGCATGATCCCCATTCACGTTTTTAGGGTAAAGATTGCCCGCACCATCAAAGGCCAGGCTGGTCTGGCCGCTCAAGCCGCTGGCAAACACCGAGCCGCCGCCGCCGAGGGTGATCTTTGAAATCGTGCCGCCTAAGTTTGATGAGTAGAGATTGCCCGGAAGGTCGAAGGCCAGAGAATGTGGCCCCCCCGGACAAGCCGTTACTCGAATCGGCAAAGACCGAGGTGATGCCTGAGGGAGACGTCGTGAAAAAT
>JANNXQ010000013.1:0-12260 GCA_031409655.1 Chthoniobacteraceae bacterium | reverse complement strand
CATCCAGAGTCGAGTAGCTTCATGGCGCGCTGCCGTGCAGCCTTTTGCTGTTCCTTGCTCATCTTACGTCCGTCTTCTTTCATCACTCCACCTTGGCACATCCAACATTAAGGTGCTATCTTATTGCCGGATTAATAGCGTGTCATTCGTATAGTACGACGGTATTAACCCCTCCTTCTCGGAGCGCGCATTGCACCATTTCACTGCGTCATACCATGTAACTGGATGCACCGGATGTGAACCACCTTTCGCATTTGCACTTGACAAGTCTAGATATCCGTGAATCACGGCCCACGTTTGTACGTCATCCCAAAGAGTTTTGGCTACTTTGACTCGATCAATATAATAGGCGCTTACGGACACCGTATGCACCGGCAGTTCATCGCTAAACCCTTCTGCGGCATTCATCGAGTTCCCCATCTGGAAACTCCCCGCCGGAATCAGCGCCATGCCCGCAGGCACGGGTGGCGCATTGGGATCGGTGCCGGCATTGATCTCTGTCTTATCGTTCACCCCGTCGTTGTCCGTGTCGGGATCATTCGGGTCGGTTCCCGTGTTACTCAGTGAGACGAAGACGCCAGTGTGCGTCTCGACGCCGTCGCGCAACCCATCGCCGTCAGTATCCCACTTGTTTGGGTTCGTGCCGGTGTTACTGGCACTCACCCACACGCCGGTATTGGTCTCCACCGCATTGGTCAGTCCGTCGCCATCGGTGTCGGTATTCGCGGGAGTCGGGACTTGGGCGGTGAGCGTTGCGGAGTTGGAATTCGCGGTAAGGCCACCCGCCGTGGCGCGGACGAAATACGAGCCGGCGTGGCCGGAATTAACCCGCGAGAGGAACAAGGTGCGGCTGCTCTGGCTTGGGATCGGGGTGCCGTTGTGGAACCATTGGAAGGCCGCCGGAGACGATGCATCCACGGTGCAGGTGAAGGACGTGTCCGCTCCGGTCGCGACGGTGCGGGTCTGCGGGTGGCTGGTAAAGGCCAGTGTCTCCGGGACCAGCGGCCATTCGCCTTCCCAGATGGGGAAGCTGAGTTCGGTGCCCACAGGTAGAAAGGCAAAGGCGGGACCGGGGGGGCGAGGGTGAAATCCACGCCGGCTTCGAGTTTGCCCGCGAAACTGCCGGTCCCCGCCTCGACCGAAATGCCCGCGTGCGGCTCGATATTCACGAGGAAACCGGCGAGCCCATACACGAGGAACTGCGGCTCCGGCACGAGCCGGACTTCGAGGGAAAACTTGCCGGTGAGCGCGACATCGGCGTCCAGATCCGGGGAACTGGCCTGGAAGCCTTTCACCCAATCGAGCCCGGAACTTTCGTGATAGGTGAGGCCGAAATAGGCGCTGATGTCCTGCCGGTAGGTGAAAGAGTAGTCGATGACGGCCTGGGCTTCCGCCTTGGTCTTGATCTTAAAATCGAAAGCCAGAAGTCCATAGACGGGCACCAGCCCGATCTGCCCCAGGTAAATGACGTGCTTGGGTTCGAGATTTTTCGGGAGGTCGAAGACGGTGGTCTCGGTACTCAGACCGGTCAGGAGTACATCCACATTGAAATCATTGTTCAGCGAAAGGTCGCCGCTCGCGACGGCTTCGAAGGACTTCAGCCCACCGAGGCCGATCTCCAGCGACACCCGCAACCGCGGAGTGAACCACCAGCTCCATTCCGTTGCTTCGATTTCGATCCAAGGTGGGTCGTCGCCGAGAGAAGAGGTGACGCCGAGCACCTTTGCCTCATAGCCGTCGGGGCGCAGCTTCAACTCCGAGCCCGAGAGGTCGAAGCCGATGCGCGGAAAGGTGATCGTCCCGCTGAAGGCGGCGGGGAGCAGCAGGGTGCCGTCGGGCGCGGTGTCATAGACGACCGATTCGGCGGTGATCGACGAGGAGCCGTTTTGCACCAGGGCGGTGAGCGGGATGTCTTCGGTGAAGACGGTGAGGTGGGATGTGCCGGGGTCGTCGGCCACGGAGAGCACGCGGCGATAGAAGATTTCCTGAATCTTAACCGGGGTCAGGTTGCAGAGGGATTGGCCAATGGAGAAGCTGGGAGGGCTGCCCGCGCCGTAGGCGATGACGATGCGGTCTGCGGCGACGGATTCGATGGACCACGCGCTGGCTCCGGCGATCTTCTTCACCGGGCCAGCAGCAAGACGGGAGGCGAGGGCGGCGGTGGGACCGGCGATGGACTGGCCGGCGCTCTGGGCCGAAGGAGAACCAAAGACGAAGACGTTTCCGGTGATTTGTGCGGCAGGCTCGAGCTTGAAACTCCAGGTGTGAGTGAGGGAGTTTCCCAAGGTGTCCGCGGCGATGAGTGTCGCGGTGACCGTCTGGCCAAATGCGCCGAGCGGCAGCACGCCGGAATCGTAGGTGAGGACGCCGCCCGAAAAGGAAAGCCCCGGCGCACCGACGGCAAGCGGGGCATTCGCTCCGACCGTGAGCCGGATGCTGGCGGGATCAATCCCGGACGGGTCGGCGAGGCGGATGCTGAAATCGGCGAAGCGGCCCACGGCGAAGCCATCGACGGCGGGGAACTGCTCGACGACCACGGGCGGCTGCTCGTCGATGGGCACGATGCGAAAGAAGCCGCGTGGGCCGAGATTGAAGGAGTATTCCTTTGAGAGCCCGACGGCGGCAGCGGGGTAGCCGGGGACGTGCGTCCAGGAGAGGAGGTCGGTGGACTGGAAGAGGTCGTAGCGGACGCCGGGCTCCGTCTGCCAGATGAGGCGCATCGACGGAGCGGGTGCGGTCGGCTCGATGAGGAAGGGCACCGATTGCGCGGGCAGCCGCGTCGCGACGGTCATCAGTGCGACCGCAACGAGCCGCCGCAGAAGGGGGGAAATGGGCTTCATGGCTGCCACCGGGTATAGCGACCAGCCGACAGGTGTAAAGCCGCCAACCCTGCGGGTGGTGGGTCGGATTGCTGCGGATTGTAGGGCAGGCGCTCCGCCTGTTCCGGCAACCGGAGCGGTTGCCCTACAAAGCCGTCCCAAACTGACTCACTACCACCCTGCGGCACGGCGGCTCGAAGTGCGCTCGCGGCGTTTGTCCCTTGCGCGTGGAAACCGAATGCTGTGACCTCTCCACTCCATGTCCTGCCGCATCGAACGCAACTGGAAAGAACGCCTCACGGCGCTCATTCCCTTCGGAATCGGGCAGACGAAGCCGCAGCACTTTCGCGACATGCTCGGGATCGTTTGGCGGAATCGGGATAATCTCCCCTATGCTTGGAAGGTGATCACGCGTGGGGTCTGCGATGGGTGTGCGCTCGGGGTCGCGGGGCTGCATGATTGGACGATCAAAGGCACGCACCTCTGCATGACGCGGCTAAATCTGCTGCGGCTGAATACGGTTTCGGCTTTCGATCCGGCGAAGCTCGCGGACATCGCGCCGCTTGAGAAACTCGACAACGCCCAGCTCCGCGAAATGGGCCGCCTCGCGTATCCGATGATCCGCGAGGCGGGCGAGCGGGGCTTCCGGCGGATCTCGTGGGATGCCGCGATCCAGCGCATCGCGGGGAAAATCCGCGCCTCGGTGCCGGATCGCACGGCCTTTTTCATCACGGCCCGCGGGGTCACGAATGAAGTGTACTATGTGGCGCAAAAGGCGGCGCGTTTCATCGGCACGAACAACGTGGATAACGCGGCGCGCATCTGCCATTCACCTTCCACCGCGGCCATGAAGCGCACGGTGGGCGTGGCGGCGAGCACTTGCAGCTACAAGGATTGGTATGGCACGGACCTGCTCATTTTCTTCGGCTCGAACCCGGCGAACGATCAGCCCGTGACGACGAAATATCTCCACGAAGCGAAGCTCCTCGGCACGCGCGTGGTGATGGTGAATCCGTATCTCGAGCCGGGCATGAAGCGCTACTGGGTGCCTTCGACGGCGAGCAGCGCGGTCTTCGGCACGGACATCGCGGACTACTGGTTTCCCGTGGCGCAGGGTGGCGACATCGCTTTTCTCTACGGGGTGCTGAAGCTCGTGCTCGAAGGCGGCTGGCAGGACGAGCGCTTCGTCGCGGATCACGTCGAAGGTTTTTCTGAACTGCACGCGCGGGTGAAGGGGGTGACGTGGGAGGAGATCGAGGCGGGCTCGGGGATGAAGCGCGACGCCATCCGCGAATTCGCCGAACTCATCCGCGATGCGAAGACCGGAGTGCTCGTCTGGAGCATGGGCATCACCCAGCATTCCTTCGGCGCGGAGGCGGTGCAGATGATCCTGAATCTCGGCCTGCTCAAAGGCTGGGTGGGCCGCGACAAATGCGGGCTCATGCCGATCCGCGGCCACTCCTCGGTGCAAGGCGGCGCAGAGATGGGCTGCTACGCCACGGCCTTCCCCGGCGGGAAAACGATCAATGCCGAAAATGCCGCGGCGCTCGCAAAAGAGTACGGCTTTCCCATCCTCGACCGCGCCGGGCTGAGCACCACCGAAATGGTCGAGGCCTCCGCGCGCGGCGACCTCGACGTGCTTTACAGCGTGGGCGGAAATTTCCTCCGCAATCTGCCCGAGCCCGAAGTCGTCCGCCGCGCGCTGGCGAATGTGCCGTTGCGCGTCCACCAGGACATCATCCTCACCGACCAGATGTTGATCCCCGCGAAGGAGGCGGTGATTTTGCTCCCTGCGAAGACCCGCTACGAACAGGACGACGGCGGCATTGAGACGACCACGGAGCGTCGGGTCGCTTTCTCTCCGGAGATCCCGCGTCAAGTCGGCGAAGCGCGCGCGGAATGGAAAATCCTGCGCGACCTCGCCGCTGCGGTGCGTCCCGCGGATGCCGCGCTGCTCGGCTGTGAAGACGGTTGGAAAGTGCGCGACGAGATCGCCCGCGTGGTGCCGATCTACGAAGGCAGCCAGCATCTGCGCGCGACCGGCGACGCCATCCAATACGGCGGCCCGCACCTCTGCGTGGACGGTATTTTCCCGCTCCCCGACGGCAAGGCCCGCCTGCACGCCGTCGATCTCCCGGACAACTCGCGCCCACCCGGCAAATTCAAGATCAGCACCCGCCGCGGTAAGCAGTTCAATTCGCTGATCTACGCCGAGATCGACCCGCTGACCGGGGCCGCGCGCGATGCCGTCTTTATGAATGCGGACGACGCCGCCGCGCTGCAGTTCGTGAATGGCGACCCGGTGCGGCTGCGCAGCGAAGTGGGCACTATGGACGGTCACGTCTTCCTCGCGCCGATCACCCGCGGCGACCTGCAAGTCCACTGGCCGGAGAGTAACGTGCTCATCCGCACGGGAGTCGTCGATGCCGGCGGTGGGGTGCCGGAGTATTACGCGTGGGTGGGCGTGGAGCGCCTAGGAGCGCCGCCGTCCCCGTGCGGCAACGTGGCTGTCGCGCAGCGCGCCACTTTTACGGGCGCAAGCTGAGGTTTGGCGCTGCGCTCGGTGGGAAGGTTGCCGCACGGGACGGCGGCGCTCCCAGACGCCAGGCTCCCTACAGCAGCATCAGCGCGGGACTCTCGATGAGCTTCCGCAACTCCGCGAGATACTGCGCGCCGACCGCGCCATCCACCACGCGATGATCCGCGCTCAGACCGATGGACATCCGCTGCCCGGCGACGATCGCATCGTTCGCACCGACGACCGCCTTTTTCACGATCGCACCGATGCTCAAGATCATGGCCTGCGGCGGATTGATGATCGCGGAAAAACTCTCGATGCCGTAGCTGCCGAGATTCGAGACGGTGATGGTGCCGCCGGCGTATTCGTTGGGTCCGAGCTTTTTGCCGCGGGCGCGCGTGGCGAGATCCTTCACGGCTTCGCTGATCTCGCGGATCGACTTCTTCTGCGCATCGCGGATGACCGGAGTGACGAGCCCCTCCTCCACGGCCACGGCCACGCTCAGATTCACGCTGCCGTATTGGATGATCGCGTCACCGTCAAAGCTGGCATTCACCGCCGGCACTTTCACCGCCGCGGCGACGACGGCCTTGAGGATGAAATCATTAACCGTAAATTTTAACCCGCCGCCCGCTTCGCTGGCGCTGTTGAGATCGGCGCGCAGCTTCATGAGCGGTGCGGCATCGACTTCGATGTTCAGATAGAAGTGCGGGATGGTCGTCTTGCTGGTGAGCAGGCGCTCGGCGATGATGCGGCGCATGCCACTCAGCGGGAGGCGTTGATCGCCGGCGGCTGGTGGGGTCGCAGTGACCGGCGCAGCAGGAGCGACTTTTGCGGCAGCGGGAGCAGCGCCGGGGGCGAGCTTCGTCACATCTTCCGCAATGATGCGCCCACTCGGGCCGGAGCCCGCGACGCCCGCGAGCGAGACGCCCTTTTCCGCAGCGATCTTCCTCGCGAGTGGCGACGCCTTGATCCGCTCGCCGGAGGCCGCTGTGACTGCGGCTGCAGCCGCTGGCGCACTAGCGGACTCCGTATTCGCCGCGTGTGCGGCGGCGGCTGCCGGAGCGGGCGCCGCGCCTTCCGCAGGGGGCGCTTCGCCCTTTGCGAGGAGCAGCGCGATGTGCGTGCCGACGGGGACTTTCTGGCCAGCCGAGACGAGGAGCTTGTGCAGGATGCCGTCGTCGAACGCTTCCATCCCCATCGTCGCCTTATCCGTTTCGACATCGGCGAGGATGTCGCCGCTTTTGATTTTGTCGCCTTCGTTCTTGTGCCATTTCACGAGGGTCCCCTCGGTCATGGTGTCGGCGAGTTTCGGCATTTCGATGTAGGTGGCCATGGCTGGAAAATTACGATGCCGCGCAGCGTCGCACGGCGGGGGTGGGGATTAAACGAAAAGCGCGGGGAGGGAAATAAAAACGTCTCCCTCCCACCCGTGGACCATGGTGCCGCCGGTCGCTGGCTCAGGCCTGCGCGAGACTGAGGTCGAGCACTTCGAGGAGGAAGTCGGCGTCCGCTTTCGTGAGGCACATCGGCGGTTTGATGCGGAGCGTATTGCCGTGCAGGCCACCTTTGCCGATGAGCAGGCCGAGCTCGCGAGCGCGCTCGAAGACGGCAGCGCACTCGGCCTTCGCGGGCTCCTTGGTGGTGCGGTCCTTCACGAGTTCGACGCCGATCATCAGGCCCGCGCCACGCACGTCGCCGATCAGGCTGTGCTTTTCCTGCAATCGCCGCGCGCCCGCCAGCAGATGATTCCCGACCGCCAGCGAATTGGCCTGCAAGCCTTCGCGGTCGATGACTTCGAGCACCGCCTTGCCGATCGCGCAGGAGACGGGATTGCCGCCGTAGGTGTTGAAGTGAATGCGCGCGGTCAGCGCCTGCGCGATCTGCGGTGTGGTCACGACGGCGCCGATCGGCGCGCCATTGCCGATGCCTTTGGCCATGGTTACGATGTCCGGCACCACACCCTGCGTTTCAAAACCCCAGTAGTGCGTGCCGGTGCGACCGAACCCCGCCTGCACTTCATCCGCGATGCACACGCCGCCCGCGGCGCGCACTGTCGAATACACGTCGCGCAGGTAGCCATCCGGGAAGACCACCGCACCGCCCACGCCCTGGATGCTCTCGGCGATGAACGCCGCGACTTTCCCCGACGTGGTGAAGCCGATGAGTTCGCGCACATCCGCGGCGTATTTCGCGCCGGCCTCGGGATCGCCGTAGCCCCACGGCCCGCGGTAGCGATCCGGCGCGAGCGCGTGATGGATGCCCCCGGCTCCGGGCACGTTGAATTTCCACGTACTGTGCGCGGTCAGCGCCATGCCCATCGAGTTGCCGCCGTGGTAGGCATTGCGCAGCGCGACGAGGTCGGAGTTCCCCGTGAAAGCCCGCGCCATCAGCACCGCGAGGTCATTCGCTTCCGAACCCGAGTTCACGAAATAGCAGACCTTCAAATCACCCGGCATCTTCGCCGCGAGCGCGGCCGCGTATTCGGGGAGATTCGGATGCAGGTAGATCGTGGTGGTGTGCTGGAGCCGGTCGTGCTGCGCCTTCGCCGCGGCGACGACGTGCGGATGGCAGTGCCCGACGCTCACCGTGACGATGCCCGCAAACGCATCGAGATAGCGCCGCCCCTTTTCATCGAAGACATACTGCCCGCGCCCTTCCACGATCATCAGCGGCTCTTTGTAGTAGTGGAAGATCGCCGGGTTCACGTGCGCCTTGCGCAGCGCGAGCACGTCGGCAACGGAGAGGCCGGTGTAAGGTTGCGGCGTGTGGGCGAAGGGCGGGAGTTCCGGGGTTTTCATGGGGTGGGTAATTCTGGTCAGCGGAACTCGTCTGCGTCGATTCCGCTTCCATCCACGATGCTTTTCAATGTCCCGATCGGGATCAGCTTGGCGCCGTGCATAGGCACGATCACCTGCCGCCCCGCCGGGTGACGCCACTTTTGATGGCTGCCGCTTTGTCCAGCGAGCGCAAAGCCGTTTCGTTTCAAGACACGCACGACATCTTTTGCAGATCGAACCGGAAACTTCCGGCTCACGGCACGGTAACTTCGACGAGTTTTGCTTCCTTTGGCAGGTTCAACTCACTCGGAGCAAACCACAGTGCCAGGGCCTCCCGTGCGTTTTGGACAGCCTCCTCCTCGGTGTCGCCCGCGCTGCCGCAGCCAGGCACTTCGGGAAATACGGCTGACCAGCGTTTCGCATCCGAATCAAATTCGACGAGCAGGCGAAGTTTCATGCGCGGACGTTACCAGTTGCCGCGCAACTTCGCCAATCTCGCTCTCACGCCGGGCGGAAGGCGTAGTGGGGTGGAATGGCCTTGTGGCCCCGATGGCATTTGTGGTTTGCTCCGGCGGTGCTCCCCCAAAGCCAGTCTGGATCACCTCGGCCTTCGCTTCCGGACGCCGCGGTTACGGCGCCGGTGTCCGATTCTCTGGATGGTAGCAGGCTCTACCAGAGCGAACTCCGCGAAACGGTCTATGCCGAGTTGCGGGCGATCGCGGCCCGCAAGATGGCCTCCGAGCGCCCGGGCCACACGCTCCAGCCCACCGCGCTCGTACATGAGGCCTGGCTGCGGCTCGGCGCGCAGTCGTTTGAAAACCGCGCGCATTTCTTTGCCGCCGCCGCGGAGTCCATGCGCCAGATCCTCGTGGACAGCGCCCGCCGCAAGAGCCAGCTCAAGCGGGCCGGCGACTGCGAGCGGGTCGAGTTCTGCGAAGCCCTGATCGCCGCGCCCGACAAAGACGAAAAGCTCCTCCTGGTGCATGATGCCCTCGAGACGTTGGCCAGGGAGGATCCGTTGAAGGCGGAGATTGTGAAGCTGCGCTATTTCGTCGGGTTCAATCACCACGAGATCGCCGAGGTGCTGGCGGTGAATGAAAAAGCCGTCCGGCGGCACTGGGAGATGGCCAGGGTCCGGCTTTACCAACTCATTTCCCCGCTCCCCGGCCAACCGGACGCCGCTGGCCCCGCGGCGGACGACCCGGAGGAAAAATAATTGCGATCTGCCTGTCCGTTTTCGGACGCGGACTGCGCATGATCATGTGGGCACACCGCCATGAATCCTCGCGACCACCTCTTCCCAATCACCCGCGACTTTTTGCTCTCCGGATTTCGCAGGAGCAGGTGAAATGAGCACGCCGATGCCTCCCCCGCCGCCACCGCCGCCGAGTCCCCGTGCCGAGGCGACGTTCGTTTCCGCGCTTGAGCGCCCGGTGGAGGAACGCGCGGCGTTCATCGCGGAAGCGTGTGGCGAGGAGGCCGCGATGCTCGCCGAGGTGCGCGCGCTGCTCGCGGCGCATCGGGAGGCGGGCGATTTCCTCGAAGATGGACCGCGATCGCCGGAGGTGGAGGAGCAATTGGCGCGGCTAAAGCCGGAGGAAGAGGGCGAGATGATCGGGCCATTCAAACTGCGCGAGCAGATCGGCGAGGGCGGCTTCGGCACGGTGTGGGTGGCGGATCAGGAGAAGCCGGTGCGGCGGCGCGTGGCGCTGAAGATCATCAAGATGGGCATGGAAACGAAGGAGGTCATCGCGCGCTTCGAGCAGGAGCGGCAGGCGCTGGCGATGATGGATCATCCGAACATCGCCAAGATCCTCGACGCGGGCGTAACCCAGTGGGGGCGGCCGTTCTTTGTCATGGAATTGGTGCGCGGGGTGAAGATCACGGAATACTGCGATGAGAAGCAGCTCTCCACGCAGGAGCGCGTGGAGCTGTTCATCACCGTCTGCCAGGCGGTGCAGCACGCGCATCAGAAAGGGATCATCCATCGCGACATCAAGCCCTCGAACATCCTCGTGACGATCAACGACGGGAAGGCGGTGCCGAAGGTCATTGATTTCGGCGTGGCGAAAGCGACGCAGGGGCGGCTCACCGACGCGACGGTCTATACGCAGTTCCAGCAGATGATCGGCACGCCGCTCTACATGTCGCCCGAGCAGGCGGAGCTGACCTCGCTCGATATCGACACGCGCAGCGACATCTACGCGCTCGGCGTGCTGCTCTACGAGCTGCTCACCGGCCACACGCCGATCGAGCAGGACACGCTCGCGCGCGTCGGCCTGGATGAAATCCGCCGCCTCATCCGCGAGGTGGACCCGCCGCGGCCTTCGATGCGGATGAAGACGCTCGCCGACGCGGAGATGACGACCGCCGGCCAGCGCCCCCACACCGAGCCCGCGAAACTCGCCGGCACCTTGCGTGGCGACATTGATTGGATCGTGATGAAGTGCCTCGAAAAAGATCGCGCCCGCCGCTACGACACGGCCAACGGCCTCGCCATGGATCTCCAGCGGCACCTCGCGAATGAAGTCGTCGTCGCGCGCCCGCCCACCGCAGGCTACCTGCTCAGCAAGCTCATCCGGCGCAACAAAGTCGCCTTCGCCGCCGGCGCGGCCATCGCGGCCTCGCTCGTCATCGGCATCGCGGCCAGCGTGTGGCAGGCGTATCGCGCCACGCGGGCGGAAAAAGTGGCCACCAGCGAAGCGACCCGCGCCACCGCCGCCTTCGACGAACTCCGCGCCACCGCGCCCGCCTTTGCCGAGCAGGCGCGCGGGCTGGCGGCGAAGGAGCAATACGCCGACGCCATCGCCAAGCTCGACTACGCCATCAAGCTGCGGCCCGACGCGGCGGAGTTCCTCGTGGCCAAGGGCGACCTGCTCCAGTGCCAGCTCCAGCTCGCCCCCGCCGCCGCCCTCTACCGCGACGCCCTGCGCGTGCAGCCCGGCCTCGCGCGGGCCGGGGCTTCGGCGAAGCTCTGCGAGGAACTGCTCGCCGCGCCGCCCGCCGCCGACGGCAAGCTCGCCGCGAAAGCCTCGCGAAGCTCCACGTCGCCATGCAGCAGCAGCAGCGCCCCGCCGCCGAGCTGCTGCCCGTGGCGCGGCTGCTCGGCGAGGAGAAGAAGCTCCTCCTCGATTACTGGCTCGCGCGGCTCAAGGACCTCCCCGTCTCCGCCGAGAACCCGCTGGCCAAGCGCCTCACCGTCCGCGAGGACGGCCGGCTCGCGCTCGACCTTAGCGGCACGAAAGTCAACGACCTCTCGCCTCTCGCCGGCGCGCCGCTCGCCACGCTGAACCTCTACGGCTGCACGGAGCTGACCGACCTCTCCCCCCTGGCCGGCCTCGCCTTGATCGAACTGCAACTCGACAAGACCCGCGTGACCGACCTCACCCCGCTGCGCGAGATGCACTCGCTGGAGGGCCTGACCGTCAACGAAACCCAGGTGGCCGACCTCGCCCCGCTCAGCGCGCTGCGGCTGAAGAGCCTCCACCTCACCAGCTCTCGGGTCACCGACCTGACCCCGCTCCAGAAGATGCCCCTGGAGAACCTGAACCTGCGCGGGACGCGCGTCACCGACCTCTCGCCGCTCCTCGGGATGCCGATCAAGATCATCGATCTTTCACAGACACCGGTGGTGGACTTTTCGCCGCTCGCCCAGATGCCGCTGGAAAAATGCCTTCTCCAAGCCAACCGGATCACCGATCTGGCGGTCCTGCGCGGCAGGCCGCTGAAGGAACTCACGCTTTGGCGCTGCGCGGAGGCGCGCAATTACGCGGTGCTCACGGAGATCAAGACGCTCGAACTTCTCCTTCTCCCTTCCGAGTATCGCAGCCTGCCAGCCGACGACCTGGCGGCCATCGCCTCGCTGCGCGATCATCCCAAGCTGCGCCAGCTCGGGGCGGACGCCATGCTCGGCATGAGTTACGTGGCCACCGGGTCGAAGGACAACTTCTGGCAGGATTGGGATCGCGAGCAGACGTTCGTCCCGGCGCTGCGCGCAATGGGGATCCAGTTCTTACTAACCAAGCGACCCACCGGAACCTATTCGCTGATGGTTCAAGATCAGCCATTACGCGACCTCTCGATCCTCAAAGGCGCGCCTCTCAGTGAACTTGTTCTCTACCCATGCCCGGTCTCGGACTTGAC
>JANNXQ010000012.1:0-107508 GCA_031409655.1 Chthoniobacteraceae bacterium | reverse complement strand
ACGTACGTCCCCATCGGCGCCTGCGCGATGAGGGTGGAAAACAGCGCGGCATTTTCCCGCAGCGCCTCCTCGGTGCGCTTGCGCTCGGTGATGTCGCGGAGAACTCTGGATGTGCCGATGACTTTGCCGGCCGCATCTTTCAGCGGCGCGATGGTGATCGAAGCGGGAAACTCCCGCCCTTCCTTGGTCAGCCGGATCGCTTCAAAAGTTCCCCCCAGCTCCCCGGCGACGATTTGTCGCTGGATCTCGTGCTCCGCTGCCTGCCGATCCGCGGGCATCAGCCGCATGATCGAGGTGCCCACGATCTCCTCCGCGCGGTAGCCGAAGATTTGTTCCGCTCCCGGATTCCAACTGGTGATGATCCCGTCGAGATCCTCGCCAAAGATCGCGTCGTGGGAGGATTCGACGATGGCTGCCAGCCGCGCCACGGCCTCCTCCGCCCGCTTGCGCTCGGTGATGTCCGCGGAGGTGCCCATGATCTCCCGGACCCGTCCGTCCGCGTCGCGGGTAAAGGGCGTCTTGCGGCCCCCGAACCAGCGCCAACTGCCATCGGGATGGCGCAGGCGATATTCGGTCTCGAGCGTCTGCCCGTCCGCGGCCTGCGCGAGTTCCGCGAAGTGCGCCGGCATCCGTGCGAGGTCGTCGGGGTGCATGACGCGAGGCATGAAGTCCGCGCCCATCGCCAGGATTTCCTCCGCGGAATATCCCATCCGATTCGCCGCCTGCTGGCTCACCCACTTGAAATGAAAGTCGGTAATATCCAGCACATACAGGACATCGGGCGTCACCGCCGTGATCCGGTCGAGGAAGCGCTTTTGGTTGCGGGATGCCTCGTCGTTCTCCCGGCGCTCCGTGACATCGCGCGAGACGGCCACTACGCGCTCGACCGCACCGGCGCCATCGTGGACCGGCGAGACCTGCACATCCCACCACTTCGGCGTGCCCCGCGCCGTCGGGCAGAATTGCTCAAAGCGCGCGACTTCGCCCGCCCGCGCCCGCTCGAAGGCCCCGCGCACTTGCGACCGCGCCTCCTCCGGCCAAATCTCCCACCATTTTTTCCCGAGCGCCGCCGCCGGGTCGTCGAGTTCGAGCAGGCAGCGCCCCGACTCGTTCAGGGAAATGAGGACGCCATCGTGATCGACGACCATCACACAATCCGGGCTGCTCTGGAGCACCGTGCGGTTGAACTCCTCGCTCTTCCGCAACGCTTCCGCCGCCTGCTTGCGCTCGGCGATTTCCGCACTGAGCTGCTGGTTGATTTTCGCAATGCCCGGCAGCGCGAGCGCGCTGGGGAGGACCTTGAGCAGGGCGAAAACCGTGACCCACGAAACCACCGCCGTGACCAGCTTCACCAAGCCCGAGAGGCGATACCACGGATGCCAGAAGAGCGTCGCCTCGATGAGATGGCTGAGCCCGCACGCGACGATGAAGGCCGCGAAGAGCCAGAAGATCGGCAGGAACGGCACATCCCGCCGCCGCCGGATGAAAAACGCGAGCGTCAGCGGAATGGCCGAATACGCCCCGAAGATGGCGATGTCCGAAAGGATGTGCAGCCACCCGTGGCCGGCGGACCACTGCCCGCAGTGCCAGCGTGCTGGAAAGCCGCTCGTATCGAAGAGGTGCTGGAGGAAGGAGATCATGGTGCTGGGAGGGAGGGCTACGGTATCGCGGGAAAGGCAATGTTCCGCCTGAGGAAAGAAGCCGCCGCCCCCTTGGCGGCAAATCCCGATCCGGCTGGGGGGAGATTACATAACAACCCCGACGAGACTGCAAGTGTTCCATCTGCGGAATTGTCTGTCCGCGCGGATTGCGGAGAGTGCGCGGCGCATGGACAGCCCCGACATCGTCATCCTCACTGACGCTCGTTACGAGAAGCCGGACGAAGCGAACTGGTATGTTGCGCAGTTGCTCGGTGAAGAGCGGCTGCTGCTCGCCGGGCTGGAGGCGCGCGGGCTGCGCACGGCGCGCGTGGCGTGGTCGAATCCGGACTTTGACTGGAGCCGCACCCGCGCGGCGGTGTTTCGCTCGACGTGGGATTACTTCGAGCGGTTCGCGGAGTTTTCGGCGTGGATGGATCGCGTGGAACGCGGGACACGGCTTTTCAATGCGCCGGAACTGGTGCGCTGGAACGTGGACAAGCACTACCTGCGCGACCTCGCGGGGCGCGGGGTGAATGTGCCGGTGACGCGGTTCATCGAGCGCGGGGAAACGACGACGCTGCGCGAGGCATTCGCGGCCTGCGGGTGGAGCGAGGCGATTTTGAAACCGGCGGTGTCGGGCGCGGCGCGGCACACCTACCGGCTGAACGCGGCGAATCTCGATGCGCATGAGGCGGTGCTGCGCGAGCTGCTGCGCGAGGAGGCGATGATGTTGCAGCCGTTCCTCGGCAACGTGCTCACGCAGGGCGAGCTTTCGCTCATCGTCATCGGCGGATGCTGCACGCATGCGGTGCGGAAGATTGCGAAAGCGGGCGACTTCCGGGTGCAGAACGACCACGGCGGCACGGTGCATCCGCACACGCCTGCGGCGGATGAAATCGCATTCGCGGAGAGCGCTGTCGCGGCGTGCCCGCAAGCGCCGCTCTATGCCCGCGTGGATGCTGTGCGCGATGATTCGGGCGCGCTGTCGCTCATGGAACTCGAACTCGTGGAGCCGGAGCTGTTCTTCCGCTTTTCCCCGCCCGCGGCCGATGCGCTGGCGGCGGCGATCGCGGAAAGGATGTGAACTTTGCCAGTGCGCCCGGTGGAGTCCCTGGGTGCGATTGTGCCGGACTCGCGGGGACTTGGGTCGAAGGGGTCGTTCGACGCTTCGAGACGCATTGTCCACTTGGCCAATGGCGATCGAACCCGAATGAGGCAATATGCGAAGCTCCAGCTTCTCACGAGCTCGCACGTTCAACCCCCTCCACCATGACAACACGCATCCTCCTGGCGCTTCTGATTTCTGCATTCGGTCCTGCAGTCACCGCGGCCGTCGCCGCAACGCCCGCGAAGCCCAACATCATCTTCATCCTCGCCGACGATCTCGGCATCGGAAACCTCAGTTGCTACGGCTCCGACAACTACAAGTCGCCGAACATCGACAAGCTCGCGGCCACCGGCACGCGCTTTACGCAGTCCTTCACCGGGGCGCTGTGCGGGCCGTCGCGCGCGCTCATCATCACGGGGCGCTACGCCTTCCGGAACGGCTCGTCGAATCAGGACGCGTGCATGGTCATGCCCAACTCGGAACTCCAGTTGGGGCGCGTGTTCAAGTCCGCCGGCTACGCCACTTCATTTATCGGGAAATGGGGCCAGCTCCCCGGCGATCCCGATGCCGCCGGTTTCGACGACTACCTGCGCTTCAATGGCAGCGGAGTTTACTGGAACAAGAAGGCCGGCAAGTCCGAGGCCTATCGCGTGAATGGCAAGGAACTGAAACTCGGCGACAAGGAATACATGCCCGACCTGATGCACGACCGGATCACGACATTCCTGCGCGCGAACCAGACCAAGCCCTTCTTCCTCTACTACTCGATGGTCCACGTCCACGGCGACATCCAGCCGACGCCCGACAGCGCGCCCGACAGCAAGGATCTCTTCGGCGATAACATCCTCTACATGGACAAGCTCGTCGGCAAACTCACCGCCGAACTCGAAGCGCTCAAGATCCGCGACAACACGCTCATCGTCTTCATGGGCGACAACGGCACCGGCAAAGGTCAGAACCCGCTCTCCACCATCGGCGGTCGCAATCTCTCCGGCATGAAAGGCACCATGCTCGAATGCGGCGGTCTCGTTCCCTTCATCGCCAACTGGCCCGGCAAAACACCCGCGGGAAAAGTCTCCACCGACCTCATCGACGCGAGTGACCTGCTCCCCACCTTCGCCGAACTCACCGGTGGCAAGTTGCCCGAGAAAGTCGTGTTCGACGGAAACAGCATCGCGCCACAACTCCGCGGTGAAGCCGGCAAAAAGCGCGAATGGATCTACAACCAACTCGCCGCCATGTGGTATGTGCGCGAAGCCGGATGGAAGCTGAACGAGAAGTGCGAACTCTACGACATGAGCGGCACGCCCTTCACCGAGAAGCTCGTCGCCGCCTCCGCCGACACCGAGGCCAGCAAAGCCGCCCGCGCGCGTCTCACCGCCGTGCTCGCGAAACTGAATCCCGCCGGCGGCATCCCCGACAGCGGCGACGGCACCGGCCGCCACGCGAATAAGGATAAGAAGAAGAAGAAAAGCGACGAGCCGGAGAAGCCGGAGACCAAACCAGCCCCATCCACTTCACCGGCCACCAGCCAGTCTGCGGACGCAGCGGCCGCCGAGCGCGCCGCGAAGTTTGACCGGCTCGACAAGGCCAGGACCGGCAAGCTCACGCGCGAATATTACACCACAAATCAGTCCGATGCCGAAGCCGCGGCGACGCGCTTTGAGAAGATGGACGTGAACAAGGACGGCATCGTCACGCGCGAGGAATACATCAGCAACGGCGGGAAGAAGTCCCAGGTGAAGTAGGCAGCCGCGCGATCAACGCCCTCCTCGCCCGCACCCACTGCACCGCGCATCTGCCGCATCCTGTGATTCAGCCCCACCCGGTCGCGCTCTTACCCACCGAAGCGACCTTGTTGCCCGTGCTGAAAGCGGTGGTCACGGTGACGGTGCGGGAACCTTCGGCGCGGCGCTGGTAAAGTCCCTGAACTTCCGACACGAAAATGCCTGTGAAACTCACCTTCCTGTTCATCGCGGCGGCGCTGCTATTTCCGTTCACCGCCCTCAAGGCCGCCAGGATGCCCGTAAAGGTGTTCGTGCTCGCCGGCCAATCCAACATGGAGGGGCAGGCAGTCGTGGATTTGGAGGGCAAGGACTACAACGAAGGCAAAGGCTCGCTCGCGCTTCTAATGCGTGATCCGGTGAAGGCACCAATCTTCCAGCATCTGCGCGGCGCGGATGGGAAGTGGACGGTGCGGGAGGATGTCTTCGTGCGCTATCAACGTGAGGATCGGCCGCTGCTCGCGGGGCCGCTGGCGCTGGGATTCTCGGTGTATGGCGATGCGCATCACTTCGGGCCGGAGCTGCAGTTCGGTCACGTTGTCGGAGATCATTTCGAGAATCAGGTGCTGCTCATCAAGACGGCGTGGGGCGGGAAGAGTTTGTTCCGCGACTTCCGTCCACCGTCCTCGGGCGGGGAGGTGGGGAAGTATTACACGCTCATGATTGCGCAGGTGCGCGAGGCGCTGGCGAAGATGGAGCACGAATTTCCGGCGACCCGCGGCTGTGGCTACGAACTCGCTGGCTTCGTCTGGTATCAGGGCTGGAACGACGGCGTGAATCCGAAGACGGCGGTGCCAGAGTATGAGCAGAATCTCGTGAATCTGATTCACGACGTGCGCCGAGAGTTCGCGGCGCCGAGGCTGCCGGTCGTGATCGGCGAACTGACGGGACCATGGGTGAGCGCACCGCCGGAGTGGACGAAGTTGCGGCAGGCTCAGGCGGCGGCGGCGGCGCGACCGGAGTTTGCGGGGAATGTGATCTTCGTTCCGACCCGCGAGTTTGTCCGCAAGCCGGGGGAGTCGCCGAATCCCGGCCACGGCCATCACGAGTTCGGCAATGCGGAGACGTATTTTCTCGTCGGCGATGCGCTGGGCAAAGGGATGCTCGCGCTGCTTTCGCCCCCGCCTCGGAGGGCGGTGACGCTGCACTCGCCGGCGGAGTATCAGGTCATCCAGCGGCAGCCGGGCGGCGGCAGAAGCATCGCCGTGAGCGGTGAGATCGGCGGCGCCGACGCGGGCGCGAGCGTGATCGAGGCGCGGATCGTCGTGGAGGAAAAGGCGGGCGAGTGGCGAAACCTCGCGGCCGCGTTCCAGGGCGCGAACTTTCAGGCGACACTCGAGTTGCCGGCGGGCGGTTGGTATCGGTTGGAAGTGCGGGTGACGAGGAATGGGAAGGTCTTCGGCGACGCCGCCGTGGAGCATGTGGGAGTCGGTGAAGTCTTCGTCGTCGCCGGGCAGTCGAACTCCGCGAATCACGGTGCCGAAAAGCTGAGCACGCAGACGGAGCGCGTCGTCACCGTTGACGGAAAAGCCTGGCAACTCTGCCGCGACCCACAGCCGGGAGCGAGCGGTCGCGGAGGGAGTTTCCTGCCTCCATTCGGCGATGCCATTGCGCAGCGCTTCGGCGTGCCCGTCGGCTTCATCGCGTGCGGCATCGGCGGGTCGAGCGTGCGCGAGTGGCTGCCGAAGGGCTCACGTTTTCCAAATCCGCCGACCGTCGAGAGACGCGTGCAGCAGCTCCCGAGCGGCGAATGGGAGAGCAACGGGGACGCCTTCACGAACTTCGTCGCCCGTATGCAGCAGATCGGTCCCCGCGGCTTTCGCGCCGTGCTGTGGCATCAGGGTGAAAGCGATGCGAACCAGAAAGACCCGACGCGCACGCTGCCGGGGAATCTTTACCGCGAGTATCTGGAGAAGGTCATCCGGGAGTCGCGACGGGCGATCGGCTGGGAGGCGCCGTGGTTCGTGGCGCAGGTGAGCTATCACGTGCCCGGCGATGAAGCGTCGCCGGACATCCGCGCCGCGCAGGCATCGCTGTGGAGGGATGGCATCGCCCTCGAAGGCCCCGACAGTGACGCGCTGAAAGGCGACCTCCGCGAGAACGGCGGCCAGGGCGTTCACTTCAGCGGCTCCGGCCTGCGCGAACACGCCGCGCGCTGGGTGGAGAAAGTGGCGCCGTGGCTGGACGCACAGGTAAAGTAACCCGCGTTTCGCAGTCTCTTGGCCATCTGGCCAATATCATCCCACGAGATCCCCCGCTCTCATGAGGGTGATGAAATTCCCCCACCGACTCCTCGCCCTCCTCCTTGTTTTCGTCAGCGCGGACTCCTTCGCCGCCGATACGATCCAGCGTCTCTCGACGGGCTGGGAGCATTACCAAGGTTCGCTCGGCAGCACCTGGGAAGTATGGCGCGGGGAGGCGGCGAGCGACAATGTCGCGTGGTCAAAGGTGACGTTGCCGCATTGCTTCAATGCGCGCGATGCGGTGGATCCCGAGGTCCGCTACTACCAAGGCCCGGGCTGGTATCGCACGCGGCTGAAGATCGCGAATCCCTTTCCGAATGGGCGCACGCTGTTGCACTTCGATGGCGCGGGGCAGAAGTCGCAGGTGTTCGTTTACACGGAGAAAGTGGGCGAGCACGTCGGCGGCTACGATGAGTGGACAGTGGACATCACGGACGCGGCGGCGAAGGCGTTGAAGAATGAGGCCTTGAAGGGCGAGGTGCCGGTGGCGGTGATGTGCGACAACTCGCGCGATGCGGAGGCAATCCCTTCCGATCTCAGCGACTTCAATCGCTACGGCGGGATCTATCGGCATGTGAGCCTCATGTATGTGCCGGCGATCTCAGTCGAGCGCGTGCATGTGGAGGCGAAAGTGGAAGGCGCCAAGGCTTCGGTGAAAGTGCGCTCGCGGCTCGCGAATGCGATGGCGCTGAAAGACGAAGTCGAACTCGGGATCGAAGTGCGCGATGCGAGGGACAAGGTCATCCACACCGCGGCGCAGAAGCTCGCGCCGTGGTCGGGCGAAAAGGAAGTCGGGGCGTTTGAGATCGCGAAGCCGGAGCTGTGGTCGCCGAAGACCCCGGCGCTTTATCGCTGCGTGGTGACTTTGAAATCGAAACACGGCGAGCAGCAGACGGCGGAGCGTTTCGGCGTGCGTTCGTTCGAGTGGGTGGAACACGGGCCGTTCAAACTCAATAGCGAGCGACTCCTGCTGCGCGGCACGCATTACCATGAAGATCACGCGGGCGTTGCGGCGGCGGTGCCGGATGACGTGGTGCGCAAGACGCTGACGATGATCAAGGAAATGGGCGCGAACTTCGTGCGCCTCGGCCATTACCAACAGGCGCCGCTGGTGCTCGATCTGTGCGATGAACTCGGCCTGCTCGTGTGGGAGGAAGTGCCTTGGTGCCGCGGTGGTCTCGGTGGCGAGCGTTACCAGCAACAGACTCGCGACATGCTGCGCGCGCTCCTCGATCAGCATTACAATCACCCATCGGTCATCCTGTGGGGACTTGGTAATGAGAACGATTGGCCGGGCGACTTCGAGGTCTTCGACAAGGACAAGATCCGCGCCTTCATGACAGAGCTAAACACGCTCTCGCATGAGTTGGACCCCTCGCGGCCCACCTGCATTCGCCGCTGCGACTTCTGCAAGGACATCGTCGATGTCTATGCGCCGAGCATCTGGGCGGGCTGGTATTCCGGCCGCTACACGGAGTATCGCGCGTCGTCGGAGAAGGCGTTGAAGGATACCAAACATTTCTTCCACGCCGAGTGGGGTGGTGACAGCCACGCGCGGCGTTTTTCCGAGGAGCCGGAGAAGATGATGGAGAAGGTCGCGACCGGCCAGGGCACGGCGGAGAAGGGCAAGGCTTACAAGGGCTCGGGCGGCAAGGTGCGCATGTCGAAGGACGGTGACTGGTCGGAGAGTTACATGTGCAACCTGTTCGACTGGCACCTGAAGGAGCAGGAGGAGATGCCGTGGCTTACGGGTAGCGCACAATGGATCTTCAAAGACTTCGCCACGCCGTTGCGACCGGAAAACCCGGTGCCGCGCGTGAACCAAAAAGGCGTGATCGAGCGCGACGGCACGCCGAAGGAGAGCTTCTACGTCTTCCAGAGCTACTGGTCTGAGAAGCCGATGCTCCGGCTCTTCGGCCACAACTGGCCGGTGCGCTGGGGTGCGGCCGGCGAGGAAAAAGAGATTCGCGTTTACTCGAATTGCCCCGAGGCGGAGCTCTTCGTGAACGGTAAGTCCGCCGGCGTGAAGCAACGCAAGAGCGCCGACTTTCCTGCTGCTGGACTGCGCTGGAACGTGAAACTCAACGAAGGCGAAAACAAGCTGCGGGCCGTCGGCAAACGCGAAGGTGTCGAGGTCAGCGATGAGGTCACCGTGGGTTACCAGACAAAGAAGTGGGGCAAACCCGCGAAGATGAAACTCGAAGAAATCGCGCAGAAGGACGGCATCGCCACGATGGAAGTGCGCATGCTCGATTCGAACGACGTGGAGTGCCTCGACGCCGCCAATGTCGTGCACTTCGGTCTGACGGGCGATGGCCGCCTGCTCGACAACCTCGGCACCTCCACCGGCGCGCGTGTGGTGCAACTCTACAACGGTCGCGCGCAGATCAACGCCGAGATCACGAACTACAAGGTGTGCGTCTCCGTATCTTCGGAAGGCCGGAAGCCGCAGTTCAAATACATCACCGACAACCGCGCCCCCACGACCGAATCGAAGACGACGAAGCCCGCGAAGGCCACCGCCGAAACGAAAGCCCCCGCGAAAGCCCCCGCACCGAAACTCACGCTCGATGTCGCCGCGCTCGATCGCGAGCGCATCCTGAAAGCCTCCGCCGCCGCGCTGAAGCAGGAGCCCGTTACCATCACCGCCTTTCCTGCAAATCTCAGCCAGGGCGGACCGAATGACTTCTACTCGAACGGCGACTACTGGTGGCCCGACCCGAGCAAGCCCGACGGCCTGCCCTATGTCCGCCGCGACGGGGAATCGAATCCCGAGAACTTTGCGCAGCATCGCCTCGTCGTGAAAGCCCTGCGCGATTCCGTCGCCGCGCTCGCCGCCGCTTATAAGATCACGGGCGAGGAGCGCTACGTGACCAAAGCGACGGAACTGCTGCGCGGTTTCTTCCTCGATCCGAAGACGCGGATGAATCCGAACCTCGACTTTGCGCAGGCCATCCCCGGCGTCTCACCGGGGCGCGGCATCGGCATCATCGACGCGCTGCACCTGATCGAAGTCCCGGCCGCGGTGCGCGCGATCGAGAAGTCCAAAGTATTCCCAAAAGGGATGAGTGAGGAGTTGCGCGGATGGTTCCGCCAGCTCGCCGAATGGATGACTACGAGCAAGAACGGCGCGGACGAGGCGCGCGCGAAGAACAACCACGCCGTTGCCTTCTACCTCCAGCTCGCCGTGTATGCGGACTTCATCGGCGACGAGGAAAAGCTCGCGCGCTGCCGCAAGGAATACAAAGAAGTCTTCGTGGCGAAGCAGATGGCCGTGGACGGCGGCTTCCCGCTCGAGCTCGAGCGCACCAAGCCCTACGGCTACTCCATCTTCCAACTCGATAACATGACCACGCTCTGCCATGTGCTGAGCACCGAGCAGGATAACTTGTGGACCTACGAACTGCCCGACGGCCGCGGCATCCGTAAAGCCATCGCATTCCTCTATCCCTTCCTCGCCGATAAATCGAAGTGGACGCTCAAGCCCGACGTGCAGGCGTGGGAAGGCTGGCCCGCGCGGCAGACGAACCTGATCTTCGGTGGCCTCGCCCTTGGAGAGAAAGGCTACCTCGATCTTTGGCAAAAATTGCCCGCCGACCCGACCGACCCCGAAGTCCAGCGCAACATCGGCATCACGCAGCCGGTGTTGTGGGTTAAGTAAGTCAGGCGCATCTCCATCGTCCCCGCAGGCGCGACCCGGCGCTGATCGACGGGACTTCGCGCTGGGTCAGTCGCGGCCGAAGAATTTTTTGAACGAGCGGAAGATGCTCTGCGGTACGGAGCGGCGTTCGCCTTCGTCTTTCCGTTCGCGGCCAGTGAGGAGGCTGCCGCGATGCTGGCTGCAGGGCTCTCCGGGCACGCAGGAGTCGGGCAGGTCGATGGTATAGGCGGCGCCCACTTTCTCGCAGCCGCTGGTGGCGAGATGGCTCGAGACGGCGCAGACGAGACAGCGCTTGAGGGCGACGGGAGGCGTGATTGTCTTTGCGGGATAGCGCGCGCCGGAGGCGTCGTTCATGAGATCGACCCAGATGGGCAGGGCGAGGGCGGAGCCGTAGCCTTTCGCGGCGATTTTCTCCGGACGATCGAGCCCGACCCACACGCCGCACGTGAGCGCGCTGGTGAAGCCCACGAACCACGCATCTTTGAAGTCATCCGTGGTGCCGGTCTTTCCGGCGGAGGGTTTGGTGAAACCCAGGGCCTTGGCGCTGGCCCCGGTGCCACGCTCCATGACCTTCGTGAGCGCATCGGTCACTTCCCAAGACACGCCAGGATCGAGCACCCGGGCCTGCACGTGGGCAGCGCGATAGACCACTTCGCCATCGGCGTCGTCGATGCGCTCGATGATGTAACTCTGCCGGCGCAAGCCGCTGTTCGCAAAGACGGTGTAGGCGGCCGTGAGGTCCGTGAGATTCGCCTCAAAGGCACCGAGGTACACGGCGGGCTGGAGCGGGATCTCCGGCAGGCCAGCAGACTTCGCCAGCCGGGCGATGTCCTTTAACCCGGCGCGCTCGCCGACCCGCACGCTCATCGTATTGCGCGAGAGGATGAGTCCTTCGTCGGCGCGCTGGGGTCCTTTGAAAGTCCCGTCGGAATTTCCCGGCGTCCAATCCGCGGCGTCGCGAATCTCCCCGCGATCAATGCGCCCGTCGTCGATCGTGGTGCCTGGGAGCAGGCCGCGCGCATAGGCCGCCGCATAGACGAAGGGCTTGAAAGTGGAGCCGACCTGACGCTCGGATTGCACGGCACGGTTCAACTTACTTTCCGCATAGTCGCGCCCGCCCACGAGGGCGCGGATGCCGCCGCTGCGGTTGTCGATCGCGACCAATGCGCCCTGGAGGTAAGGCGTGGGCAGTTCCTCCTTGCGCGCTTCGTCGGAAAAGTCGGCGCGCTTCGGATGCACGTAGCCGGGCTTCGCTTCGATCTTCCGGAGCTGCGCATCCACGGCAATCTGCGCGGCATTTTGCAAATCAGGATCGATGGTCGTGTAAATCTTGAAGCCGCCGAGCGCCTGTTGATCGTCGGTGAGCAGGATGTCGAGTTCGCGCTGGACCATGTCCATGCCGTAGTTTTCCTGCGTCCCGAGCTGCCGTTTGCGGGCGAGGGTGAGCGGCGCGGCCTTGGCCGTGCGCGCCTCGCCGGGTTGGATTTTCTCCAACTTCACCAGCCGATCCAGCACGTCGTCGCGCTCGCGGCGCGCGCCTTTGGGATTGCGAAAAGGCGAGAAACGCGTGGGGCCGCGGATGATACCGGCGATCATCGCGGCCTCGCTCAGAGTCAGGTCACGGGCGCGTTTCCCGAAGTAAGCCTGGCTCGCGGTCTCGATGCCATAGACGCCGGAACCGAAGTAGATGCGGTTCATGTAGTGCTCGAGGATTTCGTCCTTTGCGTAATGCTGCTCGATGCGCGCGGCGACGAAGGCTTCAAGTAATTTGCGGTGCAGATTTTTGCCGCCGAGCACAAAGGAATTCCGCGCGAGTTGCTGGGTGATGGTGCTGGCGCCCTGCGCCGCGGAACCGGAGGTGACATTGCGCACGATGGCCCGCGCGATGCCGATGGGATCGACGCCGCGGTGATTGTAAAAGCGCGAGTCTTCCCGCGCGAGCAGCGCCTTCACGAAGTGCGGCGACACTTCGGCGAGCGGCACGGTGATGCGATTCTCGCCTTGCAGCCGCGCGTACATTTTTCCGTCCATGTCGAAGACTGTGGAGCGCTCGCGCATCGTGCGCACGTCGTGGATCTCGAAGGTCGAAGCCCAGAAGCCGTAGGTGGTGACGACCGCCGCGACGATGAGGAACGCCGCGAGCCCGCCCCAGAGCAGCCAGCGTTTCAAGCGGCGGCGGGGGGCGCGGGTGCGATTGCTAGTGCGGGAGGGTTTCTTGGCCAAGGCGGCGCAGAACATCCAACATCGAACGTCGAACATCCAACCTCGAATGCGCGCGGCGAGCGGGCGGGAGATCCACTGGAGGTTCGACGTTCGACGTTCGGCGTTCGATGCTCCCTCCCGTGAAGATCGACATCGTCACCCTTTTCCCCGCCATCGCCGCGGCCCCGCTCGCCGAGAGCATGATGAAACGCGCGCAGGAGCGCGGCCTCGCCACCATCCGCGCGCACGATCTCCGCGACTGGACCACCGACAAGCGCCGCACCGTGGACGACATGCCCTACGGCGGCGGCCAGGGCATGGTGATGAAATGCGAGCCGATCTTCGCCGCGCTCGAAGCGCTGCGCACGCCGGAGTCGCGCGTCATCTTCATGTCGCCTGCTGGCCGGCGCTTTGATCAGCGCGCGGCGCTGGAGTTCTCGAAGATGCCGCATCTCATCATTCTCTGCGGGCACTATGAAGGGGTGGATCAGCGCGTCATCGATCAGCTCGTGGATGAGGAAATTTCCATCGGCGACTACGTGCTCACGAATGGCGCGCTCGCCGCCGCGGTCTTTTCCGATGCTGTGGTACGGCTGATCCCCGGCGTGCTCGGCGACGACCAGAGCGCCGCCGACGACAGCTTTTCCACGGGCCTGCTCGAGTTCCCGCAATACACGCGGCCCGTGGACTTCCGCGGCGCGCGCGTGCCGGACATCCTGCTCAGCGGCCATCACGGCGCAGTGGCCAAATGGCGCCGCGAGCGCGCCCTGGAAAAGACTCAACGCGTCCGCCCCGATCTGCTCTCACCGCCCCCGCCGCAGGAGCAGTAAGCTGGGAAAAACTTTCGGAAGCGAAACCTGGGACCGCCGCCGTCCCGTGCGGCATCGTGCGCGCCGCGCGTAGCGCCACATTGATAAATGCGGCTTCGCCGAGGGATCCGTTTGCCGCACGAGACGGCGGCGCTCCCAGCTTCACCCCCCGATCACTCGCTCCAGCAGCCGGACCATGTCTCCCGCCGCGCGCTTGCCCATCGTGAGCACTTCTTCGTGCGCGAGCGGTTCGGTGTTCAGCCCCGCGGCCCAGTTCGTGAGACACGAAAACCCCGCCACTTCCAAGCCCAGCGCCCGCGCCTGGATCGCCTCCAGCACCGTGGACATTCCCACCGCATCCGCGCCCAGACGCTGAAACATCCGCACCTCCGCCGGCGTCTCGTACTGCGGCCCGAGCAAACCCGCATAGACGCCGGAATGCAGCGCGATCTCCTCAGCCGCCGCCACCGCCGCAAACCGCTCCCGCAGCCGCGCCGAGTACACTTCACTCATGTCCACAAAATTCGGCCCACCGAGCAGCGGCGTCGCGCCCGTGAGGTTCAGATGATCCGCCAGCATCATCCAGGTCCCCGGCGCAAATTCGCGATTCGCCGTCCCCGCCGCATTCGTCAGCACCAGCCGCTTCACCCCGCACGTCGCCATGAAGCGCACCCCCGCCGTCACCTCCGCCGCCGTGCGCCCTTCATAAAGATGGACCCGACCCTGCGCGATTAGCACCGGCACTCCGGCCAGCGTGCCAAAGAGAAACTTCCCCGCATGGCCCGGCACGCGCGACACCGGCAGCCCCTCGACCTCCGCGTAGGGCACCTCCGCGAGCACCTCCACCCGCTCGATCATCGCGCCGAGCCCCGAGCCCAACACGATCCCCCACTCCGGTCGCAGCTCGCGCCAGTCGCTCATCGTCCCACCTCCCGTGCCGTCACCTGGCGGAGCAATTGATAGAGCATTTCCAGCCGCGGCATCGTCGCCCCGGCGCGCACCCCCTGCCGCCACGGCTCACCCCAGATCGCCTCCACTTCCACCGGTCGTCCAAATTTCCAATCGATCATGCTGGAAGGTTGATAAGGTCCCATGCTGTAGCTGCGTTCGATTTGAAAGTCGGCGAAACTGTCCGGGATGTCGTGCCCGATGCGCCGCGCGGCGTCGAGCCCTTCGCTCATCAGATCGCGCGCCACCTTGCGCAGCCCCGAGTCCGCGAGCACCTCCGCAACCGTCGCCCCGCCGGCGGCGATCGCCAGTCCGTTGAAAGGGATATTCCAGAGCAATTTCCGCCAGCGCTCCTCCACGAGATTCTCGACCACCTTCGCCTCGATCCCCGCCGCCAGTAGCCCCGCCACAAGATCTCGCGTCCGCGGCCAAGGCGCGCGCCCGAACTCCCCCACCGAGATCGACCCATGATCGAAATGTTCGACCACCCCCGGTGCCGTCCGATTCAGACACACAAAACACAACGCCCCCAGCACCCGCTCCGCCCCCCAGCGCTCCGCGAGATACTCCTCATTTCCCAACCCATTCTGCAAAGTCACCAGCGCCGTATTTTCATGCAGCAAAGGCGGGAGCAAAGTCTCCAGCAACGCATTCCCCGTTGCCTTCAGGGCAATGATCACAAAGTCCGCTGGCCCGATCTCCTGCGTCGATCCAAACGCCTCCACCCGCACCCGCACCTCGTCCCCCCCCGTCCGAATCGTCAGCCCCTGCGCCCGCACCGCCGCCAAATCCGCCCGCATGAGAAACCGCACATCACACCCCAGGTGCGCCAGCATCCCGCCATAATAGCACCCCACCGCCCCGGATCCGACGACCGCGATTTTTCCGAGAATAGTTGGATTCACGAAGATGGGATAAATCCTAAATCCAAAATGCTAAATCCTAAATGCAATGGGCCCGGTGGGATTTGAACCCACAACCAAGGGATTATGAGTCCCCTGCTCTAACCATTGAGCTACAGGCCCGTGGCACGGCTACGGATACCGTCCTGCGCTGGGCTTTTGCACTGCAATTCGCTGCGGGACTGTCCGCTCTAGCCATCGGTCAGGGGACGATCTTGAGGATGCGGTCGTTGTAGCTGTCGGTGATGTAAAGGGTGCCGTCGCGGTGGACGGTGACGCCGTGGGGGCGGGCGAGTTCGCATTGCAGCGGGTCGCCGCCGAGGCCGGCGGTGCCGCGCTTTCCGGTGCCGGCGACGCGGGTGATTTTTCCGTCCTTCGGATGGTAGCGGCGGATGAGGTGATTCTCGGCGTCGGCGATGAGGACGGTGCCGTCCTGATCCAGGCAGAGATGTTTCGGGCCGTTCAGCGTGGCTTGCAGGGCAGGGCCGCCATCGCCGCTCGCACCCTTCGCGCCGGTCCCGGCCACGGTCTTGATTTTGCCCGCGGGATCGACGTAGCGCAGGGCGTTACCGTTGCGCTCGAGGATGTAGAATCCGCCGACCGCATCCGGCACGACGGCGCGGGGATCGACGAGCGATGAAGTCGCGGCGTCGGCTCCATCTGCCGGCACGCCGCTCTTTCCATGGCCCGCGACAGTCGTGATTTTTCCGCTCGCGAGATCGAGCCGGCGGATGCGCTTGTTGCCGATGTCGGCGAGGAAAAGCTGCCGGCCCGCGGGATCGAGGGCGATCTGAATGAGCGTCGCGAATTTCGCTTCGGCTGCGGGGCCTCCGTCGCCGGCGAAGCCGGACGTTCCGTTGCCGGCGATCGTTTTCACCACCCCGGTCTTCGCGTCGATCCGGCGCAGGGTGTGGTTGAAACTGTCCGCGATGAGCAAGTCGCCTTCGGAGGTGATGGCGAGATTGTGGATGCCATTGAAGGTCGCGGCGGTCGCCGGGCCGCCGTCGCCGGAGTAGCCCTTCGCGCCAGTGCCCGCGATCACGCTGAGCAAACCCTGCGCACCCACTTTCAGCACACGCTGACCTTTCGTCATTTCGGCGATGATCATTTCGCCCGCTGCCGTGAACTCGACTCCGAATGGTTCGCGCAGTTCGCACTCCCTAGCCGGGGCGTCTTGGTCTTTGCTGCCGCCGCCGGCGACGAGTTCGATGCGCGCGGCGCTGGCGGAGAACGTGAGGGCGAGGAGGAGAGCGAGAATTTTCATGGAGGTCGTGGTGAGAAGCACCAGGAACCAAGCATCAAGCTCCAAAGAAGCGCCAAGCACCAAATTCCAATTTTCGCTCTCGCGACTGCGTGCGCGATCGTTGGTGCTTGGTTCTTGCTGCTTGGTGCTTTTTCAGAATCAGTCCACGAGTTTCCCATGAGCCAGCCCACCCCGCACATCGACGCCCACATTCACATCGTCGGCAATGGCCGGGGCGGCAGCGGTTGCTGGTTGCGCGTGTCGGGGTTCTGGCACCGACCCCTGGCTGCTTACATGATGCGGCACATCGGGCTCGCGGGATTGGCGCTCGATGCGCCGGACTTTGACGAACGCTACGTGACGCATCTCGTCCGGCTCGTGCGCGAATCTTCATGCAGCCACGCGGTGATCCTGGCGCAAGAGGAGGTCTATGACGCTGAGGGGCGGCGCCTGGAAGGTGTGGGTTCCTTTCACGTGCCGAATGACTACGTGCTGCAGCTCGCCCGCAAGCATCCCGAATTTCTCCCTGCCGTCTCCATCCATCCCGCGCGCCGGGATGCGCTGGAAGAACTCGACCGCTGCATCGCCAGTGGCGCGGTGGTGCTGAAGCTTCTGCCCAACTGCCACAACGTGGATTGCAATGATCGGCGTTACCGGAAGTTTTGGGAGCGCATGGCGGCGGCGCGCTTGCCGCTGCTCGCGCACACCGGCGGCGAGCACACCGTGCCCGTGATCAACAAAGCCTACGCCGATCCGCGCGTGCTCACGCAGCCGCTCGAGTGCGGCGTGACGGTGATCGCCGCGCACTCCGCGACGAAGAGCGGTCTCGGCGATCCGGAGTATTTCCACGTCTTCGCGGAGATGGTCGGGAAGCACGCAAAGCTCTACGGCGACACGAGTGCGTGGCACGTTCCGCTGCGCGGTCGTCATGCGGGAAAATGTCACACGGGATTGCTCGCGGAGCGGCTCGTGCATGGCAGCGATTTTCCGGTGCCGGTCCACGGCCTGTGGGCGCGGTTGCGCGGGCTGATCAGCGGCGAGGACTACCGCCGCTGCCGGGCGATCACGAACGTCATCGAGCGTGACTATCAGCTCAAACTGGCCATGGGATTCCGCGCTGAACACTTCACCCGCGCCGGCAGCCTGCTGCGTCGAAGCTGAAGCTGCTTCAGTGAAAGGCAAAGGGAGCCGCAGCCGCGCGCGATCAATGGCCAGGCCGTGGAGGTCACAAGGGGGAAGCCTGAGATTTTCCGCCTACACCGTCAGCCGTCGAGCCCGCGCGAGGATCGGCCAGCGTGCGCGGGCCACGCCGCCTTCCACCAGCCAGGCTTCGCTGTGCAGCGCGACGGTCGGGCAGATGTGCCGCGGGATGCCGTGGAGGGTGGCGCCGATGGAGAACTCGCTGGCCCGCGGGGTCTCGATCACGAGATGTTCTTCGCTATGCACCACGGGCACGGCGTCGGGGAGTTCGAGGAGGCGCACGCGGGGATGCGGCATTTCGGAGGCCACCGCTTTGTGTCCGAGATCGAGGCAGAGCCGATTCGCGCCGGGCTTGCTGATGACGCGTGTGAGCAGCACCGCGGCGGGCTGGAAAGCGAGGTCGGGGAATTTGTCGCCGTAGCCGAAATCCCAGAGGACCGTGGTGCCGGGGCTGAGTTCGCGATCGGGAAAGCGCGCATGGCACGGAAAGGTAGGCGAGCCGGCGGCGATGAGCGCGGGCACGGGCAGGCCAGCGGCGGTGAGTTGATCGCGCAAGGCCAGCACTGGCGCGAAATCCGCGTCGCACTTGGCCGCGCGCGCAGCGGGATCGGATTCTTGAATGTGCCCGTCGTAAGCGTGCAGGCCCGCAGCGCGGAGGGCGGGCGTGGTGGTGAGGAGGCGATAGAGGGTGACGGCTTCCGGGCCGGGCGCGATGCCGGTGCGCTGCATGTCGCAATCGAGATCGAGGAAGACGTCGAGCGCGAGACCAGCGGCGCGCGCGCCCGCGCTCAGACCACGGATGGTCGGCGCGTTGTCGGCGATCGCGGAGAATTTCGTGGCCGGGAAATGGCGCACGAGGGCGCAGAGGCGCGCGATGTTCGGACCGACTGCGGGGAAGGAAAGGAGCACCTCCGGCGCGCCCGCCTCCGCCGTCATCTCGGCCTCGGCGATGGTCGCGCATTTGTACTTCGTGATGCCGAGCGCGAGTTGGCGCTGCACGATCGGGCCGAGCTTGTGCGTTTTTACGTGCGGCCGGAGCCGCGCGGGATCGCCCGCGAGTTCGACCATCAACCGGAGATTCGCGTCGATGCGCTCGGAGATGAGCAGCAGTCCCGGCGAGGGAATGTCGCGCTCATTTTCCGGGCGGAACCAGTCGGACATCATGGGACGAGTTCGAAGATGGCCTCGATCTCCACAGCGATGTTTCCGGGCAGCGGTCCCAGGCCCACGGCGCTGCGCGCACCGACCCCGGCAGCGGGGCCGAAGACATCGGCGAAAAGCTCGCTGCAGCCATTGATGACCTTCGGATGCTCGTAGAAATCCGGCGCGGAATTCACCATCCCGAGCACCTTCACCACCCGCGCCACCCGGTCCAGTGAACCCAGCTCCGAACGCAGCGTGGCGAGGATCGCGAGGCCGACTTGCCGCGCTGCGCCGTGCCCGCCAGCGATGCCCAGATCGCGTCCGACGACTCCGGTGATCTTGCTCCCATCGGGCAGCACGGGTCCGTGACCGGACACGTAGGCGAGTCCGCCCGCGATGACGAGCGGCTGGTAAACGGCGACGGGCACAGGCGCGGCGGGGAGTTCGACGCCGAGCGCGGCGAGACGGGCTTCGTGGCTCATGGCTCAGCGGGAGTTTCGGAGGTCTCTGCGGGGACCGGCGACTCTTCCGGGGGCGCCATCGGCGCGGCAGCGGCCTCGGGCGAAAGCAGGCCGGACAGCTCCACCTGCAAGGCCGCGAGTTGATCGAGCCGGAGCTGCGGGTCAGGCACGATGAAAACCTCGCCCGTCTTGTTGTGGACGTAGATGCGGACGATCTGCCCATCGTCGCCCTTTTTCACCTCCACCTCTTTGAGCAAGCGTTTACGTTCGAGCATGACCCCGAGCAGGTAGCGCGCATTCGTGTGCTGCGGCGTGTCCTCGTCCATGTAGCGGCGGAGCAGGTCTTCCGCGGTCTGCTTGCCGAGCGCTTCCGGCGGCGGGGGCGCGGGCGGCTGATACTTCGCCCGCCACTGCGAATACGGTGCGGCCGCCTCCGCAGGCCGCGCTTTGAAGGCCTCCTCGCACCAATCTTCGCGCCGAAAGCCCGCCGGTTCATCGAAGAGCAACGTGTAAAAAAATTCGCCCTCACTAAAATCCCGCCCCGTGGAGGAGCAGGAATGCGAGCGGCCTTGGATGGTCCAGTCTTGAGTCATGGGGAAAGGATGAAGGATGAAGGATGAAGGATGAAGTGAAGAGTGGTGGAAAATCGACACCGCGGCGCGCAGCGCTGACTACTTCAGCCTTCATCCTTCCGCCTTCATCCTTTCCGCAGGCGCAGCCTCGGGAGATCGCGGTTCGTCGTGCGGAACCAAAGCAGCACGAGGCCGACGAAGAGGAAGATCGCATTCGGCACCCACGGCGCGATCCAAGGGTCGATGCGGTTGCCTTTGCCCAGTGCGAGGAAAAGGTAACGGACCATGACCATGCCGAAGAAGATGAAGATGGAGCTGGCGACGCCCGCGAGTACTCCCTGCCGCGAGAAGACGATGCCGAGCGGCGCGGCCACGAAGACGACGATCAGACAGGTCCAGGGCAGCGCCCAGCGATCGGACAGGGTGGCGCGGTAGGGCGCGAGTTGCACGTCGGGGAAATCGACATTGTGCTGGAGATACTCGCGCAACTCCGGCACCGAGAGCCCCTGCGCATCCAGCCGCACACTGCCCACCCGCCACGGCGTTTCGCTCCAGTCTTTGATGGTGCGATAGGAATCCTGAAAATCGTCCGTCTTCGCGATGTCGCCATTTTCCGAAAACTCGACAGAGATCCCGCGATTGAGCGTCCACTCCCGCGCCCGCGGATCATAGACCGCCCGCAGCGCGTACCACTTCTTCGTGATCCGGCCAGCGGCGTCCTGCTGCGCGACTTGGACGCCATCGAGCTGCAAGGAGCCTGGCGTGAAGCGACGCGCGAACCAGATGCGATTCGTGAGCCGATCGCGAAAGAGATGCCCTTTCACCGGCTCAATCTCCCCGGCCCGCCGCCCGCGGCTGATCTGCTCGAGGGCAATTTTGCGGATCGATTCGGCGTGGGGCGCGAGGCGGTAGTTCAGCACCATGCAGACCGCCGTGGCGATGAGCCCCACGACGATCAAAGGCAGGATCACCCGCGGCACACTGCGCCCAGCGGTGAGCATGGAGATGATCTCCTGCGAGCGCGACATCTGGCTCAGCGAATAGAGCAGGCCGAGGAGCAAGCCGATCGGCAGCGAGATCACCACCGTCTGCGGGAGTTGCGTGAGGTAGAAAAAGGCGACCGCCTTGAAAGACGCCTTCGCCTGCGTGAAGTCGGGCCCGTTATCCGCCAGATCGAAAATGAGCCAGATGGCGATGAACCCGAAGAAGCAGATGAGGAAGGGCTCCAGGAAATTGCGGAGGACGTAACGGTCGAGGAGCTTCAAGGGACGGGGATTAAACGGAGACGGGACGGGCCTTGCCAAGAGAAAGTGGGCGGCTCGCTCCTGCTCATTCTCAGCATCGTCATCTTCATCAGCTCTGGCGCGGAGCGTTGCGGATGCCAGGATGACCACCCGCCGCATCCGCCATTTCTTCAATTGCACGCGTCGCACCACGCTCCCTACTATCCCGCGCATGGTTCAAACGACCGCGGCCCGCGCATCCTGCGCAGAGCCTACCGATCTCAAAGACGCTTGCCTCCAAGCGTATCGCTGGATGTTGCTCGCGCGGACCGCCGAGGATCGGATCGCCAATCTCTATCGGGGCGGGAAAATAATCGGCGGCGTCTTTCTCGGGAAAGGCCAGGAAGCGCTCAGCGCCTCCGTCGGCGTGGCCTTGCGCGAAGGCGACATCTTCGCGCCGCTGATCCGCGATCAGGCCGGACGCTTTGCCTTCGGCGAGGCCTTGCTCGACTACACGCGCACCTATCTCGGCTCGCGCCTCGGCCCGATGCTCGGTCGCGATGGGAATATTCACCGCGGCCGCCCGCGCGAAGGCTACTACGCGATGATCAGCCATCTCGGCGCGATGATCCCCACCGTCGCCGGCGCACTCATGGCGCGGCGTTTTCAAGGTCTCACCGGCGCGGTCGGCGCGACGTGTATTGGCGAGGGAGGCACCTCGACCGGCGCTTTCCACGAAGGGCTCAATCTTGCGGCGGTCGAGAAGCTGCCGCTGGTCGTCGTCGTCGCGAATAATCAATACGCCTACTCCACGCCGAACGCGCGGCAGTTTGCCTGTCGGCACCTCGTCGATAAAGCGATCGGCTACGGCGTCGAGGGACACACCGTGGATGGCACCGACCTCGCGGCCTGTCTCACCGTCGTCGGGCGCGCCGTCGAGCGCGCACGCTCCGGCCACGGTCCGCAACTCGTCGTCGCCACGCTCCTGCGCCTCGTCGGCCACGGCGAGCATGATGACGCGGGCTACGTCGATCCCCGCTTAAAGCAATCCGCGACGGGGCGCGATTGCCTGAAAGTCGCGGAGCAGCGCTTTCTCAGCGAAGGCTGGACGGATGCCGCGACGCTCCGCCAATGGCAGACCGAAGCGAGCGCGCAGGTGGAAGCCGCCATCGCCACCACGATCCGCGAGCCCCTCCCCGATCCCGATGAAGAGGACTGGTGCGCGCTTTCCAATCGCCAACTCACCGATGGGTTCAGCGGCGAATGATCACCTATCTCGAAGCCATCCGCGAAGCCCAAGCCCGGGCGCTGAGTGAAGATCCGCGGGTCTTCGTTTACGGTCAGGACGTGGGGCAGTTCGGCGGGGCCTTCAAGGCGACGAAAGGACTCGCGAAGGAATTTCCCGGACGCGTGCTCGATGCGCCGATCAGCGAAGATGCGATCATCGGCGCAGCCATCGGCGCGGCCATCGAAGGCATGAGGCCGATCGTCGAGATGCAGTTCGCGGATTTCTCGACCGTGGGCTTCAACCAGATCGTCAACCACGCCGCGACCATGCACTGGCGCACCCGCGTCCCCTGCCCCATCACCGTGCGCCTGCCGAGCGGCGGCACCTCGGGCGGCGGCCCTTTTCACAGCCAGAGCATGGAGGGTCTCTATGCGCACTACCCTGGCCTCATCGTCATGACACCGGCGACCGTCGAGGACGCTTACTCCATGCTCCTCGAAGCGGTCGCCATCGATGACCCCGTCGTCTTCTGCGAGCACAAGTACCTGTACTATCACCTCAAAGCCGAAGCGCTCCCGAAGGAAGCCGTGCCCACCGGCAAAGCCCGCATCGCGCGCATGGGCCGCGACGCGACCATCGTGACCTACAGCGCCATGGTCCACGAAGCCCTTGCCTGTGCCGAAGAACTCGCCACCGAAGGCTCGGAGATCGAAGTGATCGACCTGCGTTCCATCAAACCGCTCGACACCGACACCGTCCTCGCCAGCGTCGCCCGCACCGGCCGCCTGCTCGCCGTCGGCGAAGCCTGGCCCTGGGGCGGCGTCACCGCGGAAATCGTCGCCCGCGTGGCCACGGATGGCTTCGATCTCCTCGACGCCCCACCAAAACGTCTCAACGCCAAAGACACGCCCGTCCCCTATCACCCGAACCTCTGGGGCACCCATCGCCCGACCGCGCGGACCATCGCCGTGGCCATGCGCGATTTGCTCCGCAGTTAGAAAGGATTAGGGATGAAGGATGAAGGATGAAGAAAAGAGTGGAGCAACGGAAGGCGACTTGCGTCAGCGCACCAAGCGATTCGCCCTCCGTTGTATCAAGCTGTTCGTGTCCCTTCCAAAAACAGAGGAGGCCCGAATCCTCGGCAGACAGATGCTGCGATCTGCCACTTCGGTGGGCGCGCACTATCGTGAGGCGAAGCGCGCCAAGTCGGACGCCGATTTCGTGAGCAAGATAGAAGGTGCATTGCAGGAACTCGAAGAAACCGGCTATTGGCTAGAGCTGCTCGGCGAGGGGAAAATCGTCGCACCCGAACGACTGGAATTGCTTCATCAGGAAACTGAGGAACTCACCGCCATGCTGGTCACGATCGTGAAAAAGGCAACAGCACGCTAGCCCACTTCATCCCTCATCCTTCATCCTTCATCCTTCATCCTTTCGCCATGCCCCGCATCCCCATCATCATGCCGCAGCTCGGCGAGTCCATCGCCGAGGCCACGATCGTCCGTATCCCTTTCGAGGTCGGCGCGGAGATCACCAGCGATCAGGAGATCATCGAGGTGGAGACGAATAAGGCGACGATGGGCGTGACCGCACCCTGCACCGGCAAGCTCGCGGAACTCACCGTCGAGTTGCAGCAAAGTTATCCCGTCGGCGCGACCCTCGGCTGGCTCGAAGTAAGCGAGGCGGAAGCCCGGCGGCTTGGCCTCGACACGCTCCCGCCCGACCGCGACGTGCAACCGCAGAACGGACACCCGAAGAATGCGGAAGCCGCCAAGCCGCGCCCAGGCGTCGCTCCCACGGTGCGCGGATTGCCCGTCCCCGCCCACGCTGCCGGGGCGAGTTACATGTCCCCGCGGATGAAGGCGCGGATGAATGAACTCGGTCTGCACGCCGCGGACCTCGCGGGCATCGCCGGCAGCGGCGCCGCTGGCCGCGTGACGGTCGAGGACTTTGAAAAATTTCTCGATCGCCTCAACGAACACAAACTCACGCCCGCCTCCACCATGCGCGTCGCCGTGGCCGATGCCATGCGCCGCTCCTGGGCGCGACCCCTCGCCACCGTCGGTCGCAGCGTGCAACTCGACCTCCTGCTCGCGCATCGCAAAGCCAGCTCGCCGAAGGCCGGCCCCGCGCTCTACGCCCTGCGCGCGCTCGCGCTCGCGCTCGGTGAAAACAGCGCGCCGGCCGGCCGCCTCATCGGTGGCCACATCGTGCATCCGAAATCCGTCGATGTCGGTTTCGCCGTCGAAGCCGAAGACGGCGTGCTCGTTCCCGTCATCCGCAATGCCGACCAGACGCTGCTCCGCGACATGGTCGCCCGCTACAATGAACTCGTCGAACTCGCCCGCCAGCGCCGCCTCCCCGCCAATGCGCAAGGCGGCTCCGTCGGCACCGTCACCAACTTCGGCAGCTTCGCCCTCGAGTGGGCCACACCCATCCCGCTCCCCGAGCAGACCATGGTCCTCGGCCTCGGCGCCGGTCGCGTCGTCCCGGTGTGGGATGCGGCGAAAAAGGAATTCCGTCCCGCCACCGAAGCGCAGATGACCCTCAGCTTCGACCACCGCGTACTCGACGGCGGCGCCGCTGGCCGCCTCCTCGCCCGCATCGCCGAGCTCTTCCAGGCTCCCGAGACGCTGTAGCTCCCCGGACCGCCCTCAGCCGCGCTTCGCCGCGGGGGCCGGGATTTTCTTAAACTCCCGCGTCAACGCTGTGAGCGATGCTTCGACGCCCAGCCGCTCCAGCGAACTCGCGCCGACGAAGCCCACGCAGTCCGTGTGTTCGTTCACATACGTCGCGTCTTCCGGCGTGGCGATCGGCCCACCGTGGCTCAGGAAGAAGATGTCCTTCCGCACCGTCCGTGCGGCTTCGATGATCGCCTGCGTCCGCCGCACCGCGTCATCCATCGGCACGACCGCGCCGGTCACGCCGATCGACCCGCCGACCGTCGTCCCGACATGCGCGATGATCGCATCCGCACCCGCCTCGGCCATGGCCTTCGCCTCCTCCGGCGTGGCCACATAGACGATGGTGAAGAGATCCATGCGATGCGCCAGCGCCACCATTTCAAACTCCTTCTGCACACCCATCCCGGTCTCTTCGAGCACCCGCCGGAATTGGCCATCGACGATCGTGTGCGTGGGAAAATTATTCACCCCGGAGAAACCCATCTCTTTCACCCGCCCGAGCCAGTGCCACATCCGGCGGCGCGGGTCTGTGGCATGCACGCCGCAGATCACCGGGATCTCTTCGACGATCGGCAGGACTTCATATTCCCCGATGTCCATGGCCACCTGATTCGCATCGCCGTAAGCCATGAGCCCGCAGGTGGAGCCGTGACCCGCCATGCGGAAGCGTCCGGAATTGTAAATGATGATGAGGTCCGCGCCGCCCTTCTCGATGAATTTCGCGCTGATCCCCGTGCCCGCGCCGGCAGCGATGATGGGTTCGCCACGCTCCAGCGCAGCCCGCAGGCGATCGCAGACTTCTTGTCGAGTGTAGGGGTTTCCTTTTCCGGTCCAGGGATTTGGCATGGCGTGATGCAACCCGGAACAGTGCTTTCTGAAAAGCCTTTGTGCGTCTCGAATAGCGAAAGGTGGACGGGGCAGCCGTCCAGCGCTGGCTCCGACTTCAGTAAGTCGTCGGTGGTGTGCGCGGCCTCGGGATCGCGCTCGCACCGGGACGCTCGTCCCGCCACTTCGGCATCGAACTGGTCGCTCCCTGCGTCGATCCACCCCAGCTCGCGAGCAGCAGATCGAGCTGCGCGGGGTCGCGGAGGATCGTAGCGTAAGCGTCCGTGCCGCCGCGCCCCACGAGCACCTGGCTGTCCCGCTTCACGATCGCAAACCAACCGTCAAACTTGCTCCCCGAAAGGAACGTCGCGCCGGTCGTCGAGTACTTCGTCTGCCGCCCATCGAGCAGCGGGCACCAACTCGTGGCCTGATGCTCGGAGAGCGGCGCGAGATTCACCCGGAAGGTCTCCGCGTGGCTGATGTGGCGCGTATCATCGGCGAGCCGTCGGCCCACCCAGCAGACGACGATCTCGCAATCCCCCGTCGGCCGCCGGCTCAGATTCCGAAACGTCACCGCGAGCCCTTTCGTCCGGAAGGTTTCCTTGTCCGTGCGATCCCACTCCGATCCGACGCCATAACTGCGCGCGACGCCGCGCCCCGTCCCGATCTCCTTTGCCTCGACCGCCAGGCTCCCGGCTGGCGCCTGGAAGATATTGTTCACCGTCTTCTGCAGGGCGACGACCGGCCCGAAGGTCGATGGCTCACTCTGCTGCTCGCGATTCGCCAACGCACCCCGCGGCACCGTCACCTGAGTGGGCTTGCGGACATTGCCAAATTTCACGTCCACCTTTTCGCCGCCATCCTTCGCGAGCGACACCGCCATGCCGCGCAGCAGCCGCACCGAGCCTTCCGGCACCGGCACATCCACCGACTCCCGGATCACGAGTCGTTTGCTGAGGGGGGTCGAAAGCGGCACTGGCTCGATTTCGGGCACTGGCTCCGGCAGCGGCACGGTCAGCGGTTTATCGATCACTTCCGTCCCGGCCATGGCCTCGGGTGATGGCGCGGGATCATTCAGCACCCTCTCCACGGGCCCGACAAAAAAGAGCCCCGCGACCGCGAGCACCAGCAATGAAAGGATGACGATAGTCTTGCGGCTCATAATGGGTTCCGTGAACGAGCCGACTTACGCACCCCTCGTGCCCTTAGTCCACCGCTCTGTCCCGCTCAGCCCGGCAGCGAATCGTCCAGCGCCGCGATCAGCTCCGTCATCGTCGCGCGGGTTTCGTCGCCCATGTTTGAGATGCGGAAGGTCGCGCCTTTCAGCTTTCCGTAGCCGCCATCGATGATGATGCCGTGCGCCGCTTTCAGCTTCGCGACGAAGGCCGCCACATCGATGCCCTTGTTATTCGCCACACAGGTCAGCGACTTTGACCGATAGCCCTGCGGCGCGAAAAACTCGAACCCATGCCGGCGCACCCAATCGTGGATCATGTCATTGAGTTCCGTGTGCCGCGCGTGCCGTGCGGCCACGCCTTCGGCGAAGATGTCGTCGAGCTTCGATTGCAGCGCGTAGATGTGCGAGATCGACGGCGTCGATGGGGTCATGTCATCGGCCTGATTCTTTTTGAATTCGAGGAAGTCAAAATAGTAACCGCGGCCCTGCACCTTCTCGGCCCGCGCAAAGGCCTTCTCACTCGCCGAAAAAAGCGCGAGCCCGGGCGGCATCGCCAGCGCTTTCTGCGAACCCGTCAGCAGTACATCGAGCCCGAGCTCATCCATCGGGATCGGCAGCACCGAAAACGACGAGACGCTGTCCACGATCGAGCACACCTCGGGATATTTCCGCAGCACCGCCGCGAGCCCCGCGATATCCGACATCACGCCCGTCGAAGTTTCATTGTGAATGATCGTCACTGCATCAAACCCACCCGCGCTCAAAGCCGCATCCAGCGCCTCCGGCCGGATCGGCTGCCCCCACTCCGCCTGGAGCGCCACCGCTTCGCGCCCGCACTTCTTCGCGACATCGAACCACTTGTCCGAAAACGCCCCTTTCATGCAGTTCAAGACCTTGCCCGAACCTACGAGATTCCGGATCGCCCCCTCCATCACCCCCCAGGCACTCGAGGTCGAAAGAAACACTGGCTGCTTCGTCCCATACAGCTCCTGCAACCGCGGATGAATCGACGCATAGAGCTTCTTAAAATCCCCACTGCGATGCCCGATCATCGGCTGGCAAAAAGCACGGAAGGTTTTTTCAGAGACTTGGATCGGACCGGGAATGTAGAGCTTGGCGGGCATCGAGGAGTTGGCTTTTGGTGAGTGGAAAAGGGCCGCGCAGTATCCTGCTGCCGCGCGCGAGGTCAACCCCGCAAGCGATCCCGCGCTCGCCGCGACGCGCCGCAATCACCGCCGATGGAGAAGCCGCTCGGACCGAGCAGCGGACGCACCGCCTCCAACTTCCCCAGACGACACCCGCGCTCGCCACAGGCTACCGCACCCGCGATCGCCGACCACGGCCACCACCCTGAGTGCGGATGAATGCCCGAGATTTCCGCCGTCCCGCCCAGCTTCCAAAGAGCGAAGAATTCCGCGGATACTTATTGCACATGAGAATCAGTCGCAATAAACCTGCCCGCCATGAATGCATCTGCCCGCCGCTCTCTGCCCCCGTCTCTCCTTCTCCCGCGTCCACCACTTTTTGCCAAGACGGTTGCCACTTGGGCTCCTGCTCTGATCGGTGGCTTGCTTGCCATGTCGGGCGAGGCGCAGGAATCGACCCCCAGCGCAACTCTCTCCGAAGTCGTCGTCGAGGCCGAGGCCGATGCTCTCGTGCAGGGGCCCTTCCTCCCGGCGGTCGAAGGCACGCGGATCAATTCGGGCAAAAAGAGTTCGCTGATCGACCTCGATGCCTTCCCGCGGATCACCAACAACAACTACCGCCAGGCGCTCGCGCTCACGCCCGGACTTTACCTCAGCGAAGAGACCACGCCGCTCGTCAGCATCGGCTATCGCGGCCTCGATCCGCATCGCGTGCAATTCACGCAGATGCTCAAGGACGGCGTGCCGATTCACGCGGATCAATTTGGCTACCCCGAGGCCTATTACACGCCGCCGCTCGACACCGTGGATCGCATCGAGTTCCTTCGCGGCGGCGCGGCGCTCCAGTTTGGTCCGCAGCCCGGCGGCGCGCTGAACTACGTGACCCATCGCCCGCGGCTCGATCGCCCGTTTTCTTTCGGCACGACGAACACCTTCGGCAGCGACAACTATTACTCGAACTTCACCTACCTCGACGGCACCTCGGGCCGTCTCGGTTACTACGCCTATTACAATCGCCGCCAGGGCGATGGCTTCCGCACGACGAACAGCGACTTTGAGCTCAACGCCGCGAACATTAAGCTCGTGCTTGATGGCAACACCGACAGTCGCTGGATCCTGAGCCTCGAAGGTTACGAGGAAGAACACGGCGAACCCGGCGGCCTGACCTTTGCCACCGGCCCGAATGCGGTGAACTACGACGCGAATCGCGATGCCGCCTCGCGGCTCTACGATCGTTTCGAGCTGAAGCGGTACTTTGCCTCGCTCGCCTGGGAGCGGGATTTTTCGCCGGAGACCAAGCTGACCGCGACCGCGTGGGGCGGCTATTATTCGCGGTGGAGTTCGCGGCAGCGCGGCGGCGGCTTTGGCACCGTGCCAACAGGCCCGGATGCGAATTCGACGACGAACGAGGAGCAGGAATTCTACACCCTCGGTCTCGAAGCGCGGCTCCGGCACGACTACCAGTGGCTCGGCGGCACCCACACCATCGCCGGCGGGATGCAGGTCTATCGCACGGAGTCGCCACGGCAGGAGCGCCGCGGGCAATCGAAGAACGACCGCGACGGCGTGGTGCGGTACGACGCCGATCGCGAAGTGCTCTATCTCCCGGTCTTCCTGGAAAATCGTTTCCAGTGGGGCGCGCTCTCGGTCACGCCCGGCGTGCGCTTCGAGAACTTCTGGCAGGAAGTGCAGGAGAACGTGAACGTCTCGAAGACCAACGACGGCCAGCCGCTCGCCGATGAGCAGGATGGAGAATTCGAACCGCTCTTCGGCCTCGGCATCTCCTACGAAGTCGCGAAGAGCGTCGAGATCTACGGCAACGTCGCGCAGAGCTATCGCCCGAAGATTTACACCCAAGCCGTGCCGACCGGCGGCACCGTGCTCGTGCCAAGCGACCTCGAAGCCGGCAAGGCCTGGCAATACGAAGTCGGCTTCCGCGGACGGCCCGCGTCGTGGGTCTCGTGGGATGTCAGCGCCTTCCTCCTCGATTTCGACAATCAGGTCGGGACCATCGCGTTGCCCGGCGGCTTTAGTACCGTGGCGAATGTCGGCCGCGCGCAGCATCGCGGCGTCGAAGCGGCGGTCGAACTCGATATCATCGGCCTCGCCGACGCGCTCCGCGGCACGCCTACCACCGCGCCGATGGGCAAGGACAAAGCCGTCGTGCCCGTCGAGCGCTCCCTCACTGAGCGCTTCGGTTCGCTGAGCCTCTACGCGAATGCCACGATCCTCGACGCGGAGTTTGTGAGCGGCCCGCTCGACGGCCTCACCCCGCGCTTCGCCCCCGACTATCTCGTCCGCGCCGGCATGATCTACCGCTGGCAGGATCGCGTGAAAGTCGCCCTGCTCGGCACCTTCGTCGGCGACACCTTTGCCGACGACGCGAATACCCTCGAGCGCTCCGTCCCCGCCTACATGACCTGGGATCTCACCGCCGAAGCCAAGGTCTACAAAGACTTCGTGAGCGTGCAGGCCGGGATTAACAATCTCTTCGATGAAGACTACTACAACCGCATCCGCGACGACGGCATCGACCCCGCCTACGGACGGAACTACTACGTCGGCTTCTCGCTTTCCTTCTAGCTAGCCCATCTGGGCAATGGTCGCGCGCACTTCTGCCGCGCTGACGAGGGCGGTGCGGATGATTGTGCCGACCCTCTCCACATCGTCCTGACTCACCGCGGTGCCGGTCGGGAGGGCAAGGATGCGCTCGGAGAGGAGTTCGGTCTCCGGGAGTTCGAGGCCGGAAGCTGGATAAAGGGTGCGGTAGGGCTCCATGCGGTGACAGCCGGGATGAAAGTAACGGCGGGCCAGCACGCGATCGGCGTGGAGGACGCGGAGGAGTTCGTCGCGATTCAGCGGGCACTCATCGGGGTCCACTTCGACGATCACGTATTGGTAGTTACTCTTCTCGCCTTCCGCATACTCGGCGACAATGATTCCCGGCAAGTCGGCGAGGGCGCTGCGGTAGGCGGCGTGGTTGCGGAAATTGGCGGCGATGAAATCGTCGATGCTTTCGAGCCCCGTGATGCCCATGGCCGCGCAGATCTCGGTCATCTTCGCATTCATGCCGATGTGTTCGACGTTGTCGTAGCCAGTGAAGCCAAAGTTGCGCATCAGCCGCAGCTTCTCTGCGAGTGCATCGTTCTGCGTGACCACGGCGCCACCTTCAAAGGCGTTGAGGAACTTCGTCGCATGAAAGCTAAAGACTTCGGCGTCGCCGAATCGGCCAATGAAATCGCCGTCATTCGTGCAGGAGAAGGCATGGCTGGCGTCGAAGAGCAGCTTCAGTCGGTGTTTCTTTGCGAGAGCTTGGAGCGCGGTAGTCGGGCACGGACGACCCCACAGATGCACGCCGATGATGCCGGTGGTCCACGGCGTGATCAGCTTCTCGACGGAGACAGGATCGAGATTGTGCGTTGCGGGATCGATGTCGCAGAAGACGGGCTTGGTCTGCTGCCAGAGCAGGCCGTGCGCGGTGGCGATGAAAGTGAACGACGGGACGATGACTTCCCCATTCAGGTCGAGGCCGCGGATCGCGAGCATCAGCGCGGTGGTCCCATTGCAGGTCGCGATGCAGTGCTTCACTCCGAGATACTTCGCGATGCGGTCCTCGAATTCGCGGACCAGCGGACCGCCATTGGAAAACCACCGTGCATCCAGCATCGCATCAATGCGCTCCTGGAGGCGCGCGCGGTTGCCGATGTTTGGCCGCCCGACGTGGAGCGGTTCGGCAAAAGCAGGCTCGCCTCCGAGAATTCCCAACAGCCGCGGCGCCACGGTCTCGCCCGCGGTAAGCGCGGCAGCGGGCAAATCGAAGAGTGCCGTTGTAGGTGCCATGGTCATTTGATCCGCATCGCCGGAACGCCGAAGACCGTCGCGCCCGCAGGCACATCCTTCAGCACCACACTACCGGCGCCGACGGTGGCACCGGGACCGATCTTCACATCGGGCAAGACGACCGCGTGGCTGCCGATGACCACGCCTTCGCCGATCTCGGTGCGACCGAGGATTGCGGCAAACGGCGAGATGGAAACATACGCACCGATCTTTGAATCGTGTCCGACATTGGCGTGACTAAGGACGGTCGAAAAATCGCCGATGTGCGCATTCGCCCCGATGCCCGCCATGGCTTCGACGATAATCCCCTGCCCCAGCTCCGCGCTCGGAGAGACGCAGGCCATCGGCTGGATGAGATTGACAAACCTTGCTCCGCGCGCGCGGAATTTTTCGCAGACATCACGGCGCCCCGGCAGTTCGCCAATCGCGCAAGTGAAGACGTCATTTTCCTCTGGTTCGTAGTCGGTCCCGGCCGCGATCCGCGGGAACTCCGGGAAGGCGTCCAGCGAATCAACGATGTCATTCAGGAACCCGGCGATCTCCCACTCCGACCGGTGTCCGAGGGCCGATTGTGCGGCTCCGAAAATCTCACGACCAAAGCCGCCGGCTCCGATGATCCACAAACGCTTGGGATCTCGGGCAACTGCAAACGGAGAACGGCGCGCGAGCGGCAATGGCTGATTGCCGGCGTCGCGCCAGGATTCAAATTCCCGCCAGGCTGGCTGCCGGGAGTCTTCGGCGATGAAAGTGGATCGTCCCTTTTCAATGCGCTCCACGCCGAACTCCGCGAAACGAAATGTCGTCATAACTCCGCGTCCAGAAGGATCGCGCCGCCGGTGCCAACAAAGGAAAGGAAGCCATCACGCAAACCGTGGTTTTCCTTGGTGGCGCGGAGGATGACAGAGCCACACGAGCGATAAGTAACGTCACAAGTAAAGCCCGTCTGCGGGAGGCCTTCGAGATTGAAGACGCAGAGCTGGGATTCGTCTTGCGTCAGCGTAACGGCGGGAAAGGCGCGCATCTCGGCGAAGGTGAATTGGAAGTGCAGCTCGTGCGCATTGACCACGAGCGCGCGGCCCAGGGAGTTGACGGTGCTGGAATCATGGCGCTGGAAGAAACGGCGCGCGAGGAGGCGTTCGACGCCAGCGGCCCGCTCCATGGAACGGCCCGCCGCGGATGCATCCGTGAGCCGCAGGGCCGCGACCCGCACGCGGGCATCCGGGGTGTCCAGTAGGTCCGCGGGAAACTCCAGTTCCACCGAGAGCCCATTCGCGGCAAAGCCGCGACCGTCGATGTCTCGTTCGATAAGCCACCAGCGGCCCACCGGCGCTTCTTCAAAGCGAATGCTGACTTCGTTGCGGACGTTGTCATTGAAAGGATTACCAAAGACATCCGGGTCCCGCGCGGTACCGATCGTCAGGTCCACTTCTTTAGGGCCTTTGTCGGGATGCTCGATTCGTACCCAGGCGGAAAAGATCATCCGCCGCCGGTAACGAACAACCTCCGCAGCCTCAATGCGCTGTCCGAGAAAGACCGGCTGAGTGACGCCTGTGGCGCCCCGTAGTTCGAGACTGCGCGCGGCGGCGGCTTGCATCGGCACATCGCTGGACATGGCCTGGCGAATGCCCGCGCCATGCGGCATCGCGTAGCGGATCTTCCAGCGATCCACGGCGAAGGTCTGCCTCCAGTTGGGGCATTCCAAGGACGCGCGTGGGTCGGGCAGACGGGTCCAGAGATCAGGCAGGAAGTCACCGTTGAGGAGCAGATTATCGAGGATGCCAGTAAGCATGGGTCAGACTTCGAGGAGTTCCGGGCAGGAGATGGAATCGGTGGCGAGCAACACGCTTCCCCAGGCAAGGCCAGGGCCCATGGCGCTGAGTAGCGAGGTCTGCCGACCGGCGCGCAAACGCGCAGCCTCGCGGGCCAGCATGGCGAGTGGGATGGTGCCCGATCCGCTCGCCCCGAAGTCCGGAATGACACTGTGCAAGCGGTCGATCGGAAACTGCATTTCCCGGCGGATCGCGGACTCCACTGGCAACGGAAGTTCGCTCAGGTAACAGGCATCTACTTCCCGGGAAGTGTGACCCGCCGCGTCGAGGACACGCAGCATCGACGCGGGCAATTCGTCGTGCGCCCGTGCTCCAAGCTTCGCCGCATCCAGGACAAACTCGCTCGCCCCGCGCACGCTTTCGGGGTCATTGAACATCTCGGGCCGAGGCGGATTGCGCACGCCGCCGATGGGCATATAGAGCGCATCAAAATCCGCGCCGTCACCGCCGGCATCGAAGTAGATCGGCTCTGCCCCTTCCCAAAACTCCAGAGCGCACACGCTCCCGCTATGGCCATGAATCGCGCGGTGGGGCGCACAGTGATCGGAAGTATCCGGCGTCTTCGAGACCTCGCCAGTGAGGAGCAACGCGCGCTTAAACGAACCCGGATTCAGCATGCTGGCGACGAGTTGCAAGCCATGGATGAAGCCCAGCGAGCCACTTGGGAGATCAAAGGCGGCGGCGCTCTTGGGAATACCGAGACGGTCCTGCACGATAATCGCCGTCGCCGGAATCGGGTAGTCAGGCGTGAGCGTAGCCATCACGACGAGGTCAACGCTCGCCGCAGCCCACTTGAGATCGGCGAGAAGACTCCGTGCAGCATCGACACAGAGATCGGACTGACACTGCTCGACTTTCGCCATTCGTCGAAAGGGCGTTTCGTGGCGCTGTTGCGCGACGTGGAGGTGATCCGCACCCCAAACTTCCGACCAGGAAACCTCTTCGACTGGAGGCACCGCGACGGCGAGTCCGGCGAAGCGGACATTCGAAATCGAGAGCGTGGGCATATCAGCTTTGGTGAGCGCCCGAAGCCTCGTCGCCGGCGCTTGAGCACGGTTTAGCGAGACTGCGACGCGAGGCTTTGGCACCTCGTTCCGGAGTTCGTTTCAGGGGAATTTCCACATCAGGATCCGGGATGCGCGCGTCCGCAGCAGTCCCTGAGATGTAACGTCCGAGCTTGGTGGGTTCGATTGAGAACATGGGCATAATTAAGTAAGGCCTCCATCCATGATGAGGTTGGTGCCGGTGATCCATTTGCTCGCGGGGGCGAGATAGAAGACCGCGGTATTGGCGACATCCTCCGGCGTGCCGTAGCCGAGCGGGTAGCGGGCTTCATCGGCAGCGACGACTTCGGCGGAGACTTGCTGGGAAAAGCCATCGACCACCTCGGTCTTTACCATTCCGGGCGAGAGACAATTCACCCGGATGCCATTACCGGCGAGTTCGTGCGCCAGCACCCTCATGATACCGATGATGGCCGCCTTTGATCCCGCATAGATCGAGTGCCCCCGCGCACCGATGAAGGCCCCCAGCGAAGCGATAAAGACGATCGACCCGCCATTGGTGAGCCGCTTACTTTTGAAGAGGCGTTGAGTGAGGAAAAGCGGCGCTTCGACATTGATCGCGTACACTTCGCGGTAGCGCTTTTCGTCGCTGAACTTAAACGGATGCAGCAACGTGACCCCCGCGCAGTGGACGATGCCATCGAGCGCTGGAAGCTGACTAACAAGGGCTTCGCGTTCCTTCTCCTCGACGAGATTTGCGGCGATCGCCAGGTGCCCACAGCCTTCGAGTTGCCTGTGGGTCGCGGCGAGACGCTCTTCGTTTCGCCCCGTGACGAGGACCCGCGCACCCATCTGCGCCGCAGTGATCGCGGTCTGCCGACCGAGGCCCGCGGTCGCGCCAGTGATGAGCACCGTCTTGCCAGAGAGAGAAAAGGGATGCGTCATACTTCGACGAGTTCCGGACACGCCACGTCCTCCGCCTCCCAGTAAGTCGAGGCCCACGAAAGCCCTACGCCGAAACCGGACATCACGACTTTCTGCGGCCCGGCGGCGATGCGCTCGCGGAGCTTCGCGGTGATGGTGAGCGGGATGGTCGCCGAGCTGGTGTTCCCAAAATCGTAGAGCGTCGTGGGTGCCTTATCGGCCTTGATGCCGATCTTCCGCGCGACTTGGCTGTTGATGAATTGATTCGCCTGATGAAAGACGTAGGCGTCGATGTCGGGCACGGTGCGTCCCGCGAATTCCAACAGCCGCTTAATGGAGACGCTCACTTCGCGCATGGTGAAATTGATGATCTCCGCGGCGTCGAGGACGACGTCGGTCTCGCCGCGCGCACCGCCACTTTCGAGCGAGGCTTTCTGGAAGGATTGCGCACCGACCGGATTCCGGCAGCCACCGGCGGGCACGTAGATGACTTTGTGTCCGCCGCCATCGCTGCCGATGTCGAAGTAGAGCGGCTTGGTCCCGGGAGAGAACTCCATCGCGGTGGCCGTGGCCGCGTGGCCAAAGAGCACCGCACTCGCCGGATCGCTATCGCCGTGCATTTTCGAGACATCGCCCGCGAGCAGCAGTCCGCGCTTCATGCCGGAGGCTTCGAGCAAACTGCCGAGGATGTGGAGGCCGTAGGTGTAGCCGGAGCAACCGAGATTCACGTCAAAGGCGAGGCACGACTTTGAAAGGCCGAGTCGATGCTGGAGAAGCTGTGCAGTGGCGGGGAATGGATAGTCCGGCGTCTGCGAGACAAAGACGACCGCGCCGATGCTTTCACGATTCCAGGAAAGCTCCGCGATCAACTTCTCAGCGGAGGCCTGGCAAAGATCGGAGCAGCAGAGCTCCTTCGGCGCCCAGCGGCGGTAGCGGATGCCGGTGTACTTGATGATCTTCTCGCGCTGCTCCTCAGAAAGGACGGTGTAGTCCGAATTGGACACCACTTCCTTTGGGACGGCGGACGCGACTCCGGCGATCCGCACGCGGCGCAAGACGGCGAGGGCCATATCAGGCGGCCTGGACGTGGAGCTTTGAGCAGACGAGATCGAAGAGGTCGCGCAGGGTGTCGCAACTCTTCAGCTCCATGCCGGGAACCTGCGCATTGTATTCGCAGTCGATCATGGCGAGGAGGCAAAGGAGCCCGAGCGAATCCCACTGCGCGAGCAGATGGTACTTAGTGTCGGGCGTCAGTGAATCGGGCTCGATGCCTTCAATGGCGTTTTCGAAGTGGCGGACGAATTGGTGGATTTCCATGGGTTGTATGTTTGGTGTGAGTTATCGGGTCGCGCCACGGAGCACCGCCGGGACGGCTGTGCTCCAGCGCGGATTGAGGGCGTGGCGGTAGGCGGTGTGAAAGGCGCAGATACGTTCCTCTTCGTCGCTGAGCACCCCGGCCGTGTGCGCAAAGGCGACGCCACGCTGCACCTCTTCACAGATGGCGCCATCCTCGACGAAAATGGCCTGCACAAACTCCGCGGCGGATTGGTAGAACTGCTTCCGCAGTGCCGCTTCCATCTTCGTGAGATCGCCGAGACCATTCGTGGCAAAAAGGAAGCTGGAGAGTTGCGTCGTCTGCTCGTCGATCGGCAGGACGCGCTGGATGCTGAAGGACTCGCCCCGTGTGGAGGCGATGACAAAATTCGGGAAGAAGTAGTAGTGGCGGTAGCCGTCGAGCTGCTGCGGACGGCCTGCGAGAAATTTGTAAGTTCGATCCATGCGAGCCGAGACCTCGGGATTTAGCGGCGAGAAGACGGCGGAGTTTTGTCCGGCGAAGTCGAAGCGACTGCCCAGAGCAGGCGCGGAACTGGGCGCCTCGTCGTTCGTTACTTTTGTCAGGCCACTCATCCCGAGCTTGCGGATCGTATTTGGATGAACGCAATCGACGTGGTAGCCCTCGAGCGTGTTTTCCACGACGAGCTTCCAGTTTGCCTTCACTTCGTAATCCGTCTGCTCGACGAGTTCTCCGCAAGCTGCGGCGAGTTGCGCCAAGGGCGCGGCATATTCGTCGAGTTGCGCGTCGAAGTCGTCGTCGGCCAGCGCCTCGCCAGCATCCTCCTTCTTGATGAAGATGAGCGGGCCGACGGTTCGGACGTGCCAGCGACTTAGCCGGTAGTCGCACAGTGTCGCGGGCGTGATCTCGGAGATGAACGGTTTGCGTGGGATCGCGTAGGGCAGTCCTTCGCCATTGTAGATCCAGCCGTGATACCGGCACTTGAGGGGCCGGTTGCCAGCGGGCTCCGCGTGGATCCGGGCGAAGCGGTGCGTGCAGACGTTGTTGAACGCCTTTATCTCGCCGTGGAAATTTTGCAGGATCACGGACACGCCGCAGATCTCAATGCGCCGGTAGTCTTCATGATTCAGCAATTGCGCGGTGGTGCCAGCGAAGAGCCAATTCCGCAAAAACACACGCTCGCGTTCCGCGGCAAACGTCGCAGCATCAAAGTAGCCAGCAGGTGGAATGAGCGGCGTCATCGACTCAAAATGCGTAGAGCACGGTGTCGTAGCGCGTGGCGCTATGGTGGCGAATACCGATGCGATAGCCGATGTCGAGTTGCTCGATGAAGGCGGGCAGATCGATCAGATCTCCAGGCAGATGATAGGCGCAGATGGCGAGGCGAGGCCCGTTGTGTTCGAGGTGTCCGACAGCGCCGCGCAGGATTTCGATTTCGTGTCCTTCGACGTCGAGTTTCAAAAGGGAGATCGGGCCATCGACCGCCCCGTCCAAAGTTACAAGATCCACGGTGCAGGTCGCAGCACCGTTCGAGGAGAGCGGCACACAGGCGCCGGCATCCCCGGTCGAACTCAGTTGGATCGATCCGTTGGAACTGCCCACAGCCTTTTGATGCACCGAGACGCGGTCGGTGTAACGCGGCTCCGAAGCGAGCCATGAGGAAAGCCCGGCGAAATTCTGAGGGTCGGGTTCGAAGGCGTGGATGCGATGAAACTTCCCCTTCGCAACTCGAATAAATTGCTGCACGCTATCGCCGTCGAACGCACCGCAATCGACATAGGACTCGCGGTCGCGAATGGTGAAGAGACCTGAACGAAAGTAAGTCGCCTCGCCAGGACGATTGACCGAGAGCAGGTGCTCGCGGTCGGTCTCGAGGTGATAGAGCAACACCGAGTAGAGCGTCTCGACGGAGAGTGGGTCGGCAAGGCGTTCGCCGACGGCGAGAAATTCGTCTATGCGGGTGACAATCGGGTTGAGCCAGTCGGCCACACGAATGTCGGGCGTGAAACGAAACGCGCGCACCGCTTGCAGACAATCGAGCATCTTCAGTCCGTGCTCGAGACCGAGGCGCTCAAAGTGGCTGTAGCCGGCGTCGCTTTGGCCGGTGTTGATACAGACGACGTCAGGGCGCTTCGCCAGGAGTTTCAGGAAGCCGGCGGTGTCGAGGCATGGCAGCCCGAGGATCTGCTTCCCGCCGTGGCAATCATCGACCAGCGCGATCACGTCGAGATCGCGCGCATTCCGCAAAAACTCCTGCGCCCAAAACCCGGTGCCGCAGCAGACGATGGGACGGCTGCAGAGCGATGCGAGCACGCTCTCATCAGCCCAGGAGGGCAGGCCAAAGGAGGGATTGCGGCGGGCTTGATCGGCGGCGGCGACGAGGCGGGCCTTGAGACGTTCGATGCGTTTCATGAGTAGTTGTTCACGGGCACCTCCCGGGCGCACCACGTCCGCCACTTGTCGCGGTAGGCGGCTTCGAGCTGACCGGTGTAAGCCTCGCCACCACCGAGCAATGGTGCGATGCGACCGCGCAAGGAACACCGCCACTCCCCGAGACGAGGGAGATCGGACACGGCCTCCACGGCCTTCGCCGCATAATCTGCAGGGTCAGCAGCGATGAGTTGAGCGAGCCCGATGGGGCGGAGCAGCCCGCCGCCCGCTTGTCCCGTGGTGTGGCCACTGTCGAGGGTAACAAAAGGCGCTCCCATCCAGATCGCGATCAAGCCAGTGGTGCCGCCGTTGTAGGGAAACGTGTCGAGGGTAAGATCGACGCGGTGATGCAATTCGAGGAATTTCCGCAGTGGCTGACGATCGATCGCTTCAACGCGCTCCGCGGCGATGCCGTGCGCTTCCATCTCTGGCTTCACAGCATTGCCGCCACGACCGACGACCAGAAGGCGCGAGCCTGGCACCGCCGTCAGGATTTGCGCCCACGTCGCGATCACTTCGGGCGTGACCTTCGCGAGATTGTTAAACGACCCAAAAGTCACGTAACCACTCGTCAGTGCCGGGAGGTCGTTGACCGGAGGGCATTCGGCCGGCGGGCGGAAAGTCGCAGCGCCTGCCGGGAGGCGGATGAGTTCTTCGGAATTCAAGGTCTCGCTCGTGCCGGGCGGGTCGAGAGTCACGTCGGTGATGCGATAGTCCATCGCGCTCAGCCCCGTGTTGTGCATGTAGCCGATCATCGTCACCTGGATGGGCGCGGGTTTGCGGGCAAAGGTGAGCAGGCGATGGCGCGCGGTGTGGCCGGAGAGATCGACGAGGATGTCGATCTCGTCGCGGCGGATGCGGGCCGCGAGGGCGTCGTCACTGAGCGACGCAACCTCGCGCCAATGCGGGACCAGCGCCCGCAAGCGGGCGGTCATCGCGTCATTGCCGACCTGGTTCGCGTAGCAGAAGACCTCGAACTGATCGCGATCATGACTGGCGAGGACGGGCTCGATGAAGAAGGCGACGGAGTGTTCGCGGAAATCACCGGAGACGTAACCAATGCGCAGGCGGCGATTCGGATCGCGCGCATTCGGGTGCGACGCAGCGCGCTCGGTAAAATGGCGCGCATATTTTTCGTCGTAGCGACGGTGGTCAGCGAAGAGTTCCGCGCGATCGATCCCCGGCAGATATTGCAGCGTGAAAAGCAGGTTGCTGTGCGCCCAGTGGTAGTCGGGTTGAAGCTCGAGAGCGCGGCGGAAGCATTCCGCGGCTTCGGCAGCGCGACCGAGTTCATTGAGAACGGTGCCGAGATTATTGTGCGCGAGATGGGATCTCGGGGCGAGCTGGACGGCCGCTTGCAGGCACTCCAGCGCCGCCGCGAATCGGCCCAGGTCCTTGAGGACATTGCCCATGTTGATCAGCGCGACGGCCGACCGCGGATTGACGCTGAGGGCGAGTTCCAGCGTGACGAAGGCTTCCTCCACGCGCCCCTGCTGGAGCATTAGGGAACCGAGATTTGCCAGCGCGGCATCGGAGCGCGGCTGAAGATCGAGCGCGCGGCGCAGGCACTCCTCCGCCTCCGAGAGCCGACCTTCCCGTTTCAAAGTCACGCCAAGATTGACGTGCGTCTCGTGGCTGTCGGGGTTGAGCTGCAAGGCGCGACGAAAGCACTCCACCGCCTCAGCGAGCCGACCCTGGGCGTCGAGCACGGAGCCTAGATTGCTAAGCGCCGCGTACGAATCGGGACTTAGTTCGAGGGCGCGCCGATGGCACGTTCCTGCTTCTTCGAGTCGTCCGGCGTCACGCAGGGCGTTGCCGAGATTGCTGTGGATGTAGCTTTCGTTCGGCGCCGCCGCGATGGCGGCTTCGTAAAATTCGATGGCTTCGGGATATCGCGCCTGATCCTTCAGCACCCCTGCGAGATTGTTAATCGCGGAGGCATTGTTGGGGTTCACACGCAGCGACTGCGAGATGAGTTCGACGGCCTCATCGAGCTGACCGATGCTCCCCGCGACCACTCCGAGAAGGTGCAGCGCATCCGGCTGCTCGGGGTCTTCCGTCAGGATTTGCCGGTAATTTTTTGCCGCCTCTTCCAGACGCCCTGCCTGATGATGGCGGAGTCCTTCGGCAATGTCGGAGGTTGGGGAGTGGTGGCGCACTCCCGCCTAGCAGAGCAAGGGTGGTGCCACCGCCCGGCAACTTCTGCCTACCGGCCCTCGCTGCGCAGACTACCTCCGCGCCCGCGGTTACTGCTTAGCCGTCCGGGGCGGGCGACCCACGCATTCACCAAAGACATTTTCCGTGACAAAGGCACCGAGCCGCGCGCCGGACTGGAGACCCTGCTGATTGCCGGACATGAAATGGATGCCTCCGAAGACCCGGCTGAGGCCGGCTTCCGCAGCGGCTTCCCAGAAGGAGTTAAAGGAACGCGTCACGCCGGGCAAATCTTCGGAGGTGGTCGTGAAGGGGATATCGTCCGCCCCGAAGAAGCTCGCGAGAACCGTGGCGGCGGCGCCGCTGAAGGTGCTGTGACCGGAGATGTACTCCGGAAAGGGCGGGGTCACGAGGAACGGCGTCCAGGTGGGATCCGCGCTGGTGGCGCTGTTGCCATCGGTGTCGGCGGCGCGGATGGCGGTGATCGGGCGCCAGAGATTGTCCGAGTATTTACAATCCCACGAGCAGATCGCGGCATCGGCGAGAGCGACATTGAGGAGCGCGAAAAGGCGGGCATTTTGCGCGACCGTGTTTCCGCGGACATTCGCCACATCGCGGGCGATCACATTCCAGTGCCCGGGAGGCGTCACCGTCCCGCCACCATCTGCCCAGAAAGTCGCGATCGCGGACTGCTCCGCAGTGCGCGTGGTGCTGGTTTTCGAGCCGAGATCTTTCACGAGATTAAAGTCAAAGGCGTAGAGCGCGGTGGCTAACTGCGGCGGTGGGGGCGGGCGAAAATGGTGACCGCTGTTCATCACGAACGGGCGGACCTTTGGCCACTGGGGGAGGAGCGCGGCGGCGAGTGCCGGTGGCGTGGGCTGCCAATCACCAGGCGCAGTGCCAGGCGTGTAAGTAACGACGGCACTGGCCCCATCATTCGCGCGATGCGCGAGCACTCGCTTGGCGACGTATTCGCCCCACGCGATTCCGGCCTGGCGACCGGTGCTCTTCGGCAGGGTCGCGATGGCATTTGCATAGGCGGTGTCGAAGGTGGGCGCTTGGGCGGGATAGAGCTGCACGAGCACGGCGCGCGCAGCGGCGGCCACGGCCGCATCCACGGAGACGACTCGCGGCGCCCGCCAACTAACGAGATAGGGGTCATGCGTCTTGGTGGTGGCGCCGATGGCGTCATAGATCGCGACGTGGAGAATCGCGAGGGCGCGCGAAGCTTTTGGCGGCGGCGTCTTGTCCGTTTTGATCGCCTGGAGGGCGATGGTATTCCAATCCGTCACGACATCCGCCTGGGCTGCGAGGACCTGAAAGAGGGAGATGGCGAGGATCGCCGTGAACACGCGGAGGGTCGGAAGGTGCATGATTAGGGAGAGTCAGTGAAGGTGTCGAAAGCTGCTTTGAGCTGGAGGCCGCCAGCGCGGGCGGTAATTTCCATAATGAAGGGCTTCCCCCAATGCAAGCCCGCGCTACGCGACGCTCGAAGTCGCTCCCGGAACCTTCGGGAGTCCGGAACAGCGGTAGGTCTCGACCCGCTGCGCGACATTCTTGAAGGCCATGGGCTCGGTCACGATGAACTGCGCACTGACGGCAGGCGGCAGGGCATCGCGGAAATCCAAGGTGACGAGGATTTCCCACGGAGCGGCGTGGTCGCAGAGGCGTGCGGCGAGATTCACGGTGTGGCCGATCGCGGTAAAGTCGCGCCGCGAAGCACTGCCGATCGAGCCGACGACGGCGCTCCCCCGATGGATGCCGATCCCCAAGGCCAGCGGCCAGCCATTCCGCTCCACTTCTGCGCGCACGCGCGCAATCAGTCGCTGCGCGCATTCGAAGACCCGGGCCGCCGCATCGTCTTGCTCGAGGAAAACGGCCATGACCGCGTCGCCGATGAACTTATCCACATCGCCGCCCGCGCCGATCACCACATCGGCCTGCACGCTGAGGAGTTGGTTGAGTTCCCGCACCAGCACGCTCGCCGCGCGCTGTTCGCTGAAGCGCGTGAACCCGCGGAGATCGGCGAAGAGCACATAGACTTCCGCCTCGGCGCCAGTGAGCAGATCGGGCTGATCCCGGCTGCGGCGGACGGCTTCGGCGGTGAAACGCGAGACGTAGGGGAGCAGCGCGAGCTTTTCCTCGAGGCCTATGATCATGTCATTGAAAACCCCCGCAAGCTGCCCGATCTCATCGCCGCTCCGCGCCTCGACGCGCACGCCAGGGTCGCCGGATTGGAAGCGGCGCATCCCAGCCGAGAGGCGCTTCAAGCCGCCGGTGATCCCGCTGGCGAGGATCAAGCCCGGCACCATGGCGACGAGCAAGGCACCGGCCGCGACGGCGATGGAGAAGAGCAGTTCCTCGCGCTGCTTCATGAAATAGCGGCTCATTTCGGCATCCACTTCAATGATCGCCACCGGCTTATCACTCGCGTCCAGGATCGGCGCGTAGCCGCTGATCCAGGTGCCGTGCTCGTCGCGGTAGATGCCCGTGCTCGTGGGTTCCAAAGTCTGCCAAGCCGCGAGGAGCGGGGCGACATTCTCTTCGCGGATGCGGTAGCGATTCCCGATAAAAGGCTCGCGCTGCAGCATGACCACAAACTCCGTCTCCCGTCCCTCGTCGATGGGACGGAGGATGTAAATTTCATGCTCCTCGAGTCCATTGATCCTTCGGGAATGCTCGAGCATGGCGCGCACGCGGAGGAACTCTGGCTTGCGCGCATCGTCATTCGTGCGGATGCCAGCGAGATCTCCGCCCCGCAGGGCCAGCGCGGTAGTGCCCGCGGCGCTCCGCACGAAGTACTGAAACTCGGTGAGCAGTTGCTTCTGGCGGGCGCGGTAGGTCGTGAAAAGGATCGCCGCCACCACGACGAGCGCGACGACCGCCATCGCGAGAATGATCTTCAGCCGGAGATTGAGGCCAGCGGGCTTGGGGGTGGATTCACGCACAAAGCAGACAAATAGCTTTCCGCGGGAAGATACCAAGCTTCCCGTCCCTGCCGCCGCACTAAACGTCCGGCGTGATCGCGACGAGGATCCGTTTCCCCTTCCGTTCGATGGACAGCGAGACGGTCTTGTCCCCCGCAGTACGGACTCGATCGCCGATGGCTCCCGCCGCTGCGGCCGCGTCCCGGACGGCGCGACCTTCCACTTCTTTGATCACATCTTCGCCCTGCATCAGCGCCCGATCCGCGGGGCTTCCAGGAGTGACGCTCTCCACCAGCGCCCCGTCGGGCTTGGCGTCGCGGAGTCTCAGGCCGAGGCTCTCGGATTTCGCGTCGCTCCCAGATTTTTTGGGGCGCGCCTTTATCGCGACAACCGGATCGCTGGGCAGTTCGCCGGTGGTCACGGGGATTTGCAAACTGCCGCCCGCCCGCCAGACGGTGAGCTGCACGGTGGCTCCGACTTTCTTCTTCAAGATTTCCTTCTGCAGCTCGCGCTTCGCCACCACTTTCACCCCGTCCACCTCGGTGATCACATCGTCCGGGCGGAGGTTACTAATAAAGGCCGGCGAATTCGGCTCGATGGTCTCGACCACGACTCCTTGTTCGATTCCGACCAGCCGCCCGCGCAGCGCGGGGTGTTCACTCAGGGTCTCGATCCGCACCCCGAGCCACGCGCGATGGACCTTTCCGTGGGTGATCAATTCATTCACGACTTCCTGAAACATGTTTGAAGGGATGGCAAAGGCCAGGCCGCGCCCGATACCATTGATCAGGGTGTTCATGCCGATGACGCGGCCATCGACATCAAAGAGCGGGCCGCCGCTGTTCCCGGGATTGATGAAAGTATCGGTCTGCAAATAGTCCTCGTACAAAATGGTGTTGGAGGTCGGGCTGAGCAGGTTCGTGCGACCTTTTCCGCTGACCCAGCCGACGCTGAAGCTGAAGGCTTGGCTGAAGGGCGCACCGATCGCGCAGACGAGCTGCCCGACCCGCACGCGATCGCTGTCGCCGATCTCCGCGGCGACGAGACCTTTTGCTTCGATGCGGATGATGGCGACATCGGTTTTCTCGTCCTCGGCAAAGGGCTTGGCAGGGAAAGTCCGCCCGTCCTTGAGCCGCACCTTGATGCTCTTCGCGCCCGCGACGACATGGTGATTCGTGAGGATGAGCCCATCCGGGCGGATGATGAAACCCGAGCCCTCGCTGCGATTCGGCAGCGTCCACTGGCGATCTGCGCCATCGCGTCGCGCGTCCTTTTCCCCCTGGAGGAAAAACTCGAAGCCCTTCTCCTCATCGCCTTCCTCCTCCGCCGGCTTTTTCTCCGCTTCGATCACCACCACCGAAGGCGCCACCTTTTCGAAGACTTGGACGAAACTCTCGTCGAGCTGCCGCAGCAAACTGAGAGCGCCTGAATCGGCGGCAAAAGCTCCCGACAACAAGCACAGGAAGGCACAAAACGCAGGGCGAAGCAGGACAAACACGTTGGGGATGAAATAGCGAGGTTCGCACGAAGCGCAATGCAGCGGCGCAGACAATTCCAAAACCCGGGGCGCCAGGCGTCGCAAAAAATATCTTCGGCCTTGCCTAAGGAGCGGCATTTCAATAGGTAAATACGGTCAGAAACCGAGGCTCCAAAATGGAAAAACCTGTGCAAATCGCCGCCTACTCTGCCGAAGATCGCATCTCTCGGGTGCTGAAGCTGGGTGCGAAAACGCTGATCCTCGGGGATCTTAATATCCACGAAATCCCTGAATCCATCGGGGACTTGGTGTCTCTGGAGCACTTGGACTTGGAAAGTATCCAGATCGAGCACCACGGCAGCAACCTCTCGACCCTGCCGCCGGCGCTCGGGCGGCTCGCGAACCTGCGCTCCATCGAAGCCTCCGGGAATCGCATCACCTGGCTGCCGACTTCGCTGGGCCGGCTCGCGGCGCTCGAAGCCTTCGATGTTTCCTGCAATCTCCTGACGAGTCTGCCGCAGATCATCGGCGCGCTCACGCGTCTCAGGCATCTCGATGTGGCCTGCAATGAAATGACCGACCTTCCGGAATCGATGGGGGAACTCACCAGCCTTGAGACGCTGGATCTCACTGAGAATTTCCTCTGCACCCTGCCCGACTCACTGCGGAAGCTGCACTCCCTGAAGGCGCTCTTCCTCCACGGGAATGACGATCTCGGCCTCCCAGCCGAGCTCCTCGGTCCCACGGCGGATGCGGTGGCGCACCACCATGCGCAGCCTGCGGACCCGGCGCGCATTCTCGACTACTACTTCCACACCCAGCCGGCCTAGCGGCGCGGCAGGCAGTGGAAGGGCGTCGGGCGAATCTTTTGGCGCTGGGCACTGCGCATCTTGCCATCTCCCCCACCCCTCTGCGAAAACCGCCGGTATGCAAAATGACGATCTCGATCGCTTGCGCGCGGCCATCCGTGATGTGCCCGACTTCCCCAAACCGGGAATCCTCTTCAAAGACATCACTCCCGTGCTTGCCGATCCCGCGTTGTTTCGGATCGCCGTCGCGCACTTTGTGGCCGCTTGTCGCAAACTGGCGGTGGGTAAAGTCGTCGCCATCGACGCGCGGGGATTCATCTTCGGAGCGGCGGTCGCGCATGAACTGGGCGTCGGCTTTGTCCCGGTGCGCAAGAAAGGCAAGCTGCCTTACCACTGCGAGTCGGCGGCGTACCGGCTGGAGTATGGGGAGGCGACCGTAGAGATGCATACTGATGCGATCGCGCCGGGCGAGCGCGTGGTGCTGATCGACGATCTGCTGGCCACGGGCGGCACGGCCGCAGCGGCGCTGGCGCTGATCCAGCGGGCGGGCGGCAATCTAGTCGAGGTCATGTTCCTCATCGAACTGGCGTTTCTCGGAGGGCGGAAAGCGCTCGGAAATGCGCCCATCCGCGCACTCTTGACCTACTGACCCGCGAGCGGCTTCCGCCCGCCAAGGCACGGATTCGGCTTGAGGATCGGTCAAATGCCGAAATCAGAAGCCGCCGACCGTATTCCGACGCTGCGTAAATTGCGCAGGTTCTCGAGAACGAATGGTGGACCGGAGGGTCGGCTGATCAATGTCGCGCTGATCGGCACGACCGTCATCGTCGTGCTCGCGGCGATCGCTCTTTTCGTGGCCAAACTCGAACGGACCAGTGAAAGCCGCCGCAATGACACCCTCGTCTCAATGCGCAATCTTGCGGAGTTCGAGGTCGCACTGGCGAAGGTGGAGGCAGCGCAGCACGCCTACCTTCTCGGCGGGCAAAGCGGTCAACTCGAAGCATTCCACAACGCTGCCGCGGCGCTCAAAGCGACGACCCTGCGACTCCTCCCACAGCTCCGCGAAAAGAACGGTCACCACGACACCGTGCGCGGATTTGAGCGCGAGGTGGAGCGCTGGTTGAGCACCGCAGCGCTCCCGGAGATTGAGGCCCGCAAACGGAGCCAGGAAGTGACCAGTCTCGTTGCCCGAAATACCGGCAAACCGATCCTCGACGGTCTGCGCGCCTCCACGGGACAACTTCTCGCAGAGTATGAAGGCGCGAGTGAAGCCGCCCGCCAGACGACGAAACTCGCCCGAACCATCCAGACCCTCGGAGCCACCCTCGTCGCCGTCCTGGCGATTGGTTTCATCATTGCCGCCACCGTCACGGGTCGGAAATCCTTCCGCGAATACCGCGAAAAATCCGACGCGGTCCACGCGCAGACGCGGGCCATCATTTTCACCACGCTCGACGGGGTCGTCACCCTGGACGATCACGGCCTGATCCTCTCGATGAATCCGGCTGCGGAGAAAATCTTCGTCCAAGAGGAGAAGGCCATGGTCGGACAAAACATTTCGACGCTGATCCCGCAGCGGCATCTCCTCCACGACATGAATGGCCTGAGCCGCGGCGCGATGATGGCGATCGGGCAGCGGCAAGGTTACTACCCCTTCCCGATCGAGATTTCCCTGAGCGAAATGCTCGTCGGCACGCGCAAGCAATTCGTCGCGATCATCCGCGACGTCACCGAGCGCAGCCGTTCGGAAGACACGCTGAAACACATCGGCCTCGGCGTGTCCTCCGCGACGGGCGAAGAGTTCGTGCGCTCGCTGCTCAAAGAGCTCTCGAAAGCACTCGATCAAGAGTTCGCCTTCCTCGTCGAGATGACTGGGCGGGGCGAGGAGGCGACCACCAATCTCACCCTGGCCACCAAGGGCGTGATCCAGCGGACCTCGCAGGAGAATCTCGCCAACACCGCGTGCGGCGAATCCCTCAACAAAGGCTTCCGCATTTACCCCAGCAGCGTCCGCGCAAAGTTTCCGGAGGATGCCATCCTCGAGACCCTCGGTGCCGAAAGCTTCGTCGGCATGCCGCTTGTGGATCAAAATCAGCGCACGATCGGCCTCATCGGCGTCATTGATCGCAAGCCGCTCGGGGAAACGCAGGTCATCGAATCGGCGCTCCAAATCATCGGCGCGCGGGCCGGTGCGGAGATTGTGCGCAAGCGCATTGAGGAAGATCTCGCCGCGGAGAAGGAACGACTCGCGGTGACCCTGCGCTCGATTGGTGAAGGATTCATCACGACGAACAACGAGGGCAACGTGCTCATGCTGAATGCCGTGGCCGAACAGCTCATCGGTCTGTCACAAACCCGCGCCATCGGGAAGCCGCTCTACGAGATCTTCCACCTGCTCCATGAAAGGACGCGCAAACGCTGCCAGCACGCGCTCGCGCGGATCGTCGAGACCGGCACTTCGGAAGACATCAACTACCCGGCGATCCTCGTCTCGAGCGCCGGGGACGAACGCCTCGTGGAGTGCTCGACTTCCCCCATCCGCAACAAGTCGAACCGGAAAGAGGGCGTCGTGATCGTCTTCCGCGACGTCACCGAAAAAATGCGGGCCGCCGAGGAGCAGCAAAAAGCCGAGAAGCTCGAGTCGCTCGGCCTCCTCGCCGGCGGGATCGCGCACGATTTTAATAACATCCTCACCATGATTGTGGGGAATGTCTCGCTCGTCCTCAAGTCGCCAGGCCTCAGCGAACGCAGCCGGCTGCAACTGGAGGAAGCAGGGAAAGCCACGGCGCGGGCCCAGGAACTCGCGCAACAACTCCTGCCCTTTGCCAAAGGCGGCGCACCGGTGCTCCAGACCATTTCGATCGCCCAGCTCATCCGCGACACCGTGGCCTGCACGCTTCAGGGATCCAAGGCCTGGTGCGAATCCACCTTTCCCGACAATCTCTGGCCAGTGGATGCCGATCCTGGACAGTTGAGCCAGGTCATCCATCACCTCGTCCTCAATGCCGATCAGGCTATGCCCGCCGGAGGCACGATCCGCGTCGTGGCCGAAAATCTCGAACTGGGGGACGACGAACCGGACCTCATGCTGCGCGCCGGACGCTGGGTGCGCGTCTCCATCCGCGATGAAGGCATCGGCATTCCGGAGGAGTACCAGCAGAAAATTTTCGATCCCTATTTCACCACAAAACCGAAGGGCGCTGGACTCGGCCTCGCCACGGCGCACCGCATCATCCGCAATCACGGCAGCTCGATCGTGCTCGAGTCCGAACCCGGCATGGGCTCCGCATTCACGACCTACCTGCCGGCGTCGGAAAGGGAACTGCCCAGCGCTCCACTCCCGCCACCGCCAGTCGCGGAGACGCCAGCTCGCGTGCTCATCCTCGATGACGAGGAGGCGATCTGCATGGTCATCCAATACGCGCTCGAGGATCTTGGACACCAGGTGACGATCACCCGCGATGGCAAGGACACCGTTGCCGCTTACGACGCCGCGATGAAAGAAGGGAAGACCTTCGACCTCGTCATCTCGGATCTCACCATCCCGGGCGGCATGGGTGGCCAGGAGACCATCAAGCGCCTCTGCGAAATCGACCCGGAAGTGCGCGCGATCGTCTCGAGCGGCTATGCCAATGATCCCGTGATCAGCCGCTACCAGGACTTCGGCTTCACCGGCATGCTGGCGAAGCCCTACCCGATCGACGCCATGTGCCGGAAGGTCACGGAAGTCCTCGCGCTGCCGCGCCAGCCAAAGTCCGTGCTCCAGAGCTAATCTCGCGAGCGGCGGTGGCGGCAGATTGCGGCGTGAAAGTGCGCCGCAATCCAAACATCGGCGACCCACTCAGGCCGCGAGCGAATTCTCGAAATGAGTGGCGGAGTAGAAAACGCACGCCACCTCCGCGTAAGGCATCGGCAGTTCCCGCCGGGCATTGCTCAGGCGCTTCATCCGCAACGGCTGATTCGGGCTGAAGCGCGCGGCGATGAAGCCTTCCTTCGCTTGCTGCACGATACCGAAAGCGCCGAAGACCGCGGCATACTCGGCCTCCGCATCCGTGCGCACCACCGCGCCCCGGCGCCCGCTGTGGTCGGGTAAAATTTCGCGCGGCGGCTTTGCAGGCGGGTCGATGGGAGATCGGCCGGACTGCAAGGCGCTTTGTGGAAAGGCGCTCATGCACCCTTCTTGATGCAAGAGGCGTGCCTGATCTATAATTTCCATATCTCGCTTTTCGGCCCACCTCCGTCCGTATCGTTTGCTCCCACTGGCACTCGCCGCTAAAACAGCGCGCTCCATGAAAACCGTCCTCGAGGTCATCCAGGCCACCACCGCTTACTTTCAAAAAAGCGGGGTCGAAAATGCCCGGCTGAATATCGAGCACCTGCTCGCCCACGTACTCGGTCAGAAGCGGATGGAGCTTTACCTGCAATTCGATCGCGCGCTCGAGGAGACTGCGCTGGAGCCTTTGCGCGGCTTGGTGAAAAGGCGCGCGGCGGGTGAGCCTTTGCAGCATTTGCTCGGGACCGTGGAGTTTTGCGGACGCACCTTTGCCTGCGATCGACGCGCTCTCATCCCCCGGCCCGAGACGGAGCAGCTTTGCGAACTCGTCCTCGCCGATAGCCATCCGCGCCGCCTCCTCGACGTCGGCACAGGGAGCGGCGTCATCGCGCTCACCCTCGCCGCGCCGTGGCCAGAGACGCAGGTGGAAGCAGTCGATCTCTCGGAAGACGCGCTAGCCCTGGCTGCGGAAAATGCGGAACGCCTCGGTTTCGCCAATCGCGTGCGCTTTTTCCGTAGCGACCTTCTCGCGGGAGTCGAGGGGGAGTACGATCTCATCGTCGCAAATCTGCCCTACATCGACTCCGCGATCATCCCGACGCTCGCCCGTGAAGTTCAGCACGATCCGCTCAGCGCACTCGACGGCGGCACTGACGGCCTCGAACTTCTCCGCCGACTCATCGCCGAAGCCCCGAAACATTTGCGCGGCCGGCTCGCTCTGGAAATCGGCCACGATCAATCCGCGCCGCTCACCGCCGAACTCGCGGCCCACAATTTCCAAGACATCCGCACTGTGAGCGACTACCAAGGTCGCCACCGATTCCTCTTCGCAACCTATGGATAAGATTCTCGTTCACGGCGGCAAAAAACTCAGCGGCAGCGTCCGCATCAGCGGCTCAAAAAACTCCGCGCTGCCGATCCTCGCCGCCACGCTGCTCACCAAAGAGCAATGCGTCGTCCATCACGTGCCGGACCTCAGCGACATCCACTATATGCTGCAGATCCTCTCGCATCTCGGCGCGCAGGTGGAGCGGGCCAGCGGCACCGTCACCGTGCAGGCGGAGAAAATCATCACAGAAGCGCCTTACGAAATCGTCCGGAAAATGCGGGCGTCCGTCTGCGTGCTCGGTCCGCTGCTCGGCCGGGAAAAAGAAGCGACGGTCTCGCTTCCGGGTGGCTGCATCATCGGCGATCGTCCAATCGATTTGCATTTGAAAGGCTTCGAGGCGCTCGGCGCCGCGCACCGGATCGACGCCGGGAATGTGAAAGTCTTCGCCGGTGAACTCAAAGGCGGCGTGATCAATCTGCGCGGAAAACAAGGGCCCACCGTCCTCGGCACGGATAACGTGATGATGGCCGCAGTGCTCGCGGATGGCTTGACGGTGATCGAGAGCGCGGCCGCCGAACCGGAGGTCGTGGACCTTGCTAATTTCCTGAACAAGATGGGGGCCAAGATCGAAGGCGCGGGCACGCGACGCATCCTCATCGAAGGCGTCAAGGAGTTGCACGGGGCCGAGCACGAAGTCATCCCCGATCGCATCGAAGCCGGCACTTTCCTCGCCGCCGGCGCGATCGCCGGGCAGGACGTGAAGCTGCGCCGCGTGGACGCGAGCCACCTGACCTCGGTCATCGATGCGCTGAGGCGGTCGGGTTATGTCATTTCCATCGACGGTGACAGCGTGACGATCAGCGGCAATGGCGCCACCAAATCGCTCGAACTTACGACCGAGCCCTATCCCGGCTTCCCCACCGACATGCAGGCGCAAATGTGTGCGCTCCTTTCAAAGACCGGCGGCATCAGCGTCATCACGGAGACGATCTTCCCGCAGCGCTACATGCACGTCTCGGAACTCAAGCGCATGGGCGCCGATATTTCGCTGAACGGCCCGACTGCGATCATCAAAGGCGTCGAGCGCATGAGCGGCGCGCCCGTGATGGCCAGCGACCTTCGCGCGTCTGCGGCCTTGGTGCTCGCCGGCTTGCAAGCGGAAGGCGTCACCGAAGTGAACCGCGTCTATCACATCGACCGCGGTTACGAGTCCATTGACGAAAAACTCAACGGCCTCGGCGCGCACATCGAACGGGTGAAGGCCTAGCCGGGAGCGCCTCCGTCCCGTGCGGCAATCCGTGTGCGGCGCGCAGCGCCGAATTCATTTCGGTCTTCTAGCAAGCGAGACGCTTCGCGCGGAAAATCAGGATGCCGCACGGGACGGCGGCGCTCCCAGGAGTTAGGCCGCTTCCTCAGCCGGGGCCTCAGGAGGCTTCTTCGACTTCGCGGGCTTCTTCGGCGCCCGCGGCGCAAACTCAAAGCCGACCTTGTCTCCTTCGAGCTTCAGATGCGCGGCAAATGGCTTGCCCTTCTTCGAGATGAAGCGGGGAAGCAAGTCCGTCTTACCTTCGCGGAAAAGTTTCAACGCCTGCTCTGGCGGGATGTGTTTTTGCAGGATCAGCTTGCCCATGCGGACGGTCTTCCCCTTCGGATCAGCCGGCACGCAGAAGTAGGCAGCGTCCGTTTCGTACACTGCGCCCGCCGGCGATTCGCCGAGCGCCTTTGCTTGGGTGATGTCCAGCCCGCCGTTCGGTTTGTCCGAACCGTCGCCTTTGTCGAAGTCGAACTTCTGCTTCCACTCCTGCTCGTCGAAAATGACCGTCGCGGAAAAGGTGCGCCCGAGTTTGCTCCGAAAATTCTCCAGCGGCCCGACGCGCTTCTCCGTCAGGAGCTTCAGCACTTCCTCGCGCTCAAATTCCCGCCCCGCCATGGTCTTCCAGACGATGAGCTTGCAGCCCGGACACTCAAATGCGCGGAAGGTTTCCTTGAACGGCCCCTCGGCGCAGCGCGGACACTTCACCGCCAGCGCCTCAAAGGTCCCATGCACTTCCTGACCGATGCCCTTGCGCACTTTCTCCACGATCTCCGTCGTGAGCTTGCGGATCTCGCCCATGAAGACATCGCGCGAAAGCTCGCCGCGCTCCATCCGCCGGAGCTTGTGCTCCCATTCGCCAGTGAGTTCCGGCTTGGTCAGCGCTTCTGCCTGCACATTGCGCAGCAGCGTGATGAGCGACATCCCCTTCGCCGTCACAAAAAGCTCCCGACCCTGCCGCAAGAGATAGCCCTCGTAAATCAACCCCTCAATGGTCTGCGCCCGCGTCGCGGGTGTGCCGAGCCCGCGCTCGGCCATCGCTTCGCGCAGTTCCTCGTCATCGACGAGTTTGCCCGCGCCTTCCATCGCGGAGAGCAGCGTCGCTTCGGAAAAACGCGCCGGCGGCTTCGTCTCGCATTCCCTGATCTCGATCCCTTCGGTGCGCGCCGTCTCGCCCGCCCGGATCGGCACGATGGCCCGGTCATTCTCCCCATCGCCTTCCGCCTGCCGGCCATAGACCGCGAGCCAGCCCGGATCGACGATCACCTTCCCATCAGTCTTAAATTTCTCCGCCTCCACTGTCGTGATCCGCGTCGTCACCTCAAACTGTGCCGCCGGGAAAAACACCGCGATAAAGCGGCGCGCGACCATGTCGAAAATTTTGTGCTCCTTCTCGTCCAGACTCTTCGCCGAGGTGCCTGTCGGCACGATGGCAAAGTGATCACTCACCTTCGCATTATTGAAGATGCGCTTGTTCGGCTTCACCCAGCCCTGCTGGAGCGCCTTCGTCGCGTGGGTCGAAAGTGAGACATCGTCGAAGCTCGTCATCACCTCCTTCGCCGTCGCCACGTGATCCTCCGGCAGATAACGCGAGTCCGTCCGCGGATAGGTCAGCACCTTGTGCTTCTCGTAGAGCGCCTGGGCGATCTGGAGCGTCATCCGGGCCGGGAAACCGAACCGCTGATTTGCCTCCCGCTGCAAAGTCGTGAGGTCGTAGAGCTGCGGACTGATCTGCGAGGTCGGCTTCTTTTCCTCCGTGATCGTGCCCGGCTTTCCATCGCACTTTGCCTTGATCGTTTCTGCCTTGGCCTTCTCCCAGATGCGCTCCGCCTTACCTTCCTCTTCTCCCGTCTTCTTCGTAAATTTATCGTCAAACCAGCGCCCGCGATAACTCCCCGCATCTACACCAAAGTCGCCATAGACCTCAAAATACGTCTTCGCCTTAAACGCCCGGATGCGCTCCTCCCGCTCCACGAGGATCGCCAGCGTCGGCGTCTGCACCCGCCCAGCGGTGGTCTTCTGAAAGCCGCCCATCGCCTTCGTATTAAAGGCCGTGAGGGCGCGCGTGGAATTGATCCCGACCAGCCAGTCCGACTCGCTCCGGGAAGTCGCCGCGTCCGACAGCGGCCGCATTTCCTCATCGCTCCGCAGATTACTGAAAGCCGTCCGGATGGCGTCCGGGGTCATCGACTGGAGCCACAGCCGCTTGCTCGGCTTCTTGCAGCCCGTATGTCGCATCACATTGCGGAAAATGAGTTCCCCCTCACGCCCGGCGTCGCACGCATCGATGACTTCATCCACATCCTTCCGCTTCAGCAGTCGCTTCAGGACGTTTAGCCGATTCACATTTTTCTCGATCGGCACGAGCGCAAACTCGGGCGGCAGCGACGGCAGATTCTCGATATTCCACTTCCCCCGGGCGGGCTCAAAGCCCTCCGGCGGGGCGAGTTCGAGCAGATGGCCGACCGCCGACGAGATCACATACTGATCGCTCTCGTAGTAGTCGGTCTCCTTCTTACAACGCCCCAGCACTTTGGCCAAATCAGCGGCGACACTGGGCTTTTCCGCGATAACGAGAGTCTTGGCCATGAAGTAATTACAACAGTTTTACGAAGATCGGGCCCCGGAGCACGCGCAGGGGCTTTTCCTTTCGAGGGCGTGCAAGCTGAAAGAGAGCACCGGGGTTGGCAAGAGGGTTTTTGAAGGACGGCAAAGTCATACTCTCAAGACCCCCGACCGCCGCCGATGGTGACCATGATCCGTCGAAGAGCAGTGTTGCCTCTGAAATCCGGTCGTAGAAAGATCGCCCCGAGCCCATCTCGACCCATGGCCTTTTCTCCAACGAACGATCTTGACCGCGCCATCATGGCAGCGATCCGCAGCCAGGCAGCGATGCCGGATCTCTTCCGACAACTGATCGAGGGCGAGCTTTGGTTCCTGGTCCGGTATCATCCCGAGATCGAGGGCGAGATGATGGAACTCAGAGTGGGAATGCCGCTTCCTTTCGTGCAATTGCAGGATGCGCATGGCCCGGTCGTCCCGCTGTTTTCGTCTGAGGATCGCGTCGAGGAAGGTTTGGAGAAAGGCAAGGTCCCTCCGCGCACCTATTCCGCGGGAGCCATGGAGGCGGAGCAGGTCCTGACGATCCTGGGCGGAGCCGGATTGCGCGCAGTATTGAATAAGAGTTGCGCCACTGGCGAGATCACCCTTTCCCCGGAACTGCTGCGCGATCTGGGGAACGGCACCGCGCTGAAACCGCACCCCCTGGCCAACGACGAGTCGCGCACCGGCACGCTCAAACACATTGATCCCGCGGATTTCCCGACCGCCCTCGTGCAGCGCCTCTTCGAACTTTTCCGGCGCCACCGTGAATTTCGCGCCGCCTGGATTTTCGGGGTGCCGGGCGGCGAGAAACTGCCGACCGGGGGACGACACTATCAGGTGCTCGTCCTCATGGATCCGCGCGACGACGCCATTTTCCACGATCTGCGGCTGGTCGCCGGCACCGCGCCCAAAAACATCGACCTCGTCGAACTTGGCCTGCTCGACGAGACGGACGCACCCTATGTACAGAGCATGTTCAAACGCGTGCCGCCTTTCTACGTCGCGGTTGATTGAGGAAAGGAACCGCTGCCGCTAGGCCCAACGCTCTACGATGCGCTGTAGGTCTTCCACCAGGACCTCGACTTTCTTGAGGTCGCGCCGCCGACCTTTGGCCGGCTTCACCTCGAGACTGCGGAGCAAGGAGAGCATGTCGCGCAAATCGTGCGCCCTCGACGAAGGGACCACTTTCTTCCCCTCCGCATCCGCTTTCACCCCAGAAGCCAGGGCCGCGATCTCGCCTTCCAATTGATCGGAGTACGCGCCCACGAGTTCGCGCATCGTCTTGCGCAGAAAGCCCAGCTCTTGAGCAACAGGCTGATACTGGAGATCGGCGGTCGATTTACTGGCGGCTTCTTTTTTCACAGGAACGGGAGTGAAAAAACGCTTACGACTGTGCCTCTGGTCGTCAACTCGGTTTTTGTGAACATTTGCCCTCCGCGCAGCGGAAGCGGAGCGAGTCGCTCCGGTTTGTGACCCGTGCGCCTAGCCGAGCGCCTGCTTCACCGCGATGCGCGTGAAGCGGTCGCGAACGTGCTGCCGATAGGCCGCGCGCAGCACCTCCGACACGACTCTGCGCCGACTCCGTGCGCAACGCGGGCGGGTCTCGCTTTGTGGGGGAACCTTACAGGCTGTCGATTGCATGGCGCCCCATAGAGCACGTTTAATGCGCGGATCGGGTGGCTTCATTGTGACAGACATGTAAAATCTGAAACCTCGGGCCGGGGATTCTTTGACAAATGCCCACCCATCCGCCCTTTAGATCATCATGTCGCCAAAATGCCATCGCACCGGTTGGATTTCGGATGTCCACCTCGGCACCCGCGGGAGCAAAGCGGAAGCACTGCTCGAATTCCTCCGCCTGAACGAATTTGAGACTCTCTATGTCGTCGGCGATCTCATCGATGTATGGCAACTCCGCCGCAACATCTACTGGCCGCAGGCCCACAACGACGTCATCCAGAAACTCCTCCGCGCGGGCAGAAAAGGCACCCGCATCATCTACATCCCGGGCAACCACGACGAGTTCGTCGCCGGATTCATTGGCGATTTTGGGGCTGTGACCATCGAACCTCGCGCCATCCACGAAACGGCAGATGGTCGGCGCCTGCTCGTCATCCACGGCCATGAGCTTGATGCCGTCGTGCAAAACATCCGCTGGCTCGCCCATCTCGGCGACTTTGGCTACAACCTGTTGCTCCGCCTCAATCATCCCCTGAATTGGGCGCGCCGCGTTTTCGGTCTCGGCTATTGGTCCTTGAGCGCCTACGCCAAACAGCGGGTCAAAGTCGCGGTGAATTTTATCGGGAAGTTTGAAGAGACGATCGTCCGTTACTCCCGCACCGATCAAGTGGATGGCGTCGTCTGCGGCCACATCCACTCACCGTGCATACGCATGATCGACGGAGTGGAATATCTCAACAGTGGCGACTGGGTGGAGAGTAACTCTGCCCTCGTCGAAGACTTCAGCGGCCACATTGAACTCATGCGCAATTTCTCCGGCACCCCGAGCCCCATCCCGCCCGCGGCCCTGCCAGCACCATAGATTTGTCGGGAATCGGAGAACGCTCAGTCGCTCCAACTCCAACTGAAGAGGCTGCGGATCGCCTCTTCATGGACTGCCTTGAAATCCTTGTCGCTGGCGATCACCAGCACCGCCAGACGCTCTTTCTCCCCAAGATCCACCCACGCCACTGACACCGTACTCGGACGGCCGCCGAGATTGCATGAGTAAGTCCGCTCATTACTCGGGACTGCGCCGAGCGTGAACTGCCCCACGGCCTCACCTTTCGGCACCACTTCCTCGGCACCGTCTGGAAGAAGACTCAGGGTCCACTTGCCGAGATCCTCTTCCTGCCCCGCCGAAACCTCCGGCCGCTCGCAGACGTGAAGCTGAAACAAGGCGCGCTGAAACTCCGAGGGAAGAATCTGGACGCGATCACCACCACCACTGACGCGCCATTGCGACGGCGGTTGAAAAGTCACGCTGCGGGAACCATCGCTAAACCGAACCATCGGGATCTTGATTCCTTCCAGTTCCCGGAAGCTCTGGATGGGCGTCAGATCGAGTGCAGAGAGCAGGCCTTGAGTGGCCAGGACCAGGCCGGCGCAGAGGATATGGGTTTTCATAAAGGTCTAACGCTGGAGCCAGCGCCCGCGCTCATAGACGCGCGCCGCACTGAACCCTGGCGGGTTGGATTCCTGAAGCATGCTGTCGTAATACCACCGCCGGCTCGGCGCACCATAGCTCGCACTCGACCAAGGGCGCGTCGCCTGGTCGCTGTTGTAGAGCAGGGCCAGCGCGCCGTAGATCGTGAAGTAACGCGAGCTCCAGTTTTCATGAAACCTCGTGAAGTTTTCAATCCCCCCACTGTACGAACTGGAGGTCGTCGGGACGTTACCGGCGACGATGGCCGTGTTCACCGTGGTGTTCGACGCCACTCTGGCGCTCACCCCGGAGAGCGAATTGGCATCGTTCCAAGCGTTCGAAAGGATGTTCACCGCATCGCCGACCACGGCGGCGGGAACTCGGGTGTAGCCGCTTACTACAGGGCTCGGGTTGGTGGTCGGCGGAGTGTAAGTAGTCGCGGTATTGGATGGGGGCTGAGTTCCGCCATTGGTGCCGGTGTTGTAGTCACCTTTGATGTACACCGCATTGGGAGAGACCACACTGAAGCCGACGCTCGGCAATTGCGCTCCGTTGACGAGCTTTACACCGCGCGAACGCGAACTCGACACATTCGTAACCGCCGCCGTCACTGAATTCACCACTTTCGTATTCACATTCGTTCCTGCGCTGGTGTCCTGGACGTAAAGCATCAGGCCATCAGCCCCCCCGAAGTTATCGGTGATGGTGCCGCTGGTATGTGCAGCCTTGATTGCCGCTACATCCATCGTTACGACCCGCACGTTATCGCCATCCCGGACGTCACGCAGGGCCGTGTTCAGGGTCAGTGCGGCGGTAATGGCAATGTAGTCCGCGCTGGCGGTGGAGAGCGCGGTTGTCGCAGACCCCTTAAAGACAGTGACATTATTGCCCGCATCAACAAGGATGCGGTAGTCACTGTTTCCCGCCAGTCGCTCCGAAGTCGCAGAGTCCAGTTGCAGGGGGTCTGCACCCGTGCCGTTCTTTTGCTCGATCAGCTCGTGGTAGCCGTCGTTGTTCAAATTGCTTGGCGTGTCAGAGTCGGCGTCGTTGCTGAGGAGATCATCGAGGAAGTTTGGATCGAGACTTGCGACCGGCGTATCGAGAAGCTTCTGCTGTTGCCCGACATGGGGTGGATTGTTGATGTCCCAGTTATTCCCAGTGCCACCATTGGTGATCGTCGGTGCCGTCCCGTAGCGGGAGTCTTCGGTTCGGTAGTTCAACGAGTGCGCACCGGTGACGGTGACGTCTTTCATGAAGTGAAGCGAGTCGTGGGCCGTAAAGAGGTCGCCGCCGATGTAGACGGTGCCGGAGACATACATGTCCGGGCCGGGATGAAACTCAGTCTTCGCCTGCGTTCCAAAAAAGAAGTTATCGAAGAGATTGCGCCCACCCCGAACGAAGGCCCGCTGAATCGTGAGGGAGGAGGGTCCGCCCGGCGTCGGGTAGTTCACCGTGGCCGAGGCGAGGTAGTAGAACCGGATCCGGAGGCTCGAGTTGGTGCCGTTCTCCGGCACCGGGCGCCCACTTGCCAGCGTGGTGGGCGCGAGGAAAGGGGTGCAGGCGACCACGCTCCAGCTCCCGAGGCTGATCCCCGTGGGCGGCGGCAATGTCGTGCTGGATGGCGCGGTCAAAACGGTGGCGAGGGCGGCGCTGGAAAGGCCTTCTTTCCGATCGGTCGTGTCCGTGACCGAGATCATGGCAGATCGCCATTGATCGTAGAGGCTCTCAATGACGGCATCGCCGTAGGCGACTGCGGTTGCTCGATTCAAGGTGCGCCGGGCCACGTGAACCTGAGTATTAGTGACCGCAAAAACCGTCGCGACGAGCGCGGCGACGATGGCCATCGTGAAAATGACGCCCACGAGCGCCATCCCGGAATCGGATCGAGTCTTCATTTGATTTAGTTGGAGTTAGTCGAGGTGATCGGCGTGGGCAGAAAACGGGTCGGGATGACGGCCTGGAGGGTTGCGGTTCCATTGCTGAAGCGCCGGGCGGAATAGTCGCCATCGTGTGCTTCGAGCGAGATGCGCACGGAAAGTCCATCGGTGGTCCCAGTCGGGCTCGTGTAGAGGAGCGAGAAGGGCTTCGGTGAGGTTACGTTCGTCCTTACGACCGTGAAGTTGGCCTTCCGCACTCCAGTGAAATCGTTGTGATAGCGCAGGGTGTTACCCCAAACCGTGAAGGCGGTTGACCGGTAAAAGTAGGCCGTGGTCGTGTTCCCCGCGGTTGTGGCATTGATCGTGAAGCCCAGACCGCCGGCCTCGGAAATTGTCACCGTTCCGGTAGGACTCCCCGTGGTCGGGGCCGTCGGAACGGCGGAGATATCGAACTCCCGGGAAATCAGCGGGATGACCAGCTTATCGCCGACACTCGGCACGTAGGGCACCTGACCATTCACCGCGAAATTGAAGGAGAGGTTCGTGCTTCCCGAAGTCGTGTTGGCCGTGAAGGCGTAAGGCCCGCCTGCGAGACGCCGGAAACGCACGCCATTTGAGCGCGTGCTCGCGTAACTTCCCGTCGTGGCATCTCGATCCGATGTCCCAGCGGGGGTGGCATCCGTGTAGGTGGTGCCATTAAAATCCAGCAAGCGGAATGCGGAGGCGGATTCGTGGAAATAGCGCAAGAACTGCAGGTTCGAGATGCGGACTGTCTCGTGCGTCCGGTTGGTTGCGAGATTGCGTGCGACCGTCCGCGTTGTGAAGGAACTGAATGAAATCAATCCTGCCGTGACCACGGTGAAGATGCTGATGGCCATCAGCATTTCCACAAGCGTGAAGCCTGCAATCCCGCCCGAGTTCGATGCTGAGCGCCTAGATGTCATCGGTGACGCGGAGCGTGGTCAGTTGGGACCGATAGGTATGCTGCCGATAGGTGAAGCTGACCGTCACTGAAGCCCGGACCCCGCGCGGCGGCAGATCGGTGATCTCCGTGACGCGGGTGGCGGTGACGGGAGTATCGAGGTCCGTGAACAGGCTACTCAGGGCGGTCTGGGAGTTAAAGGTGTCGTTGTTCAGCGTCAGGTTACTCTCGGTCACGGTGCTGGCCGCGAGCACGGTGGGGCGCGGATTGCGGATCAGCCACGGGACGGCGAGCACCTCATCCACCTTCTGCTGCGCGACGGCCAGCGCGATCGTCTGGAGGCGAGCAGACGCCGCCCAACGATTGATCTGGATCATGGCCACGGCCACGGTCGAGACGAGGATCACGAGCAAGGCGGAGGCAATCGCAGCCTCAAGAATGGTGAACGCGGCACTGCATCGCGGGACGCGCCTGGTCATCTGCGTTTCGGAATGCGCATTCATATTATGGCTTTTACTGCAAATATCGTTCCAACCGACCCTCGATTTACTTCAGACGTTGTCGCCACAGCGCGCCTTTGGGACATTGCGCTGATGCCACCGGCCAAACCCCTCTCCAACGAAGCCAACGGAGGCCCACCTCCGCCTGACGGCTCGTTTCGAGCCCGTTGTGCCGCACTCGGCCAGCGCATCTTCCACCGGCGGATGCACGTCGGCCTCGCGGTCGTCGCGCTCGGCATGCTCTTTATCCGCCCGCGACCGCTCTTCGTCCCGCATCAGTTCACTGGCACCGTCGCCTCCTTCCTGCTGGTTTTACTCGGCCTCGCCGGACGCGCCTGGGCAGCCGGGTGGGCCGGGAGCCACACGCGGCGCGCGACGATCGAGGCGCCGCATCTCGTCACCGGAGGCCCTTACGCCCACGTCCGGAATCCCATCTATCTCGCGAGCATCGTGCTCGGGCTGGGCATGGTGGGACTCCTCGGCGATCCCTGGATGCTCGTGCCCTACGTCGGCGTTTTTATTTTCCTCTATGTCTCCATCGTTCCGGCGGAGGAAGAGATGCTCACCCGGCAGTTCGCGCAGGAGTATCAGCGCTACCGGGAAAATGTGCCTCGGATCGTGCCGCGCATCCAGCCTTGGCAGGAGGGAAGCCGGGAACGCTTTGACTGGTCCGCCCCGCTCCATGAACTCCGGCTCGGACTGCTCCTCGTGGCCATCTTCTGCGGCATGCACGGCGCCGTCTGGCTCCGCACCCGGCTCCGCTGAACTCAACGCTCGACCGGCCCGGCAAGAGGCAGGCGGACCACGATCGCCGTGCCTTTGCCATAGGTGCTCTCCGCCGTCACCGTGCCGCCGTGGGATTGCACGATGTGTTTGACGATCGAAAGCCCGAGTCCGGTGCCACCCTGCTCGCGGCTGCGCGCTTTGTCGGCCCGGTAAAAGCGCTCGAAAATGTGCGGCACATCGGTCGGCGGAATGCCGCGGCCACTGTCTTCCACCCGGAATTCCACCCACCCGTTTTCCGCCCGCGCCCGCACCGCGATCCGCCCCTCGGCGTCCGTATACTTGGTCGCGTTGTCGAGGAGGTTGTTGAAGACCTGATCGAGCCGCAGGCGATTCGCCTTGAGCAGCGGAAAGTCGCCAGGCCAATCGCGCTCCACCTTGAGCTTTTTTTCGGTAATCGCGGGCGCCCAATCCTGAAGCGTGTCGCGGAGCAAATCCGGCACGGCGATGGACTCACAGACGAGTTCTTCGTGCCGCGACTCCAGGCGCGCGAGGATGAGCAGATCTTCGAGCAGCGCATTGAGCCGGCGCGAATGGCGCCGCAGGACGTCCACCACTTCCAAACGCTCCGGCGCTTTCATGTCCGGAGCGTCGGCGAGCATTTCCAGGTAGCCGTGGAAAATCGAGAGCGGCGTGCGCAATTCGTGGGAAACATTGGCGACGAATTCACGGCGCACGTCCTCGAGTTGCCGCAGCCGCGTGATATCCCGGAAGATCACCACCGCCCCGGATGCACCCGCTTCGTCCCGCATCGGATTGCTGTGCATCGAGACGAAGAGCTTCGGCTTGCTGCCGGCCAGTTCGAGTTCGCCAGATTGCGCCTCGCCGGTGCGGAGGGTGGCCGAGACGAGCGCATCAAATCCGGCCTCGCGCAAGGCGTGCAGCACACTTTGCCCACGAGGATCCTTCGCGATCTTGAAGAGCGAAAGGAACGATGGATTCACAATCCGGAGCACATGATGCGCGTCCACCACCATCACGCCCTCCTGCATGCTCGAAAGGATCGTCTGAAGATTTGATTCGTCGCGACTGGCCTGCCCGCGCAGACGCACGAGATCCACGCCGATCTGATCCAGCCACGGGGTCAGCCGGGCGAAGTGCGCGACGGCTCCCGAGAACACCACACTGCCCGGAGTGCGACCCTCAGCCAAATCGCGGAGCACGGCTTCCAAACGGTCGAAGCGCTCCTGCCGCACCCGGCGGCGTCTCCACCAAAGGACCGCGGCGGCCGCGGCGGCGAGACCGAGGAGGATCCATTGGTACGCAGGAAAGCTCATGGGTTGCTTTGGTTAGACGGGTTTTGCGGGGCCGTCGATCCAATGCCGGACGTCCGAACCGGACTCACTCCCCTGCTCCCTCGATCCCCGCGTCCCTCACCGCGCCGGGTCCGCAATCCGATAGCCGAAACCCCGCACGGTCTCGATGCAATCCGCCGATTTCCCGAGCTTCTCCCGCAAGCGCCGAATGTGCGTATCCACGGTCCGCGTATCGATCGCACTCTCGTAGCCCCACACGTCATTGAGCAGCGCATCGCGACTCTGCACCCGGCCGCGGCGCTCGATGAGCAGGGTGAGCAGCTTGAACTCCGTGGCCGTGAACTCGATCGGCTTTCCCTTCACCGTGACCTCGCAGCGCGCCCGGTCGATCTTGATATCGCCGAGCGAAATTTCATCCGACGGATCACTGGCCGCCGCCGCGCGCCGCAGCACCGATTTCACGCGCAGCACCAACTCGCGCGGACTGAAAGGCTTCGTGATGTAATCGTCCGCCCCGAGTTCGAGTCCCACGATGCGGTCCACCTCCTCCGCCTTGGCGGTGAGCATGATGATCGGGATCGCGCTCGTGGCCGGTTCCTTTTTTAAGACCTTGCACACTTCGAGCCCGGACAGCTCGGGCAGCATGAGATCGAGGATCACCAGTGCGGGGATCGAATCGCGCGCCTCTTTCAGCGCCGCCATCCCGTCTTCCGTCGCCACCACGGTGAAGCCAGCGCTCTTCAGATTGATCGCGATGAGATTGCGGACATCTGGTTCGTCTTCGGCGATGAGAATGCGTTTTTGTCCGGATTTGCTGCTCATAGTGGCGATGCGCGGAGTGTAAGGGCCGACCCGTGAGCGGCAAGGGACAGCTTGTGACAATCGTGTAACAGCGCCGGACCGTCGCCGCGATTGACTCGATGGGCCGCGCCGCCATCATCCGCCGCACTTTTCCCATGATCGAAAAACATCTCGCCCGACTCGTCACCGAACTGAAGCTCCAGCCGCGGCAGGTCGCGGCCACCGCAATCCTCCTGGAGGAGGGAGCGACGGTGCCCTTCATCGCCCGCTATCGGAAGGAAAAGACGGGCGAACTCGACGAGGTCCAGATCACCTCGATCCGCGATCGGCTGGAGCAACTCGAGGAACTCGACAAGCGGCGCGAGGCGATCGTGAAGTCGCTTGCCGAGCGCAAGCTGCTGACGGACGTGCTCGCCGCCAGAATCGACGCCGCGGACAACCTGACGGCGCTCGAAGACCTCTATCTGCCCTTTCGCCCGAAGAAGAAAACGAAGGCCACCGTCGCTCGCGATCTCGGCCTGGAGCCGCTCGCGGAGATCCTTTGGGCGCAGGACGCGGCGACTGATCCGGCGGCGGCGGCGGAGCCCTTCGTCGGGCCGGAAATCGAGATCGATGCGAAAAAATACAGCGTGCCCGACGTGGTGGCAGCACTCGCGGGAGCGCGCGACATCCTCGCGGAGCGGATGAACGACGACGCCACGGCCCGCGCGCAGTTGCGGCATCTTTACCTCACGAAAGGCGTCATCAAATCGAAGGTCATCACTGGCAAGGAGGAGGAGGGCGCGAAATTCAAAGACTACTTCGACTGGCACGAGCCGGCGGAAAAATCGCCTTCGCACCGCGTGCTCGCCATCCGGCGCGGCGAGGCCGAGGGCTTCCTCTTTTCGCGCCTCGTGCCAGATGAAATTGAATCCGTGAGTCTGCTGGAGCGGCTTTTCGTGAAGGGCAAATGGCCTGCCTCCGAACAGGTGCGCCTCGCGGTGCAGGATTGCTTCAAGCGGCTGCTCGGCTTTGCCATGGAAGGCGAGGCGCGCACCTTCTTCAAGAAGCGCGCGGACGAGGAAGCGATCCGCGTTTTTGCCGACAATCTGCGAGAACTCCTGCTCGCATCGCCCCTCGGACAGAAGGTCACGCTCGGCATCGATCCGGGTTTCCGCACGGGTTGCAAAATCGTGCTGCTCGATCGGCAGGGGAAGCTGATCGCGAACGACGTGATCTATCCCGAGAAAGGTGCGCGCGATCTCGCCGAGGCGGAGGCGATGGTGAAAGCCGTGGTCACGAAGTTCAACGTGGAGGCCATCGCCATCGGCAATGGCACGGCCTCGCGTGAAACTGAGACTTTCATCCGCAAGCTCGGGCTGCCCGCGGCGATCCCCGTCGTGATGGTGAGCGAGAGCGGCGCGTCGATTTACTCCGCGAGCGATGTGGCCCGCGAAGAGTTTCCCGACAAGGACATCACCGTGCGCGGTGCCGTCTCGATCGGGCGCCGGCTCATGGACCCGCTCGCCGAGTTGGTGAAGCTCGATCCGAAGAGCATCGGCGTCGGCCAGTATCAGCACGACGTGGATCAGACCGCGCTCAAGCGCACCCTCGACGACGTGGTCGTGAGCTGTGTGAACAACGTCGGCGTCGAACTCAACACCGCCTCGAAGCATCTGCTGACCTACGTCTCCGGCCTGAACGCGCGCGTCGCCGCCAACATCGTCGCGCACCGCGACGAGCACGGCCCCTTCAAATCGCGCAAGGAACTCCAGAAGGTCACCGGCCTCGGCCCGAAAGCCTTTGAACAGGCGGCCGGCTTCCTCCGCATCCGCGACGGCGCGCATCCGCTGGACGCCAGCGCGGTGCATCCCGAGCGTTACGAACTCGTGGACAATATGGCTGCCGACCTCGGCTGCTCCGTCGCTGACTTGCTCCGCGACGGCCAGAAGCGCGCGAAGATTTCGCCCGACAAATACGCCACCGCGGAGGTCGGCCTGCCCACGCTGAAAGACATCCTCGCCGAACTCTCCAAGCCCGGCCGTGATCCACGCCAGCAATTCGAGGCCTTCTCTTTCGCCGAAGGCGTGGAGAAAATGGAAGACCTCCAGCCCGGTCAAAAGCTCCCCGGCATCGTCACGAACGTCACCGCGTTCGGGGCCTTCGTGGACATCGGCGTGCATCAGGACGGCCTCGTTCACATCAGCCAGATGAGCGACGACTTCGTCAAAAATCCCAGCGAGGTGCTGAAGGTCGGCCAGCGCGTCCAAGCCACCGTGCTGGAGATCGACATGCCGCGGAAACGCATCGCGCTGTCGCTAAAAACAAAGGTCGATCTGACCCCTCGCGATCCCCGCCCGAAGAACGCCGCCACCGATCGCGATGTCCGCAAATTCCAGGATCGCAATCCCGTCAGCAACGCCCGCCCAGGCGCGCCGAGCGGTCCGGATTGGTTCACCCTCGCGCAGCAGAAAAAGAGCTGATCACCCACGCCCGCGCGACCCAGGCGCCTCCCGACCGGCCAGGTCCTCAGTGGCTGACCGTCCTACCTCGCCGCACCTTTCTCCCGCACCGCGCAACGCTCGGCCCACGCCTCCCACGCGGCGGCCATGGATTTCACGCGCGGCGACTCGTGGGCGGCGAGGTTCGTCATCTCGGTCGGATCGGCGGCGATGTGGTAAAGTTCCCAGGGCTGGTCGTGCAGGGCGACGAGCTTCCAGTCGCCGGCGCGCACGCTGCGGTTGCCTTCGTGTTCGATGAAAATCTCCCGCTTCGGCATTGGCTCGCCGCGAAACACCGGCAGGAGACTTACGCCTTCCTCGGGCAAAATCGCGGTGCCAGCGCGCTCCTGCGGATAAGTCGCACCGGCCAGCGCGCAGAGGGTCGGCATGAAGTCGGTGATGTAACCCGGCCCCGACGCGAGTCCGCGCGCCTTCAGCCCCGCCGGCCAATGCACGATGCACGGGGTGCGCACGCCGCCCTCGTGGTTGTAGTGCTTGTAGAGGCGGAACGGCGTATTGCCCACATTCGCCCAGCCACTGCCGTAGCTAATGTAACTCTCCGGCCCGCCGACTTTCTTCAACTCATCGCCAGTATGCAGCACGTTTTGCGGCCCGCTGTTCTTGTCGAATCCATAGGGGTCCCACTCGGCGCATGCGCCATTGTCGCTCAGGAAAAAAATCACGGTGTTGTCGAACTGACCCGTCCTTTTCAAATGCGCCACCAACCGCCCGATGCTGGCATCCATGCGATCCACCATGGCCGCAAATACCGCCATGCGACGCGCGAGATCGCGGCGGCGATCCTCCGGCAGTGAATCCCACGCCGGGTTGTCCTGGTCGGCCCAAGCCGTCTGCGTGTTGAACTTGTTTGCTGGCACATTGCTCCGCGGCGGAAGTGCGAGGTTGCGCGGCACGAGGCCGAGTTCTTTCATTCGCGCGAGCCGCTCCTCGCGGATGCGGTCCCAGCCTTTCTCGAAATACATCGCCTCATACTTCGCAATGTCCGCCTCCGGCGCATGGAGCGGAAAGTGCGGCGCATTAAACGCGAGATAGAGAAACCACGGCTGCCCGCTCTTCTGCCCGTCGGTAATGAAATCCACTGCGTAATCCGCGAAGACCTCGGTGGAGTAAAACCCGTCCTGCGGATACTCGCGCTTGGTGCGGTCCTGCGGCCAGCGGGTGTAAAATGGCGTCTCCTGCCAACACGAATTGAAGCCACCGAGCATGCCATAGAACTCGTCGAAGCCGCGCTCCGTCGGCGGGTTCTTCGCATTGAGATGCCATTTACCCACCAGGTAACTGCGGTAACCCGCGGGCTTCAGCACTTCGGGAATGGTCACGGAACTCTTCGACAACGTGCCGCTCAGATTCGGAAACCCGGCCTGATGCGGATGCAGCCCCGTGAGGATGCTCGCGCGGGTCGGCGAGCAGCGTGTGGAGTTATAGAACTGCGTCAGCCGCAAACCACCCTGGGCCAGCGCATCAAGCTGCGGCGTCTGGATTTCGCCCCCGTAACATCCGAGGTCCGACCAGCCGAGATCGTCGGCCAGGATGAGCAGGAAATTGGGCTTGGCGGCGAAGCTGTGGGTGCAAAACGCGCCCAGGAGAGCGATGAGGAGTAGGCGAGCGATTGGTGGCATGGGGTTCGGTGATCATTCCCGAGTTTCGTCGGCGGGGAATGCTGGCGACGCACGTTTGCCTACCCAGCCTCCACATTTCCAAGCATGATCGCCACCGATCGCCACCGATCGCCAGCGGTTGATGGCGCGGGATGATCTGGCTTTCCGGCATCCAGCTTCAGCGTCCCGATCGCAGTCGATACATCTCGCGCCCGAGTGCGCGGCTGGCCTCGACCATCTCGCGGTAAGGCGTGTCGGCGATATCGACGAAGCCGATCTGGAAATTTTCCTCGTCCAAGGCGCGCCCCGTGGTCGGCTCGTCGCGATATTCAAACCAATGGCAACCAACGAACTGCGGATCGCGCAGCGCGGTGCGGACATACTTCGTGTAGGCGGCGGCGCGCGCGTCCTGGTTTTCCACCGCTCTGAGACCCGCGTGAAAAACTCCGCGGTCCGTGGCGCCGAAGTGAAACTCGCCGACGATCAGCGGCACGTCGGCACCGCCCTCAAAGGTGAAATCCGCGAGATCTTTATAATACAGATTGAAGCTGACCACGTCGCAGAACTTCGCCGCCGCAGCCTGCGCCAGCACATTGTCCCAGGCAAAGCGGCAGCCAAGGTAGAGCTGCTGCGGTGCGACCTCCTTGATCGTCTCGCGCGCGTTGCGAAAATACTCCTCGGCGATGCGCGTGTAGAAGGCGGTGAGGTCGGGCCGGGCCTTCTCGTAATCCGGCGCAGTGGTGCTCGCGGCGAGTGCCTCCCACGACGCGTGCGCGCTCCCCCACGCGGCGTTGAGCTTCGCGATGGCGTCGTATTTTTTGCGGAGCACGTCGAGGAAGGCGCGCTTCGCGGGCTGGTCGGCGGGCGACAGCAGCGCGCCGATCGCGAGCGAGGTGTCGTCGCCCCACGACAATTCGTTGTCGCAGAAAAAGCCGAGGCACCACGGATCGCCCACGCTCTTGCCGCGCTTGGCTTCCATCTGCTTGAGCAGCGCTTTCCGGAAGCCGGGATCGAACGGATCGGGAAATTTTCCCCAGTAACCCTCGCTGCCGGCGATCGTGCGCACGCCCCAGGAACCGAGCGCATCGGTGTAGGGCGTGCGGCGCAGCTCTCGCACCTTCACTTCGCTCCACATGCCGAGCGTGTTCAGCCCCCAGCTTCGCATCCGGCGCTGGATCAGGTCGTCGTTCACCTGGCGCCAGTCCGCGCCGTATTTGCGGGCGAGGTTGGCTCCGGCAAAGGAAAACGCGTTCATCTTGCGCCCCGCGTAGTGGCCCTTGATCACCGCCGCTTTCGAGATGAACTCCGCAAACTCCGGCTGCGCGCCGGGAAAATCGGCGAAAAAGTGTTCGCGCTCTCCGGTCACGGTCGCGACGCCGACGCCCGCGGCGTCGATGCCATTGGAGAAAAAGAGCCGCCCCTCGGGATCGACCAGCCACCATTTGCCCTCGTGCTTCTCCGTGCGGAAAAATCCTGTCGCCGGGAGCTGCGGCCCATCCTTCCAGCCGCCGTATTGGTCCCACTCCGCCGGCCCGGGCTGCGCCGCGAGTTCCTGCGCCTCTTCGTCACGACGGGCGCGCAGTTCGTCGAAGGAGCGGACCTTTCCCGACCAGTCGCGATGCCGGTATTGGCCGAAGGTATCGATGAAAGGAAAATACGGATCCGCGTCGTGCGTCGAGGCGGTCGGCGCGGTGTAGGTGCCGTCGGCGCGGATACTCGTGATCTCGAAGGCGTGATCCACTTCCGGCTTTGCGACAAAGACGAGCACTTGGGTGATGCGCGCCGGATCGACCGTGGACGGGCCGCCGATGGTCACCGGCGTCCCACGCATCCCGAAAAGTTTGCCGCCGAGCGTGTCTTTGCTCGTGCGCCAGAGCGCCACGCGCACCGTGCCCGCGCTGCCCGGTGCGATGTCCAGCTTCCCGCTCACGTTACGGTCCTTGCCATTCACCCTCTCACTGTCCACGCGGCACGCCACCTTGAGGACCTGCGCACCGGTGTTCTTCACCACGACCTCGACAAAGCTGAAGGGCGACAAATCCCAATGGCCCTCCGGCGCGACGACCGTCACTCCAGGCCACTGATGCTTGCGCCCGGTCTGGACGCTCACGGCACCCGAGTCGGTGCGCGCGATCTTCGCGTCGGTCGTCTTGATGTTCGCGAGCGACAATTCGAGCGGCGCGGCAAAGACGGAGGCGGTGGCGGCGAGAAAGACGAGGAGATACCGGGTCATGACAGGAAGGGCATTGGCCCTCACCCCAGCAGATCCATGATCACCTGGCCATGCCCATCGCCCTCCGGTGCTCGAAGCGGTTGGGGCAGTCGGACAGACGCTCGTGATTTTGGAGATCACCACGGCTTGGCGAACGGCGCATCCAGTGCGGCGGGCAGCGGGGGAAAAGATTGAAGGAAAAAATCTTTTCGTTGCCGCGTAATCAGATACCCACTCCGGGCCAATGCTTTTGAGTCTCCTCATTTTCATCCCGCTGCTCTGCGCACTGGCGATCCTGCTCGGCGCTCCGGCGCGGAAGACGGCGCTGGGGGCCGGGGCGGCGACCTTTCTTCTCTCGGTCTTCGCGCTGCTCTCTTATGACAAAGTGGCGGGCGGCTTTCAGTTTAAGCAGGTCTCGCCGATCGTTCCTGAGTGGGGACTGAATTTCTTCCTCGGTGCGGATGGCCTGAGTCTGGTGATGCTCTTCCTCACCGGCATCGTGACCCTGGCCGCAGTCTGGGTGACGCCGAAGATCGAGAAGCGCGAGAGCCTTTTCTACGCCTGCATCCTCTTCATCGCGGCGGGCGCGGCGGGCGCGTTTGCTTCGCTCGATCTATTCTTCTTCTACGCCTTCCACGAGCTCGCGCTCATCCCCACCTTTCTCCTGCTCGGTCTCTGGGGCACGGGCGAGCGGCAGACGGCGGCTTGGAAGATCACGATCTATCTGGCGCTGGGATCTTTCATTCTGCTGATCGGTCTGGCGGATCTCTACTTTTCGATCCCCGAAGTCTATCGGACTTTTGACCTGACGAAGCTCCAGCAGCTCGGCATGGACAAAGTGATCCCGGCCTCGGCGCAGGGCCGGCCTTACCTGATCCTGCTCATCGGCTTTGGGATTCTCGTCTCGCTCTTCCCCTTCCACTCGTGGGCGCCGCAAGCCTACGCCAGCGCCCCGACTCCGGCGGCGATGCTGCATGCGGGCGTGCTGAAAAAGTTTGGCCTCTACGGCTTGATCCGCGTCGCGCTGCCCCTGCTCCCCGAAGGCGCGAAGGAGTGGTCCTGGCTGCTCCTGCTCCTGCTCGTCGGAAATATCATCTATGTCGGTCTCGTCACGATCGGGCAGAAACATCTCGATCTGATGCTCGGCTACTCGAGCGTGATGCACATGGGCTACATCTTCCTCGGAGTGGCCGCGATGAATCTCCTCGGGGTCAGCGGCGCGGCGCTGCTCATGCTCGCCCACGGCCTCTCGATCGCCGCGCTTTTTGCCATGGCGGGAATCCTCCGCGAAAAACGCCCGACGCTGGCCCTCGATTCCTTTGGCGGGGTGGGCCGGTCGATGCCGTGGCTCGGGGCCGCCTTTGGCTGCGCGGCCTTCGCCTCGATCGGCCTTCCGGGATTTGCCAACTTCGCCAGCGAGGTGCTCGTCTTTTTCGGGGCGTTCAAGACCGGCGCGGGTCCCGCCCAGACCTGGCACTTTCAGCTCGCCACGATCTTCGCGCTCTGGGGCGTCGTGATCTCCGCCGTCTATATGCTGCGCGCCTACCGCGCCATCTTCATGGGTGAATCCGGCAAGGATACCGCGACCTGGACCGACGTCGTGAAGCCCGCTCGGTGGCCCGTGACGCTGCTCCTCGCGGTGCTCCTCGTCGCCGGGTTTGCCCCGAAAATTTTCCTCAGCTACGTCCAGCCGAGCGTCGAGGCGCTGCTCGTAAAATGATCCCCGCAATCTCCCTCGAAATCACCGTCCTCGTCCTCGGCATCCTGATGCTGCTGGTGGAGTCCTTTTCCAAGACCGACGACAAGCGCGGTCTCGCTCACGGCGCGATCGCCATCCTCGCGGCGCTGGTCGGCTTTTCATTTTTTGCCGATGCGAATGTCGGCGACCTCGCCCGCTTTTACGTCGCCGATCCCACGGCGCTCTTTTTCAAACGCATCGCGCTCGTGACCACGATCGTCGTGCTGGTGATGGCGGTGGAATACCGAGGCGTAGTCGCCCGTCTCGTCCCCGGCGAGCGCTTCGGATCAGGGCTTGGTGAATTCTACAGCCTGCCGCTCTTCACCTGCGCCGGGTTGATGTTCATGGCCTCCGCCGTGGATTTTATCCTGATCTTCGTCTCGCTGGAACTCGTCACCATCAGCTTCTACGTGCTCGTCGCCTACCTGCGGAAAAATCCCGCATCCTTGGAGGCAGGCGTGAAATATCTGATCCTCGGCGCCCTGAGCACCGGCTTCCTCGTCTATGGGATCACCTGGATCTTCGGCCTGACCGGTGAGACGAATCTGGAGGCCATCGCCCACGTCCTCGCCACCAAGCAGATCTCCCCGACGCCGCTGCTCTTCGGCCTCATGCTCCTGCTCATCGCGCTCGGCTTCAAAGTGGCCGCGGCACCGTTTCAATTCTGGGTGCCCGATGTCTATCAAGGTGCGCCCACCCCGATCACCGCCTTCCTTTCCGTGGGCTCGAAAGCCGCCGGTTTCGTGGTCCTGCTCCGCGTCCTCGAACCCTTTGTCGGTCTTGCCGGCATCGGCGAAAAGGTGCTCGCCGCCGTCGCCGTCCTCGCGGGTTTGAGCCTCCTTTACGGCAATCTCGCGGCCATGCCGCAGGAGAATCTGAAACGGCTGCTCGCCTACTCGAGCATCGGCCATGCGGGCTACCTGCTCATCGCCGTCGCGAGCCTGAACGAGACGATCTCCACCTTCGGCTCCGCCCGCGTCGCCATCGCCTTCTACCTTGCGGGCTACCTGCTGATGACGCTGCTCAGCTTCCTCGTCATGATCGTCGTCGCCAATCACTCCCGCGGGGACGACATCCTGCACTTCAACGGCCTCGCCAAACGCAGCCCCTTCCTCGCCTTCGGAATGCTCACCGCGATGCTCTCCCTGGCTGGCATCCCTTTCACCGCGGGCTTCATCGGAAAGTTCCTCGTCTTCGCGACCGCCGTGCAGGAGCACCATTTCGTCCTCGTCGGCATCGGTGTCGTCACCGTCGCCGCCGGCTTCTACTTCTACCTCCGCGTCGTCGCCGCCATGTATTGGCAGGAGCCGAACGACGACCGCGCCATCACCTTTTCACCACTCACCCGCCTCACGGTCGGAGCCCTCACTCTCGGCATCTTCGTCTTCGGCATCTTTCCGCAGCCCATTTTAAAAATGCTGCGTGAACCGGTGGTGACGCCCGCCGCGATTCAGGCCAGCGTGAGCCATCCGTAGCCGCTGCCCTCGTCGCCTCCGCAATCCACCGCGAAACGCCCGCGGCGTGTTTTCGGTTTGCCATCCGTCCCGGCGGACTGTGAGGTTCGGCTCCATGAAAGCTCTGCGCGTTTCGCCACTCTTCCTCCTTTTATTCTCTCTGGCTGCACCCCTCCGGGCCCACGATGCCAGTGAGGAAATGGCGCAGGCGGCAAAGAATCTCCTCTCCGCTCTCCGTCCGGAGCAGCAGACGAAGGTCTCGTTTGAATTTGCCGACACGGAACGCTCCAACTGGCATTTCATCCCGCGCGTCAGAAAAGGGCTGCCGATGAAAGAGATGAATTACGAGCAGCGGTTGCTTGCGCACGCGCTCTTGGCCACAGGCTTGAGCCACCGCGGCTACAGCAAAGCCGCGTCCATCATGAGCCTCGAAGCGATCCTCGCGGAGTTGGAAAAAGGGCAGCCCGGAAAACCGGTGCGCGATCCCGAGCAATACTTCGTCTCGATCTTCGGAAAACCCGGTGCGGCGGGTCCCTGGGGCTGGCGCCTCGAAGGTCATCATCTTGCGCTGAATTTTACCGTGCCCGTCGGCGAAGCGGCGCCGGCCATGACGCCCTCCTTCTTCGGCACCAATCCCGGCGAAGTGCGCAGCGGCCCCCGCGAAGGCACCCGGATCCTCGGAAAGGAGGAAGACCTCGCCCGCGAACTGGTGAAGTCCCTCACCGACGAGCAGCGCAAAGTGGCCATCATCCTCGCAGAAGCACCCAAGGAGATTTTCAACGATCCCAAGCGGGTCGATCCGACGAAACCAGAAGGCCTGCCGCGCACTGCGCTGACCGCCGTCCAGCAGGCGCTCCTGACGAAGCTGATGAAAGAGTATCTTTTCCGCTGCCGCCCGGATGTCGCGGTGGAAGACTGGGCGAAGATCGAAAAGGCGGGCTTGGACGCGATCCACTTTGCCTGGGCCGGCGGCCTCGAACCGCGCGAGCCCCACTACTACCGGGTGCAGGGGACGAGCTTCGTGCTCGAATACGACAACACCCAAAATGACGCCAACCACGTGCATACGATCTGGCGGGACTTTGCGCGCGACTTCGGCGCCGACATGCTCGGTAAACATGTCGCTGACGGCCACCGCTAGCCGTCGGCGTCAAAAAATACGCTTTGGCAAGGGCGAAACACCGGTGCTAGAAGCGAGTCCTATGAACATCACCAAACTCCTCACCGCGGCCGCTTTTGCGTTCGCGCTCGCCACCCCAGCGTTTGCCGAGACCTGCTGCGAAAAAGCCAAGGCCGCCGGCAAGACCTGCGAACACAAGTGCTGCGTCGAAGCCACCAAGGACGGAAAAGTCTGCGAAAAGTGCAACCCCAAGAAGTAAGCACCCCGCTCTCTTTTAAGGTTTAAAAAGAAGGCCGCTCCCGCACGGGAGCGGCCTTTTTGCTTTGCGGCCGAATGGCCGCGATCGGACGAAGCCGCCGCGAAGCAATCCGAAAGTTTTAGCCCGCGCGCGCCACGGTCCGGACACCAGCGCCGCGGGCCGCCTGACGAGACCGTCCGGGCGCGGCCGAAACAAATATTCGTTTACGCCGCCGCCCGTTTTCGTATCATCGCGTCGTTGTTCTCGATGTCACGCCAGTGGCCTCTAACCCCCAGGGCGAGTCTCAAAACAAATCCTGAAGCTATGGGCAAAAAAACCACGACCACGAAAAAGGCTGACGCACCCGCAAAGCGCGCAGCGAAACCTGCGGCAGAAGTCAAACTCGCCGCTCCTCGCAAAGCAGCTCCAGTGAAGAAGGCCGCCGCACCGCGCAAACCTGCGGCGAAGAAAACCGCTCCGGCGTTTTCGGAAGGCGATATCGCACTCCGGGCCTATTTCGTTTCGGAAAAACGCCGCGCCTCAGGACTCCCGGGCGATGAACATAGTGACTGGCTGGAGGCCGAGCGCCAGTTGACCGCTGAGCATTCCAAGGCTTCGAAGGCGTAAGGCGAAGGCCGATCTACGGCGTGGCTGAGTCATCCCTTCATCAGAAACTCGCCGCTGCCTTGCGCGAACGGCTGGAGATCATCGCGGATCGCAAGGCCTACGAAGCCGACGCCGCGAGTCACATGGAACGCCTGAAGGAGGCGTCCGAGCGCATCACCACGCTCCAAGGCGAGTTACCCACTCCCGTCGATCCGCAACTCGCGCATTTTCTCCAGCGGTGCAGCTACGATAAGGCCCTCGCATATCTGGAAGCCGATCTCACCGCGCCGCGGTAACCGGATTTCCAATCCGCAACTGACGAATACCCGAACTCACCGTCGCCCTTCGCGGAAGGAGGCGATGAAGAAGAGGGCCACGGCGATGCAGATGCAGGAGTCGGCGACGTTGAAGGCTGGCCAGGGATTGGCGAAGCGGACGTGGAGATCGACGAGGAGGAAATCGACGACGTGGCCGTGCAGGATGCGGTCGGTGAGATTCCCGACGATACCCGCGAGCAGGAGCGCGCTGCCCCAGCGGCTGAAGGCATCGGTAAAAGCGCCGCGCGCGCAGAATACCAGCAGCCCCACCAGCGCGACAATCGACAGCGCGATGAAGAACCAATTGTTCCCCGAGCCGATGCTGAAGGCCGCGCCGGTATTCATGAAGTAGCAGAGGTCGAAGTAGTCTTCGATCACGACGCGTTGTTCGAGCGGCGCGAAGTTCTTCACGATCCACCACTTTGAAACCTGATCGAGCGCATAGAGCGGGAGGGCCACCGCAAAGAGCGGGAAGAGACCTCGAACGTGCCAGCGGCGATCCGGGCCGGGCTTGCTGGAAGGATCGGCGACGCTCATGCGCCGTCGGTGCAAACGGAGACGCACCGGTCGCAGAGCTCCGGATGAGCGCTATGGACGCCGACACTCGGACGATGCCGCCAGCATCGTGCGCATTTCGCCTGCGCCGTGCGCACCAGGCTCGCCCGCGTCTCGGGACCGCTAGTCAACGTCAGGTCGCTGAGGATAATGAATTCCTCGAGTTCGTCTTTCCGCGAAGCGAGCGCGGCGAGTTCGGTCGGGGCGGCGAGTTCGATCGTCACGACCGCTTCCAGGGCATTGCCGATGAGCTTTTCCTGTCGCGCTGGCTCCACGGCTTGCGCGACCGTCGCACGCAGTTTCAGCCACGCCTCGATCTCCTCCTCGAGTTCCCCGTTGCGCAGCGTGGCGTCCACTTCCGGGAAAGCCTCGACGTGGACGCTCCGGGAGCCGCCCGCGAACTGCCACGCTTCATCCGCAGTGAAAGCGAGGATGGGTGCGAGCAACCGGGTGACGGCGTCGAAGACCCGGCCCATCACGGCCTGCGTGGCGAGACGGCGTGGTGAATCCGCGGCATCGCAATACATCCGATCCTTCGTGATATCGACGTAGAGCGCGCTGAGATCGACGATGCAGAATTGGTTGAGCGTCTCGAAGACGCGGCGGAAGTCGTACTCCTCGTAAGCCGCCCGGCAGATCCCGATCACTGCCTGGAGCCGCGAGAGCATCCAGCGATCGATCGTCGTTGCGCCCTGGAGGACATCCACACCCGCGGGCGCGGCGGTGATCGCACCGCGATTCGCGAGCAGGATGCGGAGGACATTGCGGAAGCTCCGATACGCTTCGCCGATGCGCGCAAAGCTCTCTTCGCTGAAAGGCACATCGTCCGTGAAATTCACACTCGCCGCCCAGAGGCGCACGATGTCCGCGCCGTATTTGTTCACGAAATAGTCGGCCTCCATCGGCTTCTTGTAGCCGCCTTGTTCGGACTTCGAGATCTTCCGCCGGGTGTCTTTGTCCACGACGAAGCCGTGGGTGATCACCGTCTTGTAAGGCGCGTGCCCAGTGAGCGCGACGCTCGTCATCAGCGAACTCTGGAACCAGCCGCGATGCTGGTCGGTCGCTTCGAGATACACGTCCGCCACGCCAGCGCAGGCGGCGAGTTCCGGGTGCCGCTTGAGCACGGCTTGATGGGAAACGCCGGAGTCGATCCAGACATCGAGCGTATCATTGCGGCGCGTCGTGCTCGCGGGCAGCCCGAGCTGCCCGGCCCACCACGCATCGTCTTTTTCAAACCACAGATTCGTCCCGTGTTCTTCGACGAGCCCCGCGACTTTCCGCGCGAGATCCGCACGCACGATCGGCACCCCTTTTTCGTCATAGAAGACGGGGAGCGGCACGCCCCAGGTGCGCTGTCGCGAGATGCACCAGTCGGGCCGCGACTCCACCGTCCCGGCGATGCGATTGCGCCCCCATTGCGGGATCCATTTCGTCTCATCGATGGCTTTGAGCGCACCCGCGCGGATGTCCTCCACGCGGATGAAGAACTGCTCGACCGCGCGGAAGACGATCGGGGTCTTCGAACGCCAGCAGTGCGGATAGTCGTGCGAATAGCTTTCCTCAGCGAGCAGCGCGCCCTTTTCGCGGAGATGGGCGATGATCGCGGAGTTCGCGTCAAAGACGTATTTGCCGACCCACTGCGGCATTCCGACCTCATCGGTGAACTTCCCGTAATCATCCACGGGCGAGAGTGTCGGCAGCCCATTTTGCTGCCCGGCGAGGTAGTCGTCCTTCCCGTGTCCCGGCGCGATGTGGACCTGCCCGGTGCCCGTCTCCACCGTCACAAAATCCGCCGCGATGACGCGGGAAGTCCGCGGGAGAAAGGGATGCTGCGCTTCGATCCCGACGAGCTGCTCGCCTTTGCGCGTCTCGCTCTCAGCGGCAAAGGTCAGGTGCGTGGCTTCGGCGAAACGTTCGCGAAGTTCACGCGCAACGATGAGCCGCTCCCGCGGGGTCACGACGATGCTGTACTCCAGCTTCGGATGCACGGCGATGCCCACGTTCGCGGGCAGGGTCCATGGCGTCGTCGTCCAGATCACCAGGCTGATGGGCTGATCATTCGGCAGCCCGCAGCGCGCCGCCTCCGACGCCGGGATGGGAAATTTCACATAGATCGCCGGGTCCGTGCGCTGCGCGTACTCGACCTCCGCCTCGGCCAGCGCCGTCTGCGCGCCGGTGCTCCAATAGACTGGCTTCATCGACTGATAGACGAGCCCCTTCTCCACCAGCGCACCGAAGGCCCGGATGATGTCCGCTTCATACGCCGGCGCGAGCGTCAGGTAAGGCTCACTCCACGAACCGAGCACGCCGAGCCGTTTGAATTGGGTGCGCTGGATGTCGATATACTTGCGCGCAAATTCCTCCGCCCGCCGCCGGATCTCCGCCGGCGCGAGCCCGCGCTGCTCCTTCACCACTTTGAATTCGATCGGCAGACCGTGACAGTCCCAGCCCGGGACAAAGGGCGCGCGGAAACCGAGCATCGAGCGCGACTTCACGATCAGATCCTTGAGGATCTTATTCAGCGCCGTGCCCATGTGGACATCGCCATTGGCAAAAGGAGGACCGTCGTGCAGCACAAAGAGCGGCGCCTGCCGACGCGCGTCGAGGATCTGCTGGTAAAGTCCGGTGGCCTCCCATTGGGCGAGGCGTTCCGGCTCGCGCTTCACCAGATCCGCCTTCATCGGAAAATCGGTCTTCGGCAGGAGCAGCGTGTCTTTGTAATTTTGGCTCATTGGGAAAAGAGTGGCGAGGCTAGATGGGAGGCCGCGGGGGGTCAATGGCCGCACCTCGCTATCCTGCGAGATTGACCCTCCACCTGCTTTGCCGATGATTCGCGGTGCGCTGAACGCTGGCGCGCTGTGTGAAAACGCCCGACCTACCGAACGCGGAAGTCAGTGATGAACTGCATCGCTTCTTTGAGCTTTCGCTCGAGATGCTCTGCATCGCAGACGTGGACGGCTATTTTAAGCGGATCAATACCGCGTGGGAAAAGACGCTCGGATATTCGAAGGCGGAGCTGATGGCCGTGCCGTATCTCAGCTACGTGCATCCCGACGACCAGGCGGCAACCATTGCCGAGGCCCAGAAGCTTTCCGCCGGAGGGGACACCATCTGGTTTGAGAACCGCTATCGGTGCCGGGACGGCTCGTATAAATGGCTGCTCTGGCAAGCGACGCCGGTGCGGCATCTCTCCACGATCTACGCCGCGGCGCGCGACATCACGGCGCACAAACATTCGGAAGAAGAGCTGCTCCGCCGGACCGAGGAGCTGAAACGCTCGAATGCCGAGCTGGAGCAATTTGCCTCGGTGGCGTCGCACGATCTGCAGGAACCGCTGCGCACGGTCTCCAGCTATCTCGATCTGCTGCACCACCGCTTTCACGACAAGCTCGGTCCTGATGCGGGCAAGTTCATCGCGATCGCGGCGGACGGCGCGACGCGGATGCGGACGTTGATTCAGGATCTCCTCGCCTACTCGCGCGTCGGGAATCAGGCAAAACCTCTCCAGCCGACGGCGCTCGCAAACATCTTCGCTCAAGTCCTCAAGAGCCTCGAGGTCGCCATCGCGGGCAGTGGTGGAAAGGTGACGCACGATCCGCTGCCCACGATTCTGGGTGATCCCACGCAACTCACGCAGCTCTTGCAAAATCTCATTGCCAACGGGCTCAAATTTCACGGCAAGGAAGCGCCGCAGGTCCATCTGGCGGCGCTGGACACCGGTGCCGAGTGGAGCTTTGCCGTGAGCGACAATGGCATCGGCATCGATCCGAAGTTTTTCGATCAACTCTTCACCATCTTCCGGCGACTCCATGCGCGGAGTGAATACCCCGGCACCGGGATCGGCCTTGCCGTTTGCAAGAAAGTCGTCGAGCACCACGGCGGGCGGATCTGGATCGAGTCGGAGCCCGGAAAAGGCACGACGTTTCGCTTCACGATCCCGAAAACGCCGAAGTCGCTGGAGGCGTAGCGGGCTCCTGGCTCCTGCACTCCCGCTGGCAGGGAATCCGCATCTCGAAAGTCGTCTCGCCCCGCTGGCTCTTGTAGGAAATGTCGCCGCCGTGTTGCTGCGCAAAAGTCAGCGCGAGCGTCAGACCCAGGCCGGCGGACTCTTGCTGTTTCTTCGTCGTGACAAAGGGATGGAAGAGCGTTTCGGCAATTCGTTCCGGGACGCCCGCGCCATCGTCCACCACCCGCACCAAGATCCACGGGATCGGCTCCCCTGCCCCGTCTCCAGCGGGTGCCGGAATCTCCTCGCAGGAGACCGCGACTTTCCCTCCCGCGAAGGTCGCCTCGATGGCGTTTCGCACCATCTCGACGATGGCCGTCCGCATGCGCACGGCGTCGGCGGTGACGATCGGAAGATGCTCGGGAACCTCGAGCAGGAGGTTCGTCTTCGGCCCGAGTCGCGCGTCGAAGGAGGGGCGCAACATTCGGAGTAGGATGGCCACGTCGATTTCCCGCTCGCCGGGTCCGACGGAACGCACCAGCGCATGGGTGCGATCGATCAGTTCGGTCGCCACTCGCGCCCCTTTCGTGATGCGCTCCAGACCCTCGCGCTCCGGGCCAGTGAGCTTGGTATTGTCCAGCAGCAGACCGAGGTAGCCGTGGAAAAGCGTCAGGATATTATTCATGCGATGAGCGAGACCGCGCACGAGGTGGTCCTGATATTCCGAGTATTCGATCTGCATGGAGTCCTTCCGCTGGGAGCAGACGCGATGCCCCCGCGGTCAAAGCGCCGACTTCCACCGCCGGCGATTATGGTGGCTGCGACAAGACCCCGGGGCTCTGAACGGCGCTCCTCCTGATTTGCAGATTCGAGAAGCCCGGGTGCGAAATGAGACCCTGCGCTGCTATCCGGGCACCGCCGGGAGGATGGAGACCTCGCCGGCGCTGAGCGTCCGGAGGAGGCCACTCGCGTCGCGCAGGAAAAGCTGCCCCTCCGCGTCGAGTCCCTCGGCCACCCCTTCCACCACCGTCTGGCCCGCCTGCACCTGGATCCACTTTCCGAGCAGTTCGCTGCGCGCTTGCGATTCGGCGACGAGGTCCGGAAAGGCGCGATCGAGTAAGGGCCAGCGCGCGGCGAGTTCGCGGAGGATGGCGGCGGCGAGCGCGGCACGATCGAGCACCCGCCCCGTGGCCATGCGGAGTGAGCCAGCCTTCGCCGCGAGCGTGGAGGGAAAGTCGGTCGGCTCGTGATTCACGTTCACGCCGATGCCGACGATTGCGAATGGATCCACGCCCGCTTCAAAGACGGTCTCAGTGAGGATGCCGGCGATCTTGCGCCCGGCGATGAAGATGTCATTCGGCCATTTGATCCGCACCGGCAGGCCAGTCTCGCGCTCGATCGCCGCCGCGATCCCCGTGGCCGCCCAGGTCGTGAGGCGCGCCCAATAGGCGACGCGGAAATCTGGTCGCAGCAGCAGCGAAAACCACAGCCCGCGGCGGCCCGCCGAATCCCAACGCCGTCCGAAACGTCCCCGCCCGGCGGTCTGGCGCTCGGCGAAAACGGCGACGCCCGGCGCCACCCCGCCGCGCCCAAGCTGCGCGGCCCGGTCATTCGTGGAATCCGTCTCCGCAAAGACGGTGATCTCGCGGATCAACGCACCAAGTCCGAGCCGCGCGAAAAGATCGTCCGCGATGAGCCGGTCCGGCGCGGAGAGCAGGCGGTAGCCGAGTCCCGGATGCTGCTCGATCTCAAAGCCCGCTGCGATCAACGCCGCGATGTGCGACTTGACCGCGCTGAGCGGGATGCCGAGCTGCGTCGCGAATTCCGCCCCTGGAGAATGCCCGCGACTCGCCCGCAGCGCGCGGAGCAGCGCGACATCGACCGCGCTCATCCGAGCAGCTCGAGCGAGTAGTCGATCGCCCGCGCCGAGTGCGTGAGCGCGCCCACGGAGATGAAGTCCACGCCGGTGGCCGCGATCGCCGGCACCGTTTCCAAATTCACGCCACCGCTGGCCTCGAGCGGCACGCGGCCCGCGACGAGCCGCACCGCTTCACGCAGGGTCGAGCAGGGCATGTTGTCGAGCAGGATGACGTCGATGCCGGCGAGGGTCAGAAAGTTTCGCACTTGATCGAGCCGGTCCGCCTCCACCTCGACGCGCACGCCAGGATGTTCCCCGCGAAAGCGCGTGATCGCCGCCTGCAAATCCCCGAGGGTGTGCTGCGCGGCGAGGTGATTGTCCTTCACCATCACCATATCGTACAGGCCGAAGCGGTGATTGGTTCCGCCGCCCGCGACGACCGCCGCCTTTTCGAGCACGCGCAGGCCTGGCGTGGTCTTGCGCGTGTCGAGGATGCGGGCGCGATGCGGGGCGACGGCATCCACGTAGCGCCGCGTGAGGGTGGCGACGCCGGAGAGGCGCTGGAGGAAATTCAGTGCCACGCGCTCGGCGGTGAGGATGGAGCGCACCGAACCGCGGATCGCGAGCACCGTGTCACTCACCGCGACCCGGCTGCCGGAGGGCTTCAGCACTTGCACCGCGACCGCGGCATCGATCCGCCGAAAGACTTCCGCCGCCGTCTCCGCGCCCGCGACCACGGCGGATTCCTTGGCGAAGATCCGCGCCTCCCGCGTTTCCTCTGCGACGAAATAGCGCGACGTGAGATCACCGGTGCCGATGTCTTCCGCGAGCGCGATGGAGATCGCGTCGTGAGTCACCTCCCCTGCTGGCTTGGCCGTTTCCATGCAGATCAGTGATTTTCCAAAACGCCGAGCCGCCGAGACGCAGAGGCGAAGGCTCCAAAAGAAAACAGAGAACGACATTCTTCTCTGCGCCCTCCGCGCCTCTGCGTCCCTGCGTTAAAATCAAAACTCACCAGCATCACGATGGGGTTAAAACAACTCTGGCTCCGGCGAACGAAAGACGCTCTGTCCACGCACAATGGTTTCGAGCAGCGCGTGGGGGCCGCCGCGGTAGATGCAGAGATTCAGGACATCCTCGCCAGTCAGTTCGCCCACCGAGCTGGAACTCTGGCGATAGGGCAGCAGCGCGCCGAGATCCATGACCGTGAGATCCGCCTCGCGCCCCACTTCGAGACTGCCGATCTGCGCGCCTTTCCCGAGGGCATCCGCGGCGCCCTGCGTCGCGAGGTGCAGCACCGTCCCGGGCGTGGGCACCTTCACCTCGGGCTCATACATCGAGCGCGCTTTCTGCGATTCGATCGCGCTGCGCATCACCTGCCAGAGATTCAGCTCCGGCCCGGCCGCGACGTCGCTGCCGAGACCGATGGAAATCCCCGCCGCCCGCATCCGATCGAGCGGCATGATGCCGCTGTTCAGGAAAAGATTCGCCGTGGGGCAGTGCGCGACCCGGGCTCCGCGCGCGGCCAGCGTTGCGCGTTCGCGATCACTGAGATGGATGCAGTGCCCGAGCACCGTGCGCTCCGTGAGCAGGCCGCACTGGTCATACACATCGGTATAATCCTGAGCACTCGCGAACTGATGCCGCACTTTCTCGATCTCCTCCAGGTTCTCCGCGAGATGCGTCTGGAGGTAGGCCCCGTACTTCGCCGCCAGTTCCGCCGCACCGCGCATCATTTTCTCGCTGCACGAGACGGCGAAGCGCGGGCTGAACGCATACTCGATGAGACCATTCCCCGCGCCGTGCCAGGTCTTGCAGAGCCGCTCGCTTTCGTGGAGCGAGATGGAGACGACCTTCGTCGGTTGTAGATTCCCGTAGCTGCCCACGTCCATCATCATCTTGCCCATGATCACGCGCAGCCCACTCGCGAGCGCGGCGTGAAAGGCGGCCTCCGTGGAGTCTTCGTAGATCGCCGCATAGACCATCGCCGTGGTGGTGCCGTGCCGGGCGAGATCGGCGAAAAAGGCGGCGGACTCGCGGCCCACGCGCGCGCCTTTGAAGTCCCGCTCCAGCGGGAAAATGTGCCGCCGCAACCACGGCAGAAGTTCACTTTCGCCCCGCGCCACGGCCGGATACTGCGGCAGATGCGTGTGCAGATCGATGAGGCCCGGAAAGATCGCGACGGGGCTCGAATGCAGCCAGCGGACGGGGCGCGGGCGGGTGCGGGTCGAGAGCTCGCGGTAGTCGCCGACCTCGGCGATGTGGGCGCCATCGAGGATCAGGGCGCCGTCGATCCGGGTGCGCAGCCGGTCATATTCCGGGGCATCGATCAGATATCCGTGGAGCCCCAGGAGGGGGTTCGTTTCTGAATTCATCGCTGGGGCCGGAGTCGCATGGGCGGGCAGACTAATGGACCGCGCGGGAGCGGGTCAACCGGTGCGGCAAACGATCGCCGCGCAGCACGTTTGGCGTTTGCAGTTTCAAGTTTCGAGTTTGGTGTTGATCAGGGGCGCACCTTCTTCCGCGGGCGCCTACCAGGAAAATGGCTGCGTCTGCGGTGACGCACGCGACGAATCGGGAACTCGAAACTCCAAACGCCAAACGGCCCCAAGACGGGTGCCTGTTGCTATCGCATCCACTCGCCCCTATCCTCCGCGCCCGTCCATCCATTCCTATGCCTAGCCCCTATCCCAACTCCGGTCGCCGACCGCCTTTGCGCCTCGACGTGAATCCCACGATCATCCTCGTCGCCTTGATTGCGCTGGCGCTGATCGTCGGCGCGTTTGGCTGCTTCTACACCGTGCCGACGAACTCCGTCGCCGTGATTCAACGCTTCGGCGCCTACTCCGACACCGCGAATCCAGGGCTGCACTTCAAGCTGCCCTTCGGGATCGACATCGCGACCATCGTCCCCGTGCAGCGGCAGTTGAAACTCGAGTTTGGCTACGCCACCCGCGGCGCCACGAATACCGATCAGTACGGCGAAAATCCCGAGGAGGAAAAGACGATGGTCTCGGGCGACCTCAATTCGGCGCTCGTCGAGTGGGCGGTGAGCTATCACATCGGCAACGCCCAGGAGTTTCTCTTCAACTTCAATGAGCCCACGGCCACGCTGCGTGATCTCTCGGAGAGCGTGATGCGCGAAGTGGTTGGCGATCGCACCGTGGATGAAGTGCTGACCATCGGCCGACAGGAGATGGAAGCGCGCGCGCTGGAGCTGCTGCAAAGCATCGTCACGGGACTGCGCATGGGCTTGCAGATCGACCAGGTACAGCTCGGCAATGTGAACCCGCCGCAGCCCGTGCAGGCGAGCTTTGACGAGGTGAACCGTGCGCAGCAGGAAAAAGAGGGGCTGATCAATCAGGCCAGCGGTGAATACAACCGGATCGTGCCGCGAGCCCGCGGCGAAGCAGAGCAGAAGATCAGCGCCGCCGAAGGCTACGCTACCAAGCGCGTGAACGAAGCCGAGGGCGACGCGAACCGTTTCGTGGCGCTCTTGAATCAATACCAGAAAGCTCCCGAGGTGACGCGCAAGCGGCTCTACCTCGAGACGATGGCGGAGATCCTGCCCACGATTCCGAACAAGATCATCCTCGACGAAAAAGCGCCCCAATTTCTCCCGATGCTGCAGATGCGCCAAAACCCCGCCCCGAAGGCACCGACCCAGACCTCTACGCCGCGCCCATGAAAGCCATCACCTCTTCACTCGCACTCCTCGCCTTCGTCGTGCTGGCGATCCTCGTGAACGCCGCGGCTTACACCGTGGATATGCGCGAACAGGTCATCATCACTCAGTTCAGCAAAGTGGTCGGCACGCCGATCACCAAGGCTGGCTTGCACTTCAAGACGCCCTTTATCCAGAAGGTAAATCGTTTCTCCAAGCTCGTGCTGGAGTGGGACGGTCCCTCCGCGCAGATGCCGACCAAGGACAAGGCGAACATCATCGTGGATACCTTTGGCCGGTGGCGGATCGCTGATCCGCTGATCTTCTTCCTCCAGCTCCACGACGAGCGCACCGCGCTCTCGCGGCTCGATGCGATCATCGGGAGTGAAACGCGCAACGTCATCGCCAAGAACAGTCTCATCGAGGTCATCCGCAGCACCAAGGATCGCGAAGCCGCCCGCGATTCCAACCTGCCCGTGGCTCTGGCAAACATGCCGGGAGCACGCATCGGCACCCTCCCGCCGGTGCAACTCGGGCGCCCGGCCCTCGAGAGGGAAATCCTCGCGACGGCCCGGCCAAAGGCTGCCGAACTCGGCATCGAACTGCTCGACGTGCGCTTTAAGCGCATCAACTACAACCCGGCGGTGAGTCGCACGATCTATGACCGGATGGTCTCGGAGCGCATGCAGATCGCCGATCGCTACCGCTCCGAAGGGGCCGGCGAAGCCGCGAAGATCCTCGGCAACCGCGATCGCGATCTGAAGCTCATCGAGTCCGAGGCTTACAAAAAGATCCAGGAGATCGAAGGCGCCGCTGATGCGAAGGCGACAGACATTTACGCCCAAGCTTACAATCAGAGCCCGGTCGCCGCGCAGTTGTTCGAGTTCATGAAAGCGATGGACACGCTCAAGAAGAGCATCACCCCCGACACGACGATGGTGCTCACCACCGATGGCGATCTGCTCCGCTACTTCAAGGGAGCCAACCCGAAATCCGAGGGTGGACTCGACTTACCAAAGGCCTTGCCCATCCCAGCGCCTCCGCCGAAGCCCGCTCCGGCTCCGGAAGCGCCGCCCATCGTCAACTGACCCCGTTTGTCAGCGCGGCAGCGCGCCACTAGAGTCACCCCATGTCCACGGTTCCCGCCTCGCTCGATCCGAATCTCCCGATGCGCGATCTCCTCGCGCATTTTCCCGGCGCGCAGCGGGCGCTCTTCCGCCAGTACCATATCGGCGGCTGCACGAGTTGCGGCTTCCAGCCGGAGGAAACGCTCGCTGAGATCTGTGCGCGCAATGGCTCTCTGCCCGTGGACGAAGTCGCCGCGCACCTCGTCACCAGCCACGAGAGCGATCTCCGCCAGCAAGTGGCCCCTGCCGAAGCTGCCGCGCTCGTTGCCGCCGGCAAAGCCAGGCTCGTGGACATCCGCACGCGCGAGGAATTTGACACCGTCCAAATCACCGGCGCGACTTTCTTCACCCAGGAACTCATGCCCACGCTCGGCGGCTGGGACCGCGACACGCTCATCATCTTCGTCGATCACAGTGGCACGCGAAGCCTGGATGCCTGCGCATATTTCGCCGGTCACGGCTTGGAAAATGTGCGCGCCCTGCGCGGCGGCATCGACGCTTGGAGCCAGGAGGTCGATCCCTCCCTGCCCCGCTACGAACTCGAATAAAGTCATGCCCGACGACCTCCAACAGCGCATCACCGACGCCATCGCCAATCCCAAGAATGTCGGCGAAATGGCGGACGCGGATTCCGTGGGCACCGTGGGCAGCGCGGACTGCGGCGACATGCTGCGGATGTGGGTGAAATTTAAGGAAGACAGCTCCGGGCGAAAAGTGATCGACCGCGCGACCTTCCAGACCTTCGGCTGCGAGACCGCCATCGCCGTGGCCAGCGTCGCCACCGAACTCATCGCCGGCAAGACCGTCGCCGAGGCCCTCTCGATGTCCGGCGGCGACCTCTCCGCACCCCTCGGCGCGTTGCCGCCGATGAAGATCCACTGCGCCCAGCTCGTCGAGGGAGCCCTCCGCTCCGCCCTCACCGGCGAAACCCCAAAGGCACCCGCCCCCAAGGCCACGACGCTCGTCGAGAGCTTCGCCCCGCCCGTCAATGCCGAGCGCAAAGTGAAAATCATCCTCAAGCCCACCCCACCCGCAACCGGCGGCCCTGCGTAAATTTCACCTGCCATGCACGAGAACACCGAAAAAATCCTGACCCGCGACACCGAGGCCACACGCATCCCCAGCGGCGAACAAATCACGCTCCTTGCCAGCGCCCGCGTCTTCATCACCCAGGCCCTTGGGGGCAGCTATACCGTCGCCACCGATTTCGGCCTGGCGCGAATCAAAGACAGCGACGCCGACGCCCTCGGCATTGAACCCACCGTCCTGCCCGCGACGACCGATCGAGAACCGCATCTCGGCCCCGTTGACGACAAAGCCGTGTGGGATCAACTCCGCACCTGCTACGACCCGGAGATCCCCGTGAACATCGTCGATCTCGGCCTCGTGTACGATTGCATCATCAAACCGCGCGCCGCGGATGGCGCGATGGTCGAAGTCAAAATGACCCTCACCGCTCCGGGCTGCGGCATGGGTCCGACGATCGCCGCGGAAGCCAAATCCAAAGTCCTCAGCGTCCCCGGTGTCGGCGACGCCGACGTCCAGCTCGTCTGGGATCCACCGTGGAACCAAGCCATGATCAGCGAAGCAGGTAAGATGAAGCTCGGGCTGATCTAGGCAGTCACCCGCGGGTCACCCGCCAGCCATTGCCCCGACGATCAGGAATGGCTCAACGCCGCAGGTGACGGCTTCCGGCAGCATCGTTTCAGGAGGCGCGAGCGAGAAATCTTCCTGGCAGGCAAAGAAGCGGATGAAAGGTCGTCGCTGCAAAGTCCCGTGGTCACGGATGGTGCCCCGGAGTGTTGGATAAGCGGCCTCGAGCGCATCGAGAACTGCGCCGATAGTTTGCGGGCCTCCAACCTCCACTGGCACCTCATCGCCGACCCTGGCGAGATTGCGCAGGTGATAAGGAAGCACCACGCGAATCACGGCAGCGTCTGCACTTCGACCGAATAGACCGCGGGTAAGTCACGGACGATCGCCTTCCAGGAATCGCCGCCGTCCGGCGAGCAATAGACCTGACCACCCGTGGTGCCAAAGTAGATGCCGCACGCTTCAAGCGAGTCCACGGCCATGGCATCGCGCAGCACATTCACAAAACAGTTTTCCTGCGGCAACCCGTTCGTGAGCGCCTCCCATTCATGGCCGCCGGTGCGACTGCGATAGACGCGGAGTTTCCCGTCTGGCGGGAAGTGCTCCGAGTCACTCTTGATCGGCACCACATAGATGGTTTCGGGTTCGTGCGCATGCACTTCGATCGGGAAGCCGAAATCCGTGGGCAGATTGCCGCTCACTTCGTACCACATGTCACCGGCGTTATCGCTGCGCATCACGTCCCAGTGTTTCTGCATGTAAAGAACGTCCGGGCGCGAAGGATGCATGGCGATGCGATGCACGCAGTGGCCGACATCGGCCGTCGGGTCGGGAAGCTCATAGGCGGACTTCAAGCCGCGGTTGATGGGCTTCCAAGTGATCCCAGCGTCGTCCGAGCGAAATGCGCCAGCCGCCGAGATGGCCGCGTAGATGCGTTGGGTATTACCAGGATCGAAGATGATGGTGTGCAGACACATGCCGCCCGCGCCCGGCTGCCAAAGGTTGCCCTTCGCCGCGCGCAGTCCAGGGAGTTCCTTCCAAGTCGAACCGGCATCCGCGGACTTAAAGAGCGCCGCATCCTCCACCCCGGCATAGACGGTATCTGGCTCGGTGAGCGATGGCTCGAGATGCCAGACTCGCTTAAACTCCCAAGGATGCTGCGTGCCATCATACCACTGATGCGTTCCGACCTCTCCTGCATACGCGAACTTGTTACTTTCACCCTTCGGAGACTCCCCGGGAATCGGCAGCGCCTGGCCATCTGGCGGCGCCCAAGTCTTGCCGCCATCATCAGAGCGTTGGATCACCTGCCCAAACCAATCGCTCGTCTGCGACGCATAGATGCGATCCAGGTTCAAGGGCGATCCCTTGAGATGATACATCTCCCAGCCGGCAAAGTGGGGCCCGCTAACCTCCCATTGTTCACGCTTTCCATCAGACGTGAGGATGAAGGCACCCTTCTTGGTGCCGACCAGGACACGGATATTGCTCACAGGTAGTTCGAGGTAGAGATCGGGGTTGCAATGGAACGACGAGCGGCGGTGAAACCTCCGGACAGCAACTACGTCAAAGCCTTGTGCGTCCCCAAATTCAGCAAGCCCGCGAAGGCGCTGCGAGCGCACCACAGAAGGTAGAGCGCGAGCAGGACGATGATGACGAGCATGGGATCTCCGAGCCCCTGCCCCTTCAGGATGAAAACGTGAAACGCGAGGATGTTCACGAGAATGGGCCCAAGGATAAGCAGGCCGAAATTCCGCGTCCGCGGGATAGCCACGAGGATGCCACCGATTAACTCGAGCACTTTCACAAAGGTCATGTATCCCGTCGGTCCGAAGGCCCCGAAGAACATCGCCGCCGGCGAGCCTTCCGGCGGCGGCGGCATTTGGACGAGATTAAAGAGGACCACGACGGATGACATGATGAAGAGCAGTCCAAGGAGGATGCCCGCGACGGTTGGTGCGTATTTCATAGAGCGAATTCAAATGGGTGAATCTAGCCTTTCGCCGCCGGTTCGACGATGGCCTTCATATTCGCAAACCCTTGCGCGAATTGTCCGCCCACCAGCTTGTCCATGTTCATGATGAGGCTCAGGCATTTACCCATGAAGTTGTTTTTCCCGGACATACTCCAGGTAGCCGTGGTCAGGTTGCCTTCCGGCTTGAGCGTGAACTCGGTGGTATTCGTAGCCGTAAACGGCTTCGTGAATTCCAGCCGCATCACGACCCGCTCGTTCGGCTGGCTTTCCGTGATCGTCATCTTCCCCTCCCCCACCTCGTTATTGCCAGACCAGGCAAAGCCAGCACCAACCCCCGCCGTCGGTCCGTCGAAGGTGTTTTTTACGTTTGGATCAAGTTTGGCCCACGGGGACCATGCGTTCCACTTCTGGAAGTCATTGATCTGTTCGAAGACCGCCGCGGGAGGGGCGGCGATCGTCGCGGTGCGCGAGATCTGGAAGTCCGCGGGCTGGAAGGCGGCGATGACGAGGAAGACAACGCTCACGGCAACGAAGCCAAGGAGGATTTTTTTCAGCATGGAGGTTTAGTCGTTGAAGGTTTGCATCCGCGTTCCGCTACCGTTTTCCCGCGCAGTCGGAAAGACAATGTCCAAATCACCATCCTCAAACACCCCGTCCGTCTGCAAGTCGTTTCGCCTTCCGGAATCGGCGCACGGCGGGTATCACGACCGCAACCAACCGTGGCGTCGCTATCCCAAAAGCAATTCCAGTCCGGTCTTTAAAGTCGCTCGGAAACACTTCTTCATCTCAACTCAAGGTTCGTTCGTCAACCCTGAGGACGTGCCCAATTCCCGACCTTTACACTTCCCTGACAATTCTCTCCGCAAAAACCGAGACAAGAACAAACCCCACCGGCGTTGTGCCCGGTAAGTAACCATGAACCTCCCAAGAAATCCCTCCTTCGCGAGACACTTTCGCCACAGCATCGCCCTAACCGGCGCCCTCAGTTTGCTCGCATCGTTCTGGGCAAGCGCCGAGGACTGGACCCGCTTCCGCGGTCCGAATGGCACCGGCTCAGCCGCGCAGGCGAAACCACCGACCACCTGGAGCGAGTCGCAGAATATCCGCTGGAAGGCGGAACTCCCCGGGCCCGGCGCCAGCAGCCCGATCATCGTGGGAGATCGTATCTTCCTCACTTGCTACTCTGGCTACGGCGACGGGACGAGCGGCGCCGACTTGCCAAAGCTCCAGCGCCATCTGGTGTGTGTGCATCGCGCGGATGGAAAGATCGCCTGGTCCAGCACGGTGCCGGCAGCGCAGCCGGAGGATGGCTATGGGGGCTTCCTCATGGAGCATGGTTACGCCAGTCAGACCCCGACGAGCGACGGCGAGCGCGTCTATGTCTTCTTTGGCAAAAGTGGCGCGCTGGCTTTCGATCTCGCAGGCAAGCAGCTCTGGCAGACCAATCTTGGGACCGAGTCCAATCGCAAGGGCTGGGGTTCCGGTGGCAGTCCCATTCTTTACAAGGACTTCGTCATTATCAATGCCTCGGAGGAAAGCCATGCGCTCATCGCTGTCGAGAAGAAGACTGGTAAGATCGCGTGGCGAGCGGAAGGTGCCGGACTTTACAACAACTTCAGCACCCCCGCGCTGTTGGAGACCGATGGTCGCACCGATCTGATCTTCTCCTCACCGGGCGAACTCTGGGGACTCAATCCCGATACCGGAAAGTTACGCTGGTTTGCCGAAACCGGATTGACTGGCAACATCGCAACCAGCGTCGTGGTGGGCGACGGAATGATCTATGTCTGCGGCGGATTTCCGCGACTCGGCGCCGTAGCCGTGCGCGGCGGTGGCCAGGGTGACGTGACCAAGACCCACATCGCGTGGGCTGGGAGCATCAGCACTTACATCCCCACACCGGTGCTGCACGAGGGCCGGCTCTACTTTATCAGCGACTCCGGTTTTGCCACCTGCCTGGATGGAAAGACCGGCGATGTCGTCTATAAGGAACGCGCGCCCGGCGCGAGTTCCACTGGGCGCGGCAAACCATTCTATGCCTCCCCTGTCATTGCCGATGGCCTCGTCTATGCGCCGAGCCGCCAGAATGGGACCTTCGTCTTTGAAGCCAAGCCGGCCTTCAAGCTCGTCGCCCAAAACCGCATCGCCGGCGACGACACGCAATTCAACGCGTCACCCGCTCTCGCGGGCCGGCAACTCTTTCTGCGTTCCAACCGTGCGCTTTACTGCATCGAAGCAGCGCCGAGCGCGAACCTCGAAGTAACCAAGTAAACAACCCAGACCACGAACATGAAAAAACAAATCATCATCCTCGCGCTGACTCTCGGCGCATCCTCCGTCTCCATCACCGCCCAGGAGGGCAAGCCACCCGCCGGCGGCCCTCCCGGCGGCGGCCAGCGCCAGGGCAGCGGCGAAGGTCGCCAGCGCGGCGAAGGCCGGCCCGAAGGACAAGTTGGAGAGGGCGGACGTCGCGAAGGTGGACCCGGCCAGGGAGGTCCGGGGCAAGCCGGTGGCGGCCCAGGCGGACAGCGCGGCATGAGCCCGATCATCGAAGCACTCGACTTGAACAAAGACGGCACCATCGACGCCGAGGAACTCAACCAGGCCGCAGCCTCCCTCAAAAAACTCGACAAGAACAACGACGGCAAGCTGACCGAAGCCGAGTATCGCCCTCTACGGCCCGGCGGCCAGGGTGGCCCCGGAGCCGGTGGTCAGGGAGGGCCGGGCGCGGGCGGAGGACGTCCCGAAGGTCAGGGCGGCCCCGACGGCGGTCAGGGCGCTCGGGGCCAAGGCCGGCCACCAGGCGGCGAGCCAGGCGCTCCTGGCGGCGAAGGCCGTCCGCAGCGGCCTCCCTTCGAGCAGTAAATCAAAGACTCTGCAGACCCCGAGAGCAGCGCCAGCCATGGCGCTGCTCTCATTGCGGAGTGGGGATCGGTGAGCGAGAATTTTTTTGAGGAAGCGGTCTTCTTCATCGTAGCTCAAGGTGGAACTGCGAGGATGCGGACGATGAAAGACATCGCATCCTCCATCCTCTCGACTCTCCGCGAAAGCGGTACGGCACTGCTTGCCCTGGCCGCTGTGGCGATCGCGCACCCTGGCCACGACGAAGACGCGGGGACGACGAAGGGGCCGGACCTTTTCCTCGCACAGGCCGCACCTCCGCGGCGTGGACAGGCGGCGGCACCGTTGGCGGGCAAGGTGGAGAATAAGGTAAGCATCACCACGGAGGGTGACTTTCGCAGCATCAAATCGAATGGGTGGCCGGACCATGCGCCGGGTGCATTTCCGCGCCGCGGAAATCCGAACGCAGTGACCGCACAGAGTTACTCCTTCCGCGTGCCAGTGAAGCCGCGGATGTCGGAGACGCCCGAGCGTCGCGGCGGCTGGTGGTGGGGTGTGGCGCTGAATGGGGTACCTTTTGAACCAGGCACGGCAGAGACTTGGAACGACGATCGGCAATCGGGCTGGCGCTATGAAGCAGCGTCGGGGTTTCTGAATCTGGGGCTCGATGAACATAACGCCCACGTGCAACCGACGGGTGCGTATCACTACCACGCGGTCCCGGTCGGGCTCATTGAGCGGCTCGGTGGTGATGGAAAGAAGATGCTCCAAGTTGGCTGGGCGGCGGATGGCTTTCCGATCTATACCGACCGGGCTCACGCGGAGGCCAGGGACGCGCAGAGTGCGCTGCGTAAGATGAAGCCGAGTCACAGGCTGCGGCAAGGCGCGCGTCCGGCGCAGGAGGGCGGGCCAGGAGGGAACTACGACGGGCGCTTCACCGAGGATTTTGAATACACGAAGAACAGCGGCGATCTCGACGAATGTAACGGACGCTTCGGAGTCACTCCGGATTTTCCCAAGGGAACTTACTATTATTGCATCACGCCGGAGTTCCCTTTTGTGCCGCGGATGTGGCGCGGGACGCCGGATCCGAGCTTCGGTAAAGGGGGCGGTCCTCCCGGAGGCGGACTCGGTCGTGGACCGGGCGGCGGGACGGGTCTCTCCGTGGTCGATGCGCTGGATCTGAATCGGGACGGCGTGATTGACGCGGAGGAATTGCTCAAGGCCCCGGAGTCGCTCAAGTCCCTCGATAAAGATGGGGACGGCAAAGTAACCTCGCCTGAGCATCGGCCGTCGCCTCCTGGCAGAGGTTTTCGCCCACCGGATGACGGACCCCGCAGCCCATGACTCACCCTGGAAAGCTCCGCATCCGCTGCTCCCCACACTCCTCGCCAGCGGGCTCTGCCTGCACCCTGCGGCCAGCACTGCTCGCTCAATCGAAATCCCCGTTGCGATACTTGCTCGAAATGTCTTCCGGCAGATTCGCGCCATCCGAGACGGGCACCAGGATGGGAGCAACCAGGCGCACCCCCTGTACATTCACGGTGTTGGTGCCGGCGCGGAGCACGAGCCCCCTCTTGGCCGGCAGGTAAGTATGACGCCGTCCGACGATCGCCCGGGTGTAAAGGCTGTAAGGCCGGACCGCGGCGCATTGACCACCGCTTTGCCCCCGCGCACAGTGACGCGCGGGGCCATGGTGCCGTCATAGGGGACCGCCGCGATGAAGGCTTCGTAGCTGGACATGCCCTCAAAGGCCCAGTGGATCAGGTGCCCGGTACTCCCGCCGACATACTGGCCTGTGCGCAACTTGGCCGGATTTCCGGGCCGCAAGGACACCAGGCGGTAGTAGCTACGACTAAAGGCCAGGCTGGCACCCCACCAATCGCCGGCCGACTGCGCATCGTCCCGGAGAAACACGACGTCCGTGCCATCCGTGGTCGCCGCTGACGGCGGCGGCTTGTCCGCGTTCCAGAGGATTCCCTGCTCATTTGTGTAGCTGAAGAGATGGGTCTCAGTCCCACCAAAGCCCACCTCGCGTTCCCCGGGCAGATTGCTCGCCATCTGGACCATCGCCCGATAACCCCAGGCTCCGCGATGGAGGACGATGGTCTTCTCCACGGGAAGCAACGCGTTGTTTTGATACTCGTGCTGGTGAGCCGCGAAGCTGAGGCGGACTTGCGCAATCTCGGGCGTGTTCTTGACGATGGCAAAACTCGTCATCGAATCGCTAAAGCTGCTGCCCACATAGGTCCAGTCACCCATTTCGGCATCTCCCGCCAACTGATACACACCGCCTAAGTTCACGTGCAACAAGTGGCCTGCCTTCTCCCAGCTGGACGCCGCCGGATAGGTGATCCGGATGCGGCCATTGTCGAGGACGAGGTTGCGCGGATTCGCCCATGGCAAGCCATTCACCTCCGTCCAATCGCCTTCATTGCTGGAACCGTGAGTGTCGAGGATCCGCACCGGCGGCACCACCGTGCCCGCGCCAAGCGAGGTCAGAGGGAGGGAAAACGCCGCCATCGCCAAACCTCCGGCGAGCGCGGTCTTTAACGGCGCTAAGGCGCGAAATGGCGAATGAGACCGTCGAGTTGATTTATATCTCCCGCCCGCATGGTCCGCCAGATACCCGCCGCGCGGTTGCTCGCGTATACGGCGGCAGGCCCATTCCTCCCTCCGCCGATGCATGGCCGTGCGAGTCCGTCCTCCGGTGCGCTTCCCTGTTGCGCCCTGCGCCGGCAGCGGTGTGAATGGGGCAGGCTTGGCGACCGACGAGCGCACGAATCGTCGCCGAAATGTCGTGCGTTCGAGTGGCGCGCAACGCTACTTTTCGCCGCTCAGTGAAGCGCTGGTCTCCGGCGCACTTTAGGGGGCCGAAAGCGGCGCCATCCGGTGCCTTTCTCCTCGCACCGGCGGCGCAGGCCGGGGATGGAAAAGAAAGGTGAAGATGCGCTTGACGCCCGAGAGTGTGCGGCACTACATAAAGCGTAGTTCTTTGATGGCCTCCACTACATATGGTGGTAAATAGCGAAAAAGTGCCCTGAGCCACGGCTCAGGGAGAATAGGGAATCAGGTGTGAATCCTGAGCGGTTGCGCCGCTGTATCGAGCGACGAAAGCCCCAAGACCAGTTGCCACCGCGCCCAGACGCGGCAAGGCGGGGCGAGTAGGATGGCCTCGGAGTCAGAAGACCTGCTTTTTCGCCAAGCGTCATCGCTCCGCTTTGCGGGGCTAAAACCACGGTCGCGCCAACGACCGGATGGGAATATCTGACCGTCTGAATCGCGTGGCGCTGACTCCAGCGCTGAGCGCACCGCAGCCTTCGGTTTTCCTCATCGTGCGGGGGCAAATTCCGAGGGCGTTTTTTCGCCCGGACGTTTGCTAGCCGCGAGTCCTGGCTCACCCGCTGGCGCGTGAGAGCCAAAGAATTTTTCCAACCACCAACAAGAATCCGATCCCGATGACCACTGATCTCCTCGAACCCATGGCTCCAACCACCGTCCCCGCCGATGCGCTCACGTTTACGGATGTGGATCTGACGGCGCGCGAACAGGGCGATTTCGTGGTGTATCAGATGGGGACGAAAACTTTCCGTCTCGACAAAGCCAAGGCGCGGGCGCGTCTGGCGGGCAAGCGAGTGATCAATGGCCAGCGGAGCGCGGAATTGAACATCCTGCCGCTGAAGTATCACGAGGCCTACCGCATCTATAAGCAGATGAAGGCGAATCACTGGGAGCCGGACGTGATCGATATGACGCGGGATTCGCAGCAGTGGAATACCGGCGTTCTGACGGCGAAGGAGCGGTGGATCATCGAGATGGGAGTGGGTTACTTTTCGGCCGCGGAGGGCATCGTGGGGGATTCCGTGCTGCACGTGATCGAGGACAACCTAACGGCGGCGGAACTGAAGCATGCGTCGTTGCGGCACATCGCGGAGGAAAGCATTCACATGGATTCGCTGCTGCACATCATCGGATCGTTGAACATCGATCTGGACGAAGTGACGGCAAAGTTCAGCGATATCCCGAGTGTGCAAAAAAAGAACGCCTTCATCACCCGTCAGATGCCGGAGTTGAAGATGGGTCTGGATCTTACGCAGACGGTGAACAAACAGAAATTCGCCAAGGCCATCTTTGGCATTACGCAAGTCATGGAGGGGACGCAGTTCTACGCGCTCTTCGCGATGATCCTGTCGCTCCACCGGCAGAATAAGATGACGGGCATCGGGCAGATGTTTCAATACACCCTGCGCGACGAGTCGAACCACATCGAACTGGGACGGTACATCCTCTCCCAGCTCATCGCCGAGAATCCCGACCTCTGGACCCCGGAGTTTCGTGCGGAACTCGTGGAATTCATGCGTGAAGGTGTGGAGCTGGAGAAAGAGTTCGTCCGGGATTGCCTCCCCGAAGACGGCGTCGGGATGACCCAGCGGGATTTCCTGACTTATGTGGAATACAATGCGGATCGGCGACTCGCTGGGCTCAACCTTCCGACCCTCTCGACCGTGCGGACGAATCCTTTCGCGTGGCTGGACGAGGTGATCTTTCTGCGCAAGGAAAAGAACTTCTTTGAGACCCGGGTCACCGAGTATCAGACGAGCGGTTCAGTGACGAACGCCGCGGAAGACGACCTGATCTAAGGCTTCCTGATGGGCATCCACGCAGATACCTGGATTCGCCGGATGGCGAAGGACCATGGCATGATCGAGCCTTTCGAGGACGGCCTGGTGCGGCGCAATGCCGCCGGTGGGTCAGTGATTAGTTACGGGCTTTCGAGTTATGGTTATGACTTGCGGGTGGCGGATGAGTTTAAGGTCTTTACCAATGTGTACAATGCGGTCGTCGATCCGAAGCATTTCGACGATCGTTCGTTCGTCGATATGCAGGGGGATTCCTGCTTGGTGCCCCCAAACTCTTTCGCGCTTGCCCGCAGCATCGAGTATTTCCGCATCCCGCGCGATGTGCTCACGCTGTGTGTCGGCAAGAGCACCTATGCCCGCTGCGGGATCATTGTGAACGTGACGCCCTTTGAGCCCGAGTGGGAAGGGCACGTGACCCTGGAAATTTCCAATACCACTCCCCTGCCCGCCCGCATCTACGCCGGCGAAGGTCTCGCCCAAGTGCTCTTCCTCGCCGCAGCCGAGCCTTGCGAAACGAGCTACGCCGAACGCGGCGGCAAATACCAAGCCCAGCGCGGCATCACTGTTCCTCGACTCTAACCCTCCCCGCCTCTCTGCACTGATGACTACCACCACCGCTCCCTTCTCCCTCTCCAACGAAACCTTCGCAGCCGAACCCACCGATCTACCCCGCGTGATTCGGCGCGATCTTCCGGGTGATACTTCCGGCAAGCCACGCGTGGTTTCGTGGCTTGGGCATAAAATCGCGCGCGCCGTGGCGGCCGCTTGTTTTGTGGAGGGGCAGGAGGAGAACATCGGGCGGCAGGTGCAGGCGGAGATTGAATTCCGGATGCGGCGCGAGCGCCCCAGCTATGTGCATATCGAGCAATTGCAGGATCTCGTGGAGGAGACCCTGATCGAGATCGGGCATCCGCGGGTGGCGCTGGCTTATGCGAAGTATCGCATGCAGCGAGCCGCGGAACGTGCGCAAGGCGGCCAGGTAGTCAGCGACGACACCCAGATGGAACTGGCGACCCGCGAGCAACTCGCGGACATCCGGGCGCGCATTTCCTTCGCGAAGATCGGCCTCGAACTGGCTCTGCCGGACGACGATCTTCTGGCGCGGCTGCTCCGCAGCACCTCGCTGCACCTCACGGATGCCGAGCGGCGCGACACCATCGTGCTCAATGCCCGCTCGCTCCTCGACCTCGATGCCGATGCGCGCTTCTTCGCCGCTCGCATCCTCCTCAGCTATATCTACGAAGAGACGCTGCCGTGGAAAGTCGCCGATGGTCCGCAAGCCTTGAAAGAAGCGCACCGCAAGGCCTTCCTAGCCTATATCCCGAAAGGCATCGCGCTCCGCCGACTGGATCCGCGCATGGCGGAATTCGATCTCGCGAAGCTCGCGACCGCACTCGATCCCTTTGCGGACCTCCAGTTTGACTTCATCGGGATCCAGACCTTGTACGATCGTTACCTGATCCATGACACCGACACGGTGACCAGTCGGAAGGTGCGTCTCGAAGCCCCGCAAATCTTCTGGCTCCGAGTAGCCATGGGGCTTGCCATGCGGGAGAAGGAGCGCGAAGCGCGGGCGGCGGAATTTTACACGATCTACAAGTCCCGCCGCGCCTGCTCCTCGACGCCGACGCTCTTCAATTCCGGCACGATGCATTCGCAACTCTCGAGCTGCTACCTGCTCTACTGTGGCGACAGCATCGAGGAGATCACCGAGACGTGGCGGCGCTTCTCGCATCTCTCGAAATGGGCAGGCGGTCTCGGGTGCTCGTGGACAGGCATCCGCGGAGCCGGCGCGCACATTCATGGGACCAACGGGCAAAGCTCCGGCGTCATCCCTTTCCTCAAAGTTTCGAATGATATCGCCATCGCCGTGAATCAAGGTGGCAAACGGCCCGGCGCCCTGTGCTCGTATCTCGAACTGTGGCACGCGGACATCGAAGACTTCCTCGATCTGCGCAAGGAGACGGGGGACGACCGCCGGCGTACGCATAACATGAACACCGCGCATTGGATTCCCGATGTCTTCATGAAACGACTCAAGGCGATCTCCGAAGGCGTGCTGCCGAAGGATGCCAACTGGACGTTACTCCGCACCAGCGACGTCCGTGATCTCCCCGAGTTGTATGGCCGCGCCTTTGAGGTCCGCTACGAAGAATACGAGCGCATGGTGGACGAAGGAAAAATCTGGGGCCGCAAGGTGCGCGTGCTCGCGCTTTGGAAGCGGATGCTGGAGATGCTTTTTGAAACCGGCCACCCATGGATGACCTGGAAAGATCCCGCCAATGTCCGCAATCCGCAGGATCACGCTGGGGTGATTCACAACTCGAACCTCTGCACGGAAATCGAACTCAACACCTCCTCCGATGAAGTGGCCGTCTGCAATCTCGCGAGTGTGAACATCGCCGCGCATCTGCGGCCTGATGGCTCCTTGGATCACGATCGCCTGCGCGAGACGATCACCGTGCTCATGCGGATGCTCGATAACGTGATCGACCTAAACTTCTATCCGGTCGAAGCAGCGGAGAGTTCGAACCTCAAGCATCGCCCTGTCGGTCTCGGGGTCATGGGCTTGCAAGATGCGCTCTACGACAAAGGCATCGCCTTCGACACCGCGGAAGCCGTGGATTTCAACGACGAAGCCTTGGAAGCCATCGCCTACCACGCTTTCACCGCGAGCAGCGAACTGGCCGCGGAACGCGGCGCTTATCCGAGTTACGCAGGATCGAAGTGGAGCCGTGGCTTGTTACCGCTGGATACCCTGAACTTACTCGAAGTGGAGCGCGGCCTCCCGATCCTCGTGGATCGCAAATCACGCCTCGATTGGGATAGCCTCCGCGAACGCATCGCCAGGCAAGGCATGCGCAACTCCAACTGCCTCGCCATCGCACCGACCGCGACCATTTCAAACATCCTCGGCTGCACCCCATGCATCGAGCCGACTTATAAACACATCCACACCAAGTCGAATATCAGCGGCGAATTCATCCGCACGAACGACCACCTCCTCCGCGACCTGCAAAAGCGTGGCCTGTGGGACGAAGAAATGCTCGCGGACTTGAAGTACTTCGACGGTTCGGTGCAAGGCATCGAGCGCATTCCGGCGGAACTGAAGCGCCTCTACAAGACGGCCTTTGAAATCCAGCCGACGTGGATCCTGCAATGCGCCGCCGTCCGCCAAAAGTGGATCGACCAGGCGCAGAGCACGAACCTCTGGCTCGCCGAAAGTGACGCGCGCACCGCCAGCTTCATGTATCGCGAAGCCTGGGAGCGCGGCCTGAAGACCACCTACTACCTCCGCACCCTGAATAAGAGCGCCATCGACAACGCCCACCGCGACCGCAAAGCCGCCGAACCCGCCGCCAAGCGTGAGTTCACGGATGAGGAAAAGGCGTCGTGCTCGATAGAAGCCATGCGCAACGGGGGCACCTGCGAGGCCTGCCAATAGCGGGCCGGCAGGAAGACCACCGGCGATCCGCGCAGTTGCCTCCTCCCCGCGAGCGAGGGGTGTTGCGGCGGGGGGCGGCAATGCGCAGATCACCATCCCTGCCAGAGGTGCTTTGTAGCTTGGCCCCGCACCCGGCGCTCTCCTAGGTTCCGGCATCTCGCATGAAAAACTTTACCACACAGCATTTCCTCGGGCGCGAACTCAGTTGGCTCGAATTTGACCAGCGCGTGCTCGATGAGGCGCTTGATCCGGCAAATCCTCTCCTCGAGCGGCTGAAGTTTTTTGTCATCACGAGCACGAACCTCGATGAGTTTTTCGAAGTGCGCGTGGCGGGTTTGAAGCAGCAGATCGAGAGCAACGTGGTGGAGCGCAGCCTCGATGGACGGACGGCGAGTTCCACCTTCCGGGCGATCCGGAAACGGGTTCTGGCGATGATCGATCAGCAGTACCGCTGCTGGCGCGAGGAGTTGGTCCCAGCCTTGGCGAAAGAGGAGATCCGGATTCTGGACTATAAAGATCTCGACCCTGAGGACCGGGCTTGGGCGGAGAAATACTATCGCGCGCTGGTGCGTCCGGTGCTCACGCCGCTTGGGATCGATCCGGCACATCCGTTTCCGCAGCTCCTGAATAAGTCGCTGAACATCGTCGTGCAGCTCGACATTGAGCGAAATGGCGAGACCCAGCGCCGGCTCGCCGTGGTGCAGGTGCCGCGCGCGCTGCCGCGCCTGGTGCGACTGCCCCGCGAGGACGAACGGCGCGACTACATCTACCTCGGCTACCTCATCGGGCACTTTCTCGCGGACATTTTCCCGGGCACAAAAATCCTCGGCTTCTGGCACTTTCGCGTGACGCGGAATGGCGAGCTCTACATCGACGAGGAGGACGTGGGGAATCTGCTCAAGGCCGTCGAACACGAGCTGCACAATCGCCGCAAAGGGGCCGCCGTCCGGCTCGAAATCGCCCACCACTGCCCGCCGGAAATCTACCAGCAGCTCCTCGAGACGCTCGATCTCACCCCAGAGGATCTCTATTTGATCAATGGCCCGCTGAATCCCGTGCGGCTCATGGCCATCTACGAGGGCGATCACTCGCCTGATCTGCGCGACAAGCCCTTCGTCCCGCCCGTCGCGCCCGCCTTTCGCGATGCCACGGACATCTTCTCCGTCATCCGCCAGCGGGATGTGCTCGTGCATCATCCTTACGAGAACTTCAGCAGTGTCGTCGATTTTCTCGAACAAGCCGCGCACGATCCCCACGTCCTCGCGATCAAGCAGACGCTCTATCGCACCGGCGGCGATCCGCGGATCGTCGGCGCGCTGATGAATGCGGTGAAAAACGGGAAGCAGGTCACCGCGGTCACGGAATTGAAGGCGCGCTTCGACGAAGCGAACAACATCCAGTGGGCGCGCAAACTCGAGGACGCCGGCGTGCATGTCGTCTATGGCATCGTGAATTACAAAGTACACGCCAAGGTGACGCTCGTCGTCCGCCGCGATGACGATGGCCTGCGCCGCTACCTGCACCTCGGCACCGGCAACTACAACCCGAGCACCGCCCGTATTTACACCGACCTCAGCCTCTTCACGTCCCATGCCGACTTCGGTGAAGACGCCACAAACTTCTTCAATCTGCTCACCGGCATCTGCCAGTTCCAAGGCGCGAGCAAGCTCCTCATCGCGCCCTTCACCGTCCACAAGACGATGCTCAAACTCATCGAGCGAGAGGCGGAAATCGCGCGCAGTGGCCAGCCCGCACGGATCATCGCGAAGATGAATTCGCTGGTGGATGAGGACGCCATCGCCGCGCTCTACCGCGCCTCCCAGGCCGGGGTGAAGATCGATCTCATCATCCGCGGCATCTGCTGTCTGCGGCCGGGCCTGCCCGGAGTGAGCGAAAATATCACGGTGCGTTCCATCGTCGGTCGCTACCTGGAGCACAGCCGCATTTTCTACTTTGAAGGCGCGGGTTCACCACAGCTCTACATCGGTAGCGCGGATTGGATGCCGCGAAATTTCCACCGCCGCATCGAAGTCGTCTTCCCCGTCGAGGATCCCATCCTGCGCGAACGCATCGTGCAGCAAATCCTCACGCTGCAACTCGCCGACAACGTGCAGGCGAGCATCCTCGACGCCGAAGGCCGCTACTCGACCCCGCCGGTGAAAAAGGAAAGCAAGCGGGTGAACAGCCAGGATGAATTCATGGCGCTCGCGCTCGGAGAATCGAAGTCCGTGCGCAAGTCCGCGCCCGTGCGGCAGAAGTTTCCGCGCGTGAAAGTGGCGCACCGCCCAGCTTGAATCCGTGACTCCGGCCAGCCCTTCCGCGCGATCCGCTCGCCGCCTCCCTTGGTTTCCCATCGCCACCTGCGCCCTCGGCGCAGTCGGCATCCTCTCCGCGCGGCTGCAGCCGGAGCTCGATGGCAATCTCAAGGCATGGATTACGGCCAGTGTTGCGTTGCTCGTCCTGCTGCTGAATCTCCTCTGGTTTCTTTTCACCCCGCGATTCTCCTGGCGCACCCGGCTCGGCGGCCTGCTTGGCTTCATCGCGCTGGTCGGCGGCGCGAGGAGTCTGCTGCTGGTCGATGGCACCGTGGGCGGGAGCGGGCTGCCAAACTTCGTCGGGCGCTGGCAGGCCAAGAGTGCGCCGCAACTCGCGACGCTCCCGCCGCCCGCCACCGCCGCCGCGCCGATCAATGATCCCCGGCTCGCGCAAGCTGCGGACGCCTCGCAGTTCTTCGGGTCGAGTCGCGATGGGAGCATCACCGGCACACGCCTCGCGCCGGATTGGCAGACGAATCCGCCGCGCGAACTCTGGCGGCAACCGATCGGGGCCGCGTGGTCAGGCTATGCGGTCGTCGGGGGACGCGCCTTTACTCAGGAGCAGCGCGGCGAGGAGGAACTCGTCACCTGCTACGATCTCTTCACCGGCAAGTTGCTGTGGGCCCATGCCGATCACGCCCGCTTTTTTCAGTGGCAAGGTGGGGAAGGTCCGCGCGCGACACCGACCGTCGTGGATGGCCGCGTCTTTTCCTGCGGCGCCACGGGCATTCTGAATTGCCTCGATGCGCAGACGGGCCAGCTCGTCTGGACGCGCTCGGTGCTCAGGGAAAATGGGCGCGGGAACCTCGAGTGGGGCATGAGCGCATCGCCGCTCGTCTTCGACGATCGGGTCGTCGTCACGGCGGGCACGACGGAGGGTCCAGTGCTCTTCGCCTATCAGCGCGAAACCGGCGAGCCCTTGTGGAAAGCCGGGCAGGACAGAGCGAGCTACGCGTCCCCCACCCTCGCGACGCTGGCCGGACGCCGCGTCGTCCTGAGTAACAATGCCGCCGCACTGACTTTCCACGATCCCACCACCGGCACGGTGCTGCTCGCGTATCGCTGGGGCGATGACAAATGGCCAAAGGCGTCGCAGCCATTAGTCATCGCGCCGGATCAGATCTTCGTCTCCGCGGGCTACGGCATGGGCGCGCGCCTCGCAAAAATCACCGCGACCGCCGACGGCAAACTCGCCGCCACCGAGCTCTGGCGGAGTCCGCGGATGAAGACGCAATTTAACAGCGCCGCAATCCTCGGCGGGTACGTCTATGGCCTGGATGACGGCCGGCTCGCCTGCGTGGATCTCGCCACTGGCGACCGTAAATGGAAGGACGGTCGCTTCGGCGCCGGCCAAAGCCTGCTCGCAGGCGATCTGCTGCTCATCCAGAGCGAGCGCGGCCCCGTCTATCTCGCCGCTGCTCAGCCCGAAAGTTATCGCGAGCTTGGCCGGATCGACGCGTTGAGCAGCAAGACGTGGAATTTCCCCACCCTCGCCGGTCGCTACCTCCTCGTGCGCAATGACCGCGAAGCCGCCTGCTACGAACTCCCCGTCGCAGACGTCGCTCCACCAAAACCTTGAGCGCACCACGCCGGCATTTTTTCCGTTCCGCGACCGCTCGCTTGCGGTAAGCGTCGGGATGCTTTCGCAGCTCGCTGACTATCACGTTCACACCCCGCTCTGCCATCATGCGAAGGGCTGGCCGGTGGAATACGCGCGCCGCGCCGTGGATCTCGGGCTCGGCGAGCTCGGCTTTGCGGATCACAATCCGATGGCGGAGCAGTTTGATGAATGGCGGATGCATCGCGACGACCTTCCCCGCTATCTCGATGAGGTGGAGCGGGCGCGCGCCGAGTTTCCGCAACTCACGATCCGGCTCGGGCTGGAGTGCGACTACATCGCCGGGCGCGAAGCTTGGATCGAGGAACTCGCCGGGCTGGCGAACTGGGATTTTTTCATCGGCAGTGTCCACTACATCCCCGAAGGCTGGGACATCGATAACCCGCGGCATCTCCGCCGGCACATGAACAACGCCGACGAAATCTGGGCGAGCTATTGGCAGACGTATGAGCGGGCGATCCGGAGTGGTCTTTACGACTTCGTCGGGCATCCCGATTTGCCGAAGAAATTCGGCTACCGACCGGAGGGCGATCTCCGGCGTTTCTACGAGCCCTCCATCGTGGCGATGGCGGAGTGCGGCGTGGCCTTTGAGATCAATACCGCCGGACTCCGCAAGGAATGCCGGGAGCTCTATCCCGCGCCGGAGTTCGTCGCCCTCGCGCGCGAGGCCGGGGTGCCGCTGCTCATCAATTCCGACTCGCACGATCCGGGCGAACTCACCGCTGGCTTTGCCGAAGCCGTCGCGCTGGCGAAACAGGCCGGCTACGAAAAGACGGCGCGTTTTGCCCGGCGGAAAATTTCGTTCGTGCCACTGCCGTGAACCGCCAAGGAGCAGGGGCGGGGGGGCGCCCCCCGGCGCCACGGGGGGGGGGGGGCCCCAGAGCAGGGTGGGGGGCCAACAAGCCCTGTGGGTGGGGTTTGGGGGAAATATGGGGGGAGAGCAGAACAGGGGCCCGCGC
>JANNXQ010000011.1:0-23636 GCA_031409655.1 Chthoniobacteraceae bacterium | reverse complement strand
CAACACGGCCTCCCCGTGGAATGAATCCGCCCACGCCTGGCTGACCTCGATTCAACGCGACGAGGACGTGGCCATCTCCGAGTTCATCCTCGCCGAGTTCTACGGCCTGCTCCGCAACCCCGCCGTGCTCAAGCACCCGCTCGCCGCCGATGAAGCCGTCGAAGTCATCCAAACCTACCGCACGCATCCCCGCTGGCGGCTCATCGGCTTCCCCACCGAAAGCCGCCCGCTCCACGACACCCTCTGGCAAAAAGCCCGCACCAAAGACTTCGCCTTCCGCAAAATCTACGACACCCGCTCCGCCCTCACCATGACCGCGCAAGGCGTGACCGAACTCGCGACGGTGAACGTGAAGGACTTCGAGGGGCTGGGGTTTCGGAAGGTGTGGAATCCGCTGGCCAGGTAGCTTCAAAAATCGCCTCCAACGATATTCCAAGATATTCCATAAAAGATTTGACGCATCGATTGGTATGCTGTGGAATACCGTCGCATGAAAACGAACTACACAGCAAAAGCGAAACGAAATCCCGGCCGCAACGGCTTTGTCATCAGCTTCCGGCACCCTTTGAAAGCGGGCAAGAAGGTCTGCAAAGGTCTTGGAACATCTGACGAGGCGGTTGCCCGCAAGTTGGAGGAGCAGATGAACATCCTGCTGGCGCGCGAAGACCTTCGTTCTGTCGGGAGCCGAGCAGAGGCAGCGCGCGAGTTCGCAGCGTTTCCGGCAATCGTCGATATTTTCTACGGCGACCTTGACCCATCGGTCACTGGCCACCGCGCCTTGCGAGACCGTCTGCATCCGTTGCCGCCCATTGACCCGCAGGATTCCGTGCGAACGCTGATACTTGGCAACTCGGGAGTGGGAAAAACCACGTTGCTCCGCAGGTTGATTGGTTGCGACGCCGTGCGTGACCGCTTTCCGGCGACCTCAACGAATCGAACGACAACTTGTGAAATCGAAATCATCACTGGCCTCAAGGATTTCGCGGCAGCGGTGACTTTTTTGACCCGCCAACAGACGCAGCAGGAGGTAATCGAATCAGTCTCCAATGCGGTGCTGAAAGCCGTTGAGGGGGCACGCGATGGCGCTGTGATGAAAGACCTGCTGGACGACAGCGACCAAAGGTTTCGCCTCAAGTATGCCCTCGGCGACTGGCAAACCCCGAAGCCAAAGGCAGGCGGAGGTTCTTCCTTCGATGCACCCGTCAAAGGCAAAGCTGAAAGCAAATCGGCAGAATCATCGAAATTCCTCAAAGCAACACTCGCTGCGATTCGGCGAATCGCCGAAGCCGCGCGCAAGGAAGTTGAGCCCGTGCTCGGAGCCTTGGAAACACTCAAGGACGAGGAACGCAGCTTCGCACTCGACGAAATGCAGCAAGCTGGCGAGCAGTCCGATGATTTCCTAGACCTAGTGAATGAGATTATGGACGAGATTGCGGAGCGATTCTCCGCGCTGCCCGCAGGCAAATTCAGCAAATCTTCGACGGGGTGGCCAGACGCTTGGTCGTTTGCTGCAACTGCTAGCGAGCGAGATTCCTTTTTGGCCGCAGTGCGCTGGTTTTGCTCCAACGTGAAAGAAGAATGGGGCAGCTTGCTGACTCCGCTCGTCACCGGCATCCGGGTCAGCGGACCGTTTCGTCCCGAATGGGTTCCTGCGGGTGAATCCTACGCCCATGTGTTTGTGGACACACAAGGACTCGACCACGAAAAGCCAGCGACCGAACTTTCCAGCGAAACGACATCCATGTTCGGGCAGGTGCAGAACATTCTTTTCGTAGAATCCGGCAAGGACTCGCTCAAGAGTCAGTCAGCCCGGAAGGTGATGGAGGCAATCGCGGGTGCCGGCTACACGGCGAATCTGACGGTTATTCTTTCGCACATGGACTTGGTCGTCGGGGACGACATTCCCACGGCTGAGGACAGAAAGGCTAAAGCGTTTAGCGGACTTCGCAGCCTCATCGACAATGAAGTGAGCCGGAATGTGAGCCGAGATGCAGCGAGACAACTCGCGGCGCACCTTGAGAGCAGCACGTTCTACTTGGGGTATCTCGACCCTAAAAAGTATCCAGAAAGCTGGGACGATGAAGACAAGGCGGGCTTCGAGGATTCGCTGGGCAAAGACATGTGGGGAATTGCGGAGCACTTTATCGCGCAGGCAAACCCGCAAAAACTCCAACCGAGCGTGCCGAAATACAGTTTTGAGAGTCTCGGTCTGGCTGTTCGCGAAGCCAGTGTAGCATTTCAGGAAGTGTGGGAAGCGCGGCTCGGCTACAAGCGAGTCGAAGGCATCAGTTCCGCACCGTGGCAGAGCATCAAAGCTATGGCGCGGCGGCACGCCGAAGGATGGTTTGATGGCTACTGGTTGAGGCCGATTGACACTCTTATCAGTCTCACCCGAAACGTCTTGACTCGTTTCTTGGAGGCACCTCTGGAATGGTTGCCGGAAAAAAAGAAAATCAGTGACGCCGAGAAAGCCGCCATCATCGACCGGCTAAAGCAGCTTGTGAATGATGCTCTCACCGAATTGAGCAAGTCGCGTCTGTGGAAAGTCCCGCAGCTAAAATGGCAAAGCGCATACGAACCCTCTGGAACCGGCAGCACATTTACCCGGAAGCAGCGCGTCCGTGAACTTTTTGTTCATCAGGTGCCCGTGCCACAGTCCATCAGTGACCGCTGGGCGCAGGCGTGGGTAGAGGAAATCAAGGTGTTGCTTGTTGATGCCTTGGAAACTTTGAAGGCTGAACATCAGGCGGAGAAACCGAGCCATGAGTAAACGCCCGACCAAATCCAAAGCCCTCCAGTCCGCGAAGCCCGGCTTCGACGGACTGTTGCGTGACCTGCGAGAGTTCATCACCGAGAGCCGTCAGCAGGTCTTGCGGGCGGTGGATGTGGTGCAGGTGCGGACTTGTTGGGGCGTGGGGCGGCACATTGTCGAATTCGAGCAAGGCGGCGCGGCGCGGGCGGAGTATGGGGCGAAGTTGCTACCGCGGTTGGCTGAGAAGCTGACGGAGGAATTCGGGCGCGGATTCGATGCGTCGAATCTCCGCTACATGCGGCTGTTTTACGTCGCGTTCCCAATTTGTGACGCACTGCGTCACGAATTGAGTTGGACGCACTACCGCACGTTGCTCCGTGTGGAGGATGACGCGGCGCGGGAGTGGTATGCGAACGAGACCGTGGCGCAGAACTGGAGTTCGCGGGCGCTGGAGCGGCAGGTGGGGCGGCTTTACTACGAGCGGCTGCTTTCCAGCAAGGACCGGAAGGCGGTGCGGGCGGAGGCGGAGGAGAAAATCGCGGAGTTGCCGCCGTCGCCGCGCGATTTTGTGCGCGACCCGGTGCTGCTGGAATTTCTCGGCCTGCCGGAGACGGGGCGGCTGCTGGAGTCGGACATGGAGCAGCGGCTCATTGACCATCTGCAATCGTTCCTGCTGGAGCTGGGCAAGGGCTTTGCCTTCGTCGCACGGCAGATGCGGATGAGCACGGAGACGAAGGATTTTTACCTCGACCTCGTCTTCTACAACTACGTGCTGAAGTGCTTCGTCATCTTCGACCTCAAGCCGCGCGAACTCACGCACGGCGACATCGGGCAGATGGACATGTATGTGCGGATGTTCGACGAGCAGCAGCGCGGCGCGGGCGATGGCCCGACGGTGGGCATCATCCTGTGCGCGGCAAAGGATGCATCCATGGTGCGCTACTCGGTGCTGCACGGGAACGAGAAGCTTTTCGCCACGCGCTACAAGCTGGTGCTGCCGAGCGAGGAGCAGTTGCGATTGGAGTTGATTCGCGAGCAGCGGCTACTGGAGGAACGGCCCGCCTCGCCAACCGGCCAGTCGACGAAAAGGAAGAAGGATAAACGAACCAAGTAACATGAACTACGCTTTCACACTCAGCATCGCCCTTCTCTTGGTTCCGCTGGCCGGGCTGCGCGCCGCTGACGCGCCGAAGCCCAACGTCGTTTACATCATGGCCGACGACCTCGGCTGGGGTGACATCAGCGTGCACGGCGGCAGGGTGCCCACGCCGAACATTGACCGGCTCTTTTCCCGCGGCGTCGAGCTGACGCAGTTCATGGGCTGGTGCGTGTGCTCGCCCACCCGCGCGATGCTGCTCACCGGGCGGCATCCCACCTTCACCATCTATCTCGACAACCTCCGCATCCGCCACGCCGACGGCAGCACCACGCCGCTCTGGACCAGCGGCAAGGGCACGCGGGCCGGGGCCTTCAAGGCGAGCGAGCTTTTCAAAGACCTCCAAGTCCGCACCGTCAATGTGGCGGAAGTTGGCAAGTGACTCCGACAGCTCAACCAGCCTCAGCATGAAACACAAACTCGCTTTGCTAGCCGCGCTGCTGCTCGCACCGCTCGTCTCTCTGAACGCTGCCGATGCACCTGCATCGAAGCAGCCGAACATTGTTTTCATCCTCGTTGACGACATGCCGTGGTTTGGCACGCCGGTGCGGATGGATGCGGCCAACCCGGGATCGGCGATGGCGTTTCGCAACATGCCCAATGTCGAGAAGCTGGCCGCGCAAGGCATGACCTTCCGCAACGCGCGCGCTGCCGCCGGGATGTGTGCTCCATCGCGTTGCTCCATCATGACCGGGATGATGACGGCGCGTCATCTCTACAGCGGCAATGGCGGGTTTGGATCAAAGACGGATGGCACCGTAAAATACATGTCGCGCAAAGAGGACGCCGCGCTGCCACTGCTCCATCCAGAACCGCAGGGCAACATTCGCTTTCCGTCCATTGGCGATGTGTTGAAGGCCTCGGGCTTCGCCACGGCCCACTTCGGCAAATGGCATATCTACGGCGGCGGTCCCGAGAAACACGGCTTCGACGAAAGTGATGGCGAAACCGACAACAAGGCCGGCAATCCGACGGTCGATCCGGCGACCGGAAAGAAAAAGACTACCACCGAGGATCCGAAGCTCATGTTCAGCATCACCAAGCGCAGCGTGGACTTCATGGAGCGCCAAGCCAAGGCGGGCAAACCTTTCTACGTGCAGCTTTCGCATTATGCCACGCACGCGAAGTATCAGGCCCGCAAAGCCACCTTGGAGAAAAACGAGAAGAACCCGGTGTTCGTAAAAATCGAGAGCAAGCGCGAGCGGGAGAATACTGTCCTCAGCGCCGCGATGGCGGAAGACCTCGACACCACCATCGGCACGCTGCTAGCCAAGCTGGATGAACTCGGCGTTGCCCAGAACACGATCGTCGTCTTCACCGCCGACAATGGTTACCAAGGTTGGAACGAATCCCATGACCCGCTGCGTGGTTCCAAGTGGTGGCTTTGGGAAGACGGCTTGCGCGTGCCGCTGATCATTCGCGGGCCGGGCATTCCCGCCGCTTCGCGCAGTGCGGTGAATGTGGTTGGCTACGATTTCCTGCCCACCTTCGCCGACTTCGCTGGAGCCACGAGTCATCAATCAAAGGACGTGGACGGCATCAGCATCAAGCGGGCGCTGCTGAATCAGCAACTGCCGGAAAGCCTGAGCAACCGCGCCCTCTACTTTCACTATCCGCACTACCGCGTCTCGCCACCATGCTCCGCGATTGTGCAGGGCGACATGAAGCTGCTGCACTTCTACGAATGGCCAAATGACTCGTTCCTTTGCAACCTGACGAGCGATCTAGGCGAACGCAGCAATCTCGCCAAAGCCAAACCCGAGGTCGCCGCCCGGATGCAGCAGGACATGATGGCCCGCCTGAAAGCCGTCGGCGGCTACTTCCCAAAACCCAACCCGAAGGCCGATCCGAAAGCCAAGCGCTACGATCCAAACAATCTCGCCGACCAAGGCGAAGGCGGCGATCCGGAAGTGGACAAGTGACCGCGTCGCCGGAATCTCCATTGAAACAGCAGCACCATGAAAACCACCGCGCTGATCACCACGTTTCTTTTGCTGGTCTGTAGTTCCTTCGCAGCAACCAAGCCCGGAGCGCAGCAGCCCAACATTGTCTACATCCTCGCCGACGACCTCGGCTACGGCGACGTGCAGTGCCTGAATCCCGGGCGCGGCAAAATCAAAACGCCGAGCCTCGATAAACTTGCCTCGCAGGGCATGACGTTCACCGATGCGCACAGCGGTTCGTCCGTCTGCACACCCACTCGCTATGGACTGCTCACCGGGCGCTATGCGTGGCGCACGCGGCTGCAGAATGGCGTGCTCGACGGCTACGTGCAGCCACTCATCGCGGCGGATCGGCTCACGGTGCCGGGCTTGCTCAAGCAGAGCGGCTATCACACGGCCATCATCGGCAAGTGGCATCTCGGCTACACCATCGAAGGCGCGGGCAAAACGGGCGGCGGCCAAGGCAAGGGTGCAGGCGCCCCGATCGGCGCGATCACCCGCGATGGTCCGGTGACGCGCGGCTTTGATGAGTTCTTCGGTTTTCATCATGCGCGGATGATGAAGTCGGTATTTGAAAATGATCGCGTTACTCAGTTTATCGAGCCAGTGGACATCCTGCCCGCGCTCGTGAAACGCAGCACCGAGCACATCGCGGAGCGGAGCAAAGCAGGGCAGCCGTTTTTTCTCTACCTGCCGCTCAGCTCACCGCACACGCCCATCGTGCCGGGCAAGGAATGGCAGGGCAAAAGCGGGGTCGGCGACTACGGCGACTTCGTGATGCAGACCGACTGGGCCGTCGGTGAAGTGCTCGCAGCGCTGGACAAGGCGGGCGTCGCGGACAACACGCTCGTCGTTTTCACCAGCGACAACGGCTGCTCGCCCGCCTCCAAAGTGGACAAGCTCGAAGCGCAGGGGCACTTCGCCAGTGCGCAGTTTCGCGGCTACAAATCCGACCTCTGGGAAGGCGGGCATCGGGTGCCGTTTTTCGTGCGCTGGACGGGGAAGGTGAAGGCCGGATCGCAAAGCACGCAATTCATCTGCCACAGCGACCTCATCGCCACCTGCGCCGAAATCCTGGGCGCGAAACTGCCACACAACGCGGGCGAAGACAGCGTGAGCATCCTTCCCGCGCTGCTCGGCAAGGACACCGCGCCGATTCACGAAGCCGTCGTGCATCACAGCATCGCGGGCCGGTTCGCGATTCGGCAGGGTCAGTGGAAACTGGCGTTCAGCCCCGGCTCCGGCGGCTGGGGAAAGCCGGGCGATAACGACGCCAGGAAGCAAGGGCTGCCCGATGTGCAACTCTACGACCTCAGCACCGACATCGGCGAAACGAAGAACGTACAAGCCGAGCATCGCGACCTCGTCGAACGGCTCACGAAGCTGCTCGACCAAACCATCGCCAACGGCCGTAGCACCCCCGGCCCCAAGCAGGCGAACGACGCGCCGATCGTGGTGAACAAAGCGAACGCCGCAGCTCCGAAAGACTAGCGCATGAAACTCACGTTCGCATTTCTTCTGGCTGCGCTGTCCGCGCTGCACGCCGCCGATGACAGCCCCATCGTCGGCGCGATCCGCTGGGATGCCTGGTATGGCGATGGGGGCGTGACGAAGGCTGTGGAGGCATCGCTCGGCCAGCCGAAGTATCATTTTCGCCTGCCGTGGTTTGCTCGCGTCGTCGGTGCGGACGAAGTGAGCATCAACGGCGACTCGCAGGTTATCATCGAACAGGAAATCACTTATGCGGCGCAGGCGGGGCTGAACTACTGGGCCTTCCTCGACTATCTGGATGAAGCTCCGGGCATGAGCATCGGATTGATCCGCTACCTGGCCGCGAAAGACAAGAAAGGCATCCGCTACTGCCTCGTCGAAGAAGGTGCGCGGATCGACGGAGTGGGTGCGAAAGCCTGGAGCAGGCTCGTGGAGCACTTCCGGCATCCCGATTACCAAACCGTGCTCGATGGCCGTCCGCTGCTGTTTGTGTTTGTGAAAACCGAGAAACTCGCCAAAGCCGAGTGGGATGAGCTGAAGCGCCAGACCATCGCCGCTGGCATGAAGGCACCGTATCTCGTGCTCATGGGCTGGGATCCCGCCGAGGACGCGACGGACATGACCAAACTCGGTTTCGATGCCGTCTCCGCCTACGCGCGCGGCGGCAGCTACAGCATGACGCAGCCGAGTTTCGCGGAGCAATGCGCGCTTGTTCGTCGCGACCGCTGGGAGAAATCCCGTGCCCTCCGCCTCCCGAGCGTGACCTTCGCCAGTGCCGGCTGGGACACGCGCCCGCGCAATGAACGCCCGCCGCCGTGGTGTTCATGGGTCACCGCGACACCGGACAAAACACCGCCAGCGGAGCAGAAGCCGCTCATTGATTCCGTTACCGCCACGCCCGACGAACTCGCCGCCCACGTCGGCGAGGCGCTCGCATGGACGAAAGCAAACCGCGACATCAATCCGAGCAACGCCGTCATCATCTACGGCTGGAACGAGAACGACGAAGGTGGCTGGCTCCTGCCGACACTTGGCACCGATGGCAAACCGAACGATGCACGCATCAACGCGGTGGGTAAAGCTTTGCGTGTAGCTGCGTTACCGAAACCATGAAGCTCACACTGGTCACGGCCCTGCTGCTCGCGCTGCTGGCCTCACCCCACGCCTCTGCCGCACCACTTCATAACATCATCGTGATCAACGCCGATGACCTCGGCTATGGCGACCTCGGTTGCTACGGCTCGAAGGTCATCGCCACACCGCGCATGGATCGAATGGCTCGGGAGGGTGCGCGCTTTACCGACTTCTATGTGGCGTCGCCGTTTTGCAGTCCATCGCGCGCCGCTTTGCTGACTGGGCGTTTGCCGGCACGCGCGGGCGTGCCTTACGTCTTATTCTCCAGCGAGCATACCGGGCTGCCAGCCAGTGAGGTGACGATCGCGGAGGTCTTCAAGTCTGCCGGTTATGCGACCGCATGTGTCGGAAAATGGCACCTCGGCTGGCGTCAGGAGATGCGTCCACAACAGCAAGGTTTCGATGAGTTCTTCGGCCTGCTGCACACCAACGACACCGAGGAATGGAAAGTCGGCCAGCCATTCATGCAGCTCAGCATGTTCGAGGCGTTGCAACTGCGCGACGGTGATCGCATCGTCGAATCGCCGGTCGATCAGGCGATGCTGACTCAACGCTACACCGAACGCGCGGTGGACTTCATTCGTCGGAATCGCGCGCGGCCATTCTTCCTCTACCTGGCCCACACGATGCCGCACATCCCGCAATACGCGTCGCCCGCTTTTGCCGGGAAATCGAAGGACGGCATTTACGGCGACTCGATTGAGGAGCTTGATTGGAGCACGGGGCAAGTGCTGGACGTGCTGAAGGAACTCGGCCTCGACGAACACACGCTGGTCATCCTCACTTCAGACAACGGAGCCAATCTTCGCGGCAAAAAGCCGAGCCCCAACGCCCGCTTCCCCGGACGCTCGAACGGAGGCAGCAATGGCCCGTCACGCGCAGGCAAAGGCTCGACTTTCGAGGGCGGGATCTGCGTGCCGTGCATCGCGCGTTGGCCCGGGAAAATTCTCGCGGGACGCGACGAGCACGGCGTGTGGTCCACGATGGATCTGCTGCCGACATTTGCGAAGATCGCTGGCGCGCCCCTGCCGGCCGGAGTCACGCTGGATGGCCGAGATGCCAGCAACACTCCTCTCGGAAGTGCCTCGCAAGAAGAGTCGCCACACTTGTTTCATTACTTCGGCGTGCAGCTCCAGGCAGTGCGCGAAGGGCCGTGGAAACTGCTGGTGCCCATCACCGAACTTCCCACGATGCGTGTGCCGAGCCTCTGGTTCGAAAATCAGCCCGGACTCTTCGAACGCCAGCACCGCCTGTGGCCGCAAGCGACTCTCTACAACCTCGACAAGGACATTGGCGAGCAAACCGATGTCGCCCCGGCGCATCCTGAGGTGTTCGCCAGCCTGATGCAGAAGGCGCGCGCATTTGATCACCAGTTTCAGAAAGACATTTCACCCGTGCTTTATCTTCCTGGACCGAAGCAACCTTCGCCCGGACAGATTCGCGCTGCGTCCGACAACATCGACGCGTGGCTGAAACTTACCCCCTAAACCATCCATGAAACACACACTGGCGCTCCTCGCCACCTTGCTGCTCGCGCCGCTGGCCGCACTCCACGCAGCCGATGCACCAGCCAAGAAGCCCAACATCCTCGTCATCCTCGCCGATGATGTGGGCTGCGGTGATGCCGGTTGCTATGGCGCCACCAAGGTCAAGACGCCGAACATCGACCGCCTGGCACGCGAGGGGCAGCGCTTTGAAAATGGGCACGCCTCCGCCGCCGTTTGCACTCCCACCCGCTACTCGCTGATCACCGGCCAGTATTCATGGCGACAGAGCGGTGCCGGTCTGAACAAAGGTGTCGCCAATGCAGATTCACCCCTGCTCATTCCCACCGCGATGACCACCGCGCCGGGACTGCTCAAGCAGGCCGGCTACCGGACCGCGCTCATCGGCAAATGGCATCTCGGCTTCGGCCTGACCAAGCCTGACTACAATCAGGAACTCCGCCCCGGCCCCTTGGAAGTCGGCTTCCACGAGTTTTTCGGCCTGCCCGCCACCAATGACCGCATGCCCACCGTGTTCGTGCGCGATCATCGCGTGCAGGGCCTCGATCCCGGTGACCCGCTCCACTACAGCTTCAAAGAAGCCGACGCCAAAAGCCAAGGCATGACTGCCTGGGCCGCCGGACGCAACCGCATCGGCTGGGCCAAAGGCGGCAAATCCGCCTGGTGGAAGGACACCGAAATGGCCGACACTCTCACCCGCGAATGCGTCCAATTCATCGAGCGAAACAGCCGAGCGGAGCGAGACAGCCTGACAAAGTCAGCACGAAGGGCAGGTGAGGGGGCACCTGGCAACGACCGGCCATTCTTCCTGCTCTTCGCCCCGCATAACGTGCATGCGCCCACCATTCCCGGTCCGCGATTTGCCGGTAGCAGCGGCCTCGGAAACCGCGTCGATACGCTCCACGAACTCGATGCCTCCATCGGAGAACTCCTCCAAACGTTGGACAGCCTCGGCCTGGCCAAAGACACGCTCGTGATCTACAGCAGCGACAACGGAGCCTATGCGAAAGATGAAAACGGCCACCTGCCTACTGGTCCCTATCGTGGGAAAAAATCACAACTCTGGGAAGGCGGCCACCGTGTGCCCTTCATCATCCGCTGGCCCGCCCGCATCCAGCCCGGCGTCTCGGCGGATCTGGCTTCCACCATCGACGTGCCCGCCACCATCTGCGCCGCCGCCGGGATCACGCTGCCAAAAGACGCACTGCCCGACAGCTACAACCTCCTGCCCGCCATGCTCGGCGAAAAAGGTGCCCCCAAACGCAACCAACTCGTCCTCATGAGCGGCAATGGCGACCTCGCCATCCGCAGCGGCAGCTTCAAGTATATGCCCGATCTTGCCGTCGCCGATGGGTGGTATGGCGGCCAAAAGAAAAAGGCCAACGCCCCCGAACGTCCCGCCCTCTTTGACCTCGCGAAAGATCCGGGCGAAACAAAAAACCTTGTCCAGGATCAAGCCGCCGAAGCCAAACGCCTCGCCGCGCTGCTCGCCAAAGCAAAATCCAGCACCGTCACGCGCCCGGAGTAACGTACCGCTCCCCCATCGCCGGGCTCGCGGCCCTGTCCTCCTTTCCCAGTCATTCCTGAAATGCTTCTGCTCCCTTGCTTACCGTCGCCCTGCTGTGCCAAAGCACGATGAAGGCGACTCCACGCCGCCAGAGGACATCAAGTCGGGTCAATACCACCTCGCACTTACCATCCTTGACCGGCCGGGCGGCATGATGCCGGGCGCACGTTTTGCGATGGAGAACTACTCGTCTCTGGTGTTAGAAATCCGGCACTCTCGAAATCCAACGATCTCAAGCATTGGATACAAGCCGGTGACTTTCTAAAGAGCGGACCCAATGACGTCATCATCGGGGAAGGCATCTCCTGCGGCATTCATTTCCCATCGGCAACAAGTGGACCGGATGGAAGTGCCTTACCGAATTGAAGGCTTCATGTGGCATCAGGGGGAGAACGATATCTTCAACAAGGAGTTCAAACCGACCTATGGCTGCAACCTCAAGAACTTTCTGGCCTCATGGCGTCGTGACCTCAAGTGGCCAGACCTGAAGTTATGCATCGGCGAGATGTGCACCAAGACGATCTGGGGCATGGACATGGCCACCGCCCAGATCCACCCGCATCTGCTCATGCAGGCATTTGGCGGCGGGCGCGCTGTTTCCGTCCGTCGCGGAGCTTGGAAATAGATCGACCACAACGGCTCTGGCGGGAACAAATACGACTGTGTCGAACTCAAACTCTACCCCCTCCCTGACACCGCGCACTAGGCACCGGGACAAATCTACGACCTCGAAGGCGATCCCGTTGAAACGACCAACCTCGATTCAAGATCTGGAAGGAACTCAAGGGTCTGCTCGAAGCGAGCAAGACCGCAGGACGCAGAAACTCGAAAACCGAATGACCTTCACACGACCCATGAAAAACAAGTCCGCCGCACTAACACCGGGCACGGCACGGCTGCGTGGGGCGGGAATTCTCTCGTGGATCACACTGGGTGTCATGCTCCACTGCGCCGCCGTCGCAGAGGTGATCGTTCCCGGAGTATCGTCGAGCCAGCTCGATCCGGCGCTGAAAGGATTGGTGCTGATTGAGGAGTTGAATTGCGCGGCTTGCCACGCGGGCGACGCGTCTCTGGCGGCTCGATCGAAGAAGGCACCGCGACTTGCCGACATCGGTTCGCGCGCGAATCCGGGATGGCTGGAGACGTTCATCGCCAATCCGCATGGGACCAAGCCCGGCACCACGATGCCGGATTTGCTTGGGCAATTCGGCGCGGACGAAAAGCGGCAGACGGCGACGGCGCTCACGGACTTTTTGCTGTCGCTGAAAAAGAATGACTTCGCGCTGCAACCGCCGGATGCGGTCGCGGCGGGGCAGGGGATGCGGCTGTTTCATTCGCGGGGGTGCGCGGCGTGTCATTCGCCTCGCGACGAAAAGGGCGCGGAGTTGCTGCCGAAGAATTCCGTTCCGCTCGGTGCGCTGGAGAAAAAATACAGCTTCAAGAGTCTCGTGGATTTTCTGCGCCAGCCGCACGCGAGCCGGCCCTCGGGGCGGATGCCGGACATGCGGCTCGCCGCGAAGGACGTGGAGCGCATCGCCCATTATCTACTCCAACACACGCGCGTGCCAGGCTCGCTCGGCTACACGTTTTATCGCGGGGAGGTGTGGGAGGGACTGGAGGGCGAAAAGGTGATTGCGGAGCGCGCGGGGCATGTGAACGACTTTGCGCTGGAGAGCCTTGGCCTGGGCAAAATCCCGCAGCACTCGGCGATCAAATACGACGGCTGGGTGAACATCGCGGACGCGGGGCGGCACACGTTTTTCCTCAAGATGAACGGCGGCTCGCTGCTCGTGGACGGGAAACAAATCATCGCGCAGGAGCCGAGTGACCGGCGCGGGGTGAAGGAACTGGAAGGCGCGGCGGAACTCGCGGCGGGCTGGCGCAAAATCCAGCTCACGTATTTTCACACGGGGCGTGAGGCGAAGTTTTCGTGCGAGATGGAAGGGCCGCAGTTCAAGCGGGGACCGATTCCTTCGTCGCGACTGTCCATCTCCAGCGAACCCATCGCGCCCTTCGAGCCGCTCAAGGTGGATGCCGAACTCGCCGCTCGCGGACGGGAACATTTCGGCAAACTCGGCTGCGCGAATTGCCACGACGATCTCAAGGTTCCCGCGACACCAGGACTCGCGTGGGCCAAGCTCGGCGCGGGCCGCGGGTGTCTCGGCGAAGCTGCGGGAGCGTGGCCGCGCTTCGATTTGAATGCGGAACAGCGCGGGTGGATCACCAAGGCGCTGCCCATCGCGGAGAAGCCGTTGCTCGACGACAAACAACAGCTCGCAAAGACGCTCGCCACGTTCAACTGCATCGCGTGTCACGAGCGCACCGGCCTCGGCGGAATCCCCCCGGAACGCAACGCGATCTTCACCGGCACGCAGCCAGCGCTCGGCGATCAAGGTCGCATCCCTCCGCCGCTCTCGCACGTCGGCGCAAAGCTGAAGCCCGAGTGGATCGCCGAATTGCTGCTGCGCGGGAAACGCCAGCGCGATTACGTGGAGGCCGCGATGCCGCAGTTTGGCGAAGCGAACGTCGGGCATCTCGTGGAGTTGTTTGGCAAGGTGGATCAACTCGAAGCCGCCGTGCTCCCGAGGGTCGCGAACATTTTGGAATCGAAAAACGCGGGCTATGAAATGATCGGCACCAACGGCCTGAGCTGCATCGCGTGCCATGAATTCAACGGACAAAAATCCGGCGAGATGAGCGCGCTCGACATCGGTCGCGTGACCGAGCGGCTCAAGAAGAACTGGTTCGCGCTCTACATGCGGCAGCCGTCGCGCTTTCACCCGACGGTTATCATGCCGAGCTTCTGGCCCGACGGACAATCCACGCGCCCGGCCATCCTCGGCGGCGACACCGCGCAGCAAATCGAAGCGCTGTGGAGCTATCTCGAAGACGGCACTCGCGCGAAGAAGCCGGTCGGGCTTTCCCGGCAATCCAACGAACTGCGCGTGGGCGACACCACCGAGATTTGCCGTGGGCAAAGTCCCGTGGGCTATCGCGGCATCGGCGTGGGCTATCCCGAGCGCATCAATCTCGCGTTCGACTCCGGCGAAATGGCGCTGCGCCAGCTTTGGAAAGGCGACTTCGCCAGCGTTGAACTGGGCCGCTTCCGCCCGAACGGAACCGATTCGATTTCCTTCCCGCCCGGCATCCCCTTCCATCGCCTGACATCGCTGGAGGACAACTGGCCCTACAAAGGAAAAACCAACCACGCCTTCCCGCAAGACCACGGATACCAGTTCCGCGGCTACACGCTCGATGCCGCACGCAGGCCGACGTTGCGCTACCACTACGGCGACATCGCGGTGGAGGACTTCTTCGAGGACGCGCACGACAAGGACGGCAATGCCTACTTCAAACGCACACTCCGCTTCGACACACCCGCTGAGCAGCCACCGTTCTATTTTCGCGCCGCCGCTGGGAAGAAAATCACCGCTTCCGCCGACCGCACATTCACCGTGGACAAGCTTCAGGTGCGTATCACCAGCGACCACAAAGGCGTCGTCCGCGACGGCGAAAGCGGCGACGTGCTCATCCCGCTGACGCTGCCGAAAGGCCGCTCCACGCTCACGCTGGAATACCGGTGGTGAGCGCCGCCCGAACGCACGCACTACTTCCATGAAACTCTCACTTCTCACATCACTCACCGCCGCCATGTCCATCGTCTCCGCCGCTCCACTCACCGAAAAGAAACCCGTCACCGACGAATATCACGGGGTGCGCGTCGTGGATGAATATCGCTGGCTGGAGGAGGCGGGTTCGCCGGCGGTGAAGGCGTGGACGGATGCGCAGAACAAGCACTCGCGGGCATGGCTGGATGGGCGGGCGGAGCGGGCGGGCATTGAGGCAAAGCTCACTGCGCTCTATGCAAAAGACACGCCTTCGCACGGCGGATTGGTGTCACGTCCGGGGCTGCTCTTCGCGCTGAAATTCCAGCCGCCGAAGCAACAGCGACTGCTCGTCACGCTGGAGTCGGCGGATGATTTGGCGTCGGAACGCGTCGTGCTCGACCCGAATGAAATCGAGCCGAAGGGCCAGGTGGCGATGGATTGGTTTGTGCCGTCGCCGGATGGAAAACTCATCGCGGTGTGTCTCTCGGAGAACGGCAGCGAGGAGGGCACGCTGCATTTTTACCGCACGGAAACCGGCGAGCATTTGCCCGACCGAATCGCCCGCGTGCAGTATCCCACCGGCGGCGGCAGCGCGGCATGGACGCCGGATAGCACTGGCGTATTTTACACGCGCTATCCGCACCAGGGCGAGAAGTCGGAGGCGGATTTGAACTTTTACCAGCAGGTCTATTTTCACAAACTCGGCGCGCTGGTGACCGCGGATGTGTATTCGGCAGGCCGCGACTTTCCGCGCATCGCTGAAATCGAGGTGGAGACTTCCGAAGACGGGCGCTTGCTGCTCGCAGCGGTGGCGAATGGCGACGGCGGGGAGTTTGCCCACTACGTCCGCGAGACGAAGGACGGCGCGGCGTGGCGGCAAATCACGCGGCACGAAGACGGCGTAAAGGCAGTCGTGTTCGGCCACGACAGCGCGGCGCTTTATCTGCGCTCGGTGAAAGACGCGCCGCGTGGAAAAATCCTTCGCATTCCCGCCAGCGGCACGCTGGCCGATGCTGTGACGATCGTGCCCGAGAGCGACGCCGTCATCGAGGGCGTCACGCCCACCGCGAAGTGTCTTTTCGTCAGCGACCTGCTCGGCGGGCCCTCGCGCGTGCGGCAATTCACGCTCGATGGAAAGGACGCGCGCATCCTTCCGCTGCCGGAAGCGTCGGGCGTCGGCGGGCTGATCGAAGCGGGCGACCGCATCGTGTTTCGCCAGACGAGCTTCGTCGCGCCGTCCGCGTGGATGACCTACGACCCGGCCAGCGGCGCGATGAAAAGGACCGCGCTCTTCAATACGTCGCCGGTGGACTTCAGCGACATCGAAGCCGTGCGCGAATTCGCCGTGAGCAAAGACGGCACGCGCGTCCCGCTGAACATCCTGCGTCGCAAAGGCACGAAGCTCGACGGCTCCAACCCCGCGCTGCTCTACGCCTACGGCGGCTACGGAATCAGCATGAGGCCGGTCTTCGATTTCGAGAACCGCCTGTGGTTCGACCGTGGCGGCATCTACGTTGTCGCCAACATTCGCGGCGGTGGCGAATTCGGCGAAGAGTGGCACCTCGCGGGCAACCTCACGAAAAAGCAAAACGTGTTCGACGACTTCGCCGCGTGCGCACAACACCTCATCGAGCGCGGCTACACGCGCTCGGAGAAACTCGCCGTCGAAGGCGGCAGCAACGGCGGCCTCCTCATGGGCGCATTCCTCACGCAGCATCCCGGACTGGCCCGCGCCGTCGTCGCCCACGTCGGCCTCTACGACATGCTCCGCGTCGAGCTCGATCCAAACGGCGCGTTCAACGTCACCGAATTCGGCACCGTCAAAGACCTCGCGCATTTCCGCGCGCTCCACGCCTACTCGCCCCTGCACAACGTGAAGGACGGCACCAAATATCCCGCCGTCTTCTTCCTCGCCGGCGAGACCGACGGACGCGTGAACCCCGCCCACTCGCGAAGAATGACCGCCCGCCTACAAGCCGCGACGGCATCCGAGAACCCCATCCTCGTCCGCCTCAGCGCCGCCTCCGGCCACGGAATGGGCACTGGCCTCACCGAGAAAATCGCGCAGCAAGCCGACGTGTTCGCATTCCTCTTCGACCAGCTCGGCATGTCCGCCAAATAGTCCGCTAATGCAAAAGGCCATCATCGTCCTTGCCCTCGCCCTCACATCGCAGCTCCGCGCCGCCGAAGACCTCGGCGAAATGTGGGGCACCGCTGCGGAGGAGGCGAAGTATTATCCCATCGTGAATATCCCCATCCCGTCCACCGTGCCCATGCGGCCGGGTGGGCTGGAGAGTCTGCCGGACGGACGCCTCGCTGTCGGCACCCGGCGCGGCGACATCTATTTCGTGAAGGGCGCATTCGATACACCGCCGAAGCCCGAGTTTCACCTCTTCGCCAGCGGGCAGGATGAAATCTTCTCCCTCTCGTGGCGCGACGGCGCGATGACCGCCATCACCTGGGGCGAAGCCACGCGCATCACCGATACCGATGGCGACGAAATCGCCGACCGCTACGACGCGCTCACGAGCAACTGGGGCTACGCCGAGGGGCACGAGTTTGCCTTTGGCTCCAAGCCCGATCCCGAGGGCAACATCTGGGTGGCGCTGGGCCTCAGCGGTTCGTATGAATCGCACAACCTCTTCCGCGGCTGGGCGGTGAAAGTGACGCCGCAAGGAAAGATGATTCCCGTGTGCAGCGGCCTGCGCAGCCCCGGTGGCGTGGGCGCGAATGCCGAGGGCGCGATGTTTGTCATCGAGAGCCAGGGCCCGTGGAATGGCTGCTGTTCGCTGAAGCATCTCAAGGAGGGCGGCTTCCTCGGACATCCGGCGAGCTACAACTGGTATCCCTTCGTCCCCGGCATGAAAGCGCCCGAGCTTACGCCGAACAGCAACTCGCGCATGAGCGTGGAAAAGAAGCGCGTGAAAGAACTCGTCCCGCCGGCGGTGAAGTTCCCGTATATCAAAATGGGGCGCTCCATCTCCGGATTTCGGCTCAACAACACCGGCGGCAAATTCGGCCCGTTCGACGGCCAGCTTTTCCTCGGCGACTACACGCAGAGCGTCATCATGCGGGCCACCACCGAGCAGGTGAACGGAGTGTGGCAGGGCGCGTGTTATCCCTTCCGCGAGGGCCTCGCCACCGGGATCATGAACGTGGAGTTTTCGCCAAAGGGCCAACTTATCGCCGCCGGCTTCACCACCAACCGCCAGTGGCCCGTGCGGGGCACGGAACCGTTCGCGCTCCAGCGCATTGATTGGAACGGCGTGGTCCCCTTCGAGGTAAAAGAAATATACATTCGCAAAGACGGCTTCCTCGTCACCTTCACCAAGCCCGTCAACAAAGACACCGCCGCTCTACCCGCGAACTACTCCATCACCACCTACACCCACATCTACCACGGCGCCTACGGCAGCCCGGAGGTGGATCAGGGCACGCTTCGCGTGACGAAGGCCGTGCCATCGGCAGACGGGCTCTCGGTCTATTTGCATCTGGAGAAGATCACCGAAGACCACATCCACGACTTCGACTTCAGCAAAGTCACCGCCCAAGACGGCCAGCCCCTTCTCCACAAAAAGGCCTACTACACGGTGAATGAGATACCGAGAAACTAGCCCCCTTATGCACAAATTACTCCGCCGTTTCCTCTGCTCCATCGCTCTCACCTTATCCTGCGCCTCGCTCCGCGCTGACGACAGCCCACAATGGCTGACGTATCCCGGCGGCGACGGGCCGGGGAAGGGGAAGCGCATCGTGTTGATCGCGGCGGATCAGGAATATCGCAGCGAGCAATCCATGCCGATGTTGGCGAAGATTTTCAGCATGCATCATGGCTTTGATTGCACGGTGCTTTTTGCGGTGAACGAAAAGGGCGAGGTGGACCCGACGATGCCGGTTTACCCGGAGAAAGGGCAGAAGCTCAGGGAGCATCACATCCCCGGTCTGGAGCAGCTTGCGTCTGCGGACCTCGTCATCTTTTTCCCGCGCCTGCTCACGCTGCCGATGCCGGAGCGCGAGATGATCGTGAAGTATGTGGATTCCGGGAAGCCGTTCATCTCATTGCGGACGGGGAATCACGGGTTTCACGCGGCGCTGCCTTACAAGATCAATGGCAAGCAAGTGCGCTGGGGCGAGGATGTGTTGGGCGGTTCGTTCATGGGTCACCATGGCCGCTGGCACGCCGACTCGACACGCGGCACGATTGTCCCGGAGCGCGCGGATCACCCGATTCTCATTGGCGTGAGCGACATTTGGGGGAACTCGGACGTTTACCGGACTTACAAAGTGGGCGGCAGCTTGCCCGAGAGCTGCACGGCGCTGGTGTGGGGGCAGCCGCTGATGGGCCGCAAGAAAGACGATGCTCCGAATGCGAAACTCGAGCCGCTTCCGGTGGCGTGGTTCAAGAACTGGCAGACGAGCGAGGGCAAAACGGCGCGCGTCTTTCAATCCACGATGGGCAGCGGCAATGATCTGGAAAACCCTGGCCTGCGGCGGCTGATCATTAACGCGGCGTATTGGGGAATGGGCATGGAAGCGGCCATCACCGCGACCCGCAGCGTGGACATCGTCGGCACCTACCAACCGCTCGACAGCGGTTTCAACTACAAGCAACTCGGCGTCGTTCCGAAGCCCGTTTCAGCCTACAAATAGCCGCGCACACCAACGCCCGATGCGATTCGCTTTTCTCCCAGCACGCAAATCATCTCAAACCATGAAAACCATCCTCGTCCCACTTCTCGCCCTGCTGTGCGACCAGTCTTTTGCGGCTGAAACAACACCCATCCCCACGGCTCACACCACGCGCAACATCGAGGGCTGGAACGTCCGCATTGACGACCGCTTGCTCAAAGGCGACGCGGCACCGCTCGGCGAACGCGCCTTGAAGTTACTCAACGCCCGGCTCGTCGCGATCACCATCGTGGTGCCGGAAAAGGCGCTGGTGAAACTCCGCGCCATCACCATCGAACTCGACCTCGATTACGGCGGCCTGCGGAATATGCAATATCACCCGGATGCCGGCTGGCTGAAGGAACACGGTTACAGCGAGTCCCTCGCAAAATGCGTCCACATTCCCGAAGTCGAGGACTTCCTCTCGCCCTTCGACAATCACCGGATGCCGTGGGTCGTGCTGCACGAACTCGCGCACGGCTACCACGACCAAGTGCTCACTTTCGACGAGCCGCGCATCACCGCCGCGTGGAAGAAATTTCGCGACAGCGGCAAATACGCGAGCGTCCTCACCAGCCCCGGCCACACTCGCGAGCACTATGGAGTGACGAACCAAAAGGAGTTCTTCGCCGAGATGACTGAGAGCTATTTCGGCTCGAATGATTTCTACCCATTCGTCACCGGCGAACTGAAACAGGCCGAGCCGGAAATCTTTTCGCTCATGACGGAAATTTGGGGCGCGCTGCCTGGACAAAGGAAACCGAAACGTGCCTCGAAACTATGAAGCGCAATTTCACGCCTACCGCGGTGAGTCTGCTTTTCGTCCGCGCGGGCGGAAAGATCCACTGCAGACTCCAACCCATCAACAACATCGTGAGTTGATTTATGAAGGTCCGCCTTCGGTAATTCGCCCCACTGAATTCCAGAGCGATTTACTGGCGATAATGAACGAGATGCATCAGAAGCCGAATCATGAAACACATCCTCACACTCATTGCCGTCCTGCTGCTCGCACCCGTGGCAGCCCGCTGTGCCGATGCCGACACCAAAACCTTGCGCGTCTTTATCTTCGCGGGGCAATCGAACATGGAGGGGGCGGATTCAAAGGTGAAGGACATCCAACGCTTTCCGCCGTTTGCCGGATTGGACATGCCTCAAGACAAGGTCTTGTTCTCTTACAACATCGGACGTGAAACGAAGCAGGACTCCAAGGGCTGGGTCGCTTTGCAGCCGGTGGGCACGATGGTCGGGCCGGAACTCAGCTTTGCCAGACGAGTGTCGCAGAACATTGAAGCCCCCATCGCCATCATCAAGTGCGCCGCCGGGGGCACGACTTTGGGCGGCGATTGGAATCCTGACGAGCCGAGTGGCTTCAAGCTCTACCCGCTGGCGTTGCAGTTGATTCAATCATCGCTGGCCGAACTGGACCGGAAGAAGGTGCCTTACCGGATCGAGGGCTTCATGTGGCATCAGGGGGAGAACGATATGTTCAACAAGGAGTTCAAGCCAGCCTACGGCAAGAACCTGAAGAACTTTCTGGCAAGCTGGCGTCGCGACCTCAAGACGCCCGGACTGAAATTCTACATTGGCGAGCTTTGCACCAAGACGATTTGGGGCATGGACAATCGCGAGAATATGTATGCCATCCGCGCGGGGCAGAAGGCCGTGACTGACTCCGATGCACTGGCGGAATACATCCCCACCTCGCACGATGCGGTGGAAATCGGCGGCGGTGAGGGCTTGCACTATCACTACGGTACCCTGGGGCAACTGGAGCACGGCGTGAACTACGCGGACGCCTATCTGCGATCGATTGGAAAGAAGCCAGCCAGCGACCGGCCGCTCAAGGTCTGGCCGTATGCGAAGGGAAGCCCGGTCAAGCTCTTCATCCTCGCCGGACATCGCAACATGGAAGGCGAGCGTGCCTTCACTCAGGAACTCAAAGCATTGCCGGGCCAAGAGTCGCTGGCGGACGACAATGGCAAAGTCGCTTTCAAATACAGCCTCGGCGGTGGCTACAAGACCTCGAATGGCTGGGAGCCGCTTGGCCCCGCTGGATTCTACGACACCTTCGGCCCCGAACTTAGCTTCGGCAGGACGCTGCAAAGCAAGGCTCCCGGCAACATCGCCATCGCGAAATTCACGCACAGCGGTTCGCAGATGAACGACTGGACGCCGCAGGGAACGAACGCGAAAGACCGGAACCTCTACCCGCAGTTCATCGCCTTCATCCAGGAATCCATCAAGGAGCTTCAAGCCAAAGGTCATCAGGTGGAACTGGCCGGCATCGTCTATCATGTCGGGGAAAACGACATGGCCTTTGGACCTTACCGGAGCAACGCGGGGAAGTGGTTGCAATCCACGGTCGCCAAAAGCCGCGAGGACCTTGCGCTTCCTGCGCTGAAATGGTTTGTCAGCCAGCAACCGCCCACGGATGAGAAGGGGCTTAACCGCATTGACGTCGCTGCGAATCTCGCCGCCATCGCCGCCGCCGACCCTGCGTTCATTCACCTCAAGGCCTTCGAACTTCCTCCGCAGAAAGAGAAGCTGGTCATCACCACGGCGGGCATTGTTCGCTTGGGGGAATTGCTGGCCGAGAGCTACCTCAAACATCAAAAGCCGTAAGCCAAGAAATCACTTCAAACCTATCATGCACCGTTCAACCATAACCGCCATTCTGTCGCTCATCTCCATCCTTCTTTCGGCTCAGCTTCATGCCAAGCCGCTGAAAGTCTTCATCCTCGCCGGGCAGTCGAACATGGAGGGGCACGCGAAGATTGAGACCTTCAATTACATCGGCGACGACCCGGTCACCGCACCGCTCCTCAAGCAAATGCGTGGCGCGGACGGAAAGCCAGCCGTCTGCGACCATGTCTGGATTTCCTACCTCACCGGCAAATATGACGGCAGCGCCAACGGCGAGGGGACCGGCAAACTCACCGCAGGCTTCGGTGCCAGGGGTTCCAATCCAACGCAGGATGGCGGAAAAATCGGCCCGGAGTTCACCTTTGGCCTCGCGATGGACGCTGCGCTGAAAGAGCCGGTGCTCATCATCAAGACGGCGTGGGGCGGCAGAAGCCTGAACACCGAGTTCCGCCCGCCGAGCGCGGGACCCTACGAGTTCAGCGAGGCGCAACTCGCGCAGATGCAGAAACAGGGCAAGGACATCGCCGCGGAGAAAGAGGCGAAGGCCAAGGAGACCGGACGCTTTTACCGTTACATGGTCGAGCATGTGAAAAATGTGCTCGCCGACCCGAAGCGCGTCTGCCCGGCCTATGACCCGGTGGCGGGCTACGAGATTGCCGGGTTTGTCTGGTTGCAGGGCTTCAACGACCTCGTGGACGGCAACACCTACCCCACGGGCGCGGACGGCAAGACGCGGGACTACACCAAATACGGCGTGTGGCTGGCCGATTTCATCCGCGACGTGCGGAAGGATTTGGGTGTGCCGAAAATGCCGTTCGTCATCGGCGTGCTCGGCGTCGGCGGTGTGAACGCGAAGGGCAGCACTGTTTCCTTCCACAAGGCCATGACCGCGCCGTCGCTGCTGCCGGAGTTCAAGGGCAACGTCATCGCCGTGCCCACCGCGCCGTTCTGGGCCGATGAGCTTGCGGCCATTGATGAAAAGCGCGGGAAAATCAAAGCCATGGCCGCCACGCTCAAGAACAAAGGCAAGAACGGCCCGAACAAGGACGGCACGATGACCGACGAGCAGCAGAAGGAATATCTCACGAAGTATGAGGCCGAGGTGATTTCGCCGGAAGAGGCCATCAAATGGAAACGCGGAGCGTCGAACGCGGGCTACCACTACC
>JANNXQ010000010.1:0-17489 GCA_031409655.1 Chthoniobacteraceae bacterium | reverse complement strand
CATCCGTGCCGAGGGGCCGCGCATTCAGACGTGGATCAATGGCGTGCTCGCCATCGACTACACGGAAACGGACCCGAACATCGCGCTCGACGGCCAGATCGGGCCGCAGGTCCACAGCGGCGGCGTCACGCTCGTGCAGGTGAAGGACGTGACCATCGAGGAACTGCCACCTACGCCGGGCGCGCCGACTTGGGAGTCGCTCGGCGGCGTCGAGGCCGCGCGGGCCAAGGTCGCACCTCCGCCAAAACCGAAGCCGAATGCCGCCGCCGCGCCATTCCAGAACATCAAAGGACAGAAGCGCGACACGAGCTACAACGCCGTGCAAGGCACCGCGAAAACCGCCGCGGAGCAGCAGAAGCTCTTTCACCTCCCCAACGGCTACGAGATCGAACTCGTCGTGCAGGAAAGTGAGGGCCTCGGCAAATTCGTCAGCGTCTATTTTGATCAGCGCGGGCGGATGTGGACGCAGACCGCCTTCGAGTACCCGGTGGATGGCAACGAAAACCCAGCCGCCGCCGACGCGCTCTACCAGTCCAAGGCGAAGGACAAAGTGGTGGTCTATCCGCGCGAAGCGCTGAACGCGCCGCTTCCTGCTGGCGGCCTCACGCATCCGACCGTCTTCGCCGATGGTCTCGCGATGCCGCTCGGCATCCTGCCGTGGGGCGCGGGCGACACCTGCTACATCCAGCACGGGCACGACCTGAAGCTCTTCAAGGACACCGACGGCGACGGACGCGCCGACACCCACGAAGTCATCCTCACTGGCTTCGGCGTGCAGGATTCGCATCTCTTCCCGCATCAATTCACCCGCGCGCCCGGCGGCTGGATCTGGATGGCGCAGGGCCTTTTCAACAACAGCAAAGTGCGCAAGCCCGACGGCGAGGCCGGCGTCGATTGGCCGAAATGCTCGATGGCGAAAATGCGGCCCGATGGCAGCGGGTTTGAAGTCACGAGCACGGGGCCGAACAACATCTGGGGCCTCGTCATCACCGGCGAAGGCGAGACCTTCATCCAGGAGGCCAATGACTACGGCTACCCCGTGATGCCTTTCCACGAATACGCCTACTACCCCGGCGGCATGGAGCCGCTCCGCAAGAGCTACCAGCCCGAATTCCCGCCCGCCGCGGAATTCCGCATGGGCGGCTCCGGCCTCAGCGGCCTCGCACTTGGCGAAGGTGCATTCAGAAAACTCACGCCGACACTGAAGGCCGACGGCCTGTGCATGATTGTGGCGAATCCCATCACGTCCAAAGTTCAAACGCTCGCGATGCACCGCGACGGCCCGTATTGGAAACTCGAGCAAGGGCCCGATCTGATCACGTGCGACGACCCTTTCTTCCGCCCCGTGGCGCTGACCAATGGCCCCGACGGCTGCATCTACATCGTCGATTGGTACAACAAGATCATCAGCCACAACGAAGTCCCCCGCGCCCACCCCGACCGCGACAAAACCCGCGGCCGCATCTGGCGGGTGAAAGCAAGAGGCGCCGCGCCAGTGACGATCCCGGATTTCACGAAGCTGAGCGGGGATGAGTTGATCGCGAAGCTCGGCGCGGAGCCGCTGGCGCAGAGCCATCTGGCGTGGCAGGCGATTGTGGATCGCGGCGACACGACGATGGCGGCAAAGTTGGACGACATCGCTACCGATATAGGCGTTTCTGTTTCCCGAAGAGTTCAAGCACTCTGGGGATTGCGTGCGCTGAAGAATTTCAACGTCTCGATTGTCGATCCACTCCTGGGCGATGAGGATCGCAATATCCGCCGCGAGGGGTTGCGAGCGGCAACGGTGACGTCGGAGACCTTCCAGCATCCTAGCCCGGACGGGCGTCTGGCCGGCCAGACTCTCGTACATCGAATCTCAATGTTCTCCGGCGATCCCGATCCGGAAGTCGCTGCCGAGGTCATTCGCACGCTCGCCAAGGGAGGTCCGGCAGCAGTACCTCTGCTCGTAACCAACACCATCGAACCCGATCCCAATCCGCGGCCGGAACTCCTCGTGCCGAGCAGCCGCGGTGGAAAACTGATCAAGGTCCGTGAAGCCTACGACCGCGAATTCCAGCGCTTCCTTGCGCGAACGTACCTTGAGCGCCAGCCGGAAGCGGTCATCGCATTTCTCGATTCCGCCGAAGGCAAATCGCTTTCTGCCGAAGAAGGTCTGCTCGCCTCGCTCGCGCTGGAGCCGAAGGCCAGCGCGGCGCGGGTGGCGAAGCTGCTGCCGCAACTCCAGCGCGCGCCGGGGCAGGAGGAAGTGCTGCGCCTCGCGCAATTCCCCGACGAGCCCGGCGTCGGCGAGGCCTTGCGCGCCGCGCTGAACAATCCCGCGACCCGCACCGGCGTGCTCGAAGCCCTGCTCGCCACCCGCACGCGGCTCGATAGCGCAAAGCTCGCGCCGCTCCTCACCGACGCCGCGAAACAACTCCTCGCCAGCCCCGACGAATCCGCCGTGCAACTCGGCCTCCAACTCGCCGGCGCCTTCCAGCTCACGAATGTCGAGGACGCACTCGTCGCATTGTTGGAACGGGTAGGACGGGCGTCCCGCCCGTCGGGTTCCGCGTCTCGCGGAACCCTCCCGAACGTCGAACCGCAACCGAACGCGAACCCGCGTCCGGATGCACCGGGCGAGACGCCCGCCGCAACAGGCGGGACGCCCGTCCTACCCGTCGCACTCTCTGCACTCCGCGCGCTCAGCCAGATCGGCAGCACACAGAGCGAACTCTTCGCGAAGCTCGCCACCACCGCGAGCGACCCGCAGCTCCGCGACGAAGCCATCTCCGCGCTCGCCGCCTCGAAGGCACCCGATGCCAGCGAACGTCTGCTCAAGCTCTGGCCAGACCTTTCCCCCACCCAGCGCCGGACCGCCCTCGAACGCCTCGCTTCCACCAAGCCCGGCGCGAAGAGCATCGTCAGCGCGATCGGCGCAGGCACTTTGCAGAAGGACGAACTCGACGGCCCGACCGTGGAAAAACTCCAGGCCGTGCTCGGCAACGATCCCGCACTCACCGCGCTGCTCGGCGAACTCGCGGCCCTTTTCCGCCCCGTGCTCACGCTCAATGGAAAGGACGACGCGTGGACCGAAACGGGCGTGACGCTCGACGGCCCCTTCACCGTCGAGTGCTGGGTGCGGCTCGAGCCGAAGATCGGGAACGACGACGGCATCCTCGGCGCGCCTGGCCAGCTCGACATGAATTTCTTCGGCGAGAAATTCCGCGTGTGGGTCGGCGACGGATTGCACGATGTCGCGGTGTCTTCGAAGCCCGTGACCGCCGGCCTCTGGACGCACGTCGCCGCGGTGCGCGATGCCGAGGGCCGCTTCCGGCTCTACCAGGATGGCGAACTCACCGCCGAAGGGACCAAGCCCGCGCCGCGGAAATTTGAGAACGTGCGCCTCGGCTGGACCGGCACGAAAGGCGGCACCGCGGGCGCGCTCGATGCATTCCGCATCTGGAACATCGCTAGGACCGCGGATGAAATCCGCCGCGACTTCGACCGCACCTTCGACGCAAACGCAAAGCCCGCCGGACTCGTCTTCACAGGCCCGGGCAAGCTCCAACCCGGCGCGAAGCTCACGAAGACGAGCGACTTTCCACCGGTGCTGAGCGCCGCCGAAGCGACCGCGCTCGATGCGAAGTTTGCCAAGTATCGCGCGCTCGCGCTGCAATCCGGCGACGCCACACGGGGCAAAAATACCGCGATGCTTTGCTCCGCCTGCCACCTCTTCAAAGGCCAGGGCGGCGCCATCGGGCCGGACCTCAGCGGCGTCGGCGCGATGGGTACGGAAGCCATCCTGCGGAACATCCTCACGCCCAATGCGGCGATGGAAAACGGCTACCGCATTTATCGCGTGGAACTGAAGAGCGGCGACATCGTCGATGCCTTCTTCGTGAGTGAAGACAAGGAGGCGGTGGTCATCCGCGCCCCGGGCATGCCAGACCGCCGCATCGCAAAATCAGACATCACCAAGACGCAATACCTCCGCCGCTCGCTGATGCCAGAAGGGCTGCTCGATGTGCTGCCGGCGGAACAGGTGAGCGATCTCTTTGCTTACTTGCTGTCGCTGAAATAGTGGGCGGCCTGCTATGGATGCCGTGATGCAAATTCCCCAGCGCGTCCTCGGAATCGAAGGTGGTGGCACCAAGACGGATTGGTTGCTGCTCGCCGTCGAGGACGGGCGGGAGACGATCCTCGAGCGCGGCCAGCTGCCCGCGTCGAATCTGCGGCTGATCGACGACGCGCAGCTCGCGCGACTTTTCTCGGTGCTGCCGCAGGGCGTCTCGCAGGTCGGCGCCTTCCTCGCCGGGTGTGCCACGGAGGACGATCGCGCACGGCTGCGGCGGCTCGCGGCGGAGGCCTGGCCGCAGGCCCGACTCGCGATCGGGAGCGATCGGGACTCGGGGCTGGCGGCGGCATTCGGCGCGGAGGATGGGATCGCGGTGATCTCTGGCACGGGTGCGGCGGTGCATGGGCGGAAGGGCGCGCATATCGAAAAGGCGGGCGGCTGGGGGCAACTCCTCGGGGATCGCGGCGGCGGCTACGATCTGGCGATGCAAGGGCTGCGGCTGGTGCTCACCCACTACGATCTCAGCCGGGAGATCACCCCGCTCACGGAAGAGATCCTGCGCTCGCTCGCGCTCAACCGGCTGGACGATCTGGTCGGCTGGGCGATGCAGGCGGACAAGATGTCGGTGGCGCGGCTGGCCCCCGCCATTTTCCGCGGAGCGAAAGTCGGCGAACACGAGATGCACGCGACGATCGATGCCGGGGCGCGGGTGTTGGCGGAGTACACGCAGGCAGTGGCGGAGCGGCTCGAATTTCCCGCGGCGCCGGTGAAACTGCTTGGTGGGATTTTCGGTCATCACCCGGAGTATGTGAGCCTTTTCACCATGCATCTGAGCCGGTTGCTGCCGGGTGCAGTGGCGAGCCTCTGCACGGTATCGGGAGCGATGGGTGCGGCCTGGCTGGCGATGCGCGGGGAGATGGCAGATGGAAAATCGGAAATGGAAAAGATCGAGGGTTGCGAGGATCTCGTGGTCGCAGCGACGGAGCAGCGGAATCCGCGTTCGGCGGATCTTGAAAAGCGGACGACGGCGGAACTCGTGGAGCTTTTCATCAGCGAGGAAAGCGCCGTCGCGGCGGCGCTCGACGCGTGCCGGACGCAGCTGGCGGCGGCGGTCGATCTGGTGAGCGCGGCATTGCAGGCAGGCGGGCGGCTTTTCTATGTCGGCGCGGGGACGAGTGGGCGGCTCGGGGTGCTGGACGCGAGCGAGATCCCGCCGACTTTCGGGGCACCGCCGGAACTCGTGCAGGGGATCATCGCGGGCGGCGCGACGGCGTTGCATCGCTCGGTGGAAGGTGCGGAGGATCAGCCAGCGGCGGGCGCGCTGGCGGTGCTGGATCGCGGGGTGCGCGCGGACGATGTGGTCTGCGGGATCGCGGCGAGCGGGCGCACGCCCTTCGTCCTCGGAGCGCTGGAGCGGGCGTGGGAGCTGGGCGCGCAGACGGTGCTGCTCACGTGCAATCCGGCGCGGCGACCGTCAGCACGGCCTTGGGACGTGGAGATCGATCTGCCCGCGGGACCGGAGATCGTGACCGGCTCGACGCGTCTGAAGGCCGGCACGGCGACGAAGGTCGCGCTGAATCTCCTTTCGACCTGCGCGATGATCCGGCTCGGGAAAGTGCGCGGGAATGTGATGATCGATCTGGACATCTCGAATGAAAAGCTGCGCGACCGCGGCACCCGGATCGTGGCCGAGGCGCTGCACCTTCCCTACGACGCAGCGCGGCTCCGGCTGGAACAGGCGGGATGGAAGGTGCGGGCGTGCCTCGACGGCGGGGAGTGATCCCGGGAGCGCCGTCGTCTCGGACGGCATCGTCAGCCAGCGCGCAGCGCCTGCTCTCATCCCAGCGGGCGAAGAATGGCGCGCCGCGCGGGGCTTGGGATACCGCCCGAGACGGCGGCGCTCCCAGGGGCGGCGGCCCCGGTGACGAGATTTTGCGGGCGTATCGCTCTCCGTGTCGAAAATCGACCACGCGGCGAGCCGTGCATCCGGACGATGCCCTTCCATTTCCGCAGTGCCGAAAGATTTTTCTCCTCTGAAAGCGGAAGTTTTTTCCCCGCCGTGCCACGCGTGGCACTGGCGCTGCTAGGACGGTGATTGTCCGCGAGTGCGGACGGGAAAAACACTTTCAAACAGGGGAGCAGCTCGACTGGAGGGGATCGCTGGGACGGACCGGGGGGACCCGTTCTGGCAGGGCCAGTCGAGCTGCTATTTCCCCGAGAGTGTGAAGCAAAAAGAGAACTGGCGTTCCGTGCCCGTTTTCCAACTACGGTCCAGGCCGGAAAGTCACTAGTACGGAGTCGAGGTGCGGGATCTCCGAGAACGGCTGAAAGAAGAGTGATCGGAAACCGGTGTGGCCGAGCAGGTGTTTCTGGATGCTTAGTTTTAGAATCCCGGGAGGATTACCCGGCTTGTACTGTTCGGTGAAATTCTGCCACTGACCCGTCGCCGCATTCCAACAGGCAGGCTCGACTTCCACGTCGTCGCCCCCCAGCCACCGAACCGCCACGCGGAATTTCTCGATCGTCGTAGCGGTTGGAAAAAGATTCACCGGCGGCTCCATCCGCATCTCCGCGAGGTGCGTCAGTTGCCAGCCCGGATCCACGATCAACCAGGACCACGATCCGGGCCGGATGATAAACGAAATGTGGGCGGGTTCCGGGTGACCCACCGTCGGCAAATCCGTGAAAGGCAGGTGCATCGAGAGCTTGGTAACCTCCTCCCCTCCCAGGGTGCGGTCCGCGCGGAAACCCCAATAAATGACAATCTCACCGGCGCGGACATCCAGAGGGCGATCGAAGAAGTACGTCAATTGCTGCCAATTTTCCCCCTTCTCCCCATGGGCAAAGCCGTCCTGCACGACCATGCGATCGCGGGAAAAACGGGAGCCTCTGGTGAAGGTCTCCGAAAAGACCGGTTTCTCGCCGGGCCCGAGCAGGAACTCGCCCTCGATCTCCGCAAGCGTTTCGGGGTCGGTGGCCGGCGCGCTCGTGCGGAGGACGGGGGATGGGGGCGGGATGGGGGTTGGGGGCGGGATGGGGGCGCGCTTGCAACCGACGAAGCCGCAGACGAGGAACACCGCCGCCAGGAAGGGACGGATTAAATGAGGATTGATGCTTTTCATATTTCTTTTTCCAGACGCTCGCTCAGCCACTGTTTGATCATGCTCTGGTAGTTCAGGTAGCGCGAGCGGGCGATCCGCTTGATCCGCGCCAGCAGCCGCGGATCAAACCGCAGGGTGATCGTGGTCGATTCCCGGGTGTCGGCCTTGAGCAGCGAGGAATTCATGAGCCGCGCATCGATCCGCGTCTCCGCCCAGAAAGCGGCCTCGTCTTCCTCCGTTTCGAAATGCGGAACTTCGGACCAAGTGGTGATGACTCTCATGGGTGGCAGGGGAAATGACCGATGACCAATGACCAATGACCACGGCCCGTTGCCCAATTGCTCACTGGAAGCTTCCTCGTGTTGGCCTTTGTCATTGGTCGTTGATCTTTTCGCTAAAATCCCATTTCCGAGTTCTTGCGCTCGTAGAAAGTCACTTCCTCGGGCGTCATATCGCGGGCGAAGATGGCGCGGTAGCGTTTCCCATCCGTCCAGAAGATCGTGAAAATCGCGCGCTCGCCCACGGATTTACCGAGGTTGAAATAGCGGGCGGCGGTGTCGTCTTCGATCCCCTCGGGGAGCAGGCGCAGGCTGAAGGGATCCTCAAAGGATTCCTCGATCTCCTTGGGGCTGATCTTGCGCAGATCAAAAGGAGCGTCGAGCCAGTCAAAGTCCATGGGGGAGGAAAGCTCGGAGCTCTCAGCGCGCTTTCTGAATCAGCTCGATCTCGTAACCCTCCGGGGCATCGATGAATGCGATGACGCTGCCGCTGCTCGTGGCGGTGGGGCCGTCGGAGAGCGGGTAGCCTTTGGCGGCGGAGTGCTGGGCAAAGGTCTCGATGTCGTCCACTTCAAAGGCCAGATGCGTGATGTCGTGCCCCACCTGCACGGGGCCGCTGCCGTCGAATTTGCAGATCTCGATCTCCTCCTCGCCGCCGGGCGCCTTAAAAAAGACCAGCTCGGACCCGCGCGGCGAGGTGTGCCGACGCGTCTCCTGGAGACCGAGGACGTCGCGGTAGAAGGACGCGGTCTTTTCCAGATCAGAGACGCGGTAGCGGGTGTGGAGGAGACGTCGGATCATGGGCGGATTTTCAGATTTCAGATTTCAGGTTTCAGATTTAGCCTCCGCGTCCGATAGGTTGCGAGCGCATTCAATCTTCCATCTGAAATCTGCCATCTGAAATCCCCATGATCTGCCTCGGCATCGATAGCGGCACGCAAAGCACCAAGACCATCGCCCTCGATCTCGAATCGGGGAAGATCATCGCCTCCGCGGCGCAGCCTTACGGGCTCATCGAGGGGCTGCCCGCGGGCCACCTGGAGCAGGATCCGCAGGTCTGGGCGGATGCCGTGGACGCCACCGTGAAGGCCGTGCTCGAGCAACTCGGCCCGCGCAAAGACGACGTGAAAGCGATCGGCGTGAGTGGGCAGCAGCACGGGTTCGTGCCGCTGGATAAAAAGGGGAAAGTCATCCGCCCGGCGAAGCTCTGGTGCGACACTTCGACCACCGAGCAGTGCCGACAGATCGAGGAGGAATTTGGCGGGACCGCCGAACTCATCAAGCTCACCGGCAACGCGATGCCACCTGGCTTCACCGCGCCGAAGATCCTCTGGCTGAAGCAAAATGAGCCGAAGAACTACAAGGCCCTGGCCACCGTGCTCCTGCCGCACGACTACCTCAATTTTCACCTCACCGGCGATCGCGGCATGGAGTACGGCGACGCCTCCGGCACCGGGCTGCTGGACGTGCGGGAAAAGAAATGGTGCGAGCCGCTGATCGAGTTCATCGACCCGAAACTGGCCGATCGTCTGCCGCCGGTGGCCAGTTCGCGCCGCGCGATGGGCTTGCTCCGCGACAGCCTGCGCGAGGCCTGGGGGCTGGCGAAGAGCCCGGTGATCAGCGCGGGCGGCGGCGACAATATGATGGGTGCGATCGGCACCGGGAATGTGCAACTCGGGAATGTCACGGTGAGCCTCGGGACGAGCGGGACGCTCTACGCCTTTTCGGATAAGCCAGTCATCGATCCGCTGGGCGAGGTCGCATCGTTTTGCGACAGCACCGATCGCTGGCTGCCGCTGGTCTGCACCATGAATGTGACCGTGGCCACGGAAGCCGCGCGGAAGATGTTTGGCTGGTCGCACGAGCAGCTCGAAAACAACGTCAACGCCAGCCCCGCCGGCGCGGGCGGCCTCCTTTTCCTCCCGTATCTGAATGGCGAGCGGACCCCGAATCTGCCGGGCGGCACGGGCGTCTTCCACGGTTTCACGGCGGAGAATATGGCACCGCCGCAGTTCGCCCGCGCGACCATGGAAGGCGTGACCCTCGGCCTCGCTTACGGCCTCGGGCGCTTCCGTGAACTCGGCATCCAGCCCACGGAAATCCGCCTGACTGGCGGCGGCAGCAAAAGCGCCGTCTGGCGCCAGATCGCCGCGGATATTTTCGGCGTGCCCACCATCTGCCTCGAATCCGCCGAGGGTGCCGCGCTCGGCTCCGCCATCCAAGCCGGCTACGCCTGCCTCATCGCCGAAGGCAAACAAACGACCTTCCGCGAACTCTGCGCGAGGATCGTCGTCCTCGACGAAACCACCCGCGCCAAACCCAACGCCGACCACAAGGAACTCTACGCCGACCTGCTCACCCGCCAGACGGACCTCACCCGGCGGCTGCATGCTGTGGGGTATCTGTAAGCGTGCCGTTGCTCGGCATCTCGAAAGAATATGTGGATCCAATATAGGCTGTGGAAACATCTGCTCATCTTCCCACTGGCAATCCTCGCGTTGCGCTTGATGAAAGGATCACCTGAACTCTCTCCACTTTGGTTCATCGGGATGGGCATCGCAGCAACGTTGGCCATAGCCTATGTTGCTGAGGAGATCGTCTGGATGACTAGGCGGCAGGGACGCCCGTGTGGCCATTGCGACCAAAAGGTCCAGCTGAAGTCGTTCAGAGTGCAGGCCAACTGCCCTCACTGCGGGAAGCCACTCGAATAGCTGGCAACCTCACTCTTGCGGCAATATCCGTCGTCCGGCACGTTATCCGGATAGCTCGCAACCCAAACTTTTACTCATGAATTCTCGCACTGTCGCAATTTTCGCCTTCGCTGTCGCCGCCATGGTGGGAGGGGTGATGTGGTTTTTGAAAGGGGACGCTCCGGTGACTGCGCCCATCGTCGTGACCGCCACCCCGACTCCGACTACACCACTCACGCAGACGGTCCCTACGAATCCCCCAACACGCACCGCGACCGAAAACCCCGTGCCGCCGAAGATGCCGGAGCCGCCACCCCCGGCGACGATCTCCGAAGACGACCGCAAGATCGACGCGGCGCTCCGGGCGAATACGGACAACTCCGAGGCCGGCAATCTTTCGACTGCGCAGTTGCTCATCAATTTACTGCCCACGCTGAAACCCGAGGGCCAGGCCGAAGCGGCGCAGCACATCTCCAATCTTCTGCCCGACAAGGAATACGCCCGCGTGGCGGCGATCGTCAAAAACCCGGGTTCTCCGCAAGAGGTGATCGATGTGCTCTTCACCGACCTCATGAATCGCGACGACACCGTGAAGCTGCCGGTCTTGCTGGCTATCGCGAAGATTCCCAATCACCCCTCGCAGGAAGAGGCGCTCACGGATTTGCAGATCTTCCTCGATGGCGACTTCGGCACGGACTGGGCAAAGTGGGACGCCTCGATGCAGGCGTATCTCAAGAAGGTGCAGGATGAGTCCGCACCCGAGCCCGTCGTGAAATGAGGCTGGTCCTCGCCGCCACGGGCGCGAGCGGCGCGATCTATCTCCAGCGCCTCCTCGCGCAGATCGATCCGGTGGCGCACGAGGTGCATCTCGTCCTGAGCGCTTATGCGGGGCAGGTCATTCGCGAGGAACTGGGCGAACTCACCGTCCCCGCTGGCGTCCGCCAGCACGGCGACAAGTCGATGAACGTCCCCTTCGTCAGCGGCTCGGCGCGCTTCGATGGCATGGTGGTGTGCCCGTGCTCCATGGGCACGCTGGGCCGCATCGCCGCCGGCACCAGCGATTCGACGATCCTGCGAGCCGCTGATGTTTTTCTCAAAGAGCGGCGCAAGCTCATCCTCGTGCCGCGCGAGACGCCGTGGAATCTCATCCACGCGCGGAATGTGGTCACGGTCACCGAAGCCGGTGCCATCGTGCTGCCGGCGTCGCCGGGCTTTTACTCGCGGCCGCAGACCGTGGAGGAAGTGGCGGACACCGTGGTGGCGCGCATCCTCGATCTGCTCGGACTGCCCTGTCCGGGCGCGTTTCGGTGGGCGGAAGGAGAATGAGAAAGAAAAATTCCAAGCTCCAAGCTCCAAGTTCCAAACAAGAGGAGCGAACGAGATGGAGCTTCCAAGGAGTGGGGGCGCCCTCGCCCCCAGAAGCAACTCGGGGCGAGGGCGCCCCTGCTCCTTGGTGGCGTCACCGATCCTTACCGTGACTCCCGAACGCAAAGCCTGGCTCGTCGCGACCCTCGGCTCGGGGCTGGTCCGCGTGCTCCTCTTCACGCTGCGGGTGCGTTTCACCGATCACGCCCGGCTGATGGCTACGCCGCCGGAGAAGCCGCTGCTCTGGGCCTTCTGGCACAATCGGCTCTTCATCATGCCGCACGTCTTCGAGCGCTACTTCCCGGACCGGCACGGTGCGGCCCTGACGAGCGCGAGCAAGGACGGTGAAATGCTCGCGGCGTTTTTGAAGAAGTTCGGCGTGCGGGCGATCCGCGGCTCGTCGTCGCGCGGCGGCGGACGGGCGCTGGTGGAGATGAAGCGGGCGATCGCCGACGGCTACATCATGGGCATCACGCCGGACGGGCCACGCGGCCCGCGCTACTCGCTGAGCCCCGGCGTCATCAAGCTGGCGCAGATCACCGGCGGCAGCGTCCTCCCCGTCCACGTGACGTACTCGAGCTGCTGGCGATTGAAGAGCTGGGACGGCTTCATGATCCCGAAGCCCTTTGCAACCGTGCATGTGACCTTCGATGTCCTCCACCAAGTGCCGGCGACCGCCGACGAGGCGGAATTTGAAAGTGAGCGCGTGCGGCTCGAGCGATTGCTCCGTCCGCAGATTGGCGAGGCGGAAGAGAAGTTGAGTGTTGAGCGTTGAGTGTTGAGAGTCTCTTAGATTCAACCGCGCGCACCGTCTGCAAATCGGCGCGCCACTCAACCCTCAACTTTCCCCTTCCCCATGCACCTCATCGACGGAAAAGCCATCGCCGCCAGGATCAACGAAGAGTCCCGCATCGCCGTTGCCGAACTCACGGCGGCGGGCGCCACCCCGGGGCTCGCCGTGGTGCTCGTCGGCAGCGACCCAGCGTCGCAAGCCTACGTGCGCTCGAAGGACAAGACGTGCCGGGAACTGGGCATGTATTCGGAAAAACACGAGCTGCCTGCGGAGACCACACAGGCCGATCTCGTGGCGCTCGTCCAGCGGCTGAACGCGAATCCGGCGATCCACGGCATCCTCGTGCAATCACCACCGCCGCCGCAGATCGACGAGCGGGCAATCGTCGAGACCATCGATCCGCGGAAGGACGTGGACGGCTTTCACCCGCTGAATGTCGCCAAACTCGCGCTCGGCGACGCGGATGCCTTTGTCCCCTGCACGCCGCTTGGCTGCCAGCGCCTGCTGATCGAGAGCGGGATCGAGACGGCGGGTGCGCGTGTCGTCGTGCTCGGCCGCTCGATGATCGTCGGCAAGCCGCTCGCCCTGCTCTTGATGAACAAAGGCCGCGGCGGCGATGCCACCGTGACCGTCGCCCACTCGCGCACCCGGAATCTCGCCGAAGTCACGCGTTCCGCGGACATCCTCATCGCAGCAATCGGGCGGCCGGAGTTTGTGACCGCGGAGATGGTCCGCGAGGGCGCGGTGGTGATCGATGTGGGGATCAATCGCGTCCCGGCCCCCGAGACGCCGAAAGGCTCGAAGCTCGTCGGCGATGTTGCCTTTGCGGAGGTCGCGCCGAAGTGCCGCGCCATCACCCCCGTCCCCGGTGGCGTGGGCCCGATGACGATCGCCATGCTCATGGCAAATACGATCATCAGTCGCCGCCGCCAGCTCGCGCGGCGCTGAGCAGGTCAGTCCACTTTCAAAGTCACCGTCTTCACGAGCCGGAAAGCCTCCTCGGCAGCGCTGTAAATCTTCGTCAGCTGCGCCTTGTCGGCGACGCGGTATTCCACGGTCCGCGCGTGCGTCGTCGTGGGATAATTTTTCACGACCTTCTTCCAGACCTCAGCATCGGTCCGAGTCGCAGCTTCCTGAAAAAGCTGTTGCGCCTTGTCCGCCACCGCCGTGCCGACTCCGCCCGGCGTCGTGGGGATCGCGGGCTCGATGAAATAAAACCGGGCGAGCAACGAACCCGTGGTATCGATGTTCACCTCGGTGACGCGGACGGTGCCATCCACGAGATACTCGTGACTCGCGACGGCGACGATCGCGCGCGCGGCGACTTCGTACGACCCGCCCGGCAGAGTGCAGCGGAAGAGCGGTTGATTGGGATTGCTGCCCGTCGCGCCGGGAGGCTGGGCGGGCGGCGTGGCGGACTGCGCGAGGAGCGTCGCGGCACCAAGGAGCAGGAGGAGGAACGACTTCATCTGCCCAGAGTGAACCGTCCGCGCCCGGCATCCAACTCCCAAACTGCCCGACCGAAACGCTCAGCTCACCACCCCAGCAGCCGCACCACTGCCGTGCGGAGGGCGGCTTCGAGGATCGCGGCTTCGGCGTGACTCACGGGGATGGCCAATTTGCGCACGGTCTTCGCGGCTTCGTCCTGCCGGGACATGCTCATCATGTAAGGAGCGCGTTGCGCGTCGTCCCGCTGGGTGAGTTCGAAAGCGCTGTTCGCTTTCTCGGTCTGATGGAAAAGCTTCGCCTGCGGCTCGCGGCCTTGCAGCGTGGCCAGCGCGGCACCGAGGTCCGCGAGGCCCCACTTCATGGTGATCTTCTGCTCCCAGTCGAACTGCTTGTCGCCGGACTGCAGGGCCGCATCCACAAACACGGCGCCTTTCGCGCGATTGATCTCAAAGCGGATCACGCCTCCCGTGCCGCGGCTGTTTGGTTTGTAGATCGCGTAATCCGCCGGGTGATTCGCGGTTGAAGTCGGCGGCTTTTCCTTGGCGGCTGGGGTGTTGGCGGGCTGTTTCATGGGAACAAAAAGACCGACACTTTTCTAAACTGAAAATGCGTCCGGCGGCACGCGCTCGCTTTCCCAAAAAGCGGGCCCGGGCTCCGCGGGCACTTGGCGCACGACCCGCGTCGCTCGACCATCGCATGCTGTGGACGGATGCACCGCGGAGCAGGCACGCTGGACCCAACCGCCCTTCGCAACCATGAATGCAGACACGCCGCATCATCTGCTCCCTCTCGCCCCCAGATGCAGGGCACGCCCGATGGGAGTTTCGCCGCGACCCGCTGGACCATCATCGCGCAAGCGCAAGGCAGCGACAGCGCAGGGCAGCGACAGCGCGACGCGCGACGACGACCGCATCTTCGATCGGCAATGGGCGCTGACGCAGATCGCCTGTGCGCTCGAAATCGTCGGCGGCGAATTGCGCGACGCCGGCAAGAGTGCGCACTTCGACGCCCTCAAGCCGTGGCTCAACGGTGAAAGCGCCGCGCTGTCCCAAGCCGACGCCGCGCAGCAGCTCGGCGTGAGCGAGGGCGCGGTGAAAGTCGCCATTCACCGCCTGCGCCAGCGCTTCCGCGAGACGGTGAAAGCCGAGATCGCGCAGACGGTGTCCGGCGCGGCCGACGTGGACGACGAACTCCGCCATCTGCTCGCGGTGCTCATCTGAGGAGCCACCCGCGACGGCGGGACTCAGCCTGCGCACTCAAATCGGGACGGTTCGTCTATTGCTTTCGGGCTTCGGCCAACCTGTCTTCATGCGCTCGGGGTCCAGGGAGTGATAAAGGTCGGGCGGCGGAATCAAGGAGTAGGGGCGCCCCCGCCCCATGATCCTCCGGGCGAGGGCGCCCCTGCCGCGTGAAAAGGGAATCCGCAACTGGTGCAAATCGGGACAGGTCTGTTGTCGTGGCCTCCTTATCCGCGATCATGCCGTTGCTCTTCATCGTCATCGGTCTGCTGACGCCGCTGGCCGTCGCACCGAAAAACGCCAGGTAACGGCACGGCACCTGACCGCGATCCGCCTGGCAGGTAACAACGGGGGTGATCGAATCTGGTCCAGAAGTCTGCGGTCCCGCAAAGACCACCGCAGGCGCAATGCTAAGGACAGACCTGTAGTGGCTGCCCGCCGGGTCGCGCGATGGGGGCTTATTCCCCCAGCTTCTTGATGGCCGCCGCCAGAATCGGATCCTGTTGCTCAAAGTCCTTGGGACCAACCTTGACTTCAATGTCCGGGGCGAGGCCTTCGCCTTCCAAGCAAGTGCCATCCGGGCGCAGCGCCTGCCAGCGGGGGACGGCGACGGCCGTGCCGTTGCCGAGGTCGATGGAGCGGGGGTTGCCGGAACTGCCAGCCGTCCTGGCGCCGATGGTGATGCAACCGGGCACCTGCTTCATCATGAGCACGAAGGATTCGCAACTGCTGACCGTGCCCGGACCGGTGAGGACGACCACTTTGCCGGGGAATCTCGGGCCGGCGGGGTTCGGCACGAGCACGCGGTCGTGCGGCTCGGAGAACTGACCGTCGGAGCGCATACGGTGCTTGGCATAGACGGTTGGCTTTTCCACAAAGCAGCCGGCGATCTTTCGAGCGGCCGGCTCGTCGCCGCCACCGTTCGGGCGCAGATCGAGGATTAGCGGCTGGTGCGCCGCGGCGGCCTCGCCGATCGCCTCGTAGCAGGCCCGTAGAAAGCCCGCGTCGTCCGCCGGCAGGGATGCGACGCAGAGGTAGCGGATGCCGCCTGCGATCTGGCCGGTGAAGGTGAAGGCGCCCGACTTCTTCCACAGGGGAACCGTGCGCTCCAGGGTCGGCAGGCTGAAGCAGGGGAAGACATCCCGCCGGTGCGTGGCGATGCGCTGCTCGCCGACTTTCATCGTCAGGTGAATATCCTGGGCGACGGAAAGCAGCCGCGCCGCGATGGAGGCGAACTCCGCCGGCGACTGCGCGACTTCCAACTGCGGGGTGAACTCCTTGAAGCGGGCATCCCAATCCACCTTGCGGAGGTCGCGGTAGGAGTAATCCCGGTCGATGGCTTGCCTGAGACGTTCGATGGCCGCGCGGTTCGTTGCGGCCACGGGCGGCGTGGCGGTGGGTGTGGCCGCGCCGACCGCGCCACGGGTGCGAAAGGCGATGGGATAGGGCTCGGCCGATTCGCCCGACTTGCTGCGGAAGTTTGTGAAGCGGCTGCTGTTGATGCTCAGCCAGTAGTCGGTGTTGGGCTGGAGTTTCATTTTCCAGACAAAGGTGCGGTCGTCTTCCCAGCGGGGTTTATCGATGAATTCGGGGAGCAGGCCGCGGCTCGAGTTGACCACCGACCGGCCACCGGGATGCATGGGCTGGTCGAAGACGACGCGGAATTCGGAGAGGCTCGGATCGACGTCGAGTTGGCTGTTGTCGGGAGTGGCTTTCGCGACTTTGGGCGGAGCGGCCAACGCTGGGAGCGTAAGGGCGATCAGCAGTGCGAGAAGGATCGAGAGCTGTCGGGTCATGGGGGCGAGTTCGGAGAATGCAAATGGAAAGGACAAAGGCAATAGGTCAGAAGGGTCGCCTGCCCCTTGTTTCCGCTGACTAAAACGGCAGCACCACGCGGAGACGGAAGAAGAGGCGCCCTTCCGTGCTGGCGGCGGGCGCGGCCTCGTAGGTGGCGGCGTCGAATTCAGTATCGAGGGGCGTGGTGCCGACGAGCGTGACGGGGACGCTCCAAGTCGTCAGGTCGCGCGAAGCTTCGGCGATGTAGTTGAGATTGTGCGTTCCGGCTTTGCGCTGCGGAATGCTCCAGCGCAAGTGGTCCGTGGCGGGGAAGGGTCCGTCATAGAGAGCGTCCTCGCGCCATTGCGGCTGGCCGCCGAGGGCGTATTCGAGCAGGCGGGAGAAGCCGTCGCCGTCGTCATCCGCGAGCCAATTGACGGCGGCGGCGCCGAGATAGCGGCGGTGCCAGGCGAGCGATGATGTCTCGGGCGTAGTGGCCAGCGTGGCGATCTCGGCGGCGCTGAGCGCACGCTGGTAAATGCGCACGTCGTCGATAGTGCCGCTCCAGAAGCGGCCTTGGATGTCGCCGCCGATCTTCACATTGCCGCTCGCGGTGGTGTTCAAGGCGAATGACGTGCTCGTGGAGATCGTCTCCAGCGTGCCGTCCACGTAGAGCTTGATGTCCGTCGAAGTGGGCGTGCCGTCGTTCTCGAACGTGCAGGCGACGTGATGCCACAGGCCA
>JANNXQ010000009.1:0-49435 GCA_031409655.1 Chthoniobacteraceae bacterium | reverse complement strand
CTCCGCCCCGCTCCGGTCCCCGGACGCATCCAAAACATCGAGATCCCCTCGGGCTTCGGAGTTGCTGGAGCGTCCCCATACCTTCTATGAAAAATGTTCTCGTGACTGGCGGCGCTGGCTACAAAGGCTGCGTCCTCGTACCCAAGCTCCTCGCCGCCGGGTATGGAGTAGTCGTCTATGACTTGATGCTCTTCGGTGACGCTGGGCTGCCGAAGCATCCGCATCTCAAGGTGGTCAAGGGCGACATCCGCGACCTAGCCCTCTACGCGGAGACTGTGAAAGGGTGCGAGTTCGTGATCCATATGGCGTGCATCTCGAATGACCCGAGTTTCGATCTCGATCCGTCGCTCTCGCGCACGATCAATTTCGAGTGTTTCGAGCCACTCGTGCTCGCGAGCAAGGCGGCGGGGGTGCAGCGGTTTGTCTATGTCTCCAGCAGTTCGGTCTATGGCGTCAGCGATTCGCCCGAAGTCACGGAGGAGCATCCGCTCGTCCCGCTCACGGACTACAACAAGTACAAGGGCCTCTGCGAACCGCTCCTCTTCAAGCATCAGTCGCCGGACTTCGTCTGCGTGACGATCCGGCCCGCGACGGTCTGCGGCTACTCGCCGCGGATGCGCTTCGATCTCACCGTCAATATCCTCACCAATCACGCCTACCATCGTGGCCTCATCACCGTCTTCGGTGGCGATCAGCAGCGGCCGAACATCCACATCGACGACGTCTGCGAGCTCTACTGCGAACTGCTCTCCATGCCGGCGGAAAAGATCGCGGGCGAGATTTTCAACGCGGGCTTCGAAAACCAGACCGTGAATGAACTGGCGAACATCGCGAAGAAAGTCGTAGAGCAGGAGTTTCCCGAGAAGGCACCGATCAAGATTGAGAAGACGACGACCAACGATCCGCGCAGTTACCGCATCACTTCGCGCAAGATCACGGAAAAGCTTGGCTGGTCGCCGAAGCGGAACATCGAGGACGCGGCGCGCGATTTGTGTGCGGCCTTCAAGACAGGGAAATTCCCGACCGACACGATGAAGGACGAGTCCTACGTAAACGTGAAGACGGTCAAAGCGCTTGGCCTAAAGTGAGCGCGCCGCGACTTGCAGTCGTCACGGGCGGGGCAGGGTTCATCGGCAGTCACATGGTGGATGTGTTGCTCGACGAGGGCTTCCACGTGCGTGTCATCGACAGCCTGATCGGTGGTCGGCTGGAGAATCTGGCGCATCGGAAAGGCGAAGCGCGGCTGGCGGTCGAGGTGCGCGACATCCGGGAATTGTCGGCGGACGACGCGCTCTTTGCTGGCGCGGACTTCGTCTTCCACTTTGCCGGCATCGGCGACATCGTGCCGTCGATCGACAAACCGGTGGACTACCTTTCGACGAACGTCATGGGCACCGTGAAAGTGCTCGAAGCCGCGCGGCACGCGAAGGTCAAGAAGCTCGTCTATGCCGCGTCGTCTTCGTGCTACGGCCTCGCCAAGGTGCCGACGCGCGAGGATGCGCCGATCGCGACCGAGTATCCCTACGCGCTCAGCAAATACATGGGCGAGGAGGCCGTGCTGCACTGGGGCAAAGTGTATGGCTTGCCGGTGAACTCGATCCGCATCTTCAACGCCTACGGCACGCGCTCGAAGACCAGCGGCGCGTATGGCGCGGTCTTCGGCGTCTTCCTCGCGCAGAAGCTCGCGGGTCAGCCTTTCACTGTCGTCGGCGACGGGACCCAGCGGCGCGATTTTCTCTTCGTCACGGATGTGGCGCGCGCCTTCTACGCCGCCGCGATCACCGACCGCGTGAACGAAATCTACAACCTCGGCGCGGGAAATCCGCAGCCCGTGAACCGGCTCGTCGAGCTGCTCGGCGGCCCCGTCATCCACCTGCCGGTGCGCCCTGGCGAACCGGAATGCACCTGGGCCGACATCGCCAAGATCACCACGCAACTCGGCTGGAAGCAGCATGTGCCTTTCGAGGACGGCGTCGCGCAAATGCTCAAGGTGATCGACTACTGGCGTGAGGCGCCGGTGTGGGACCCGGCGTCGATCAAGGAAGCGACCAAGAACTGGTTCGCCTTTCTCGAAGGGAGAAACGCATGATTCCCACGAAATTGAACGCGAAACCCAAAACGGCTGGCGCACGCTCGCAAGCTCCATTTGGAGTTTGGAGTTTGGAGTTTGGAGTTTGGAGTTTTCTTCTGTCTCCCGCATGAGCACCGACTCCACCCCCCAGGATTTCCGCCGGAAAATCAAAACCCGAGAACAACTCCGCGACGCGCTCGGCGACCGGCCGCGCAAGAAGAAGGCGATAATGTGCCACGGCACCTTCGACCTCGTGCATCCGGGCCATATCCGCCATCTGCTCTATGCGAAGAGCAAGGCTGACTTGCTCATCGCGAGCCTCACCTCCGATTCGCACATCAATAAGGCGAATTTCCGACCCTTCGTGCCGCAGGATTTGCGCGCCATGAATCTCGCGGCGCTCGAGTGCGTCGATTTCGTGATCATCGACGAAAACCCGACACCGATCGAAAACCTGAAGCTCATCCAGCCAGACTTCTTTGCGAAGGGTTACGAGTACAACGCGCAGGGGATGCATCCGAAAACCCGCGAGGAGATGGACGCCATCGAGAGCTACGGCGGCGAGATCATGTTCACGCCTGGCGATCTCGTGCTTTCGTCCTCGGCGATCATCGAGAGCACGCCGCCGAATCTCTCCGTGGATAAGCTGCTCGCGCTGCTTGATTCCGAGTCGCTTGGCTTTGACGATCTCCGCGCGGCGTTGAAAAAGTTTGAGGGCGTGAAGGTCCATGTCATCGGCGACACGATTGTCGATTCCTACACCTACTGCTCGCTCATCGGAGGCACCGCGAAGACGCCGACCTTCAGCGTGAAGTACGAGCGGCAACAGGACTTCGTCGGCGGCGCTGGCGTCGTCGCGAAGCACCTGCAAATGGCCGGCGCGAAGGTCGTCTTTTCCACGGTGCTCGGCGATGATGCCCTCAAGGATTTCGTCCTCGATGATTTGCGCGCCGCGGGCATCGAGTGTCACGCCGTCATCGATCACACGCGGCCCACCACCCAGAAGAATGCCTTCATCACGAATGGCTATCGGATGCTGAAGGTGGACAAGCTCGACAACCGCCCGATCTCCGAGGCGATCGTGAATACGCTCAAGACGCAGCTTGCCGCGCATCAGGTCGATGCCGTGGTCTTTAGCGATTTTCGCCACGGCATCTTCAATAAATCCACCATCCCGCAGCTCGCCGGCGCCGTGCCAAAAGGGGTCTTGCGCGTCGCCGATAGCCAGGTCTCGAATCGCTGGGGTAATATTCTCGAGTTCGAAGATTTTGATCTGCTCACGCCGAACGAACGCGAGGCCCGCTTCGCCCTCGGCGATCAGGACAGCACCATCCGCCCGCTCGCGCTCGACCTTTACAAAAAGGCGCGCTGCAAGCTGCTCATCCTGAAACTCGGCGAGCGCGGCATCATCACCTATCGCGCCCCCAGCCCGGCGGTGCGTTCCTTCTTCACCATCGACAGCTTTGCGGACAAAGTCGTCGATGCCGTCGGCTCCGGGGACGCCCTGCTCTCCTACGCCACCCTCTCCCTCGTCGCCACGGGTTCGGACGTCATCGGTTCCATCCTTGGCTCGCTCGCGGCGGCCGTCGCCTGCGAGCAGGACGGTAATAATCCAGTCGCCCCCGAGGTGCTCCTCAAGAAGCTGAACGCGCTGGAAAAGCGGTCGCGCTTCGAATGAGAGTCGTCGTCGTCGGCCTGGGCATCCAGGGTCGCAAGCGCCTCGCGGTGGCCGGCCCGGAGGCCGTGGCCACGGTCGATCCCGTCGCTCCCGGAGCCAGCTATCAGCGCATCGAAGACGTGCCGCTCGCGGACTACGACGCCGCCCTCGTCTGCACGCCGGATCGGGCGAAGATCGCGATCCTCGAATACCTCCTGACCCACGGGAAACATCTGCTCGTCGAGAAGCCCGTGATCGCGCCGACGAACGAGCCCATCGAGCGCCTCAAGAAACTCGCCGAGCACAACCGCACGGTCTGCTACACGGCCTACAATCATCGCTTCGAGCCGCACATCGTCCGGCTCAAGCAGGTGCTCGACTCCGGCGCTCTTGGCCAGGTCTATCTCGCGAAATTCTTTTACGGCAACGGCACTGCCCGCGACGTGCGCGACTCCGTCTGGCGCGACGAGGACCTGGGCGTCTTCCCCGATCTCGGCTCGCATCTGCTGGACTGGACGCTCTTCCTCTTCGGCAAACCCGCGGGTGAGCCCGTCGTCTCCGCGGCGCATCGTTTTGAAAACCGCGCCTTCGATCATTTTCACTTCGCCTTCGAGGGCCGGCCCGCGCTCGACTTCGAGATGACGCTCCTCTCCTGGCGCAACACTTTTCGTTGCGATGTCTTCGCCGAGAAAGGCAGCGCGCACGTCGATTGCCTCTGCAAATGGGGCCCGAGCATTTTCACCCTCCGCAAGCGCGTCCTTCCAAGTGGCCGTCCCGCGGAGGAAAGTGAGCGCCTCGAAATGGCGGATCCCACGTGGGTCGCCGAATACGCGCACTTCAAGCAGGTCTGCGCTCAGCCTACGCACAACCTCGACAACGACCTATGGATCAACAACGTCTTCAACCGCGTGCGCGCCGGCCTCGGCCTGCCGGCGCCGCAATCCTGAACCCATGCTCGAGCACACGCACACCACTCCGCAGCGACCCACCCGCGCCGTGATCCTCGGCGCCGGTGGATTCATCGGCGCAGCGATCCATCGGCGGCTCCAGCGGGAAGGCGTGCCGACGCTCGCGCTCGGTCGTCCGGCGTTTGATCTGCTCGCTTCCGGTGCGGGTGAGCAACTCGCCGCGATGCTCCAGCCCGACGACACGCTCGTCTTTGTCTCCGCCAGAGCTCCGGTGAAAAACGCCGCGATGCTGCTCGAGAATCTCCGCATGGCCGAGGCGGTCTGCGCGGCGCTTCAGCAGCACCTGGTCGCGCATGTTCTCTACATCAGTTCCGACGCGGTTTACAAAGACAGCGCTGAGCCGCTCAGTGAGACCTCTTGCGCAGAGCCGGGCAGCCTGCACGGAGTCATGCACCTCGCTCGCGAAGTGCTGTTGCGCACTGCCTACTCCGGTCCGTTTGCCCTGCTCCGGCCCACGCTCGTCCACGGCTTCGACGATCCGCACAATGGCTATGGCCCGAATCGCTTCCGCCGGCTCGCGGCTGAGGGGAAAGAGATCGTCCTCTTCGGCGAAGGGGAGGAACGCCGCGATCATGTGGCGGTCGAAGATGTCGCCGAACTCGCGTGCCGCATCGTCCTGCAGCGTAGCAGCGGAATCGTGAATGCGACCTCCGGCGACGTCGCTTCCTTCCACGAACTCGCGGAGTTTTGCGCCGCGCAATTTCCGAATCGTGTCGCCGTGAAAGGCTCTCCCCGATCCGGCCCGATGCCGCACGAAGGTTACCGTCCTTTCGCGCCGTCCGCGGCGCTCACGGCATTCCCCGGCTTCCGCTTCACCCCCTGGCGCGAAGGCCTCGCGCGCGCTTGCGCCGCCACGACGCCCGACAAGGAGCCGGGGCGCCCCCGCCCCGAGTTTGTGCCACGGGGCGAGGGTGCCCCTCCTCCATGATCGGCTTCATCGGCCTCTCCCATCTCGGAATCGTGTACAGCGCTGCCACTGCGGCGAAGGGCTTCGAGGTGCTCGGCTTCGATCCCGACCCGCAGCTCTGCGACGACCTCACCGCCGGACGCTTGCCGGTCTCCGAGCCTGGACTCGATGCGCTCTGGTCAGAGAATCGCGGGCGCCTTCGTTTCACGAGCGACCCCGCGCAACTCGCCGCGTGTGACGTCGTCTTCTACTCGCGCGACGTTCCCACCGACTCCGAAAACCGCAGCGACCTCGGCCCGCTCCGCGACTTGATCGACCTCACCGCGCCGTATCTCGCACCCACTGCGACCGCAGGCGTGCTCTGCCAGGTGCCACCCGGTTTCACCCGCTCGCTGGGGTGGAAAAAAGGCGCGCTGTACTATCAGGTCGAAACGCTCATCTTCGGCGCCGCCGTTGAGCGCGCGCTGAAGCCAGAGCGTTACATGATCGGCTGCGCCGACCCGACCGCGCCCCTTCCCACGCCCTATGCAAAGTGGCTCAACGCCTTTGCCTGCCCGGTCCTGCCGATGCGTTACGAAAGCGCCGAACTCGCGAAGATCGCGATCAACTGCTACCTCGTCTCCACCGTCTCGACCACCAACACCCTCGCCGAAATCTGCGAGCACACCGGCGCCGATTGGGCGGAGATCGCACCCGCGCTGCGCCTCGACAAACGCATCGGCCCGCACGCCTACCTGGGGCCTGGCCTCGGCATCGCCGGAGGAAACCTGGAACGCGACCTCGTGACTGTTCAATCGATTGCGGCCACGCACGGCACCGAAGCCGGCATCGTCTCCGCGTGGCAACTCAACATCCGCTATCGCCGCGACTGGGCGCTGCGCAAAGTCCACGAACTTGTGCTTTCGCAGAACCCAAGAGCCCACCTCGCCATCTGGGGCCTCGCCTACAAACAAGACACGCACTCCACAAAAAACTCCCCCGCGCTCGCGCTCGCCGGAGCGCTCGCGCCTTTCGCAAAAGCGGCCTACGACCCACAGGTCCGCCTCGACCCCGGCGCCGTCCCGAATCTTCAGCAGACCGCCTCCGCCCTCGACGCCTGCAAGGGCGCCGACGCGCTCATCATCATGACCTCGTGGACGGAATTCACCACGGTTGCCCCCCCACGTATTCGTTCGGCACTCCGTGGCGACATCGTCATTGATCCCTTCCGCACACTTGATCCCGCTGCGTGCCAGGCCGCCGGGCTGCGCCTCTACCGACTCGGCACACCAGCCAGTCCATTGTGAGCCTCCACCATCACCACCCTTTTCCGGTCAAGCCCGAGCGCGTCATCATCCTCGGCGCCTCCGGCTTCATCGCCCGCGATCTCGTCCGCACGCTCACTGCCGAGCAGATCGAGCATCGTGCGATCGGCTCTGCTGAGATCGACCTGACCCAGCCGCAGAGCGTCGCGCAACTCCACTCCGCCATCCGCGAAGGCGACGCCCTGGTCATCTGCTCCGGCCTCACGCCCGACAAAGGACGCGACGTCGCGACCCTGATGAAAAACCTCACGATGGCCCAGCACCTCGCCGCCTTCCTCGAAACGGCGAAATGTGCGCACGTCATCTACATCAGCTCCGACGCCGTGTACGATGGACGCGAGCCGCTCATCCGCGAAACGAGCACCCGCCAGCCCACCGACCTCTACAGTCTCATGCACATCGCTCGGGAGCAGATCATGGCCTTCGTCACCGCCAGGACCAAGACCCCGCTCTGCATCTTCTGCCCTGTCGCCGTCTATGGAGCGGGGGACACCCACAATAGCTACGGTCCGAACCGCTTCCTCCGGACCGCGGATAAGGACCGCAAGATTAACCTCTTCGGCGGCGGCGAAGAAACGCGCGACCACGTGTGCATTGAGGACGTCACCCGGCTGCTCACCCTCTGCCTCCTGCATCGGAGCGAAGGCACCCTCAACGCCGCCAGCGGCACCGCCGTCACCTTCCGCGAAGTCGCCGACCAGATCGCCGCGCTCTGCGGCCCCGAGGTGAAAGTCGAATGCCTCCCGCGCAGCTCCTCGATCTCGCATCGTCACTTCGATGTCACCGAGCGCATTAAAGCGTTCCCATCCTTCACACCCGTACGATTGTCATCCGGCCTCGCTGAAGCGCGCCAACGGTTGGCCGCGAAGCCATTGGACTGATGAGAGCCTTCTTTCATTTTCGATGAACTCCGATAAAGCGCCATCCGCCAAACTCGCCTCCGTGAGCGGAGTCGTGATGCTCCGTGACGATGGGGGCTTGTTCGCTCAGCGTCGCAAAGATGGTTCGACGATCAATGGACCTGAGTTGCGGGTGATCATCGGAAGTCGCCGGGGAGGCGGCGAACCTTTGAGGCACGGCGTTGCTTCGCAAGAAGTTGCCACGGAGACGTGCCGCTGGGGCGCGGTGCCAGTGCGAGGGCTGGGTTCCAAGCCGACAAACTCCGGCCTGCGGAGACTTTTCGCGGGGTCTTCGATTCGGCCGTCTTCGAAAGCACCATTGGCGTCGAATGTGGCAAAGGATCGGCCGCGGATTGCTTTTGGACTCTGGCTGCCGGCCTTCTCCTTCCGCGTTGCCTTTTGGACGCGGTCAGGGAATTCGCGCCAGTTGAACGCGAAGCTTGCCACCGACCTCCGGGCCGGGTGCTCTACCGACCCGGATTTTTTCTCTCCATGGACCTAAGCCACCGAACAATCATGCAGCTTGGCCGCTACTGCGACGTGGACGTCGCGGGTGTCCCGGTTGGAACGCTGCTCAAGCTGTATCACCAGATGCTTCGCCTGCGCCGCATGGAGGAGGCGATGGTTAAGGAATATCATCCTGCGGACGAGATGCGCTGCCCCATCCACTTTTGCATCGGGCAGGAAGCGATACCCGCGGCACTCTCCCTCCACGTCCTGGCCGATGACTATCTTTTCAGTCATCACCGCTCGCACGGCTACTATTTTGCGAAGGGTAGCCCATTGCGTGAGCTATTCGCTGAGATCTACGGAAAAGCCACCGGCGCGAGTGGAGGAAAGGCCGGGTCACAGGATATCTCCCATGCAGGGACTAATTTCTTCAGCGGGGCCATTCTCTCCGGCGCCGTGAGTATCGCCGTCGGTGCCGCTTTCGGCTTCAAACACCGAAAGACGCGCCAGGTCAGCATCTCAGGATTTGGCGAAGGATGCACCGACGAGGGCGCCTTCTGGGAGGCGATGAACTACGCCGGTAAACAGAAACTGCCCGTCCTGTTCATCTGTGAGAACAACCGCTACGCAACTTTTTCCGACCAACTCAAGAGGCAGGCCGAGGACAATGTCTCAGCCCGCGTCCGCCCCTTTGGCGTGCGTGCCAACACGATCTTTGGAAATGACTCGGTCCTCGCCTGGCGAACGATCGGTGCTGAAATTGAGCGCCTCAGAAACGGTGACGGTCCGGCGCTCATCGAAGCCTACACCTATCGTTGGAACAGCCACGTCGGCCCGGAAGACGACGGGGCCAATAACTATCGCGCCTCCGGTGAAATGGAGTTTTGGATGAACAACTGCCCCATCTCGCTCCTCGATGAAAAGCTCCGCTCTTGCGGGCAACTTGACGACGCTTGCGTAGCGGGCTTCGAAGCTGAGGTTGCGTCCGAAATCGCCGCAAATTTTCAATTCGCCAAGGAGAGCCCTTTTCCGACCGATACCCACTGGCGACAAATGAACTACGAGGACGCCACGCCACTCGCCGACCAGTTGCTCGGCATTGCCGGCGCGGACGGAGGAAGATTTGACCAGAATCAGGATGAGGCAAAGCTCGGTCCCTATTGATCCAACGTCAGCCACCTCGCACTTCATGTCCCGACAACTTTCCTACGCCAAAGCCATTCTGGAGGCTACTGACCAGGCGATGAGCCTTTGCCCGGACGTAGTCGTGCTCGGCCAACTCGTCGATACTCAGTCCGGGATCTTTGGTACCACCACCGGACTGGTGGATAAATACGGCTCCGAACGCGTCCAGGACTTTCCTGTTTCCGAAAACCTCATGACGGCTACCGCCATGGGTGCGGCTCTTACGGGATTGCGCCCTGTGCTCTGCCATCAACGGCTCGACTTCATGGTGTACTCCCTCGATGCCATCGTGAATTGGCTTAGCCTTTGGCGTTTCAAGTCCGACATGAAGTCGGCCATGCCGGTGACGATTCGCACCATCGTTGGCAAGGGCTGGGGGCAAGGTCCCCAGCACTCGAAGAACCTCCAGGCGTGGTTCGCCCACATCCCTGGGATCCGGGTTGCCGTGCCGGCGACTGCCTACGACGCCAAGGGACTGCTGCTCGAAAGCATCCTGGGTGAAACCCCCACGATATTCGTCGAAGGTCGCGGTCTCTTCTCGATGACGGATGACGTTCCGGAGCAACCCTACCGGGTGCGCTTCGGTCAGGCCGTCATCCGGCGGGAGGGCCGGGATGTTACGATCGTCGCCATCGGATTGATGGTGCCCATGGCCTTGCGTGCGGCAGCCACCCTGGAGAAGGAAGGCATCAGCGCTGAGGTCATCGACCCGCGCACTATTGCGCCCCTCGACCGAAAGAGAATCTGCGATTCTGCATTCAAAACCCGACGTCTTGTAGTCGCGGATGGAACCTGGACCTCTTACGGTTCCGCCAGCGAGATCATTACCAGCGTCGTCGAGAATCTCGGTGACAAACTTACGGCAAAACCCGTGCGCGTCGCCCTTCCAGACAGCCACACGCCGATGAGCAGCGCGCTTGAGGCGGAGTATTATCCAAATGAGCACGATATCGTGGCGGCGGTGCGTTCGACCCTGAAGTAATCGACTCGGAGATTCCGCAATGGCAAAACTTGATTTCCTGCAACATGTCCACATGGCCACAAAACGTGACTATCTCGCGCGCGTGCATGCTGGGGACAAGGCCGAGTTCGCGACGATCGCGAAACGGTTCGACAAGGAGTATTGGGATGGCAGTAGGAACACCGGCTACGGAGGATATCACTACGACGGCCGCTGGCGCCCCCTCGCCGTCGAACTGATCAGGTACTATGGCCTAAAAGCCGGTGATCGGGTGCTCGATATCGGCTGCGGCAAGGGCTTTCTCCTCTACGATCTGAAGCAGGCTCAGCCGGGGATGGTGATCGCGGGCTTGGACATTTCCTCGTATGCCATCGAGAACAGCATGCCAGATATCAATCGCGATCTTCAGGTGGGCAATGCCGTCTCACTTCCCTATCCGGATAGATCATTTGACCTAGTCCTGGCGATCAATAGCTTGCACAACCTTCAACTCCCGGGACTGGAAATCGCGCTCGGTGAGATCAACCGTGTGGGGACCAAAAATGCGTATCTTGTGGTCGATGCGTACCGGACTGAGCGGGAAAAAGTGAATCTGCTCTATTGGCAACTAACGTGTGAGTGTTTCTTCTCCCCAGAGGAATGGGAGTGGGTCTTCAAAAATGCAGGGTACACCGGCGACTACGAATTCATCTACTTCCCATGAGTGCTACGAAACAAACGGAAACGCAGCTGGATCTGACGATTCTCGTCCCTTGTAAAAACGAGGAGGAACACATCGTCGGAACATTGGACACTATTGTTTGTGCGTTGCAGAAGCTTTCGTACACTTACGAAATCCTCGTCGTGGATGATGGGTCCGTTGACCGAACTAGTTCGTTGGTCGACGAGTACCGTGCGCGGCATCCAGAGGTTCCCATTGTCCTGCGGCGCAATCCGAAGAACCTTGGCTTGTCGCGCACCTTCGTCGATGCCGCGTTTGCGGGGACTGGCCGGTACTTCCGTCTCGTGTGCGGAGATAACGTCGAGCCGGTGGAAACCATTTACGCCATCGTCAGCAGAATGGGCGAAGCCGACATGATCATTCCTTACCACCATAAGAAAATTGGGAGCGCCCTTCGGATCGGGATTTCGGGCTTCTACACTTGGCTGGTCAATCTCTTCAGCGGCTACCAGCTTCGCTACTACAATGGCAACCCGCTCTTCCTCCGCCACCACGTCATGCGCTGGCATCCTTATGCCTTTGGCTTTGGTTTTCAGGCAGACCTGATTGCTCGTTTGCTGGACGAGAGTGCCACTTTTATCGAAATTCCGATTGAAGCTTTGCGGCGGGAAAAACAGGGCCCGGCTTCGTATTTAGTCCCTCGCAATTTCGTCTCCACGAGTCATACCCTCCTCGAGATTTTACGCCGCCGACTGAATCGAATCGTGTTCGAAGGGAAGCATTAGCCACTGCTTCCAATGTCCTGGCTTGCCGCCGCTCTCATTTTCATTGCGCTCAACTTTCTCCTCTACACGCTTGCGCTCCGGCATGTCGGCACCTTTGGAAGTGAGCGCATCATCTTCATCTACCAGGTTTTGTCATTCCTGGCATTGCCCGTCCTGCTGCTCGCTGTCGGTCCATCCGTTTCAGACCGCTTTGCCAGCCTGATTGGTGCGACCAGCCTCCACGCGATCTATAGTCTTTCCTTCCTCGAACTCTGGTCGTTGTCGGAAGGCAGCTACTCGATCCGTATGCTGGACCGCGTCGAAAGGCTCGGCGTCATGCCTGAAGCCACCGACACGAGCGATCTCGAGGAGATCGGCGCCTCAAAGAAGGCCGCGCGTCTGGAAAGCCTCGTCGGTTTGCGGCTCATTCGAGGTGCAGAGAATGGCTACACGACCACGCCCTTCGGTCGCGTCGCCGCCGCGCCACTCCGTCTCCTCGTCTGGCTCGTGAACATCCGCGACCGGATCGGTTGACATGTGGGCGCTGCTGCCAGTCGGAGCATTCATTTTGGTAGTGATCGCCCATGCGGTCCTCTGCCGACTTCCTTTGCGCACGGATTTCGTCGTCAAGTCGCTCGTCGTGGGCATCCCAACCGGCGTGGCGCTCACCGCGGTAATGGTTTCCCGCTTTGGCTGGCGGATCGAGACCTTCGCTGCACTGCTGCTGTTCGCGTTTTTCTGCGAGTTCTACATTTTTTGCTTCACTCTCGTAAGCACCAGCGTCTCCGTCTCGATCCTGCTCAAGGTTTCCGACCACACCCTGCGCCCGGAGGAGATCGAGGCCCGCTACAGCGACAAATCCATGGTCGAAGGGCGGGTTGAAAAGCTGCTCCGGGCACGCTTTCTCACACGGCATGAGGATGGGGCTCGGGTCACCGAAAAGGCCCGCGTCCTCTTGGTGGTGTTTCGCACCTTGCGCTTCTTTTTCCGCCATCCATCCGCGTCCACCACTCAACGATGAGTCGTGGGCCGCGGACCTTCGCTGGATCCATGCAAGCGAACGACCGAAACAATCCGCCCGGGTATTCGAGCCCCACCCATTTCGGGATTGTCAGCGGCATCGTCTGCCGACCAATATCTTAAAACCTGCGAGTCCCCCTTTTTCAATGCCAAAGATGATCGAACGCTGCCGCATGTGCGGCAATGATGGGCTCGCCTCCGTGCTCGACCTTGGCGAACAGGCCCTCACCGGTGTCTTCCCCCGCGATGCTTCCGAGTCGGTCACCCGCGGACCGCTTCAGTTGCTAAAGTGTCACGGCGATGGGGCCTGCGGTCTCGTCCAATTGCGCCACTCCTATGACTCAGGAGAGATGTACGGCGCGAACTACGGCTACCGTTCCTCGCTCAACCGCTCGATGGTTCAGCACCTCGGCGCGAAGGTGGCCGCGCTTCTCCAGCGTTTCCCTCCTGTCAAAGGGGATCTCGTCCTCGATATCGGGAGCAACGATGGCACCCTGCTTTCGTTTTACCCGCAGGAACTCCGTCTAGTGGGTATGGACCCGACGGCCGCCAAGTTCCGCGATTTTTACCAACCGCGCATTGAGGTCATCGCCGACTTCTTTTCCGCGCCCGCCTTCGCCGCGCGGTTTGGGGACGCGAAGGCGAAAATCGTGACTTCGATCGCGATGTTTTACGATCTCGAGGATCCCGCGGGATTCGTCGAACAGATCGCCCGGGTCTTGCACGACGAAGGAGTGTGGCACTTCGAGCAAAGTTACTTGCCCACCATGCTGGAGCGCAATGCCTACGACACCGTCTGCCACGAGCATCTCGAGTACTACGGTCTGCGTCAGATCGAGTGGATGCTTTCACGCTCCGGCCTGCGGCTTCTCGATGTCGAGTTGAACGATATCAACGGGGGCAGCTTTGCTGTCACCGTGGGCAAGGACGGATCGAGCCACACTTCCAACGCCGCCGCCATTGAGCGCGTGCGCGCTGCCGAGAAGCTTGCCGATCTCGACATCCTGGCTCCCTATCAAGCCTTTGAGAAGCGAGTCTTCGAGCATCGCACGCAACTCCTCACCCTACTCGACCGGATCGCCGGCGAGGGTGCCACCGTCTTTGGCTACGGCGCCTCCACGAAAGGAAATGTCATCCTCCAATTTTGCGGTCTGACCGCTGCGCGGATTCCCTGCGTCGCGGAGGTGAATCCAGGAAAATTTGGCTGTGTCACCCCTGGCACGCACATTCCCATCGTTTCCGAGGCGGAGGCGCACGCCCGGTGTCCGGACTACCTGCTCGTCCTGCCCTGGCATTTCCGGGGAAATCTCATCGAGCGGGAGGCAGAGTTCCTTGCCCGCGGTGGCCGCATGATCTTTCCTCTTCCGGATATCGAAGTCGTTGGCTCATGAAGCGTGTCGTCATCGTCGGCAGCGGCGGCCAGGACGGACGCCTCCTCGAGCAGCGACTGCGCGCCGACGGTTGCGAAGTCGTGGGGATCCGCCGCGATGAACCCGGCCCCGATCTTACCCGGCGCGAGGAGGTCGCCGTCGCGATCCGTGAATGGCAGCCCGCCGAGGTCTATTACCTCGCTGCCTATCATCATTCCTCCCAGGAGCAGACCACCGCCGATCCGCCCGCCATCTTTGCGCGCAGCTTCGAGGTCCATGTCACTGGGCTTCTCCATTACCTCGACGCCATCCGCCTGCACTCCGCCACCACCCGGTTCTTCTACGCCGCCAGTTCCCTCGTCTTCGGCAAGCCGCCCGCCGAAATCCAAACCGAGGACACTCCTTTCAATCCGCGCTGTCCCTATGGCATCTCGAAAGCCGCCGGAGTCCACTGCTGCCGCCACTACCGCCAGACGCACGGTGTCTTCGCTGCCACCGGCATCCTCTACAATCACGAGTCCACGCTTCGGCAGGAAAAATTCGTCTCCCAGAAAATCGTCCAGGCCGCCCTGCGCATCCAGCGCGGCGAACAGGACCAACTCATCCTCGGCGATCTCTCCGCGCGGATCGACTGGGGCTCCGCACCCGACTTCGTCGAGGCCATGACGCGCATTCTCGCGCTGCCGGAATCGGGGGACTTCATCGTCGCCACCGGTGAAACTCACAGTGTCCGGGAATTCGTCGAGACCGTCTTCGGCCTGCTCGATCTCGACTGGCGCCGCCACGTCGTCGAAGACCCCAAGCTGCTGGGCCGTCGCAAAGCTCCCATGGTCGGCGACGCCTCCAAGCTTCGCCGCCTCACTGGCTGGCGCCCCTCGGTGACCTTCGCGGAGATGGTCGGATCCCTGCTTCCTTCTGAGCGTCATGCCGGCTAAGACACTCATCTTCGTCCCCACTTACAACGAGAGTGAAAATGCCCCGCGCATGTGCGCTGAGATTCACAAGCTCGGGCTCGACGCCGATGTGCTCTTCGTCGATGACAACTCGCCCGACGGCACCGGCAAACTGCTCGAAGCCCTCAAGGCGCAATACCCCCGCCTCACCGTCCATCATCGCACCGGCAAGTTGGGCATTGGCAGCGCGCACTTCGAAGCCATTCAGTGGGCCTACGATCAGGGCTACGAAGTGATGGTCACGCTCGATTGCGACTTCACCCACTCGCCTTCGGATATTCCCGCGATGCTGACCGCTCTGGGAACGAGTGAGGTCGCCGTAGGTTCCCGCTGGCTGAATGAGGACAGCCTTCCTGGCTGGAACCTTTTCCGACGTTTCATGACCTGGGCCGGCCATTGGTTGACAAAGACGATGCTCGGTATGCCCTACGACGCGAGCGGTGCCTTTCGGGCTTACCGCCTCGATCGGCTGCCCCGCGAAGTCTTCGGATTGGTCAAGTCGCGGGGTTATTCGTTTTTCTTCGAAAGCCTTTTCATTCTCGTGCGGAATGAATTTCCCATCTCCGAAGTGCCCATCGTCCTCCCGGCCCGCACCTACGGACACTCCAAGATGGACGCGTCCGCTGCCTTGAAAAGCCTGCGCTATGTCTTCGAGCTAAGCATCGCTCAACTCCGCAGGCCTGAGCAATTCCTCCTCGAGCCAAAGCTTCCGCAAATCGACCATTCCCTTGTGGACCCTCAACACTGGGATGCATACTGGAGCCGCCCGCAGGATGCCAGCAACGCCCTCTACGAAATCATCGCGGGAATTTACCGCAGAAATTTCATCAAGCGGAATCTGGACCGTGCGATCACCGCCACCTTTGACCCCAATTCCACTCTGTTGCACGCCGGGTGCGGCAGCGGCCAGGTGGATGTAGATATCCAGCGGACCATGCGCATCACCGCCGTGGACATCTCGCCGGACGCCCTCCGCCTGTATGCACGGAACAATCGCCGGGCCGAACTTGTAAAACACGCGAGCATCTTCGCGCTGCCATTCGAGGACGGCAGCTTCGATGGGATTTACAACCTCGGCGTCATGGAGCACTTCACTTCGGATGAGATATCTAGCATCCTTACCGAGTTCCGTCGCTTGCTGAAACCCACCGGTAAGGTCGTGCTGTTTTGGCCGCACCGATTGGCGTCGAGCGTCCTGGTTCTCCGAATCGTCCACGGAATCTTCCGCAAGGTGCTCAATTCTCGGACGACCTTTCACCCTCCTGAAATCTCCCTCCTCGAAGGGCGAAAATCTGCGGAAGCGCTGCTTCGCAATGCCGGCTTGGCCTTGAGCCATTACCAGTTTGGATCGTCCGATCTTTTTGTCCAGGCGGTGGTCACGGCGGACAAGCAACAGAACACCCCTGCCGCGAATGGTTCCCGATAACAATTTTCCAAAACCACGCCGCGGCATCCTCTCGTGGCTGCCGCCTTCCTTTGCCACCTTCATCTACACGGTGCTTCTGAAACCCGCTCCCTTGCGCGCGCTGGCTCAGAGCATCATTCGGCGGTTGATTCCGCAGGAACTGATTGTGGAAGGTGTAACGCTCGTGATGAACCAGCGTGATGCAATCGTCTGCGGCAGCCTCACACTTGGGTGTTACGAAACCAGCAACCTTCGCTTCTTCACGTCCTTGCTGCGCCCTGGGATGTGCGTCTTCGACGTCGGCGCAAACATCGGGCTCTATACTGCACTCGCTGCCTCCCGCATAGGTGCTGAAGGGAGGGTGGTCTCCGTGGAGCCGGAGAGCACGAATTGCGATTTCATCCGGAGAACTGTTGCGCGAAACGGGTTTCAAACTGTCCGCGTTTACCAAGGTGCGGCAGGCAGCGAGTGCGGGGAGATAAAGCTCTTTCTTTGCGAGTCAAATAAAGCAGATCACCGTGTTTACGACCGGACGGGAAAGCGCCCCAGCGTCCCGGTCAAAGTTACGACTCTCGACGCCCTCTTTTATGAGAACTCCGCAACGCCCGTGGATGTCATGAAGATTGATACCCAGGGATTTGAGCCCGCCGTTGTGGCAGGCATGGGCCGCTTGCTCGATTCCAGCCCGAACATCAAGATCCTGATGGAATATTGGCCGTGGGGAATAAGGCAGATGGGGGCTTCGCCGGACGCCCTGCTGCAGACGTTCACGGAACGTGGATTCGTGATCCAGGAAATCGATGCGGACAGTGGACAACTGGTGCCTGTGCCGGACGCTAATGTCCTGACGATGCTTCAGAAAGAGCGGCAACATGTAAATCTCTTCATGGAGCGAAAGTGATGCGGCAATAGACGGAAAGATTCGATGAGTTTTAAGTCCAAGGCGGGAATCTGCGCTAGCATCGGTCGGAATTGGCCCTGGCTCCCCATCTATGGGATTTTGTTCATGGCGACGCTGCTCTGCCACGGATTCATCCTCTCAAACGAAGGAACTATCTGGGATAGTTGGTATGTTCTGAATTGGCTGGAAGAGCGTAAGTGGCGCACCCTGCATGACTTTTTTGACTCCGTAGGGGTCCCTCTCTACGGTTGGCTCTACCGCCCGTTTGCGTACCTTGGAGATATCGTGAGTGCGCTGATGTGGACATCGTTCGCCCTCCTCTATCTCAATAGTCTGCTCACCTACCACCTGACGGTCCGACTGACCGAGGTGTCCAGGCAAGAGGCAGGGATGATCACGCTGCTGGCGATAGCCCTCCCGACATTCTCAGCGGTGCAGGATTTGGTCATGTTTTTTTTCCTCTTCACCATCGCACTGTTTCTTGCGGCGGGGGTTCTGGCGGAAAAATGTCTGCGAAGTGAACAAGGGATCCATTGGGCGCTCCGTATTGGCGCAAACATTCTTTTCCTGCTCAGTTTTTCCAACGCCGCACTCATCGTCTTTTACGGCGGTATTTTTGTGCTGCTCTTTTTCCGTTACCACCGCCTTGGCGGCACATCACTTGCCTCAAGCGCAATTCGCTTCCTCACTCGGTTCCCGGATTTCTTCCTCCTCCCTCCCGTTAGCTGGATTCTCCGCACAGTCTTCACCCCACAGCGAGGCTGGTACAGCGCATACAACGATCCAAAGGAGAATCTTGGCAACCTTGGGGCCAACTTTTGGTCGTTCTTCGAAAACGTCCTGCCATTCCATTTCGCCTCTACTGGACGCTGGGTTACTGCACATCCTGCCATCGCGGGGATACTGCTTCTCGGAGCACTCGCAGCCTGGCGTTTTCTGCCCCGGCGATGGGCAGTGGAAAAGAGTGCCACCTCCAGTGTGACCATGACGCTTGCGGGAGGCTTGCTCCTCGTTCTTGCGGTGCTTCCTTTCGCTGCGGCAGGAAAAGTTTTTTTGAAGGATCCGACAGGCGCATTTAGCCGGCATTGCATCCTGACGAACCTCCCTCTAGCGATCCTCACCTTTGCGCTCCTGCGGAGCATAGCCTTCTTCGGCGGACGGCAGTCGAGTTCGTTTCTCGTCGGAGCGGTCGGAGCCCTTTCCATCGTCTTTGGCGCCCAGATCCCGCCTGTCTATGTCCGCGAACGCGCGCGTTGGATTTTTGACCGTTCGCTTTTAAACAATGCGCTGCATGAACCCAAATGTTCGGAGAGTTCAGTCATTTTCCTCCCAAATGCGAACCTCACGGCTTGTACCGCGTATGGGACCTACGGATTCGCAAGCGCTTTTGGCGACCTCACTCGATTGGTGACAAACGCCGTTCCAGCCAATCGACAATTCTTCACTGCTTCTGAAATCTGGCATTTGCTCGCTGGGACCACGTTTCTCCCTAATGAATTCAAGGGGGTTGATCCTTCGGGCCAGCAAATAATGCTGACGACTCGTCGAAACAACCCGGTCGAAAGTGATTGGGAAGTTGTCTCTCGCTACAGAGCCTTAAAGCAAAGTGGAAATGAAAAGCTGGTGGAGGGTTTTTTGGCGTCGTTGACAACCTTGCAGACCAGTCTTTTAAAACCTGCTTCACCCATCCACCTCTCCCCGCCGGTTGCAAGGAAGCCATCCAACCTTGGGAGGAACGAGAACGAGTTTTCCAATGGGGTGGGGATGCGCATGATTCGGCAATCGGACGGGTTTTGGGCTGCTGCTCACGAGGTCACGCAGCTTCAATTTGAAGAAGTCATGGGTGCAAATCCAAGTTTGTTCAGGGATCCCAATCGTCCGGTGGAGCGAATTTCGTGGAATGATGCGATGGCCTTCTGTCAGCGATTGACCGCCCGGGAGAGTGGTGCCGGCCGCCTGCCTGATTCGGTTGCCTACCGCCTCCCGACTTCAGCGGAGTTTGACACTCTGGCGGCAGGCACGACACCCGGAACGACCGTGATCTTGGTGGACAGATATCGTTGGCAGACAGAGCCCGTTGGCACGCTGGATGCGAACTCCCAGGGGCTTCACGACGTGATCGGAAACGTTTGGGAGTGGTGTCTCGATAGTTGGGATTCGGCGGGATTGTACCGAATCTCACGAGGCGGCGCGTGGAATTGTCATCCCCAGGAGTTGGTCCCGTATAGCGGCAGGCGACCGAACACGGACGTAGTGACTTTCGCCGCAACAACCCGCCTTTTTGGTCCAGTCCGCTACGACTATCCGGATCAGAGTTTTTGGGATCGTGGTTTCAGAGTCATCCTGGCGGCAGCGCCCGTGGATCCGAAGTTCGATTCGAGGTAAAAAATGGATAGTTCGACAAGAACTCTGTGCAAGGAGGGTGTGAACTGGCTCCCCAGGAATGCGAGGAGAGGCCATTCCGGCAAAGAACACGCTGTTTTTTTGCATCCAACAATAGTGAGGAGAAAGCCGCTGACATAATGTTCAATCAAAAGAGTCAGGATTCCAAATTTGCCCTCGTCGCTGCCGGGGTCTTTGCGCTGCTCGTATTTCCGAGAGCGTTCGCCCATGAAATGTGGCGGGATGAATGGCAGGCATGGCTCCTTGCGAAGGATAGTGGGAGCTTGTTTCACCTTTTGTTCGTCACCTTACGTTTTGAGTGTTACCCCGGGTTATGGCACGCGCTTTTGTGGTTTTTAAACTTTGCCGGGTTCGATGCATCTTCGATGCAGGTTCTAAATGCGACCTTTGCCACGGGAACGATCTACGTCTTCAATCGTTTCGCGCCGTTGAGCCGGGGCTTTAGGGTTATTTTCTCCTGCGGATACTTTCCATTCTACGAATACGCAGTCATCGCACGTTGCTATAGTCTCGAATTCCTTTTGTTATTCACCGCCTGCGCTCTCTTCCGGGTTAAGACTGGACGAGGCATCCTGCTCGCCGTCGTTCTCGCCGCAATGGCGCAGACGCATATTTTCGCCGCAGCCGTCACAGGTAGTTTCGTTCTCGCAATTCTATGCGACTGGTGGCTTCGGTCGCGGGGCGAGGGTGGAGATCAGAATTTTCGCAGCATCGCAGCGCCGGTTGGTTTTGGGTTCGTGGGAGTCGGATTGTCCTTCATCCAGACATGGCCACCGCGCGGGCCATCCTTTGAGATTCAGATTGAGTTTCTTGCCCGGCTCGGTAACGCGTTCCGGGGCGCGTTCCTGGCCTTTTGTCCACTTCCGATGATGGAAAGTAAAGTCGTTACTCACTACGGACTGTGGAATTCGAGCATTATCGACGGCATGATTGGTGCGCAAAGCGTTTTGGGTTTCCTTTGCTGTCTTGCGGCGCTGGTGGTCCTGGCGCGTCGTCCTGCGGCGGCATTGTTTTTCGCGGCGACCATGGCTTGCATGCTTTGGCTGTTTGGCAATTACACCGGGTCCGCCTTGCGGCACTTCGGGCATTTGTTTTTTGCCTTCATCGGCGGTTTGTGCATCGCCCCTTATTGCGCGCCGATTCCTGCGGACTGGAAATTCCTCAAGGGAGTGGAATCCCTCAGCGTCAAACGATTTGCTCGGACCTTTCTTTTGGGAACACTGACTCTCCACGTTGTTGCTTGCGCTTACATGTGTGTCGCGGAACTGAAGACTCCATTTTCTGGAGCCAAAGCGGCCGCTGACATTATCAATCAAAACGTTTTGAGTGATACGCCTGTCGTCGCGGATATCGACTACGCGGGTTCGGCGGTCGCCGGGTATCTTGGACGACCGGTTTACTATCTTGGTCGGCGGCAAATGGGCTCCTATATCATCTGGGATGGAAGGCGGCTTCCGGGGTCCGTGCCGCCGGCCGAAATGGTGCCACGGATTGAGGAATATCTTAATCTCGTTCGCCGGGATATCGTATTGATAGTCAATTATTCCCTCAACGTTGGACCCGATGTGGGCGTCCTCTTAGGACGGGCAACGCCTGCGATCGTTGCCGATGAGCAATTTCTAGTTTTTCGCATTAAATACGGGGCGAAGTTTGCACCCGCCGCGCCTGATCCCCGCTGACAGTATGTGATCTGCAACGGATTTGTGGACCAATATTTGTTTAGTTGTTGGAGTTGAGTTGGGCGTCGAAAGAGGCGGGGGTTTTGTATCCTAGGGAGGAGTGTTTGCGGTGGGTCTTGTAAAAGCATGCGCTGAAGGCAAAGAGTTCGCTGCGAGTGTGGGCGGGGTTGGCGAAGGAGCCGCCTTGGAGCATTTCGGTTTTGAGCGTGCCGATGCAGGATTCGCTCCAGGCGTTGTGATCAGGATTGGCGCGCGCGGACATGCTTTGGCGGATGCCGGCGTGGCTCCGCAGATCAAGGTAGAGGGCGCTGCGATAGTGGCTGCCACGATCGCAGTGGAAGATGAGTCCCGGCAAGGTGCTCGCGGATGGCGACTGCGTGGTGCTGATCAAGGAGTTGCCATTGAAGGGATCTTCGGGCGTGCTGAAGGTTGGCTCGAAGTCGAAGCCGATCCGCCTCGTGGATGGCGATCACGAGATTTCCTGCAAGATCTACGGCGTCGCCATCGGTTTGAAGGCGTGTTTTGTGAAGAAGGCCTGACGACTCGAGTTAGTTAGTTTGCGCTGGAGTCGGCGTTGGCTTTCCTGCTTCGGATGCGGCAGTGGCGATGTGCGCGAGGGCAGCCTCCTTCCTTTCCCGTGGTGAATGGCGGCAAAGGTGGGATGCCAAAGTGAGCGGTGGGATGGCAAAGGGCGCGCCGTCCTGTCATGGGTAAGCGCATGGCTCTGCGTCTCCCCGCCCTTTCTCCGCGAATCCGCGTTTGGCTCGGCGTCGGGATTGGTTCGGTGTGGGTTTTCCACGGTCTCTACAGCAAGCTTCTGCACGGCGTGCCCCGACATCAGCTTATCGTCGGCCGCGTGCTCGGCGAAGGGTGGGCTGCGCCTGTGACGCTGACCGTGGGCATCGGTGAGGTGCTCCTTGGCCTCTGGATCTTCAGCGGGCGGGCGCGGCGGTCTTGCGCGCTGCTCCAGACGGCGGCGCTGGTCTCGATGAACGCGCTCGAGATTGCGCTCGCGCGAGATCTCCTGATTTCCGCGCCTGGCATGGTGCTGCTCAATGCGATGCTGCTCCTGCTCGTGTGGAGCTGGGCGGTATCTCCAGAGAAAGGCTGACCCGTGCAGCGAATGCGCGTTTAGAGCCAGCCCGATTGGTGCAGGCCGCACGCAGTGAAGAGCGCGGCAAGACCCGTCCACACGCCCGTGAACGCCCAGTGGATCGCCGTTTCGAAGCGTTTCCCCCGCCACAACTCCCCCGCGTACACGAACCACTGGCAGTACAGCCGGATCGTCCAGAAACCCGCGAACGACCACGAGAGCCAAGCTCCCGCGCGCGTGGGCTCCAGAAAGATGCCGGGATCGGCGAGGCAGGGGAGTCCCATGATGACGAGCACCACGCAGATGAAGAGTGCGTGTACGTGGAAGATCGCCGCATTTACCGGCGACAGCCGGGCGGCGTCTTCCCGCCACTGCAGATGCCGCCCGATGGGGATGTGGAGGATGGAAAGCAGGAGCAGTCCGAGGCCGGCGATGCGGAGAAAAATGGGAAGCGTGTCGATCATGCCCGGCCAATGACAAACACTCGGACCCACGGAGTCACCCGAAATTCATCGAGAGCCCGCAACCCCGCCGCCTCCCAGCATCGGCGCCAGCTCGACGGCGCGTGGAAGTGCAGGAACCCCGGCCCGAACGCGAGGAAGTTGGCGACGTCGCGCGGGTGCTCCACCAGCACCACGCGGCCACCTTCCCGCAGACAGCGCCGACATTCCGCGAACCAAGCGGTGCGCTCCGCCTCGTTCCTCAGCTCGTGGATCGCGAGCAGCCCGAAGATGACATCCGCGGAAGTCGCAGCCGCCGGCCAGCGATCGAAGGCGGCGGGCAGCGTGCCGGGCACCGGCGGGAAGAGCCGGCGCGCCCGACGAATGGACGCCTCGGTCATGCGGGACGCGTCGAAGTGATCCAGCACCACCCACTCCACATCGCCGAGCTGTGCGCGCAGCGCAGCGGAGGCTTCATCAAATCCCGAGTGGCAGAAGATCGCCCGGCGGATGGTCGCGCCGCGCAGAGCCCGTTCCAACCATTGCCAGTGGTAGAGATCCGAGCGGTCGTAGATCAGATGCGATATGCCCAGCGAGCCCGCGAAAAAGTACAGCGCGCCAGCGAGTGCGAGCCCCGCCGTGACCGTCGCCAGCATCCCGCGCGGCGTAGCGAGTACCCAGCTGCATCCGACGAGCAAGACCCCTGCAGTGAGATAGAACGGCCAGTTGAATCGCGCGATCGTCAGCATGCCTTGCCAGCGTGTGCGCGGTTTCACGCGGGCCCTCCTGGTCGGACGATCCGTCCGCGCTCCCAGCGATAGGCGATGCCTTCCACGGCAAAGGCATTCGCGAGGATCGGTGGCGTGCCGCGCAAAGGAGACTCCTCGAACAATCCCACCTCCCACTCCTTCACCGCCACTGGGCGCGGGGTCCAATCCGCGCGGGTGCCCTTGATCACGACAAACTTGCCATCCTTCTCCGGACTGAATGTGAACGGCATCGGCCCCGCGAACTGCCGCGCGGTTCGCCAATCCGGAAACGGGGAGCCCGCGGGCAGCGCAGCATCCCGGTCGCTCGTGTCGAAGCTGATACGCAAGGTGTGCTCGCCGCTCGGGAGCGAAATCTCCACGCGGGTGATCGATCCCTCGTCGCTCTGCCGCACCTGCACATGGCGGTAGTGATACTTCGTCAGCAGATTGCCGCTCCACACCATGCGTCGCTGGTCCGTCTCGCTGCGCAGGATTTTCAGTCCGCGCAGACGCCGTCCGGATTCATCGCGGAGCCGCGCAAAAACTCGGTACCCCGCGAGAAAGAAATCCTGCCCGAGGAAGGCCGGAAAGCCTGCGGGCCGCAGCCGGCGCGTCCAAACCAGTGCGACTGCGACGAACCCGAGACCTTCGTAAGTATCCATCTCCAGACCCGCCGGCACGAGCGGCTGCAGCACGTCTTGCGGAAAGGCGAAAGTCACGGCGACCACCCTGTCGAACCAGGCTACGACTGGGAAGGGATGCCGTTGGAGAATGTCCATGTCCGTCCAGTGTAGGATCGCGCGACTCTTCTGCACGCCGCGAAGTGGCCCTCGGCGTTTTTGCGCCGGGCGCTTTTCTCCCCGCGCGCCTCGTCGGGCGGCCAGGCATTCTCCGACCGCTCCGGCGGGCGCGTCCGAGGCGGGCGCACTCAGGAGCATATGGGTCCAGACATCTTGTGCGCGGAAATCGGTGGCCATATTTGTGCCATCGGCAAACGGGACGTGCGCCTTCCACTCATTGCCCGGCTCAGGTTTGTTTTGCCGGTTGCGATTGCGCTGCACCGTTCTTCTTGGGCTCGCGCAGGCGACGTCATCGTGGACAAAGTAGGGCGCGGACGTGATGCGGGCGGTCCACCCGGTCGAGATGTTCCTTCTCGTCCTTCACGTTGCGTGCGTGGCCGACGATTTCGAGCCGATTGATTTCCACGAAAGCCGCGCCCGCTTTCACCGCGAATCCCGACCAACTGTCGAACTCCAGTCGTGGCTTCGCCCCTGGTGCCCGCTTGAGCGTGATCCATTTCGCCGGCGTCCCGCTCTTCTCGAAACTGACGCCGCCTCCGAGAGGAAAAACCCCATCCATCACCAGCACCGTGTCCCCCGCCTGCGCCGCGGCGACGGCTTTCTTGATTGTCAAAATGGCGGTCGCCTTGGTGCGCCCATTAGCCTTGTCCGAGCCGGATGCGGAGACGTAGTAGCCCGGGCGCGCGAAGCTCACATTGTCCACGCGCACGACCAATCCATCGCCCTTCGCCCAAGGCTGCGGGGCGTCGCTGGCGATCTCCCACGAGAGCTCGATGAAGGACGCGGCGGGATCAAATTTCCCCTTCCATTCGGTCATCTCCGAGAGGTCGAGCGAGTGCCGGTAAAAAGAACCCGCGACCGGCAGATACGCCCGTTTCTCTAGCCCGCCGGTCTGCTTGCGCTGCGTGTCGAAGGAGGCCACACGCACGCGCACCGGCCGCGGCTGGCTCGTCTGGAGGTGGAAGGAAAGCGTGAGCTTCGCGAGCGCGGTCTCCTTATTTTTCAACGCGAGCAACGGCGTCCGCACTCCCGCGCTCCACGTCTTCTTCGCCGTGGTTGGATCAACATTGAGCGTCACCGCACCTGAGCGCTGGCCGCGGAACGTGTCGATCGTGCCCTCATTCGCGAAGGCCTGCGTGGCCTTCACCGCGCTGGCCGAGCTGAATGCTTCCATCGCCGGCAACGCCAACGGATCGCCATTGAAATCCAGCCCCAGGATGTTTGTAGCGTAGGACGACGACAATCGTGCCCAGGCGAGCAGGATCAGAGTAAGGACGAGTGGAGTCTTCATCGGGAGGTGGAAGCGCGAGCTTTGCCGCGCCGGACGAGACGGCGCGTCCAGTTTAGAAACGAAATGGGATGCCGAGCCGCTCGGCCACCCGCCGCGGACGGCGCAGCGCCTCAGTCATCCGAGCGGCTTCATCCGCACCGCGCAGGTCTTTGCACGCGGGATGCGCCTCGGGGGAGGCGATGAGGCCGAGCTCGTGGAGCACATGCGCGGTGCTGTGCTTGTAGGCGGAGGCGCTCAAGTTGGCATCGAGCCGGAAGACTTGATCCTCCAGCGACTGAAATGCCTCGAAGACCTTATATACGCGGGTATCGAAGCGACCTGTGCCCGTTGTGAACTTTTTCTGCGGCGAGTCGTCGCTCAGCCACATGTCCTTCGCCGCGCAGATGAGCGGCGCCCCGCTAACGGCGGCTCCGATGAGCAGAGGCAGGCCGAGTTTGATCGCCGTGGCGATGCCAAAGTCGTCACCGCTGTGCGGCGCAAAATCGAGGCCGCTGCTTTGTTTCAAATCGCGGCACATCGCGGCCCAGTAGAGGAAGTGCGGCTCGTCGAGCGTGCTGATTTTTCCGCCGATAAACTTCGGATGCTGCGCGAGCTGCCAGAGCAGCCAGGGATCAAACGGCCGCGCCCACGGCACGAATGCCGGCTCCAACGCATGGACGATGCCGGGACGGATGAGCCACTCGGCGATCTCGTAATAGGCATCGCGGCACGGCTCGGGATCGAGCGCGCTCAGCCACTTCGAGGTCATTAGCATCACCTCGCAGTTCTCGTGTTGCTGCACGATGTCGATCAGCGGACGGTAGCGTTCCGCCTTGAATGCAGTGTCGTCCTGCGCTCCGCGCGCGGTCACCCCGGCGATGAATTTCGCCTGCGGAAACTCGACGCGGAAACGCCGCAGCACCTCGGCATAGAGCGCATCGTCGAGGTCGAAGATGTAGCCCGTGTCCGCGTTAAGCACGACCACCAGTTCCACACCGAAACGATCCGCTGCCGCCTGCATCCAGCGAATGCTCGCGACGAAGCCTTCCCAGTCCGGCTTTTGATCGCGAAAAGGCAGCAACGCCGCGGCGCAGAGGCGGGACTTTGTCGTGTGATCGATGAGTTCTTCCTCACCAGTCCAGGCCCATTTCGTATCGAGCCAAGTCGTCTGAGGCGAGAGATCGGCTGGTTTTTCGATGAGGGATTTCATGGCGCAAGGTGGAGTGAGAAGGTTGTGAGCAAGCACGACGATTCATGGCGGGTAAAACAGTGTTTTCCAATCGCCATGAGCGGAAAACACGATGATGCCCATGGCATGCCCCCATGGTGCAAATGGACAGGGCGGTGCTTTCAGGCTCGCCTTGCTGACGGCGGCAGTAAGATCGCCATCGGCAATCCCCCCTGCGTCAGGAAGTGAAACCGATGCTGGACAAAGCCTTCGCGTGGCTGCTCACGCGGATCAAAAACGACGGCGCCGTGCACGCCACCGGCGACACGCGAACCATCCTAAGCCAGGAAGCCGCGCGCAGCGGAAAGCCCAAAGGCATCGAGGATCGGCACGTCGTCCGCAGCCTTGCCCATTGGTCGAAGCTCACGCAGAATTCACAGCGGGAAGCCGCCGCACGCCGGGTGTTCGAGACGGATCGGAAGTCAAAACCACGCTAACAGGCAACTTGCCGAGACATCATAAAACCCACCCTCACACTCCTCGCCGCCCTGCTGCTCGCACCGCTGGCAGCACTGCCAGCCGCTGATGATGACTCGGCGATGTTACGCCGGGTTGCCGAACACGTTTTGCAGCAAACTTCGCGAAAGCTAATCGACCGAAACACCGGCGAGACTTTCACCGACAGCACCGGGCTCGTGCCGAAGCCGGAGATCAGCATCGAGAGCAAATTCAACGCGTGGTTTTACCAGACGTGGCTGCTCGCCGATGGGATGCGCCGCACGGCCTCGGCGCTCGATGACGCGAGGTATCGCGACTACGGCGAGCAGAACTTGGAGTTCATTTTCCGCCACATGGATTACTTCCAGCGGCAGCGCGATGCCCACATGACTGCCGCGCCGGTGGGCGACGGCAAGCTCTCGCCAATTGGGTTCTATTTTCAAATCTACGCGCTGTGGCAGACCGGCCTCGCACCGCTCGCAATGGAGCGCTATGCGGCGACGAAGGACGCAAAGTATGAGCCGTTTCTGGGGCGCGTGCGGAAGTTTCTCGACGAGTGCCCGCGCTTCGAGGACGGCGCGTTCTACCGCAAGGGCAAGGGCATGATGACGGACGAACCTTACATGACTGTGCCGTTCCTCGTGCGGGAATGGCAGCGGACTGGCGAGGCGCAGCATCTCGACTCGGCCATCGCGCAGGTGCTCGGAACGCACGCGCGATTGCTCGATGCGAAGCAAGGGCTGCTGCGGCATCTGTGGGATTTGAAAACGCAGAAGCCGGCGGGTGAATTCTGGGGGCGTGGCAATGGTTGGACCTTGCTCGCCCACGTGGAATTGCTCAGCGCGTTGCCGAAGGATCATCCGCGTCGGGCTGAGGTGCTCGCGGCGTTTGTGAAGCACATGACGGGCATCCGCGCGTGCGCAGACCCACAAGGCGGCTGGCATCAGGTGCTCGACCATCCTGAGTCGTGGCTCGAAACCTCGGCCACCGGAATGTTGACCTACGGCATCGCACGCGGCGTGAATGAAGGCTGGATCGACGCATCCTTCGCCGACACTGCGCACAAGGGCTGGAGGGCGCTGCAAACGAAAGTCACCGCCGACGGCGACCTGCTCGACGTCTGTGGCTCCACTGATACCGGCGACCTGAAGTATTATCTCAACCGCCCGCGACTGCAGGGCGACCTGCACGGCTTTGGCAGCTACCTGCTCGCCAGTGCGGAGATCGTGCGGCTCCACAAAAAATCTCCAACACAATGATCGCGCGAATTTTCCTTCCTCAAAACAGCACTCGCACCACATCTCCATTCATGAAACACGCTCTCAACCTAACCTGCGTCGCCGGGCTCTGTATCTTCGCTCTGTTCATCACCAGCCTGCACGCGGCGGAAGTCGTGCAGCCTGCGGGTTCGCTGCCGGTCGCGGCGGAGGTGGATGTGATCGTCGTCGGTGGTTCGTCTGCCGGAGTGACGGCGGCGGTGAAGGCGGCGCAACAGGGCGCGAAGGTGTTTCTCGCAGCACCGCGACCGTATCTGGGTGAGGACATTTGCGGGACGTATCGGCTGTGGCTTGAGGCGGGCGAGGAAGCGGTCACTCCGCTGGCGCTCGAGTTGTTCGGCAAATCGTCGCCGTTGGAACCGGTCGCGCCGATGCAGGTGAAGCGCGCGCTCGACAAGGCGCTGCTGGATGCGGGTGTGCAGTTTCTCTACGCGAGCTTTGTGACCGAGATCGTGCGCGATGCGAAAGGGCAACCGGCTGGCGTCGTCATCGCCAACAAGTCCGGGCGTCAGGCGGTGCTCGGGCGGGTCATCATTGATGCGACAGCGCGCGCGAATGTGGCGCGGATGGTGGGGGCCGAGTTCTCGGAGTATCCAGCGGGTGCGCAGACGTTCTCCCGCATCGTCGTGGGCGGTGAGGCGCGCTCGGGCGAGGGCGTGAGCGTGTCATCGCGCGCATCGGCGCTGACGATTCAAGCTCCCGCCGTTACCGAGGCACGACGCGAGGCGGGGCCGGTGCGTGTCATCGAATATCAGCTTTCCATTCCGATGCGTGACCACAGTTACGCGGCCTTTGCGCAGGCGGAGCAGGTGGCTCGCGATCTCACGTGGAGCAAGGAGGCGCTCGACGGTTCCGAGCTTCTTCTCCAAGTGCCGCCGGATGCGCTGCGCAGTCGCGAGCCGCATCGTGAAGCGTGGAGCAGCGCGGAGAAAATTCCGCTCGGGGCATTGCAATCGGACAAAGCACCGGGTGTGTTCGTCCTCGGCGGCTGCGCGGATGTTTCGCGTGAAGTCGCAGCGAAGATTTCTCGGCCGGTCAATCTAATGGCGCTTGCTGTGCGTGTCGGAAACGCCGCTGCGGAATCGGCAAAGGCGTCCCCGCCTCCGGTAGATGTGCGTATTCCGGAAGCGGCACCGACGCAGGCTGTCTCAGGCGAAGTGCGCGAGGTCGATGCGGCATTCAGCGCTCGTAAGTATGAGCGGTTTGTGCCGGAGGAAGCGCACACGTTGCCCGTGCTCGGTGAGTATGATGTCGTCGTGGTCGGCGGCGGCACGGGCGGTGCGCCAGCAGGCATTGCGGCGGGTCGGCACGGAGCAAAGACCTTGATGATCGAATACCAGGCGGGCTTTGGTGGCGTAGGCACGCTGGGCTACATTGCCATCTACTACCACGCGAACCGCGTCGGCTTCACCGCCGAGGTGACGGACGGGCTCGCTGAAATTTCGCCGCGCGAGAACCGTGCGGCGAGCGGCCAGTGGAATCCCGACCACAAGAGCGAATGGTGGCGCCGTGAGCTGCGCAAGGCGGGCGTGGAAATCTGGACAGGTGCGCTCGGTTGCGGCGCGGTGGTTAAGAATGGAAAAGTGAAAGGCGTCGTGGTCGTCACTCCGCAGGGACGTGGCGTCGTGCTCGCCAAAGCCGTGGTGGACTCCACCGGCAACTCCGACATCGCCGCCGCTGCGGGTGCCACCTGCCGCTACACCGACGGCAGCGAGATCGCCGTGCAAGGCACTGGCCTCCCGCCGCGCAATCTCGGCCAGCGCTACCTGAACACCGACTGGACCTATGTGGACGAGACCGACATCACGGACATCTGGCGCGCGTTCGTCATGGCCAAGGACAAGTTCAAAGACGCCTATGACCTGGGCACCTTCATCGACACCCGTGAGCGACGCAAGATCGTCGGCGACTTCACCCTCTCGCCGGTGGACGAATGGCTCGGGCGCACCTTCCCCGACACCGTGGTCATCACGCAAAGCGATCTCGATTCGCACGGCTACACCGTCCACCCGATCTACACTTTGCGTCAGCCCGACCGGCGCAGCTTCACCGTTCATCTGCCTTTTCGCTGCCTGATTCCACGGGGACTGGATCGCATTCTCGTCACTGGTTTGAGCGTTAGCGCGCATCGCGATGCGTTGCCCTTCATCCGCATGCAGGGCGACGTGCAGAACCAAGGTTACGCGGTCGGACTCGCCGCCGCGATGATCGCCAAACGCGACTGCACCACGCGTGAACTCGACATCAAAGCCTTGCAAAAGCTGCTCATCGAAAAAGGCAACCTTCCCGCGAGCGTGCTTACCGAGCAGGACAGTCCGCGACTGACGAAGAAAGAAATCGAAGCTGCAGTTTACCGTCTTCCTAATGGCTTCGAGCAACTGGAAATCGTGCTCGACAACTGGGACATCGCGCAGCCGATCTTGCGCGAGGCCTACGCCGAAGACACCGATGAAAGCTACGGCCAGCGTGCCTTCGCCCATGTTCTCGGCATGATGGGCGATGCCACCGGTGCCGCGAACCTCGCCAAAGCCGTCGCCGCCAAGAAGGAATGGGACGCCGGCTGGCACTACAAAGGCATGGGCCAATACGGACCCAACATGAGCCCGCTCGACAGTCTCATCATCGCCCTGGGCCGCACCAAATCGCCACTCGCCTTGCAACCGATCCTGGAGAAAGCCGCGCTGCTGACGCCGAAATCGGAACTCTCGCACTTCCGCGCCATCGCCCTCGCGCTGGAAACCCTCGGCGATCCGGGCGCTGCGAAACCCCTTGCCGATCTTTTGCGACTGCCCGGCGTCTCTGGACACGCCGTCACGAACATTCAGACGGCATTGAAGGCGGAAAACAACCCGCCGCTCGGAACCGAAAACGGTGTGCGCGACAAGGTGCTGCCCGAGATTCATCTCGCCCGCGCCCTCTACCGGTGTGGCGACTATGAAGGTGTCGCCGAGAAGATTCTCCGCGCCTACGCCAACGATCTGCACGCCCATTATGCCCGCCACGCGCAGGCCATTCTCACTGAGAAAGTTAAACCATGAATACGCTTCACACACTCGTTGCCGCAATCCTCCTTGCACCATTCGCATCGCTCAGCGCAGCCGAAGATGGAGATGGCATCGCGCTCCGTCGCGTTGCCGATGCCGTGCTGAAGCAGACCACGCGACGACTCATTGACCACAGCACCGGGCAGACGTTTGAGGACAGCACAGGACTCGCGCCGAAGCCGGAGATTAGCATCGAGAGCAAATTCAACGCGTGGTTCTATCAGACTTGGCTGCTCACCGATGGGATGCGCCGCACAGCCGAAGCGCTGGATGAGCCGAGGTATCGCGACTACGGCGAGCAAAACCTGGAGTTCATCTTTCGGCACATGGACTATTTCCAGCGGCAGAATGATGCGCACATGACGGCTGCTCCCGTGGGCGACGGAAAGCTCTCGCCGATTGGCTTCTACTTCCGCATCAGCACGCTTTGGCAGACCGGACTCGCGCCTCTGGTGCTGGAGCGCTATGCGGAGACCAAGGACGCGAAGTATGAGCCCTTCCTCGGACGTGTGGATGCCTTTCTGGCCAAGACGTCACGCTTCGAGGACGGCGCGTTTTATCGTCCTGGCAAAGGCATGATGACCGACGATCCCTACATGACGGTGCCGTTCCTCGTTCGCGAATGGAAGCGCAGCAACGATGCGCGGCAGCTTGACTCGGCCATCGCGCAAGTGCTCGGCACGCATGCGCGGCTGATGGATGAGCAACACCACTTGCTGCGGCATTTGTGGGATTTGAAAACGCAGAAGCCGGCAGGTGAATTCTGGGGGCGAGGCAATGGCTGGATGGCGCTGGCGCATGTCGAATTGCTTAGCGCACTGCCCAAAGATCATCCGCGTCGCGCTGAAGTGCTGGCCGCGTTTGTGAAACACATGACTGGCATCCGTGCCTGTGCGGACAAAGACGGCGGCTGGCATCAAGTGCTCGATCATCCTGAGTCGTGGCTCGAAACCTCCGCCACCGGCATGTTGACCTACGGCATGGCTCGTGGCGTGAACGAAGGCTGGCTCGATGCCGGGTTTGCCGACACCGCGCGCCGGGGCTGGAAAGCACTGCAAACCAAAGTCACCCCGGATGGCGACCTCCTCGACGTCTGCGGCTCCACCGACACCGGCAATCTCGCCTTTTACCTAAAGCGTCCGCGCCTCCAAGGCGACCTGCACGGCTTCGGCAGCTACCTGCTCGCTGGTGCGGAGATCGTCCGCCTTCAATCCAAGAACACCAAGTAACATGAACACCACCCGCCGATATTTCCTGCAATCGACAACCGCCACGCTAGCCGCTTGTGCGCTCGATCCGAACTTGTTCGCAGCCGACGCAAACACCACCGACGTCTGCGTCTATGGTGCGACGGCCAGCGGCATCGCGGCGGCGCTCGGCGCGGCGGATGCGGGAGCGAAGGTAATCGTCGTGGAGCCATCGCGCTGGCTCGGCGGGATGAGCGGCGGCGGTTTGAATGCGATTGATTGGGGTGACAAACGCACCGTCGGCAAGATGGCGTTGAAGCTTCTTATCGACAATAACGACGTGGCGATGCGCGATCTCTACAAGCGTGAACTCGCGCAGCGGGGCATCCCCGTCATCTACGAGCATCGGCTTGCGAGCGTGACCAAGGAAGGCGCGCGCATTCGTAGCATCACGCTCGACTATGCGCCGCCGGACAAGCTCGGCTGCCCCATCGAGCAACCTTTGACGAAAAACGCGAAAACGGTCATGGCGCGGGTGTTCATCGATTGCTCGTATGAGGGCGACCTGATGGCGAAGGCAGGCGTGAGTTACACCTGGGGCCGCGAGTCGCGCGAGGAGTATGGCGAGTCGCTCGGCGGTGTGCAGCCAATCTTGATGCTCTACGATATTGATCCGTATGTGAAGCCTGGCGATCCGAAGAGCGGCCTACTGCCGCTGCTGCAAGACACCCAGATCGGCCCGCTCGGCAGCGCGGACAAGCTGACGATGATGTATTGCTTCCGTTGGGTGCTCACAAAGAAGGATCCGATCCGCATCGTGAAGCCCGACGACTACGACCCTCGCACGTATGAGATCTTCCGCCGCGGTTTTCAGAAGGGCGTGAATATGCGCGCCGGTCGGAGGATGCGCGTGCTCGGGGAATACACAGACGAAGAAGGCGGCGGCATCTTCAACGTCAACTCCAGCCGAGCGCTGTGGGCGCAATCCATCGCGGGTGCGAACGCGGCGTATCCTGATGGCGATTGGGCCGTGCGCTCGCGCATCTGGCGCGATGAGATGAATTTCGTGCGTGGCATGTATCACTTTCTGCGAACCGATCCTTCGGCTCCGGCGTATTTGCGTGAGAGAGCGGAGACCACCGGCTTTCAGCGTGGCATTTTTGACGAAACCAACGGCTGGCCCCACCAACTCTACGTGCGTGAGGCACGGCGCATGAAGTCGGACTACGTCGTCACGCAAAAAGACCTCGAAGGCGCGGCCAATCCCGACGACTCCGTCGGCCTCGGTAGCTATGGCGTCGATGATTGGCCGTATGCCACCATCGCGCACGAGGGGGGCATCGCGCTCAGCGGTGGCGAGTTCAGCATCCTGAAGGCGAACCCGAAGCACAGCGGCATTCATCGCCTTCCGTATCGCGCCATCACGCCAAAGCAAAACGAGTGCGAGAATCTCATCGTGCCCGTGTGCTGCTCCGCGAGTCACATCGCGATGACGTGCATTCGCATGGAGCCCGTGTGGATCACGCTCGGCCTGTCCGCCGGCATCGCTGCCGCACACGCCCTCAAAGAAGAGGCTGCCGTGCAAGCCATCGACTTCCCGCGTTATCGCCGCGCCTTGCTGGATGCGGGCCAGATTCTGGAACTCAACGAAACCAGCGAGGTCGGCTGGAACTCCCGCGACGAATGGAACCAATCCAAGCGCGGCTACGAATGGGCCTTCGATGCGATCGATGAAGACAAAGACGGACGCATCTCCTCCGTCGAGTATCGCGAGTTTCAAGCCTTCAAACAAAAGCACGCCGACTGGCAGCAGCTTCTCAAAGCCAGGATCGGTGGCAAATGATCCCACAGCAATCTGATCCGGCCTGACTCCATGAAACCCACCCTCATATTAGTGACCGTTGCCCGCGTCTCACTGAGATCTTCCTGGCGAGCTGTCTCGCTTTGCTCGGCCCTGCTACTCGCACCGCTGTCCACACTCCACGCCGGGAGTGTCGAGTCCATCCCGCTCGGTGGCTCTCAGTCCGCCGCCAGCTACCTCGCCCACGCCCTCCCGCGGTGGGCGACGAAGGGACGGGTCTTTCATTGGGGAAAAACCGTTGACCTCCCCGGCTCCCTGCATTTTCACGCAGTTCCATGCGCGGCGTGGGCGAATCACGGTCGGGACCGGGAATCACCGCAATTCGCCGGGGTTATGCGGGCAGGGCTTCGACGGGCAGCCACTTCCGTTGCTCCCAGCTCTGCAATCCGAGTTCGGCGAGTTGCACGCCTTTCGCGCCCTCGCGCAGCGACCATGGGAAGGGCGTGCCGACCGCGACGTGCTTCAGGAATTCCTCCCACTGGATCTTGAATGCGTTGTCATAGTTGGTGGTGTCGGGCACTTCCTGCCAGCCGTTGAAGAAGTGGATCGGCTGGTCGATGTCCGGGTTCCACGTCGGGCGCGGAGTGGTGCCGATGCTTTGCACCCAGCATTTGCGCAGCCCCACGATCGCGCTGCCGTGCGTGCCATCCACCTGCATCGTGAGCAGATCGTCGCGACGCACGCGCACCGTCCATGAGCTGTTGAACTGGCACACCATGCCGCCCTCGCATTCGAACGTGGCGTAGCACGAGTCGTCGCTGGTGCAGGCGTAGGGCTGGCCCCGCTCGTCGAGGCGCTTAGGAAGATGCGTGGCGCCGAGGCAGCTCACCGCCTTCACCTTGCCGAAGAGGTCATCGATCACATAGCGCCAGTGGCAGAGCATATCGACGATGATGCCGCCGCCGTCCTCCTTGCGGTAGTTCCACGAGGGACGCTGCGCCGGTTGGTCGCCATCTTCGCCGGTGAAGACCCAGTATCCAAACTCCCCACGCACACTGAGGATGCGGCCAAAGAAACCCTGATCGCGCAGCGTGCGGAACTTGCGGATGCCGGAGAGCCACAGCTTGTCCTGCACCACGCCGTTTTTCACGCCCGCGTCCTCGCAAAGCTTCGCGAGCCGCAGCGCTTCCGCCATCTCCACTGCCGTCGGCTTTTCGCAATAGATGGCCTTCTTCGCCTGCACCGCCTTCTCGACGAAGCCTGCGCGTTGCAGCGTGCCGGACGCATCGAAGAAGATTTCGTCCTCGGGATTCGCCAGCGCTGCATCCACGTCGGTCGTGAAGCGCGAGACGCCCGTGCGTTCGGCGAGCGCTTTCAGTTTGTCGTGATTGCGTCCGGTGAGGATCGGATCGGGCATGAGCACGAGATCGTCGCCGACGCGCAGCCCACCCTGATCGCGGATCGCTTTGATGGAGCGGATGAGGTGCTGGTTGGTGCCCATGCGTCCGGTGACGCCGTTCATGATGATGCCGATGCGTTGGGTTTTCATAAAATTGGGGAGGGTATCTAAGCCGTCTCGGCTGGCTTTTCGGTGCATTGCGGCCACGCGCCTGGCGGCAAGGCAGGCGCATCCACGCCCGCTTTCGGCAAGGTGCCCGCGAGCTCCTGCCGCCAGTGGGCCACGTCGCCGGAAGGCCCGTAGCAGTAGATCATCCGCAGCGGGGTGTCGCCGAGGTTGGTGAGCTGGTGGAAGACGCCCGACGGGATATAGACGACCTGTCCCGTAGAGACGGTTTGCCGTTCTTCGCCGAGACACATCTCGCCAGTGCCATCGACGATGAAATAGACCTCTTCCTGTTCCTGATTGTGCCACGGCACCTGGCCGCCTTTGGGATCGAGCGTCACGTTGCCCAGGGCGAAGCTCGCCGCCTGCACGGGCGCGACGCCGCCGACGAGATTCTGCGTTCTGCGCCGCGCGGGGTAGCGCCGGCCTTCGATTTTGCTGAGGTCTGAGAGGATCATGTTGTTGGTCGTGGGGTCTGGTTGAGGCGGATTGAACTTCATTTCCTTCGGCTGGTAAAACAGTGCTTTCCGATCATCATGGCCGGAAATCCCGATGGAACTCTACCAGCTCGAATACTTCCTCGAAGCCGCCCGCCAGCGGAACTTCACCCGCGCCGCCGCGCACCTGCACCTCGCGCAGGCCGCACTCAGCGAGCAGATCCGCAAGCTGGAGAGCGAACTCGGCACGCCGCTTTTCAATCGAGGTCGCCGCGAAACCGTGCTCACTGCTGCTGGCGAAACCCTGCGCCAGCACGCGGAAGCGCTGCTCGAGCGCGCCGCTGCCGCGAAGCGGGCCGTGCACGACCTCATCGGCCTGCGCGGCGGACGACTTGCCATCGGTGCCATACCGTCCGTCAGCGCCTGTCTGCTGCCCGCCGCGATCACCGCTTTTCGCAGACTGCATCCGCTCGTCGAACTCGCACTCTTTGAAGGCACCTCCGAAGCCGTCGCGCAGTGGGTCGAGAGCGGACGCGTCGAGTTCGGCATCGTGCAACTGCCCGCCACCGGCGGCAGCTTCGATGAGCAACCGCTGTTCACCGAGCCCTTCGTCGCGCTCGTCGCCAAGTCTCATCCTGCCGCCAAACAGCGCAGCATCAGCCTCGCCAAACTCGCCGACGAACCCTTCATCCTCTACAAAGGCCGCGCCCGCGACACCGCCCTCGCCGCATGCCGGGCCGCCGGATTCGAGCCCCGCATCGCCTGCGAGAGCAGCGAACTGGAGACCATCCGCTCCCTCGTCGCCGCCCGCCTCGGCATCGCCATCCTCCCCAAACTCGCGACCCGCCAGCGCACCGCCAATTGCGTCGCCGTGCGCCTGCGCGGCGATCCCGTCGAGCGCCAGGTCGCCGTGCTCAGCCGCCCCGGCCACGCGCCCTCACCCGCCGCGGCAGTCTTCCGTAAAATCCTGGCCGGCAAGCGCTGAAAGAGACGTCGAGGAACTGGGGCACGCTCGCCCCACCAAGGAAGTGTGTGCGAGTCGGCGCGGAGACCGGCTCAACCCCAGTGCTGCGCGATCTTGCCCTTCAAGAAATCCACGCTGCGCTGAAGTTGCTCAATGCCATCGACGCCATCTTCGATGCTGATCCAGCCATCGAAACCGACACGTTTCAGCTCGGTGAAGATCGCATCGTAATCGTTGAGACCTTTGCCGATTTCGCCGTGGCGCAGGCGCTTCGCGTAGCCGGTGGTGCCGCCTTCTTCGCGGCGCAGATCTTCGAGCGTGCCTTCGATGAGGTAACGGTCGCTCGCGTGCATCGTGACCACGCGATGCGAGACACGCTTGAGTAACTCGATCGGATCATCGCCCGCCAGGAAGGCGTTGCTCGGATCGTAGTTCACGCCGAAGGCCGGATGCTGGATCGCGTCCACGAGACCGCAGAAAACGGCCATCTTCTGCGCGAATTCGGGATACTCCCAGAAGTCGTCCTTGTAGTGATTCTCCAGGATGAGGGTAATGCCGCGTTCCTGCGCGAAGGGCAGGCACGCGTGGATGCTTTCCGCGGCGAGCTGCACGCCTTCCTCCGCGGTGAGCGAAGGCCGGCGCTGCCCACTCAGCACGCGGCAATACGAACCACCCAATGCGTGCGTCACCTCGATCCAGCGTCTCTGCTTCGCGATCTCCTGCTCACGGAACGCCGCATCGGGATGCGTGAAATCCGGCGAGCAGCACAGCATCGGAATACTCATGCCGCGGTCGCTGACCTCGCGGCGAAAGCGCGGCCAGTTCGCTTCCGCAGCCATCTCCAGAAACCCCGCGTAAAATTCCAACCCATCCACGCCGAGCTTGTCCGCGAGACCGAACCATTCGGCGAGTTTCATGCTGCCGTCTTTGCAGAGGGCCTGCATGTAGGCTTTGGGAAAGGCGGCGATCCTGGGCATGGCGGGCGCGACTTCGGAGGTGTCGCACCGACGGCGTGCGGATCGCGAGCAGAAAGCGCGGGTCGCCGCGACTGCTCCAGTTGTCCTCCGTGCGGTTCCAGTTCCTTGCCAAAGCGCGAGCGACGGGGGAAAACTTGGCAAGCACAGGAGCAAACGCCAGCGTCCGCCCGGCATGGCCCATCTCTCCTGAAATGAAATCCGCGACCGCGCCCTCCGCTTCTCGCGCGATCCCCAAAACCACAGCGCCACCTCCGAGCGCGCCCACAAGCAGACCTTCTACAATGCCTTCTTCGACGTCTTCGGTCTGCGCCGCGCCTCCATCGCCTCGTTCGAGGAAAACGTGCGCAACCTCAAGGGCAACACCTCCGCCATCGACCTCCTCTGGAAGGGCAAGCTGATCGTCGAACACAAAAGCCGCGGCGAAGACCTCAGCCTCGCCGCCACCTAGGCCTTCACCTACATAGAAGATCTCACCCGCGAGGATCGCTGGGACGAGATTCCCCGCTTCGTCCTCGTCTCGGATTTCGGCCACTTCGCCCTCTACGATCTCGAGCCCGAGGACCAACTCGACCTCCCGCTCTTCCAGGGCCGCCAGATCGAGCCCCACCACTTCACCCTCGCCGACTTCCCGAAGAACGTCCGCCACTTCGCCTTCATGCTCGGGCAGACGAAAGTCCGCTACAAGCCGGAGGACGAAGCCAACGAAAAAGCCTATGGGCGCACGTGCGAGCTGCACGATGCGCTCCGGGCCGGCGGCTTCGCCGGGCACGAGCTGGAGCGCCTCCTCGTGCGCCTCCTCTTCTGCCTTTTCGCGGAAGACAACGGCATCTTCCAGCCCGAGACCTTCACCGCCTTCATCCGCACCCACACCCGGGCCGATGGCTCCGATCTCGGCCAGCATCTCCAGCATCTCCTCGAGGTGCTCGATACCGCGCCCGCCCAGCGGCAGAGCGGGCTCGATGAAGACCTCGCTGCCTTCCCCTACGTGAATGGCCAGCTCTTCGCCGAGCGCCTCCGCACCCCCGTCTTCAGCAAGGCGATGAGCGATTCCCTCCTCTTCTGCTGCGACTTCCAGTGGGCGCGCATCTCCCCCGCCGTCTTCGGCTCCCTCTTCCAGGGCATCATGGAAGATCGCGCCCGCCGCCAGCAGGGCGCCCACTACACCAGCGAGCGCGACATCATGAAGGTCATCCGCTCCCTCTTCCTCGATGAACTGCGCGAGGAGTGGCAGCGCTTGCTCGCCGACCGGTCCAGCCGCCGCAGCACCGGCATGGAGCGTTTCCACGAAAAGCTCCGCCACCTTCAGTTCCTCGACCCCGCCTGCGGCTGCGGCAATTTCCTCGTCCTCCCTTGCAGCACTCAGGCGGCGAGTTCGCTCGTCACTTCTTCTCGGTCGGACCACAGGACAACGCGCACGTCATAGTTCCGTAGAGCGTCGATCGCCGCAGATGGCACTTGAGCGTCCTGATCATTGAGAACCGCATACACCTTTGTGTCAGCCTTTCTCACTTCCTTGGTGTCAATCCAAGCAAAGGCCAACGCCTGCGCTGTCTCTTTGCTTGGACGGTTGATCGTTTCAACAATTCGCTCGGGCTGAGCGCGAGACTTCGGAATCACAAAGTCAAAGTGATGATTGTAGCCACTCCGCCCCGTGAAATTCGCACTCTCGGTATAGCGAACTTCGCTCTGCTCGAGCCAAGCCACCACATCCTCATAGAAGAGGCTGGCGACGATCGGTGACGCCAGAAAAAACAGGTCATTCACCGCGAGCATGGCTTGCACGAGATTGTGCTTTCGAACGGGAAAGTTCTGATCGCCGGCATGGACCTGCAACGAGTCATCGTCCCTCCATTGCACGCCGAAACCGTTTACGGTTGTCCGAAGTAGCGCCTCGCGTTTCGGCGAGTTGATCGGACACCCAGAGATCTTGAGGTCGCTGAGGATGTGCCCTCCGTCCGTTAGAAGAAATCCGCCGTTGTCGCGCTTCGCATAGATCTGCAAATAGTCATTATGACGGTCAAGATAGGGCGTCGTGATTTCGGCCCAATCGCCAAGCTGTTTGACCTGAGTTTTCTCCTTCAACCAAGCGGAATACCGATCCACCAGTCCGCGAACTTCATCGACGGTCATAGTCCGAGTCCCCTCTCAATCTGTGGTGGTTGGGTGACGTGACAAAAGCGCATAAAATCTTGAAGACTCTGCCACACATCGTCCGGATTCGAGAAGGCGTTTATTGGCACAGGGATCGCCCATTTATCGCCATACCCCTCGCGGTAGATGTGCAAATGCGGGCAAGCGATCTCCTCGTCGTCTGGATTGCGATGAGGAGGGCCGCCAAGATCAAGACGGGCGAGCACAACGACTTGCCTGCTCCGCGTCTGGTAGGTCACTTTGAGCAAGTTGATACGCCCTCGCGTAAGGTCGAAGAGGAAGGATTCGTGTCCATCCTCAGAAACCAGCGGAATGATGATCCCCTGGCCCCCGGTCGGATAAAGATAAACGGTCTCGTCAACCCGACGTTTTGGAAGGGCGACCAATGCGTCTGCCTCTGTTTGCGTAAGCTCGTTATCCGCCATGGATTTCTGAGCTAAATAGCGAATAGGGCAACTATTCACAGAACAAACGAGCCACCCCCACGCCCGCGCAGCGCGCGGCGGTGTAAAACACCTCCCGCGCCTTGGAGCGGTGCTACCGCCGCGAAGCCTTTCACTCCGACCGGGAGCGCGTGGAACATCTCTTCCGCCTCTACGAGTCGCTCCTCGTCCCCCTTCTCCCTGCCGCGCCGCGCGCCCGAGCCCGCCGCACGACCGGGCACCCACCGGCACCGCGAGCGCGCCGCGGTCGGACACCCGGCCTACCAGGCCCGACCGATCCGACGCGCGGCGATGAGTAGGGCGTATCTGTCAACTCGTGGAAATGCGGCCCAACGCGGGGGGATGGCGCGCTCCGAGCGCCATGGCAAAGCTTCCGCAAGCCAGCGCCCATATCCATCGAGATGGCTTCCGGCCATGGGCGTTCGCATGGCGCAGCCGAATGCGCCATCCACCGAGGGCGATGCCCTTTGCCCCTCCACCTCCGCGGCGGCGCGCACCTTCCAACGCCCAAGTCCCCACAGTCTGCTAGTCCGGCGAGGGAATCGTCGTCGCGTCTTTCGGCGGGTTGCGGCCGATGAAGGGGTGTTGCTCGAGGTCGATGACCTGGCCGCTGATCGGGCCGCATTCCTCCGCGAGCAGCCAGGCGGCGCAGGCAGCGATCTCCTCGGGCCAGAGGATGCGGCCGGATGGGGCGTACATCTTTGGCACGTCCTTGTACCAGTCGTCGGCGAGGCCGTGGTCGCGTTTGCGCTGGGCTTCGTTTTCCGTGAGCACCCAGCCGGGATTGATTTGGTTCACCCGCACGCCGTCCTCGCGCATCAGGGTGTCGCCGAGATTGCGGGTGAGGGTCATCAGCGCGCCTTTCGACACCGAGTAAGGGAGGAGGTTCGGCTCGCCGCTGTAGGCATTCACGCTGCCGATATTCAGCACGCAGCCGCGCACTTTGCGCAGTTCCGGAAGCGCGGCCTGGATGAGGGCGAAGGGCGCGACGGTATTGATGTCGAGCATGCGCCGGAAGTAGGCGGGGTCGGTGGTGTGCAGGTTCGAGGCGGCGACCAGCGCGGCGTTGTTCACGATCGCATCGAGCCGCCCAAACGCGGCCACCGCGACCTGCACGAGGCGCTGCGGACAGCCTTCCGCCGTGAGGTCTTCGATGTACAGCACGGCCTTGTCCGCGCCGAGTTCCGCGACCACGCCTTCACCCAGCTTGCGCTCGAGTCCGTGGATAACGACCCGCGCGCCCTCCGCCACACAGCGTTTCGCGATCGCTCGCCCGATGCCCGTGGCGCTGCCGGTGACGATGACCACCTTGTCTTTGAGGCGCATAGCGGAGGAAAGGCCGACTTACGGGTGATCCGGTGGTGGCGCTGGCTTCGCCGCTCGCGCCATGGCGGCGGCTATCGTGCGGCGAATTTCTGCGCGAGGCGGGCGCCCAGCATCATCCGGACGGCTTCGTCAGGGAGTCGGTCGATGACGTCCTGTAGGAAGCCTTGCACGATGAGGCGTTGCGCGGAGCGGGTGGTGATGCCGCGGGAGAGGAGGTAGAAAAGTTCCTCGGCGTCGATTTGGCCGCTGGTCGCGCCGTGGGTGCAGCGGACGTCGTCGGCTTCGATCTCGAGTCCGGGGGCGCTGTTTGCCTCGGCTTCGTCGCTGAGGAGGAGGTTGCGCACTTTTTGATAGGCATCGGTCTTGTGCGCGCCGGGATCGACGCGGATGAGTCCGGAGAAAATCGTGCGCGCCTGGTCGTCGAGCGAGTTCTTGTAGAGCAGGTCGCTCGCGGTGTTCGGCGATTCGTGGATCTGGAAGGTGCGCTGATCGAACTCCTGCTTGCCTTGCGCCACGGTGACGGCAAGCATTTCGCTGCGTCCGCCGGGACCGCGCAGATGGCTCACGCTTTCGCTGCGGGCGTAGATTCCGCCGAGATTCAGGCTCAAGGCTTTGGCCGTGGCGTCGCGGCCGACTACGGTGGCGTTCATCTGAAAGGCGAGGGTCTCGCGGTTCCATTCCTGAGCGCAGACGTAGGTCACATTCGCTCCGGCGCCGAGCCAGAGGTCATTTACGCCGCAGGCGAGGCCGGGTGCGGAGTCGTCGGCGCTACGGAAATAGTCGATGACCGTCACCTTCGACATTTCTTCAGCGACGATGAGGGTGTGCGGGAAGCAGGAGCCGCCGGATCCGTGCAGCCAGTGAAAGGCCTCAATCGGGAGATCGATCTCCACGCCACGAGGGACGTAGAGGAAAGTGCCGGCTCGTGCTTGGGAGCGATGGAGCGCGGCGAACTTTTGGCCGCCCAGGATCGCTTTTTCGCGCATGAAATACTTCGCGAAAAGATCCGGGTGCTCCGTCGCCGCTTGATCGAGCGGCAGCCAGAGCACGCCCTTTTGCTTCAAGGAATCGGAGATGCGATCGCGGGCGAGAAGTTGATCGTTCGCGAAGACCATTCGGCCCGCGATGGCGTCGAGCCCGAGCGAACGGGTGAGCAATTCTGCGCGCGCGTCAGCCGCAACCGGCAGCGGCTGGGTGAACGGTGCGAGATCGATCCGCTTGAGATTCGCGAAACGCCAGGCTTCGTCCGTGCGCTTCGGCGCGGGGAAGTTGTTGAACTGCTCCCAGGCTTCGGCCCGGTCCGGGTTCGCGGCTCCCGCCTCGAGGATCGCCGCGGGTCGGTTTTGGGTGCCCGGCAATTCTTCGATTTCCAAAACAGCGCTCCCCATGGTCACCCGACGCTCCCTTCCATTTCCATGTCGATGAGCCGCTTGAGTTCGACGCTGTATTCCATGGGAAACTGGCGCACGAGATCATTGACAAAGCCGTTCACGGAAAGGCTCATCGCCTGGGCTTCGGTGAGGCCGCGCTGCTGCATGTAGAAGATCTGCTCGGCGGAAATCTGCGAGACGCTGGCTTCGTGCTGGCAGGAGTTGCCAGTGCCGCGCGCGGTGATCGCCGGATAAGTGTCGGTGCGCGACGTGGAGTTGATCAGCAAGGCGTCGCACTCGGTGTTGTTCTTGCAGCCCTTGAGGTGTTTCGGAATGTGGACGAGGCCGCGATAAGTCGAGCGGCCTTTGCCGACGGAGATGGATTTCGAGACCACGTTGGAAGTCGTTTCATCCGCCGCGTGGATCATCTTCGCGCCGGTGTCCTGATGCTGGCCGTCGCCGGCAAGCGCGATGGAGATGACTTCGCCGCGGGCCTTGCGACCCTTCAGCACGACGCCGGGATATTTCATGGTGAGCCGCGAGCCGATGTTGCAGTCGATCCACTTCACCTCGGCTTCCTCGTGCGCGATGGCGCGCTTGGTCACGAGGTTGAAGACGTTCGAAGACCAGTTCTGGACGGTGATGTATTGGATCTTCGCCCCTTTCATCGCCACTAACTCAACGACGGCGGAGTGCAGCGTGGCGGTCTCGAACTTCGGAGCGGTGCAGCCTTCCATGTACATCACTTCGGAGCCTTCGTCGGCGATAATGAGGGTGCGCTCGAACTGGCCGAAGTTTTCCGCATTGATCCGGAAGTAAGCCTGCAACGGATGCTTCACCTTCACGCCCGGCGGCACGTAGATGAAGGAACCACCGCTGAAGACGGCGCTGTTGAGCGCGCTGAATTTATTGTCACCGGTTGGGATTACTTTGCCGAACCACTTCCGGAAAATCTCCGGGTGTTCCTTCAGGCCTTCCGTGGAGCCGACGAAGATCACGCCCTGCTCGCCGACCGCTGCTTTGATGTTGGAATAGACGGCCTCGGAGTCGAACTGCGCTTCGACGCCGGCGAGAAATTTGCGCTCCTGCTCCGGGATGCCGAGCCGCTCGAAGGTGCGCTTGACGTCGTCGGGAACCTCATCCCACGACCGCGTTGGCTTTTGACCGTTGGCGAGATAGTAACGGATTTTGTCGAAGTTGATCGCCTCGAGATCCTTCGAGGCCCAGTGCGTGGGCATGGGCTTGGCGAGGAAGGTGTCGAGCGCCTTGTGGCGGAACTCGCGGATCCAATCCGGCTCACCTTTTACTCCGGCGATGTAATCAACGGTGGCGTGCGAGAGTCCGGTGCCGGCGTCGTATTGGTGCTGCTCGGGATAAGAAAAATCACCGATGCTGCGATCGATGTCGATCTGGGTGCTGGGTTCGAGAAGTTCAGTATTCATGGTGCGTTAGGCGGCTGCGGAGACGGCGAGGTCATCTTTGATCCAGTCGTAACCGCGGGCTTCGAGTTCGAGAGCGAGATCCTTGGTGCCGGAGTGGACGATGCGGCCATTCATCATCACGTGGACCACGTCGGGCACGATGTAATCGAGCAGGCGTTGATAGTGGGTGATTAGGAGCACGCCGAGTTCGGGACCGCGCAGTGCGTTCACGCCAGCGGCGACGATTTTCAGAGCGTCGATGTCCAAGCCGGAGTCGGTCTCATCGAGAATGCCATACTTCGGCTTGAGCATGGCCATCTGGAGGATTTCGTTGCGTTTCTTTTCGCCGCCCGAGAAGCCTTCATTGACCGCGCGCGCGGTGAAGGCGCGCGGGATTTCCAGCTTGTCCATCTCGCGGTAGAGATGGGCGTAAAATTCCGTGGCCTCGATTTCCTCTCCCTCGGGGAGCCGGGCCTGCAGGGCTGCGCGGAGAAAGTTTGCATTGCTCACGCCGGGAATTTCCATCGGGTATTGGAAGGCGAGGAAGAGGCCCTTCCGAGAGCGGGCGTCGGGGCCGAGACCGAGGATGCTCTCGCCATCGAGCAGCACGTCGCCGGAAGTCACGGGGTAGTCGGGATGGCCGCCGATGGCTTTGCTGAGTGTGCTCTTGCCGGAGCCATTTGGTCCCATGATGGCGTGGACCTGGCCCTTGGGGATATCAAGGGAGAAGCCGCGGATGATTTCCTTTTCGCCGATGCTGACGCGGAGGTCGCGGATGCTGAGAGAGTTCATATCAAAATGGGCGGTTAAAAATTTTCAGTTCGAGCGCGAGACCTTGAGCTTGATGGTTTTGCTTTCCGCCTTGGTGGCGCATTTCGGGCAGAGGCCGCGGAATGAAACCTCGTGTTGCCGGATGGATACGGATTCCGGGAGATCCCAGATGTCCTGCGGCCGGCGTTTCGAGCGCAGCGGCACGTCCATGACGCCGGCGCAGCTCTCGCAGAAGAAGTGCGCGTGCTCCTGGAGATTCGGGCAGTAGCGCGACGGCTCGCGGTCGTGGTGGACGTACTTCACGAGACCGCATTCCGTGAGGGTCTCCAGGCAGTTGTAAACGGTCGCGAGTGAGATCGACGGACGAGCCGCTTTTACCCGCATGAAAACTTCGACGGCTGTGGGGTGATCCCGCGTGGCCATGAGCGTGTCATACACGGCGCGGCGCTGCTCGGTCATGCGCAGCCCGCGTCCGTGAATGTGCTCGTCGGGGGTCGAGTTGGGGAGTGGTGTGGTCTGCTTCATGGACGAGAGAAATGAAACAGCCGCCTAGTTCCTTATCAAGACCAATTCTAAATAAGTTTAAGAAAGGCGTTCGTCTGCTGACCACTGGACTTGGTCATTTGGAGCGCCACGCTCCGTCCTTTTTTGGGGAAGGAGGCGGTGGGCTCCGCGCAGTCTCCACCCATTTGATCTGGCGACACGACGGAGCGTGTCCCTCCGACGCCGACTAGCCCGCCCAGCGGTCGTACAATTCGCGGAAGCAATCCCGCATATTGCCGCGATGCCGCGCATGGATCGTGGCGGCCTCGCCAGGTGGAAGGGCGCAGCCAGTGAGGTCGGCGATGAGTTCGGCGAGCAGGTGCGGCGTGGTCTCCGTCTCGAGGAGAGTGGGCAGGCGACCGGTGCGGTGCAGGGTGACGACACAGCCCGCGAGCGAATCCACAGCGACGCGGAGAGGGAGCCACTGGCGGGTGGAAAGTTGCTCCGCTCCATCGAGGAGCAGGATGTCCGGCGCGCGCATCTCGCGGACGGCGGCGAGCATCGAGTCTTTGTCCGCCTGTCCGGTCTCCGCACTCAGGCGATAGATGCGTGGCCTGAGACCTTGCGCCTCCAGGTGAAAGGCGAGTTGCTCGATCAGCGAAGTCTTCCCCGAACCATGCGGGCCGACGATCGCGCCGGTCCAATTCGCATTCGCCAACTTCGCCACGAGGGCGTCCCAATGCAGTCCGCTGGGGAGGCGAAATTCCAGATTTTCGACGGCTCCAGAGCAAAAGGGATTGTCACGCGCCAGGACGCTGGCTGGTTCAGACGGCTGTAGGTCCATTACGGACACGGGAGTAGCACGTTCGTTGCCGTCCCACAAAGGGGAATGTCCTGCACGCTCAGTATTGTGGCGCGGCAGGAGCACTTTGACGCTGTCGGGAGCGATGACGATTTCCGTGCGCGCACCTTGGCGGCCCGGTTGCCGCACGAGTTCCTCGACCCAGCCGCGCGAGAGGAGCTGGCCGGAAAAGCTGGAGGTCGCTGCTGGCAGCCGCAGCGTAAAGGGTAGCGTATCTTCGGCTTGCGGAGTATCGAAGGCGATCGTCGCCGCGCCGTTCGCGTCCTCCGCGCCCTTGCCCTTCGTGCTCCAGACGAGCCGCACCTCAGCTCACTGCGGCAGTGCGTCGAGTTCCCGAAGCGCGGCACCAACGAGTTCTTCGCCGGGAAAAGAGAAGTGCGATTTCCGCGCGGGCCGAGGTGCAGTTGAAGGAGCAATGTTTTCTCATTCTCTTCATCCGCATCTTCTTTATCCATCCGCTGCCCTCGCCACCCCTGGCCTCCCGGGGCCGCCGGTGAGACGTCCAGCATGGCAAGCGCCCAGCGCACCCACGCCCAGAAAGACCATCCCGATCGCGCCAAACCACAGCGCCTTGAAGGGTTCCCGCCGGAGCACCGCTTCCCACGGGGCGCGCGGATTCACATAGCAGGTTGTTTGGACGCCGACTGGATACTTGCCCACGATCGCCGCCTTTGTCGCGTAGCCACTCGAGGAGCCCGGCGAAAAATCGTAACGGCTCGAATGGCGCGGCATTCCGGCGAAGGTGTAGGCGTAGAGAATATCCACGCGATAGGTGCTGCCATCGCTGTCGTTATTCGCCGCGACCCGGCTCGAAACGATGCGGCATGGCGTCGCCTCCCACGAGCGGGCAGCGGCGATCTTCAACAAAGGCCCCAGGGTCATCGCCCAGAGGGCGGCGGCGCCCGCGACGAAAAAGAGGAGGAAGAAAAGCCGCAGGCAGCCAGCACCAGTCTGGTTCGCCTTTGCTCGCTCAGACCCTGGCTTCTCCTTCGTCCGCACTCCTGGTGCTCCCTTTTTCCAGACCGCCCAGATCCCGCCCGCGCCCACGGCCACGAAGATCAGCGGAAAGAGCACCACGAAGCCGACGAGTGGACTCTGCCGTTCGAGCACTGCCGCCTGACCGTCGTGCGGATCCCGCCAGCAGGGCACCCGCGCTCCGGGCCGGAAGCGCTCCGCGATCCGCTGCGCCTCGTCGAAGCGCTCAAAGGTCGGCTCCTTCGTGGACCAGCGCGTGCCCGTGAGCCAGTCCCGCCCGGAGTCGTAGCGATACTCGACCGCAAACTCATAACCCGGGGCGCCCGCATCCGGCCTCTGCCGGGCACTGCTCGTGACGATCTGGGCATCCGCCTGCGTCCAGCGATAAGTCTCCAGCACCCTCCAGACGGAACGCCCGATCAGCAGAGTGAAGAAACAGCCCATCCCAAGGAAGACGCCGAAAAACAACGTCGCAAAAATTTTCCCAACGATGCCGGGACTCTTGCTGGCGGAAAACTGCGCGGTGGAATTCAAACGCCGTGATCCTTTTCAAAGCGCGTGACTTTCGCAACCTCTGCGGAGGGCGGCTGCCGGAGCCCACGATCCGGTGATGGACGCACAACATCCGTGTGGTGCCGGTCCGGCGATTTCTCCATGATCCAGGAGTTAGGGAACCGCTGATTAACTCGAACGGCGCAAATGGCCCGTTCTGCGGTGCGAGGGCGGCGGTTTTTCAATGATGGCTGGTCGCGATTTTGGGTCTTTTGCGCGGTGCTGAGCGGTGGTTGATGTTCTTGGCGGTCGGT
>JANNXQ010000008.1:0-21555 GCA_031409655.1 Chthoniobacteraceae bacterium | reverse complement strand
GACGCCGTTGGGCAGGCGAACGATGGTGTGGAGGTTGCACTCGGTGAGGAGCGCTTCCTTGATGCGGGTCTTGACGCCTTCGCCGAAGAGGGTGCCGTCGGGCAGCACGAGTCCGGCGCGGCCGCCGGGCTTGAGGATCTTCATGAGGAGCACGAGGAAGAGGTCGGCGGTCTCGCGGGTGCGGAACTCGGCGGGGTAGTTGGACTCGATGCCGTCCTCCTCCATGCCGCCGAAGGGCGGATTGGTGACGATGACGTCCACGCGCTCCTTCGGGCCCCAGTCGCGCAGGGGGCGGGCGAGGGTGTTGTCGTGGCGGACGTTGGAGGGGACGTCGATGCCGTGCAGGAGGAGATTGGTCATGCACAGGACGTGCGGGAGGTGCTTCTTCTCGATGCCGGCGAAGCAATCCTGGATGGTGCGCTCGTCGGACTCGTTCTTCGCCTGTTTGCGCAAGTGCTCGATGGCGCAGACGAGGAAGCCGCCGGTGCCGCAGGCGGGATCGAGGAGGGTCTCGCCGAGGCGGGGATTGACCTGCTCGACGATGAACTGGGTGACGGCGCGCGGGGTGTAGAACTCGCCGGCGTTGCCTGCGGACTGGAGGTCTTTGAGAAGCTTTTCGTAGATGTCGCCGAACATGTGGCGATCATCGGAGGCGTTGAAGTCGATGCCGTTGATCTTGTTGATGACCTGGCGCATCAACGTGCCGTTCTTCATGTAGTTGTTGGCATCCTCGAAGGCGGAGCGGATGAGCGTGGTAATCTTGTCGCCGCCGCTGGTGAGGGCCTTCAGCTTGGGGAGCAGGGTGTTGTTGACGAAGTCGAGGAGGGCGTCGCCGGTGATGCCTTCGTCGTCGGTGGCCCACTGCGACCAGCGCAGGTGCTGAGGGAGAGGCGACTTGTAGTTGTCGCGGAGGACTTCCATTTCCTTTTCGCGGTCGTCGAAGATTTTGAGGAAGAACATCCAGCCGAGCTGTTCGAGGCGTTGCGCATCGCCGTAGGTGCCGGCGTCCTTGCGCATGATGTCCTGGATGGTTTTGACGAGGTTGGAGACGTTGGGCATGGGTCAGGCAGCTTTCTGGTAAAGGGCGGTTTCGAGTTCACGGATGGCGGCGAGATAGCCGGCACGTCCGCCGAAGAGTGTGACGATTTCCACGGGCGTGCCGTGGGCGGTGAGCGGGTCCACTTTGAGAATCTCCAGCGATTCCACGCTGGTGATGCCGCTGTCGGCGTATTTCTGGAGCAGCGCATCAAGGACGGCGCGGGCCTTGTCGCCATATTTGGCGAAGACGTTGCGCTTCTTCACGCCGTCGGCGCGTTCCTTCCGGGTCAGCGCCGGGGCATCGAAGGCGACATGGCAGACAAGGTCGAAGGCGTCGTATTGGCGGCCCACTTGCTCGGCCAACTCGTCGAGGAAGACGCCCTTGGTGGCGAGTTCTTCGAGCACGGCATGCTTTTTCTCCGCGTCGTTCCAGATGGTGAGGAAGGCGTCGAGCGTGGCGTAGGCGGTGCGGACGGTTTTGCGGGTGTAATCGGTGAGCGACTCGGTGATGAGGCGGCCGTTTTCATCGAGGTATTGGACGCGCTCCACGGAGACGCTGACGGGCACGTTGTTGACCACGTAGCGCCTCGGCGGCTCGGGGCCTTCTCCGCCTGGGCCTGGGCCGGGATATGGCGGCAAGGGCGGCCCGGGAGATTCACCACCCGGAGGCGGCTCGTCTGGCGGCACCGGAGGATCGCCCGGGCCGGGTTCATAAATCTGCACCGGATCGCCGTCGAAGGTCGGGTCGGCGAACAAGGCGGTCGCCCCGCGAAAGTCCATGATGGTGAAGAAAAACTTGCCGTAGTCCTCATTGATGCGCGTGCCGCGACCGATGATCTGCTTGAACTCGGTCATGGAGGCGATGCGCTTGTCCAGGACGATGAGGTGGCAGGTTTGGGCATCCACGCCCGTGCTCATGAGCCGTGACGTGCAGGCGACGACCGGATAGGTGGACTCCGGGTCGATGAAGTTGTCGAGCTGCGCCTTGCCTTCATCGTCGTCGCCAGTGATGCGCATGACGTATTTGTTGTTGGCGGCGGCGAGGTCGGGGTTGGCATTCACCATCGCCTGCCTCATGCGCTCGGCATGGTCCGTGGTTTCGCAAAAGACGATGGTCTTGGCGAAGCGGTTGGTGGTGCGGAGGAACGCGGAGACCTTGGCCGCGACCAGCTCGGTGCGTTTTTCGAGGATGAGGTTCTTGTCGAAGTCGCGCAGGTTGTATTCGCGGTCCTCAATGAGCTGCCCGTATTTGTCCACCTGCCCAAGTTCGGGCCGCCAACCGAGGATGTCTTTGTCGAGGCCGATGCGCACGACCTTGTAAGGTGCGAGGAAACCGTCGAAGATGCCCTGCCGCAGCGAGTAGGTGTAGAGGGGCTCGCCGAAGTATTCGATGTTCGAGACTTCCTTCGTCTCCTTCGGCGTCGCGGTGAGGCCGATCTGTGTGGCGGACGTGAAGTATTCGAGCACCTGCCGCCAACGCGCGTCATCGGCGGCGCTGCCGCGATGGCACTCATCGACGATGACGAGATCGAAGAAATCCGGGGAGAACTGCCTGTAGATGTTCTGGTCTTCCTCCGTGCCCGTGACGGCCTGATAGAGGCAGAGGTAGATCTCGAAGGCTTTATTGACCGTTCGGTTCGTGATCTTCGTCATCGCCTGGCCGAACGGCTTGAAGTCGTTGGTCTTCGTCTGGTCGGCAAGGATGTTGCGATCGACGAGGAAGAGAATGCGCTTCTTGGCTCCCGACTTCCACAGTCGCCAGATGATCTGGAATGCGGTGTAGGTCTTGCCGGTGCCAGTGGCCATCACGAGGAGAATGCGGTTCTCTCCTCGCGCGATGGCTTCGACGGTGCGGTTGATGGCGATGAGCTGATAGTAGCGCGGAGCCTTCCGGGAGCCGTCGTCGTAGTAGTCCTGGGTGGTGACCTTTTGCTGGCCCTCGGTCCAACCCTTGGCGGCGCAGTAGCGCGCCCAGAGTTCTTCCGGGGTCGGAAATTGGTCGAGCGGGATTTCCCGCGTGACGGTACCGGTGGTCACCGTGCGATCGTGTTCCAGGAAGGCGTCACCGTTGGAGCTGTAGGCGAAGGGAAGGTCGAGCAGCTCGGCATACTCAAGGGCCTGCTGCATACCGTCGCCTACGGTGTGGTTGTTGTCCTTGGCTTCGAGAACTGCGAGCGGGACGTTTGGTTTGTAGTAGAGGAGGTAGTCCGCCTTTTTCGCCTCGCCACGTTTCACCGTTTTGCCGCGAACGATGACGCGCCCTTTGGTGAAATAGGCTTCTTCGCGAACCTGGGTCATCACATTCCACTTGTCTCCGTTCGGTCCGACAAGTGCGGGTGTAATGAACTTGGTGCGGATGTCCGTCTCGGTTAGGGCTTTTTTGTTCATGCGGCTAGGGCGAGCGCGGTCTCCGCGAAGTGGCGGGCGTTGTTTTTGGCGAAATACCAGGTCTCGGTGCGGTTGCTGACGATGAAGAGCTGGGGGAAGCAGAGGGGAGTCTTGGTGTAGCCGTCGCGGGGGTCGTTTTTGCCACAGACGATCTGCTCCATGGCCCGGCGCGGGCTGATGCCGAGGGTCTTCAGCTCGACCTGCACGCAGGGCGCGCCGTTAGTGCGGAGGCGGATGTCGTAGCGGGCGTGGCTGTTGGCAGATTTCACGGGGCGGGTGGGGTGGGTGAGGAGCGAATTCTTGAGAAACGGGGGTGGGCACCGACCCGCGCGCGGACCACGGGGGACGCTCGTGCGTTTCATCCGACGATAGGCCCCGTTCTAGGGAGATAAGGGGGCCGGGTAAAGGGCGTTCAGCAGCGTTCCGGGAAACTTTCGCCACGCCCATGCACCCGAGCCGTGCCGCCGAGCAACCGGCGAGCAAAACCCCGCTTGGTGCGACAGGCTGTCCCCTTCCTTGGTCAAAAATCGGCAAAATGCGGGAAAGTGCGCGAAAATCGTCAAAAGGAACGGCTTCCGGCTGTCGTCTTCGCGAAGATCGGCGGGGAAAATCATTTCCGGCTAGCGTCTTCGTGAAGATCGGCGCGGAAAATCATTTCCGGCTAGCGTCTTCGTGAAGAACGGCGCGGGAAATCATTTCCGGCTAGCATCTTCGTGAAGATCGGCGCGGGAAATCATTTCCGGCTAGCGTCTTCGTGGAGATCGGCGGGGGAAATCGTTTCCGGCTCGCGTCTTCGTGAAGATCGGCGGGGGAAATCATTTCCGGCTCGCGTCTTCGCGAAGATCGGCGGGGGAAATCATTTTCGGCTCTCGTCTTCGCGAAGATCGGCGGGGGAAATCATTTTCCGAGAGCAGGGTGCGCCTTTCCGGTTCCGGTTTCGCGGGGATTTTCAGAATCATCGGCTTTCCGCGACCTGCTTTTCATTTCCCCGAGCGGGTCGGGGGCTTGCCTCTTCTTCTCGTTCCCAAACTCCGTTTGGGAATGTCGTTGCGGACGAAACTTCGTTTCGCGGTGGCTGGTCGCCGTCCGGGCAACGGAGTTGCGAAGACAGGTGCATTCCCAAACGGAGTTTGGGAACGAGGTGGAAAAGCCAGGCCGTCGGCCTCCGCATCCTCAGCAATTTCATCGCCTCCGTCCTCTCTCCCCGAGCCCGCTGACCCACCCTGCCGGGCCGGGCCGGGAGGCCGCGCTACTTCGACGCCACTGGCGGCGGCTTGCTCAGCCAGATCTGAAATCTCCGGCTGCCGAGGGACTGATCGGGGTCGGTGCTCTTCGTGACTTTGGCGTCCGTGAAACCGGTCTGCCTGGCCACCATCTCGAGGATGCGCGCGGCTTCCGGCTTATCCACGGGATCGCGGAAGTAGCGGACCTCGGTGCCTTCGGTGCGGCGGACGGTGCTTTTTGAAATATCGGCCACATCGTAGCCGGCGCTCTCGAGCACGGGAGCGAGCGCCTTGGCGGCGGAGCGTTGCGCTTCGTCGGTGATGAAAAGATAGACGCGCGGCTTCTGCTCGTTCTGGGGCAGTCCTTTGTCGATCTCCTGTTCGATCCGGCCCAGGGCGGTGCCCAGCCGGGTGCGGATCCCGGTGAGTTGGGATTCGACCACCTCACTGGCGTTCAGCTTGGCGGCGGCGGTCTTCGCCGCGGTGATGTCGCTGAGCAAGGTCCCGACCGGACCGATGACTTCGCGCACCTTCACGAGCTGCCGCTCGATCTCCGCAGAGCGCGCTTTGGCTTCCGTCTCGCCGTCCTGCGCCGCTTTCACCAAGCCCTCCGCGGCGGTGCGGCGGGCATCGGCGTCGGCGACTTGCCGTTGCGATTCCGTCTCGCGGGCCTCGAGCGCGGCCTCTCTCGCCGTGACCTCGCGCGCTTCACTCTGCAAATGGGTGACGACGACGGAGGAGTAGATCAACCAGACGGCGCCGACCGCCACGGGCAGGAGCAGCGCGAGCAAGGCGCGCTGGCGCAGCCGGGTTTCCTTTTGGTTGGCGCGGAAGAGCGACTGTTCGAGATCGGCGTTGGGTGCGGGCATAAGTTGTTTCGACGGACGGCTGACGATGGATCACGGACGGGTTCACCCGAGCACTTCCGCCGCTTTGCGGAGCAGCGGTTCGCGTTGCCGGCTCGGCAGCAGTTCATCGGCGAGGCCACTGCGGGCGTAGCGCAGACCCACGAGATGCTGGCCGAGCACGTCGATATGGGTATGGAGAAAAAGCGCCAGCGCAGCGACGAAGACAGCGAAGCCAAAGACGAAAAGGAAATGCGTAAGACCGGCAAAGAGGCTCACCGGGATGGAGATCACGACCAGGCCCAGCGCCCCGAGCTTCAGCCAGCGCGCGACTTTCCGCAGGAGGACGATGGTCTCGCCGCGGGCCTCGATCACACCGTCCAGTGCGGGGAGAATCGGTGACTCGGAACGCAGCACCGGCGGCGCCTGGGCGGGGGCGGTCGCCGGGATCGGGGCGAGAGGTTTGAAAGGGGCCGGCTCGGGCGCGGGCGCGGCTGCGATAGCGGTCGCAGCCGGAGCGGGTGCCACGGGCGGGAGGATGAGGTGGGTCTGCGGCTTTGGTCCGGGAAATTGCAACTGCGGCTGCGGCGGTGGCGGCGGTGGCAGGCGCAACTCGGGTGGCGCCTCCGGCGTGGTCACGGGCACGAGCTCGAGCGGCAATTCCTCCGCCGTCGAAGCTTTCGCGGGCGCCACACGCTTGCGCTGTTTTTTTCCCGGCTTCACCTCCGCTGTTTCTGGCGAAGCGATCGGGGTCAGCTCCACTTTTGATTCCACGGGCGCGGCCGGAGTCTTCGCCGCGATCGACTCGGCGGGAGCGACCGGGGTGACGAGGGGTACGGGCGCGGGCGCAGGCGCGGCCGCTTCCAGCGGCACCCCGAGCAGGAGCGCCACCTTCCTCGCAAACTCGGCCAGCGCGGCATCGCGACCCGCTCCATTGAGGCCGTCGAGCGCGGAGTTGATCCCATTTCCCGCCTCATCCGTGCGCAGCCCCGCAACGGAAAAAAGACAGTAGCCGGCGAGCACCCAGCAGATCTTCAAGCCATTCTCCCGTTCCCGATCGAGCATCGCCGGCAGCTTTGCGCGGCTGATGAATCCCGACTGCAAAAAGGAATCGCTGACGACCAGGATGGCCAGCTTCGCGCCCGCGAGGGCGTCGGCCAGTTCGGTCTTCCAGGCCGTGCCTGACATCACCTTTCGATCGTCCCAGATGACGGCACGGTCGCACTCCGCGATCGGCTTTAGGGAAGCCTGGACGCGATCGAGCCACCGCTTCTCCGGGTAGTGGTAAGCGATGAATACTCCGGCTCTTTCGACCGTGGACATGACCCGACGGTGACAGTGGAAAGTGAAAGTGGGAAGTGGAATGGCAGGGCGGATTTCAGATCGCAGATTGCAGATTGCAGATTGGCGATCAGCGCCGACCACCATCTGCAATCTGAAATCTGAAATTCCCCCGCCTCCATTCCACTTTCCACTTTCGCCTTTGGCTCCTAGCCTGCGCCTCCCGATGAAAACGACCTGCTCACCCGCCGACCTTCGCACTTCCATCATCTCCGTCCCCCCACTCTGCCGGGATGCCGCGCTGCAGCCCGTCGCCGCGGAAAATGCCAAGGTCATCAAGCACCTCGAAGCCGGCGGCGTGACGACGCTCCTCTACGGCGGCAATGCCAACTTCTACAACATCGCGCTGAGTGAATTTGAAACCGTGCTCGATCAACTCGAGGCCGGGGCCGCGACCGATACCTGGATCGTCCCGAGCATCGGACCCTACTTCGGCACCGCCATGGATCAGGCCGCGATCCTCGCGCGCAAAAATTTTCCGACCGCAATGCTCCTCCCGACGGTCGCGGTGAGTTCACCGGAAGGCGTGCGCAACGGGGTGCTGCGGATCGTCGAGAAACTCGGACGCCCGATCGTCCTCTACATCAAAGACGCTGGCTACGTAACGCCGGAAGTGGTGCGCGCGCTCGTCGCTGCCGGCGCGATCTCGTGGATCAAATACGCCGTGGTCCGCGACGATCCCGCGAAAGATGATCTCCTCGCGAGCCTCGTGGATGCGGTCGATCCCGCGCTTATCGTCAGCGGCATCGGTGAGCAGCCCGCCGTGATTCACTGGACGAAATTCGGGGTGCAGGCTTTCACCAGCGGCTGCGTGTGCGTGGCCCCGCGCCGCTCGCAGGAAATGCTCCTTGCGCTCCAAGCCGGCGACCTCGCCAAGGCCGAAGCAATCCGCGAAAAATTCAACCTCCTCGAAGTCCTGCGCAACGCCCACGGCCCCATCCCCGTGCTCCATCACGCCGTCGCCGGAGCTGGCATCGCCGCCACCGGCCCGGCCTTGCCGCTGCTCCGCGATCTTCCCGCCGATCTTCAGGAAAAGGTCGGAGCCGCCGCCCGCGAACTACTCGCGTGGAATCACGCTGGGTGACGGATCGGCGCGGCCAAAGGGCCCGAGATTTCCGTCCGCGCGCGGAGCGGGTGCGCGCTCAGAAATCCGTCGCCCTGAGTCTCACGAATCGCAGACCATTCGGGCCAACTGGCAGAGTGGCTCGGACCTGCTGCACCACTCCGTTGTCGGTGAGCACCAGTTCGCTCACGCCGCTTGTGCTCCAGGTCGTCAGGTTGAGGTCATCGATCCATTCGACAGCGAAGACAACGCCATCGGACAACGCGGCCTTGGCCCTCGTGTAGGAGAACTCAAGGTTGCTCCCATTTCGGATGAGAGAATAGGCGGGCTGTGAAGACTGCTTCGGATCCTTACTGAGGCAGAACTCCAGGAAGTTCGACAGGCCATCGAACTCGAAGTCGTTGGCACTGGCACCGGCGCCGGTGTTGGCGGAGCTTCCGAAGTTCAGGAGCCGCCACCCTTCCAGATGGGTCAATCCGATGCCGGTTAAAGACACGTCGAACGGATTCTCGTCGCCATCGTTGCTGGCGATGTGGATTGCCGCATTGCGCGCGCCTGCGCCGCCAGGGGCAAAGGTCACGCCGAACGTCGTGCTCGCGCCAGCGGTCAGCGTCGTCGCGCCGAGCGATCCAAGGGCGAAGTCCGCATTGTTCGCGCCGTCTTTGTTCACGCTGAGGCCGGTCAGGTCGGCGGTGCCGACATTCCGGATGGTGAACGTCCGGAGGGCGCTGGCACCCTGCGCCACCGGGCCGAAGTTGATCGTGCTAGTACCATCGAAGAGTCCCGTACCGGCCGGTTGTTCCACGGCGATCTCCGGCATCGCGCTGGCGAGCGGCAAGGTGGCATTCCAAGTGACGCCCACTTCCGCGGCCGACAATGCGCGATTGTAGAGTCTGAACTCATCAAGAACGCCGCCCGCTGGAATCCCAGTGTTTGCCGAATAGCCACCGACGAGAAACGGTCCAGCTCCGGAGATCGTGATGGCACCTTGGGCCACCGTATTCACCAGCACCCCATTCAAGTAGGCGCGGATTTCCGGAACAGACGCATCGTACACGAAGTGTGTTACCGTCGCAGTCGCCACGGCTGCATTGCTCACGGGGACGTCCGTGATCCCAGTCCCTCTCAGGATCAGGTTATTGGCGCCCGCGACGCCATTCGTAAAACAGCGGAAGCCGCTCGCCGCGCTATCGCCGAAGAAGTAGAACAAAGTCGCACTGGGCTGGATGTTATTCAGATAGAGCGCGATGGTCCAACTGCCGCTCAGGCTCGTGGCCCAGCCCGTATTGAGGCGGTCCGTCGAAGACACCCCGCCGGAGCCGCGAAGCCCTCCTCCGAACTGACCGACGCCGCCCTGAGTCATGGCGCCCTGGATGGTGGCTGGGTTCGCTCCGACTGGCGCGGAAGCCAGGTTCGGCACTGAAGTGCCGGAACCATCGAACTTGTAATAGATCCGCTCGGGGACACTGAACGCGACCGTCCCGGTTCCCATTCCGGTCAGACTAATGTCGAATGGGCTTTCATCCGGATCGTTGCTCGTAATGTGCAGATTGGCGTTCCGGACTCCGGATAAGGATGGGCTGAATTGCACCGTGAACGTTGTGCTGCCGCTTGCAGTCACCGGCGCCACCGGGTTAGCCGTTACCGAGAAATCGCCCGCGTTGCTGCCATCGATGGAGAGCGCAAGTCCGATGACGTCGGCGGTTCCGGTGTTCCGGATCGTGAATTGGAGGCTGCTGTTTGAGCCGAGGGCCGCGGAGCCAAAGTTGACGGTTGCCGAGCCATCCACGAGGCCAATTCCGGCCGGCTGCTCCACAGTGATATCCGGCGGGGCGGCCGCATTCACGACATAGAGTTCCGAGGTGCCGAGTTCCGGTCCGCGCGCCGTAAAGAAGAGCAGGGTGCCGAGGACCGTGAGATTCGCCGGACCAGAGTTCGTGGCGCCCGCCATCAGGTCGAAGATCTGCGTGGTGCCCGGCCCAGAGCCGTCGCTTTGCCAAAGCTCCGCGCCGGTCGCTGCCGTGGTGGCATTCAGATACGCGATGCCATAGACATTCGTGATCGCAGTCGGCAGGGAACTCGCCGTGCCCGGGCTGATGTTACTGACCAGCACCGTGCCGGCATTCGTCCCGTCACTCTTCCAAAGCTCGGCTCCCTCAGTGGCGGTGGTGGCGCGGAAGTAAAGCGTGCCATTGATATTGGCGAGAGCGGTTGGTGAGGAACTAACGGTACCGGGGTTGATGTCCTTGACGAGCACCGTACCAGCAGCGGTGCCATCGCTTTTCCACAACTCCGTGCCGTTGACCGCCGCTCCATTGGTCGCACTGAAAAACAAGGTGCTGCCAACGACCGTGAGGTTTGCTGGCGCCGCACTGCCGGTTCCGGCGATGATGTCCAAAACAGGAACCGTACCCGCCGCCGTCCCGTCGGTCACCCACAACTCGTTGCCATTGGCAGCCGTGGTGGCCGTGAAGAAAAGCAAGGACCCGATCACCCTGAAGTTCGCGGGCGACGAGTTGACGCTACCCGGGTTGATATCCACCACGATGTCCGTGCCCACAGCGGTCCCGTCGCTCTTCCAAAGTTCCTGGCCATTGACTCCGTCGTTGGCGGAGAAGAAGAGGGTGCCATTGAAGTTCGTGAGGTTGGCGAGCGAGGAGCCAGTCGAAGCTGTGGCGTTGATATCCTCCACGAGCACCGTCCCAGCGGCAGAACCATCGCTCTTCCAAAGTTCGGCGCCAATGGTTCCACTAGTCGCTGAGAAAAACAGCGTGGCGCCAACCGGAGTCAGCAACGTCGGCGAACTGCTGGTAGTTGTCGTTGCGATATTGCTGACCAGCATCGTGCCCACAGTGGTTCCATCGCTCTTCCAAAGCTCCGTTCCATTGGTGGATTCGAACGCGGAGAAATAGAGGGTGCTGCCGATGTTGGTTAGGCTTCCCGGATTGGAACTGGTGGTCGTTGTCGCGATGTTACTGACCAGCATGGTGCCCGCGAGGGTTCCGTTGGTCTTCCAGAGTTCCTGGCCATTGATGCCGTCATTGGCGCTGAAGAACAGGGTGCCATTGACCGCACGAAGATTGGTCACCGCCGCGGTGTTCGAGCCGGTCTGAGCCTCGAAGATCATCACCGTCCCGATCACCGTCCCGTCGCTCTTCCACAGTTCCTGCCCCAGCAGTCCGTCGCTCGCGCCGAAGATCAGCGTCCCCGCGACGTTCACCAGATTCGCGGGCGACGAGGTGGCCGTCCCGGGATTGATATCCTTCACCAGCACAGTTCCGATCGCCGTGCCATCGGTCTTCCAAAGTTCCCTGTTCACCAAGCCATCCCCAACGGCCGTAAAAAATACGCTCGCGCCGACCTGGGTGAAGAGCGTGGGAGTGCTGCTTAAATTTCCGGGTGCAATGTCCCGCACGAGCACGGTGCCGGCCAGGGTTCCGTCACTCTTCCACGGCTCCCGACCATTCGTGGAGTCGATGGCCGAGAAGTAGATCGTGCTGCCCAGCACCGTGAGGTTCGATGGGGCAGAACTGGTCGTCCCCGGGGCAATATTTTTCACCACCAAGGTGCCTCCCGCCGTGCCGTCGGTTTTCCAAAACTCCGAACCTTCCGCCGCCGTGGTGGCGGCGAAATAAAGTGCGCCTCCCATGCTGACGAAAGTGTTCGGAGTGGAGCTTGCGGAGCCGGCGTTGATATCCTTCAAGAGTGCGGTGCCGGCGAGCGTGCCATCACTCGCCCAAAGTTCAGTGCCGTTAACCGTGTCATTGACCGTAAAGATGAGGGTGCTGCCCAAGGCGTTAAGATTGGCCGGTGAGGAGTTGACGGCACCCGCCACGATGTCCTTCACGAGGACGGTGCCTGCGGCCGTCCCGTCGCTCTTCCAAAGCTCCACGCCATTCACGGCGTCGTTCGCCGTGAAGAAGAGGGTGCCATTGACGTTGCGCAGGTTTGCCGGGCTGGAGTTGGTGGTGCCAGCCGCGATGTTCGTGACGAGCACGGTCCCCGCGGTGGTGCCATCACTCTTCCAGAGCTCGATGCCATTGGTCGGATCCGTCGCGGTGAAATAAAGCGTCGCGCCGATGACGGTGAAGTTGGCTGGTGTGGAGGAGGCGGTGCCGGTTGAAACGTCTTTCACCAACACGGTTCCAGCATTGGTGCCGTCGCTCTTCCAAAGTTCCTGCCCGTTGGTCCCATTGTTCGCCGCAAAAAAAAGCGTGCCATTGAAATTGGTCAGCGAGGCGATCCCGCTTCCGCCGGTGCCCGCAAGGATATCCCTCACGAGGAAAGTGCCCGCGGCCGTTCCGTCGGATCGCCACAACTCCGTGCCTTCGTTAATCGCCGTTCCCGTGAAGAATGCCACCCCGCCGATCACCACCGGCACCCCAGGCGCCAAGCCGTTGGCCGTCCGATTGATATCGCGGAGGAGCGAGACCGGGCCGCCGAGCGTTGCGCCCGTACCAGTGAGCGCGATGTCAAAGGGTGACTCATTGGGATCGGTGCTCACGATGTGCAACGCCGCCGACTTGGCGATCGCGGACAACGGACTAAAGGTGACGTCAAGGTAGGCGGTTTCCCCTGCTTGCAAGCTGGTAGCGCTGAGTGTTCCCAGGGCGAATTCCGCGGCATTCGTGCCGTTGATATTCGCGGAGCTGACAGTGAGTGGACCAATCCCCGCGTTCTTAATGGCAAAGCGCTTCACGGACGCTGCGCCGACGAGCACATTCCCATAGGCGACCGTGCTTACGCCATCGGTCAGGTTGGTTCCTTCCGGTTGCTCCACCGCGATCTCCGGCAGAAAGCCCGTGCCGCTCAGTGCGATGTCGAACGGGTTTTCGTCCGCGTCATTGCTCGCGATGTGGATGGCGGCATTGCGCACCCCTTGAGCGCCGGGCGCGAAAGTGACCGTGAAAGTCGTGCTTCCCTCACCAGGCAGAGTGACAGCGCCCAGCGCTCCGACGGTAAAATCGCCGCTATTGGCACCGTCTTTCGTTACACTCAAGCCAGTCAGATCGGCCCCGCCAACATTCCTTATTGTGAAGGTGAGCGCAGGGGTGCTGCCGAGGGTCACAAAGCCATAGTCACGCGTGGCTGTTCCATCGACCAGGTCGGTGCCTGCGGGCTGTTCGACCATGATTTCCTGGAGCAGCGCGGTTCCCTCCAGCGCGATGTCGAAGGGATTCTCATCCGGGTCATTGCTTGCGATGCGAATAGCCGCATTCCGAGTGCCCAGAGCGCCTGGGGTAAAGGTCACCGTGAACGTAGCCGATGCCCCTGTCGGCAGCGTCGTTACTCCCAACAAACCAACCGTGAAATCCGCGCTGTTGGCGCCGTCCTTCGACACACTCAATCCCGTAAGATCCCCCGCTCCGATACTTCTGATGGTGAAGGTCAAAGTCGCGCTACCACCCGGTGGCAGCACGCCGAAGTTTCGGCTTCCTACTCCATCGAGGAGCGCATTGCTCACGGGCTGCTCGACGAGAATCTCCGGGCCGGTCGGCAAACTCACGGTGAACGACGCGATCTGGGTGGCACCGGTGGCGACGTGCGTGGTGAACCAGAAGGTCGTGTCATCCGTCGGGTCCACGCCCATCTGCGCGTAGTCGCCCCAGCGATTACCGAACGAACCATTGGCCCCTTTTGAAGTGGTGCCATTGAGAATGACACCTTCACCCTGGAGAAGCGTTCCTGGCGGATCACTGGCCACTCGGCCGGTGTAACGGATGCCCGGAAAAATCGGATTGGTGTCGTCGTCGTTGCAGATGCTGTAGCCAATGGCGAGGTCCCCCGCGCCATTCATGGCCGCACTCCCCATCCAGCGGTGCAGGAGCTGACTTTCATTGGTCGCGCCGGGCGGTTGGTCGCCGAAGGTGCCCTGCTGCTCGATCGTCCAGTTGGCACCGGGCTTGTCCAATTGGTACCAGCGGATTCCGGCGACTTCGTCCGCCGGGGTGAAGCCGAGAAGCGCCGGAATGCTCCCGCTGATATCGACGGTCTGGCAGAAAACCATCTTCGCCGTGGACCCGAAGTAGCGGTACTTGAGTTGCATCATCGGCCGGTTCGAAAGGGAGTCCACCGTGGCGGTCGTGTTCGGTTGGGGAATCATGTCGCGAACTCCGCCGCCGTTTCGATTGCCGACCATTGTATTGAAGGCGGCAGGCGCCAGCGTGTTCACGAGCGGAAAACTGAAGGTCGGTCCGGTCCAATTGACCCTCGCCTCATAGATCTCAACCCGGTCGCTCGGGTTGGAAATGTCCTGCTGGCTATCGACCGTCCGCACAAAGTAGCCGGGCGTGCCGACCGGCGGAGGCGGCCCATCGAGATCGACGGGAAGGATGCGCGTGTCGCGAATGCCAGGCGAGGGGGTCAGGCCGGAAATCGTCGTCTTGACGAAGCCGGCAGGAAGGCCGGCCAACATTTTGACCCGGTCGAACGCATAGATCCCCAAGCCAGACTCGAAGGTGGACATGTAAAAGGCGTCCGGCCAGACCCCGATCTTCGGGTAGTCAGGGAGGCCGGTGCTGGTGTTAAACTCATAGAGGAACCAAGTCCCCGCCGTGGGATCCGGGGTTTCCGACACCGCGAAGTACATGCCCCCGCTGAAAAACTGAGTTAAGACCCAGCGATCCGCAAGATGATCGTAAACGACGATCGGATCGCCTGCATTCCCGGTCGGTGGAGTCCACAAGTCCCCAAATAGCAACGCAGCCGTCAGCGGTGCTCCCGCCTTGTTAAAAATTTGAAAGCGGGTCGCGTTGACCATCTGAATGAAGTGATTAGGTCCGACATCCCCCGTCACATCCGGTGGGTTGGATCCGGAAGTAATTCCCGGAACATTCACGATCGGCGCTGAAACGCTATCCGTGAACAACCCACCACCCTTTTTCACCACCCTCTGACGAGACTGCTGAAACACTGGATCGAAGATCGGTTGGTGTGGAGGCGGAGCCACGGTTGGCAACGGCTCGCCTTCCGGAACCGTGATAGCTTCCCCAGCGCTGGCGGGCGCTGGCTGCGTCACGGCTGCAGGTTTCACGGTGACTCGAATTGGCGTGACCGGCGCACCCACGAAAACCGGAGCCTGAGTTTGCTGGCCGAATGCCGGTCCGGCCAAACAAGCTGCGACCACAACGAACGCGAGCAGCACCGCCCGCCTGACAGTTAACAGGTTAAAGAGTTTCCTGTCTGCTTTGCGACGGAACGAAGCCGACCGACATGATAGGTTTGTTTTCATAGGGAACTTAGTGGAGTGGCGTGGAGCTATCGCCAAGGATTGCGAGGCGCTTTGCCGTGACCGCGCGGCGAAAAGACCAGGTGGTTGTTGGTTGTCGGGAAGACGAGTGAGGACTTGCGACTAAGGTCGCGAGGTCTGCCAACGGCAATGGCGTGGGCGAATGAATGGGGGGGAAAGCTGTGTTCGTGAAGCCAGCTCCTCTCGAATACTTACCTGTCCCAATACGCCTTCTTCTGGCGAGCACTCGGGCTTTTGCTTGGACCTCATGAACGAGTGGCCTAACTGAAATGGAACCGGCGCGTCAAGTCGGAAAATATCCAAAGACGCATGCCGGGCGCGACGCTGCTTGGACGCCAGAAAGCGGGGCTCGCGAGCTTCGTGATCAGCGCCTCATCGACGCGCGACCGGTAAACCGATTATCTCCCGGTCCCGCATGAGTCCGCCATCTTCCCAGCTTCGCCATCGTGCGCTCGGCATGGCCGCGCTCTTCCTCATCGCCGTTCCGCGCGTCCATCCGGCGCCGGTGCCATTGGAATCCGTGGTGACGACCTTCCACGATGGCAGCGACCCACAGCTTCTGGAGGTGATCGATGGCAGCGATGTGGGGCGCAACGGTTGGTCGGTGGGGACGCGCGTCGCGGAGCCGCAGGCAGCGATCTTTCGCACGCGCAGTCCGGTGGAAGTGGAGACCTGTGAAGTGACGCTCTGTTTCCTCTCCGGACGGCCCGCGAGCTACTTCGATGAGTTCGCGCTCTCAGCGACCACCGATCCGAATCCGAGCCTCGAAAGCGCATGGGCGCCGCTCAGCCCGGTGCGCTTCAGCGCCACGGGCCCGGACCTCGACCTCGGGGACGACGGGCACTTCACGGCGCTGGCACCCAAATCGGAATTCCGGATCACCGGCATCGCGTTGGACGCCGTTTTCCAGATCGGCGTCCGGATGCCGAGCCGTCCAGTCACGGCCTTTCGGGTGGACGTTTTTCCTCGGGAAAGAGCAGCGTCGAAAATCGGGCCGACGGTCGCTCCGGGGCGCTCCGGGGATTTCATGCTCACCGAGTTCCGTGTCGAGGCTGCCGAGTCGCGGACGACGAACATCGCTCTCGGCAAGCCAGTCAAAGCGTCGCATCCACTCTGGGGACCATTCACCCCGGGGATGCTGACCGACGGGCTGCCGGGAACCATCGCTCATCCGATTCAGCCCGATCTCGCTGCCGAGTTTTACTTTGAAATCGATCTCGGCACGTTGCGCACTCTGGACCACATCGCCTTGCGCAGTCGCGGCGATGGCTCGGTGCCGGAACGACTCTCGCGGGTCATGCTGAAGCTCTACGAAGACGTCCCGGATTTCGGGGCGCTGCCGGTCTGGCGCGGCCGCCATCGCGCGGATGGTTCGCATCCCCAACCGGGCGAACTCGACATCGTGCATGCCAGCGCGGGCACGGGGAATTTTCGCGGTCGCTATCTGCGGATCAGCAGCGACAGCCCGATCGCCTTTTCTCCGCAACTCGCCGAGGTCGAAATCTACGAAACGCTCGCGGTGCAAATCGCCACCGTGCGGATCGACGATCGCCCACCCACTTCTCCGCAGACGCTCACGGTCCCGGCGGGTGCCCGGTGGATCGAGCTGACGCTGAAGTTTACCCCTGCCGGGGTGCCGGAGGATCTGCCGCTCCGCTGGCGCCTCCGCGGCTACCATGCGGACTGGCAGGGCGCGGAGGGGCTCGCCATCGGCCTGTCGTGTCCGCCGCCAGGCCGCTACGTCTTTGAAGCGCAGGCGCGCCATACCGATCGCGAGTGGGATTCCGCGATCTTCTCGCTGCCGATGAAAGTGACCGCGCACTTTTGGCAGACGGTCGGGTTTCGCGCCGTGGTGATCGCCGCGGCCCTCGCTGGCCTCGCCTGGCTCCTGCGGCATTTCGCCCGCCGCCGACTCGCCCTGCGGATGGCGCTGCTCGAGGCCGAGGCCGCGCTCGATGAAGAGCGCGACCGCATTGCCCGCGATATGCACGACGAAGTGGGCGCGCGCCTTTCGCAACTCGCCATCCTCCAGGAGATCTTCGGCCGCGAATACCAATTGCCTGACGCCGCGCAGACTGGCCTCCGCCAACTCACGGACATCGCGCGGCAGGCCGTCGCGTCGCTCGACGAAGTGGTGTGGACCGTGAATCCGCGCAACGACACGCTCGCCTCGCTCGCCGAATATCTCGCGCAGTGCGCCACGAGTTACCTCGGGCCGCTCGAGATCACCTGCCACGTCGATGCACCGCTCGACTGGCCGGAGATCGAGATCCGCGCCCAGGCCCGGCACAATCTCGTGCTCGCGCTCAAGGAGGCGCTGCAAAATGTGGTGAAACACGCCCGCGCTTCGGAAGTCACCCTCACGCTGCGCCACGAACCGCCGCACTTGCTGATCCGGCTGCTCGATGATGGGGCGGGTCTGCCGACCGATCCTGGCGGCGCTGGGAGGGACGGGCTGGCGAATATGCGGACGCGTCTCGAATCGATCGGCGGAACTTGCAGCGTGCGTCGCCGGGAGAAAGGTGGCACCGAAGTCGAGATGCGCGCCCCACTTCCCTCTCCCCTGCGGCCCCCCAGACCATGAGCGCCGTCCGTGTCGCGATGATCGAAGACGCCGCGCCTTTTGCCCGAGCGCTGGAAAAATTTTTCCGCCTCGGCGAAGCCGAGATCGAATGCATCGCCATCTATCCGACGGCCGAAGCGGCGTTGAAAGGCATCGTGCAAAATGCACCCGACCTTGCGCTCGTGGATGTGAATCTCCCCGGCATGAACGGCATCGAATGCGTCGCCCGCCTCAGCGCGCTTTGTCCGTCGGTGCTCTATCTCATCCTCACCACTTACGAAGACGCCCCGATGATCTTCGACGCCCTCAAGGCCGGCGCCTGCGGATACCTGCTGAAACGCACGCCCCCCTCGGAAATTGCCGCCGCGATCCTGCAGGCGCGCGACGGCGGCTCCCCGATGTCCCCGCAGATCGCGCGGCAGGTCGTCGGATTCTTTCACCGCACCCCCGCCACTGACGGGCTCTCCGTGCTCACCCCGCGCGAGCGCGAAGTGCTCGATCTCCTCGCCACCGGATCACTTTATAAACAGATCGCCGGACAGCTCGGCGTCAGCCTCGACACCGTGCGGACGCATCTGCGGAAAATCTACGAAAAGCTGCACGTCCACTCGCGCACCGAAGCGGTGGTGAGATATCTCGCGCGACAGAAGTAAACAGAACTCACCCAAAGATGTGAGAGACTCCGGTGCTGCCACTGGTAGCCTAGTCGGACGATGACCCTGAATCTCCGCTCCCCCCTCGCGACCTTCGCGTTGCTCGGCACCTTCGTCCTGCCGGCCGCTGCGGCCGACGACAAGGTCTCCTTCAACCGCGACATTCGCCCGATCCTTTCCGATACCTGCTTCCAGTGTCACGGGTTCGATGAAAAGGAACGTAAAGCCGGGCTGCGGCTGGACGAGCGCGCCAGTGCGATCAAGCCCGCGGAGTCCGGCGAGATCGCGATCGTGCCAGGGAAGCCGGAGGAGAGCGCGCTCATGGCGCGGCTGCTTTCCAAGGATCGCGACGAAGTGATGCCGCCGCCGAAGGTCCACAAGACGATCAAGCCGGAGCAGATCGAGGCCTTCCGGAAATGGATCGCACAGGGCGCGGAGTATCAGGGGCACTGGGCCTTTGCGAAACCGGAGCGCTCCGCTCCCCCGACCAAAGGCGCCCAGCCGATCGACGCTTTCATCAGCGCACGCCTCGAAAAGGAAGGGCTGAAACTTTCGCCGGAGGCCGACAAGCCGACGCTCATCCGCCGCGCCGCGCTCGATCTCACCGGCATCCCGCCGAACGCGCAGGAAGTGGATACCTTCGTCGCGGACGCATCGCCGGCCGCTTACGAAAAACTCATCGACCGTTTGCTCGCCTATCCGCGCTACGGCGAGCACATGGCGGTGACGTGGCTGGATGCCGCGCGCTACGCGGACAGCAATGGCTTCCAGAGCGATGGCAGCCGCGACATGTGGGCATGGCGCGAATGGGTCATCGGCGCTTACAACAAGAACCTCCCCTTCGACCGCTTCACCATCGAGCAGATCGCCGGCGACATGCTGCCGGGCGCGACACGGGAGCAAATCATCGCCAGCGGCTTCAACCGCAACACCCGGCTGAATGGCGAAGGTGGGCGCATCGTGGAGGAGTGGTTTGCCGAGACCGTCATCGATCGCGTGGAGACCACTGGTCAGACTTGGCTCGCGCTGAGCGTCGGCTGCGCGCGGTGCCACGATCACAAGTACGACCCGATTTCGCAGAAGGAATTCTATCAGCTCTTTTCCTTCTTTAACTCCTGCGACGAGACCGGAGTGCTCGGCGCCGAAGGCAAAAATGGCGCGAATACGGATCCCGTCCTCCGCGTGAGCACGCCGGCACAGGACGGCGAAATCGCGAGGCTCGAAGCCGCCGTCGCCGTCGCTCAAAAGCAGGTCGCCGCCGCACAGCAGGAACTCCCGAAGCTGCAAGGCGAGTGGGAGAAAACCTTGCGCGAGCGTTTGCAGGCGCAGCCCGAAGCGTGGCAGCCGCTCGCCTTGAATGACGTGAAGAGCGAAGGCGGCGCGGGGTTTTCGCGGCAGGAAGATGGCTCGTGGCTGGCCAGTGGGAAGAGTCCGCCGAAAGACACCTACGTCATCACCGCACCGCTCGCGCCGGGGTCCTTCAGCGGACTCTTGATCGAAGCTCTGCCTGATCCGTCGCTCCCGCAGCAAAGCCTCGGCCGCAACGGCAACGGCAACTTCGTCCTCACTGGCGTCGAAGCCGAAATCACCGCGCCCAATGTTCCGACGCAACTCGTCGCGGACTTTGTGAAAGCTGCAGCGGACTACGAACAAAAGGGCTGGGCGGTCGCCTCGATCGTCGGGGAAAACGCCAAACGCGGCCGAGGTCAGAAGGCCAAAGCCGCGGCGAGCAAAGGTTGGGCGATCGACGGGAACGATCCGAAAATGCGGGTGCCGCGAAAGGCTATGTTTGTCACCAGCGCGCCGCTCACGGTGCCGCCCGACGCCACGCTCATCGTGCGGCTCAAGCACCAGGCTCTCGCGAATCATAACATCGGCCGCTTCCGCCTCAGCGCGACTTCCCTGCCACCGGCCATGGTGACACTCGAAGGCGGCGTGCTGCCGCCAGCGATCCGCACCGCGCTCGACGCGGAACCAGCGAAACGCACCGCGGCACAGCGCACCGCTCTGGCCAAGTTTCACCGCGAAAATTCCGACAACCCCGCCACCCGCGCCGAAGCCAAACTCGCGGACGCACGCAAGACACTTTCCGATTTCCTCAATGCGGTTCCGACCACGATGGTCATGAAGGAACTCGAGAAACCGCGGGACGCGTTTGTGTTGTTGCGTGGCGAATACGACAAGATCGGCCCCAAGGTCGAACGCGGTCTCCCCGCCGCCCTGCCGCCGCTGCCGAAAGGCGCGCCGATGAACCGTCTCGGATTTGCCCAATGGCTCGTGGCTCCGGAGAATCCGCTGACCGCTCGGGTGTGGGTGAATCGCGCCTGGGAAAAATTCTTCGGCATGGGTCTCTCGAAGACCACCGAGAATCTCGGCTCGCAGGCCGAGTGGCCGAGTCATCCGGAGTTACTCGACTGGCTGGCTACGGAGTTCATGCGCCTGAAGTGGGACATGAAGGCGATGCAGAAGACCATCGTCCTGAGCGCCACCTATCGGCAGTCCTCGCGCGTCACGCCGGAACTCCTCGCGAAAGATCCCGAGAATCGCCTGCTCGCGCGTGGCCCACGCTTTCGCCTTCCCGCCGAACTCATCCGCGATCAAGCACTCGCCGTGAGCGGACTGCTCGTCGAAAAGATCGGCGGCCCCAGCGTCCGCCCCTACATGCCCGCGGCCGTGTGGGACGAAACGAGTAAGTACGGCAACCTGCGGAACTACCAGGCAGACACCGGCGACAGCCTCTACCGGCGGACGCTCTACACCATCTGGAAGCGCACCGCGGCCCCACCTTCGATGCTCATCTTCGACTCCCCGAACCGCGAGATCTGCACGGTGAAACGCTCGCGGACCAATACCCCGCTGCAAGCGCTCTCGCTGCTCAATGAAGTGACTTACGTGGAAGCCGCCCGCGTGCTCGCCCAAGGCATGATCGCGGAAGGTGGCGCGACGCCCGAGCAGCGCATCGCCTGGGCTTTCAAACGCGTGACCTGTCGCGAGCCACACGCGGAAGAAGTGGCCGTCCTCACCGCCGGTCTCACCAAACGCCTCGCCAAGTATCAGCAGGAAGCCAAAGCCGCGGAACAACTCCTCACCGTCGGCGCCGCGAAACCCGCACCCGAAACAAAAGCCAGCGAACTCGCCGCCTACACCCTCACGGCCAACGTGCTCTTGAACCTCGATGAAGTCGTCACCCGC
>JANNXQ010000007.1:0-2114 GCA_031409655.1 Chthoniobacteraceae bacterium | reverse complement strand
GTGTTGGTCAATCCGCGTGCCGCCGGCAGCGGCGTTGATGATGAAGATGGGCATCTTCTGGCTTTCGACCAAACGCTTGGCGAGTTCCATGCCCCACCAACCGAGCTCCGCCTTCTCGCCTTTCTGCGCCTTCCAGACTGGATTGCACCACAGGTTGCCTGTCATCGCTTTCTTCTCTCCAGAGGGGCGGCCATAACTGCGAATCCACTCGTTGGTTTCCGCCGGAGATTTTTCGCCGGTATCCGTCGCCAGTGCGTTGGATTGGCCGTCGATGATGTAGGCATCGCCGCAGACGATGTTGCCGACCGAATTCAGCGCGGTCTCCTGCCCGCCAATCTTGGTGCCGAACTCGACTCTGTATTTGGTCAGCCCCGGCTTGAGCTTCACCGCGAACGCATACGACAGGCCTTTGCCCGGCTTGGCGGTTTCGGTTTTGATGAGCTTGTCGTCGGCGTAGAGCTTGAGAAAAACACTGTCGGCAGCCTGTTCGAGCGTTCCGTTGTAATGCAGCGTCCCTTCGCTCTTGTCGTCGCGCGCGTAGAATTGTCCTTCCTCCGGCTTCTCATCCTTCGCGGGCGTGCGCGCGATCCACGGGTCACGCTTCGGTTCCTTCACCTCGATGGTTACCGACTCCGTGACGGGCTTGCCGCCGTTGCTGATGGTCGCCGTGACGATGAGTTTCCCGCTGTTCTGCGCGCGTGTGAGCATGAGTTTTCCCGGTGCAACTTCCTTGATCACCGCGAACGGCCCCGCGCTCCACTCCGTCTTCAACTCGCCCGCGCCTTTCGCCTGCATCGCCTTCAGATTGCTGATCTGCGGCACGACTTCGATCGTCTTGCGGCCATCCCACGCTCGCGGCGCTTTGAGCGTGAAGACTGGTTCAGCGATGTCCTCCTGGATCGTGATCCCGATGTCCTGCGTTCTGACCTCGTTCGCGGAAACCGCCTTGAAGCGCAGTGTCACGAAGTCATCGCCGCTCCCGCGGCCCGCGTCGAACTGAAACGCGAACCGATCCGCCGCCACGATCGTCTCGCGGCTGTCGCGCACGAGCGACCAGTAAACTTTCTGCGCGCCGCCGGCTTGCGCGGTGAAGGTCGCACTCTCCCCCTCCAGTACCGTCGCCTGCGCCGGCGAAATCGCGAACGCGGTGCCGGGCTTCACCACCGGCCCGACCAGCGTCTGATGCGGCTTCTGGTTCTCGTATTGCAGCTTCACCCAGTCCGCAGAGCGCACCACTTTGGAAACCCGCACCACGTCGATGTCCCCGATGAAATCGTAGTTGTGATACCACCCGCCAATCCACAACCGCGCCGGACTCTTGATGGCCAGCGGAGCGTTCGGCTTCGCCGAGACGCCACTCAACTCGCCATTCACATAAACCCGCGAGTCTCCCTGCTGATAGGTGTGGACGACGTAAATCCATTCGTTCATGGGAAGGCGGCCGGCGGTCGAGACATCCGCGCCCGAGAAGTAGCATTCCATCTTCACATGCGGCGGGCTTTGAAAGTGCATCACCACCTTGCCCTGTCCGTGCTCGTTGCCCCAGGCGAGCGCCCGGCCATTCGATTTCTCCGCGCGGAACCACATCTCGCTCGTGTGCGGACTCGCGCCCACCGGATAGTTCGGAATCTTGTCGCCGCCAAAAATCCCCTGCTTGCCCGCAAGGTGCCGCGCCTTGCCGATCATTCCCGTCGTGGCCGTCGTGCCGACATCCTTCGACTCCAGCGTGCCGACCTCATCCTTCACCGGCCCGTTCATGTGCCACACGCTCAGGTAACCGTTCGATTCGCTGAACACCGCGCTCCCGCTCGACTCGCTGGCCGCATCGGATTTGCCCCAATGCAGGCGCAACTCCTGCCGCTCGTTGCCTTTGATCAGCGGCACTCGCACCCAAATGCTCGCCGTGCCTTTCGCCGCATCCCACTCTTCGATCTGATACGCGAGCAGCACACCCGTGCTGGTGGAGAAACGAAGGTCCTCCCCATTCGCCTTCGCCTGGCTGAAATTAAAAAAGTCTTGGTGCAGCCGCACCAGCAACGGAAAGCCCTCGACTGAAGCCGACGCCGACAGGTTCGCGCCCTCGGGCGTGGTGAGTACGGACATGGAACCAGAGT
>JANNXQ010000006.1:0-4176 GCA_031409655.1 Chthoniobacteraceae bacterium | reverse complement strand
GGTGCAGGGGAAACCCTTCACCGTGCAGGTGGATACGACATCCACCGTCCCGACACCCGCCGCGGTGAAGGTGGTCGCGTGGTCGCTCCCGTTCAATCGACTCATCGTGCTGGGTGCCATTGTCGGTCTTGTGACCGTCTTGCTCATGCGGAAGGGCTGGAGCTTTGGAAAGGTGCTATTGCTCTTTGGCGGGCTGCTGATCGCCGCGGGCCTTGTCTTCGCCGGGTTGTGGGTGTTGTGGCAGGCGCGCGGAAACGTGCCGACGCCCGCCGGCGCCTCCATTACCATGATTGGCGTGGTGGGCCTGATCGTGCTCGGGGTGATCGCGCTGCTTGTCTCGCTGGTGCGCAAGGGCAGCAGGGTAAGCAAAGTGGTCGTGCTGCTGGCGGTGGTGCCGCTTCTGCTGCTCGGGCTCGCACTCGTCGCGCCGTTGGCCGCTTATCGGGCCAATGGTGGAAGCGGAACGGGCCAGATGGTCGTGGAGTCAAACAACCCCAAGAGTCATCCACCGTATCCTCCCGGCCAGGTGGAGCAAACGCAGAACGGCTTTCGCCTGACCCTGCCTGCGGCTCAACTTGCCACCTTCGAGTTCTCCATCCGACAAGCCGATGACTCGTGGCAGCCCGTCCCATCCCTCACCGTGCTCGTGGCCACCGGCGAGGGCGGCCGCTATTACGACTATGTCTGGTGGAGCGTGCGCCGGGGCGAAGTCGCCAACGCCACGAATCAGCTCTGGTTCTGGACAGTGGGCGCCAACGAGCACGGCGGACGCCCCATACCGCAACTCGCTGATCACGGCACCAGCTTCCCGCACCACGTGACCCCCGGAGAAAACCTCGAGTGGTGGCAGCTCGATTTGCCAAAGAGAGTGGAGATGAAGCCCGGTGAGCAACAGACGATCACGCTCTTCCGAACGTTTGGTACCGCGACCGCCAGCGGTGAACATCCCAAGGAAGCTCGCGTCATAATCCGCTGCGAACCATTGCCCGCGAGCCTCCACGTCTCGCGGGGACAATCTCTCGTGCAGGCCGGCCTCGCCGCGCACGCGTTGCTGGAGAAGCGCGATAAATAATCGGTCCCAATTTGCCCGCCGATTTGCCCTGTCGAGAGCTATGTGAAGCGGCGACAACTTTACCGCGACGCAGAGCGGCAACTCCCCGACGGACCGCGCACAAGAACGGGCGTGTTTGTCTCAGCCCTGCGCCGTGAAGCACTTTGTTGGAAAACCGCGGGAATCTTCCGGGAATATGACGCACGGCTTGTGAAAGCATCAAGTTCGTCGTCACAAAACGCCGCTTGGCGGTGGGGAGGGAGGGGTCAGTCCGTGCATGCGTGCAGAATCCCGTTCTTGCACGTATGCACGGACCGACCCCATTGTTCCCCGCCCTGGCGGGAAAATTCCGGTCGTATATTAACAAATTAGGCGACTTGCCACGCGCCATCCAAGTCCGATGAAACACAAGACCGCACTCAAGCAGTCAATTGCCGCCGTCAAGTTTCAGGTCGGTTTCGTCATCATCATGGCGGGAGCCGCAGCCAAGTGGACCAACGGATACTCGCTATTCATGCTCGGCTTGGGAGTCTTCTATTTGCTCATGGAGGCGTTCAACATCTTCCACATCAAGCGAAAGGCTTCCCAAGACCCGACCTTTCTCGATCGGAAGATCCAATGACACCAACGTCGCCTAACCTGTATGAAAGTGTGCGGAAGGGGGCGGTCCGTGCATCCGTGCAGAAACGCTCGGCTTGCACGGATGCACGAACCGATCTCTTTTCCCGCCCAGTTCAACACTCGCTCGGGCGGTGAGCTGCCCGGCTCTACCCGGCGACTAAACGATTGGTCCGGTTCCAGCGCAGGCGGGCGATTTGGAGTTCGCCGCTATTCCCGACCTTGGGACACCAGGAGCCGTCGGTGATCCAGGACTCATTTGCGCTGATATTGGCGACGCCGAAGTTACCCATCATCGGCACGAGGTCGGCGGCCTTTACGCCGTCGCCGATGAGCGGTAAGACGACGCGCTCGGTGGCGCGGATGAGGCGCAGGGTTTTGACATCGACCTGGGCTAACCAGAGGGGTGAGCGCCAGCGGATCACATTTACGTTAGTCGCGTCCTTTCGCGTATAGACGAGGAAGAGGGCGTCGGAATGGGTGAGCCAGTGCTGCTGGGTGGTGGACATGGTGAGGGGTTCGCCGTCGTCCCAGGTCCACGGTTGCTTGGGTTCGTAGTGCAGGCCATCGTCGCTCACGGCGACGTAGCCGCGCTCGTCTTCGGCGCGGATGGTGAGGTAGAAGCGGCCGCCGAATTGCGTGAGTGATGGTTCGAGTAAGCCGCGGCCCTTTGGGTTGGTCAGCTCGGGTCCGGTTTCCTGCACGCGGAGTTCCTGGCCATCGAAGGAGCAGCGGACGCCGCAGACGGAGCGCGGCTGATTCTTGACGCCGAAGGTAAAGCTCATGAGCACATCGCCCCCGGGTAGCACGACGCGCTGCCCGCAGTTATTCGTATAGATGGAGCTGCCGCGCGGATCGCTCCACTCGAGCTTCTGCCGCGGTCCCCAGGCGCCGTCTTTCCACACAGCATAGATCGGCCAGCGGGGCGGTTGGTCGCGATTGAAGCTCGTGGTCTTGTAGAAGACATTGTGCCCGAGGGCGAGGACGGTGCCGGTCGGTGGGTGAAACTCGGGGGTGACATCGCACACGGCTTCATACTCACCGGACGCGAGTGGCACCCAGCCGAGCGGGGGCGCGGGCGTGAAGGGCGCCCAGGTCTTTCCTAGATCGTGGGAAGTGGTCCAGTGGACCGGGCCGAAAAAATCGGAGCCCGTGATCTCCTGGAGCGTCATGAAGACCTTCTGACCCGCGCGGCAGGCGCGCGGATGAAACCATGTCCCACCTTTCACCGGAGGGGCGGGGAGGACGATTTTTTCGATCGAAGCGATGAGCGCCGACTCGGTCTCGGCGACGGCGGGACATTGGGAACTGAGCAGGGTGAGACTGGCAGCCTGGAGGAAACGGCGGCGGGGGATGTTCATGCGAGGAATGGATCCCGGATTGGCGGTTGCTTATTAGTAATCTCGAAACGGGCCGCGCGGTTCGGTGGCGTCCATCTCTCGGCGCCACGCTGCCCAGCGGGCTTGCAGCTCGGCGAGTTTCTCGGGCTTTTCTTTGGAGAGATCCTTCGTTTCGCCGAGGTCGCTGCTGAGGTCGTAGAGGCCGGTGCTTTTGGCGGATTCGAGCCATTTCCAATGGCCAACGCGCGCGGCTTTGTCGCTGCGGCGTTGCCAGTACATTTCCTGACGGGGCGAGGGCTGCTGGCCGGCGAGGATGGGGAGCATGTCGAAGCCGTCCAGCTTCGCATCGGGTAGGAGCTTTGCGCCAGCGGCGGTGGTGAGTGTGGGGAAGAGTTCGAGCGAGGTGAGGAATTCGTCGGTGACTTTGCCCGCAGGGAGATGGCCGGGCCAGCGGGCGAGGAAGGGGACGCGCAGGCCGCCTTCCCACATGGTGCTCTTCGCGCCTTTCAGGGGGGCGTTGCCGCCGTTGCCGCTGCCGCCGTTGTCGGAGAGGAAAAGCACGAGGGTGTCTTTTTCCAGATCTAATTCGCGGAGGGTCGTGAGGATTTCGCCGATGGCTTCGTCCATGCAGGTGACGGCGCCGGAGTAGCGGGCGAGTTTTTCCGGGAGGCCGGCGGCGCGATACGGCGCGACGTATTTCTCCGGGGCCTGCACGCCTTCTTTCGCTTTGTCCTCGCCCGGGTCGGAGGCAAAGGTGGAGGCGCCATGCGGGGCATTGAAAGGCAGGTAGAGAAACCACGGCTTCGCCTGGCTCTCCCGGATGAAGCGGAGCGACTCGCGTTTGAAAATCTCGGTGGCGTAGGTGCCTTTGTCTTCTGCGGTGCGCTGATTGCCGCGAAAGAGCGACGGCACGCCGTAGCGCTCGTGGGTGAAATAATCGATGCCGTTATTCCCATGGCCGTAGAAGAAGTCGAAGCCCCGCTGGAGTGGCAGGAAGCGGCGGGCCTGACCCATGTCCCACTTGCCGACGACGCCGGTGGTGTAGCCGGCGGTCTTGAGCACGTCGCCGATGGTGCGCTCGCGGACATCGAGTCCGAGGGTCATCTCGGGGGAGACGGCATATTCCTCGGCGGTGAAACGATGGCCGAAGTTGACCATGTCGTTGCG
>JANNXQ010000005.1:0-18829 GCA_031409655.1 Chthoniobacteraceae bacterium | reverse complement strand
GGCGATGAAGGTGTCGATCGCCAGATCGTCCGGCACGAAATACGCCGCCTGCAATCGCACGCTCGCGGTCGCCGAGGCGATGGAGAGCAGATACATCAGCCGCACACTTTCGCTGCCCTCGCCGCGCGAGCTTTTGAAGACCTGCGCCTGGGATTCGCCGACGGGTTTCCGCTCGGGAAAATATTCGCTGCCGAAGAGCACCTTCGCCCGCGTCTTGATCCAGTTGTCGGTAAAGGCCGCCTGCATCTGCGCGACCGCCGGGCCTTCCAATTGGTAGTGGGAATCGCGCCAGTGGTCCTTTGAGTCCGCGTGGCCCGCCCACAGATCGGCGATGCCCACGCCGCCGGTGAAGCCGATCCGGCCATCGACGACCAGCAGCTTGCGATGGGTGCGATTGTTGATGCGAGCCACGGTATGCCAGGTCAACGGATGATATTTCTCCACCTCCACCCCGGCGGCTTTCATTTCGTCCAGCGCCTGCTGATCGAGCTTTCCGGCGCCCACGGCATCCAGCAGCACATGCACCTTCACGCCGCTCCGGGCGCGCTCGGACAAAGCATCGGAGAACTTTTTACCGATGTCTCCCGACCAATAAATGTAAGTCTCGAAGGTGATGGTTTCGCGCGCGCCGCGAATCGCCCCGAGCATCGCCGGGAAGATTTCATCGCCATTTTGCAACGCGGTGATCCGGTTGCCCGCGAGGATGCCGGGGCCGAGCAAGTGGTTCATGCTGCGGACAAACTGCGGGTCGCTCACGGCGAAACGGTGTTCGAGTTTGTAGAGGATCTGCTTCTCTCCGGCGCGGAGGTTCAGAAAGAGCAGGGTAAGGAAAAGCGTCACCACCACGGCGATGGAGATGGCGACCGGCACTTTCGTTTTGCGCTGAAGTCTTCTCCTCCCGCCCTGGCGAGGCTCGCTCATCAGCGGGGGCGCTTCTTCCTGCGTTCGCAATCCTGGATGAAAATGGAGGTCACCAACGGAAACCCACCCGCGGCAGCGGAGAGAAAACAAGGCATGGCTACCGAACGGCTTCCTTGATGGCGTCCCCCGTCTTTCGTGCCGCATCCTTGAGGGAATCGCCGACGCGCTTTGCCGCGTCCTCCACCTTCTCCGCGCCTGTCCGGCCGTCGCGTGACGCCGGTGCAGCCGATGGAGCCTTCACTTGAGCCACGGTAAAGCGCGCCATTTCCACCACCACAGCCTTGCGCTCGCAACCCGTGATGGCGAGGGCGCCGGCCACGGCGAACAAGGCGAGGCTCCGGGCCTTCATGCGCTCGGCCCTCTGCGCCCCATGAAGAAAGCGAGGATGGCAAGCACGATGAAGACCATGAAGAGGATCTTCGCGAGGCCGACAGCGGTGCCGGCGAGTCCGCCGAAGCCGAGCACGGCGGCGATGAGTGCGATGACGAGGAGGGTGATGGCGAGGTTAATCATAATGTTATGTGGTTCTACCAAGTATCGCGCCTGCATCGCTCCGCGCGTGTGTGCATTTTGGATTTGTGAAAAACAGTCTCGCTGCCCAACGAAGAAAACCCCGCGCACCGAAGTGCGCGGGGTTTTTAGGAACTTCAGGGAAAAGACGAAAGCCTTACGCCGTGGGCGCGGTGGCTTCGCTCACGGTGTTGATGTCCTCGGCGTCAGCCTCTTTGAAGATTTTCTTCGCGCGGTCGATTTGGTCGCCGTTGTCGGTGTGAACGGAGACGAGGTAGTTGCCCTTCTTGAGCTTCTCCTCGTAGCGCTTGGCTTCGATCTCGGGAATGCCGAGGCCGATCAGCCCGCCGACGATCCCGCCGGCGGTGGCACCGATGGCCGCGCCGCTGAGCGCCGCCATGATCGGACCGGCCGCGATGAATGGGCCGATGCCCGGAATGGCGAGTGCGCCGATGCCCGCGAGGAGCCCGAGCGTGCCTCCCGCGACGCCGCCGGTCGTGGCGCCTGCGGTCACGCCTTCGGAGGCCTTGGTCGATTTCACGTGGCCGAAGTCCTTGGTGCCCGCCGTGTCAGGCATGAGCACGGAGATTTCGGAGGCTGCGAAGCCTTGGGATTGCAGCCGCTCGACGATGCGTTCGGCCTGGCCCTGGGTGGTTGCGATACAGAATACGGATTTTGACATGGTGATGTTTTTCTAGGTTGCTGGTTGTTAATTTTTGTTGGCTGCTTTGACTTCGAGCTGGTTGACGACTTTTGCGTCGCCGGCGACGGCCTTCGCGTGGGCCTCGATCTTCATTTTCTCTTCGGCGGTGTTCACCGGGCCGCGCAGCGTGACCTGTCCGCCCGCCGTGATGATCTTCACGTTCGTGGCCGTCATCGTGAGTGACTTGTCTTTGACGACCGCCTTCCGGATGGCCTGGGTGATTTTCAGATCCTCCGGGGTGTTGGATTGATCGGCGGGGGTTTTGGTTTCACCGGAGCGGTCGCGCTCATTTTTCCCGGTGTTGTCCGCGGCGGGCTTTTTCTCGTCCGCAGCCACGGCGGCGAAGCTCAAGGCGGCGATCGAGGTGAAGGCTAACAGGGTTTTCTTGATGGTTGGTTTCATAGATTATTTCACGGCGGCGAGGTTGATGGTGGATTTAGCGAGCTTGGTGAGTTTTTTGTCGGTCGCGGCTTCTTCATCGAGCGTCTGCTGGAGCACCTTCGCGCCTGCCTTGTCGCCGAGGACTTCGGCGTAAGTGCGCGCGCAGCCGTAGCCGGAGAGCGATCAAGTGCAGCCGCGCAGGAGGAAAAGGATGAGCAGCACGGGCACCGGCACGCCGACGAGCCAGAGCAGTGCCCAGCCGATTTTCCCGCTGGTGGAATGGTCAGAATTTGCGGTTTTCATACATAGCTAGTTCGCAGCACCTCCGGGGTTTGCGCTTGTCTATTTGACGGACTCACACGATCGGGCGGCTTGGGTCTTTCCCGGCTCGCAGGCCGGAGGCTTGCGCTACCTTGCACTGCCGGAAGCAGCTTTCGGCAACCGCTCTAATCACCAGCCAGGACGTAAATGCTCAGCGAATAGGCGGCCACCGAAACGGCAGCGGTCGCCGGTTGGCCGTCGCGTTCGATGGCGGTGGCCACCACGTCCTGCACGGGGAAATTCCCGAGGTCTTCGCGGTAGCCTTCCCAGTCGCTGTTGAAACGCGCGACCCAGCGACCGGCCACGGGCACGCCGACTTCGTAGGGTTCCAGACCTCGCGCGGAGAAGTTGGCGACGACGAGCGTGTGGTCGTTCGGCCCGCCGTCCTTGTGCCGCAGAAACGCGATCACTTTGTCGTGGTCGTTGACGTGATGGACATTGACGTGCTGACCCGTGAGTCCGCGGGAAATGCCGTCCGAGTTCAGCCGCAGGCGGATGAGGTCGCGATAGAGGCGCGTCACGCCGGAGAACTTGCGGACGTTGCTCCAGTCGATCGCGTCGGTGTCTTGAAACCAGCCGTCTTCCAGCATGGCCTGGCCTTGGAAGAGCATCGGGATGCCCGGTGCGGTGAGCACGAGACCGGCGCCGAGCGTGGAGCGTTTCAGGGCATACCAGCCTTCGGGATCGTTGACGTTGATTTCCGAGGTCACGCGGGCTTTGCCATTGGCGACTTCATCGTGCGACTCGGTATAGACCACGCGCTTGAAGGCATCGCCGCCGAAGCTGTGCAGCAGTGCGTCGCGCACCGCGCACATGTCGCGATGGGCGTCATCCGCCGAGATCACCGCCGCGCGGATCGGATGCACGAATCCGGGATCCCACTGCGTCGAGAAATTTGCGCCGCCCTGGTTCTCATGGGCGGTGAGCGCCTCGTTGTTTCGCAAATCCTCCGCGATCGTGATCTTTCCCGGAAAGCGCTCCGCCACGTCGCGATTGATCCACTGCATCAGCGTCCAGCCCTCGTGCAGGTCGTCGCCGGCGTTTCCCGAGACGCTGCGAATGTAGAGCGCCATGTCGTAGCGCAGGCCATCGGCGCGAAACTCGCCGAGCCACATCATCGCGTTGTCGTGGATGAAGCGGCGGACTTCGCCGCGGCCATAGTCGGGCCGCGTGTCGCCCCACGGCGTAGCGGAGCGCCAGTCGTTGTAGAAATAGATGCCGCCTTTGTCGTTCTCGCTCCAGCCGTCAAAACGCCAGAGATCGAGATCGGACGGGCCGAAGTGGTTATAGACGACATCGAGAATGACCGCGATGCCCAGGGCGTGGGCCGCTTTGACGAAACGCTTGAACCCATCGGGCCCGCCGTAAGCCGTTTCGACCGAAAAAATGTGCGCGGGGTTGTAGCCCCAGGATAAGTCGCCCGCGAATTCCGCGATGGGCATCACTTCCACGGCATTGATCCCAAGCGCCTGCAGATAGCGGAGCCGCTTGATGGCGTCGTCGAAGGTTCCCGGCCGGCCATCTGCGCTGCGCGCAAAGGTGCCGATGTGCAGTTCGTAGATCACGATTTCATTCCACGATGGCATGCGGAAATCGTCATCCTCCCAGGCAAAGTCATCGTGGTAGATGACGCCGTTGCCCACGGAGTTGGTCACCTGCCGGGCGTAGGGATCGATGCGGGAGAGCCGCTGCTCTCCGTTCCTGATCTCGAACTTATATTCGTCGCCTGCCTTGGCCGACTCGACCTCCGCAGACCAATAGCCGTTGCCCTCCGAGGACAGCGGATGCCGGGTGGCATCGAAATCATTGAACGTGCCGAGGACTGCCACACCCTCCGCGTGCGGAGCCCACACGCGAAAAGCCACGCCTTTTTCAAGCGGGATGGCTCCCATGCCGGGGGCCGCGGTCGCCGGAGGTGAAGAGATGGTCTGTGCAGTCATGGTGGCTTCGTATTCGGAATGATTTCGCATCGGGTCATGCGCGCGGATGCCTCACCGCAGTGGCCAGAAGTGCGGGACGAGCAGGATGGCCAGGGCGAAGACGATCACCGTCAGGAGCGCGCCGACTTTCACAAAATCCGCGAACCGATAGCGCCCGGGACCGAAGACCATCATGCAGGAGGGCTCCAGCGGCGTGAGGTAGGAGGTGCTCGCGGCGACGGCGACCATCATCGCAAAGGTGCGCGGGTTCAGGCCGGCGCTTTGCGCGGTCTGGATCGCGATGGGTAGGATGACGGCGGCGGCGGCCTGGTTCGACATGGGCTGCGTGAGCGCGACGGTGAGAAAGAAGAAGCCGGCGAGCAGCCAGAGCGGGTCGGCGTCGAAGTAGGCGTCGGTGTCGGTGGTGCTGGCGAGGTGGAGTTCGATGGCGAGGACGTTGCGGCCGGACGCGAGGAGCGATTTGAAAGGCGTGAGGTCGAGCGTCTCGAACGTGCCGTGCGCGTGCCGCGTGGCGGGCCGGAAGCTCGATGCCTGCGCCGCACCGATCCGAGCACGGGCCACCCCCCGTGCGGTCTATCGAGCTTGCAGCGGTTCGATACTTATGGAGCGGCCGGTTTTTCAGCGTGCGCGGCGGTGGCCATGTTAGCCAGCTTTCCGATGAGACGTTCTTGAAGCTCCGCCGTCGCCTTGGTTTCGCGGGCACGCGAGGGCAGAGCCGCCATCGCGGCGAGCGCCTGGCGATATGCCTGCTGCGCCGGGTCCAGGCGGTTAGCGAGCAACAAAATGTCGCCGCGGCGCTCGAACCAGGCTTCCTTGCGGGGTGAGACGGCGCTCAGGCGTTCGAGACGTGAGAGGGCGGAGTCGAACTCCTCGCGCTTCACCTCCAGCTCGATGGCGTAGAGGCCGAGCGTCGGCAAGTTTCCGAGCTTTGCCGTTCCGTCATCGAGGCAGCGCAGAGCTTCGGCCACATGCTCACCGCCGGCTGCGACGAGCGCCTGTGCGCGCTCGAGGTAAACCTCGGGCTCAGGCCGCGCGGAGAGCGCAATGGCGCGCGCGAAATCTTCAGCGCCGGCGAGTGGTTTCCCGCGTTTCACCTCGATGCGGGCGCGCGTGACAAAGCCGTCAACATGCCCGGGATTCCCGGCGACAAATTGATCCAGTTCCGCTTTCGCCTCTTCGAAGCGGCCTTGCGAGAGGAGCATCCTGCCGCGTCCGAGATGAACCACAAGCAGACCGGGCGCGAGCTGCGCGGCGCGGTCGTAGTCGGCCGCCGCAGCCGGCCAGTCTGCGTGGACGCGGTGGAGTTCGGCCCGTTTGAGAACCAGCTCCGCACTCTCGGGACTTTTCTGAACCTGCTCGGTCACGTTTGCGATCTGTTCGTGAAGGTCGCCGTGCGCGAACGCTGAGGCCGTCAGCACCACCCACATGCCAAACGCCACGCAGCCCGCAGACCAGTCGGCGGGCGTCGTCCGCCGTTCGCGCAGCGCAGTCATCACCTCGGCGTCCTGGCGCTGGCGGTATTCGAGTAGGGTGAGGCACCGGCGGCGTTATACGCACGAACACGGTAGTAGTATTTCTTGTTCGGGGCCACGCCCGTGTTCGCAAAGCTCGTCACATTTTCACCGACGACCGCGATCTGGGCAAAGGAGTTCGCGCTGATCCCGCGCTCGATTTGGAAGCCATCCTCGTTTCCAGAGTTGTCCGCCCACGTGAGAGTGATCTGCGTCGGCGAGATGGCTGCCGCCGTCAGATTCGTGGGCGCCGATGGAGTCGCTGGCGGCGGCGGATTGACCGTGATGTTCACCGCGGCGGAAGCCGTCGTCGCCCCCAGATTATCCGTCGCCGCTGCGGTGAGCGGGTAGCTGCCCGCGGTCACATTGCTCCAGGTCACGCTGAAAGGCGCGGTCGTTGCGGTGCCGAGGAGAGTGTTGCCCGCGTAAAAGTCCACCTGCGCGACCAAGCCGTCGGTGTCGCTGGCGTTCGCGGTGACGGTGATCGTTGCGGGCGCGGGAAAAGTCGCGCCATTGGCCGGGCTGGAGATGCTGACGCTCGGCGGCGTGTTCGGCACGTTTTTGACGATCGTGAAGTAATCATCCAGCGCGCCAGTCTCGCGGATCATTTTTGCATCGAGCCGATTGCCATCCACGTCGAGCACGAGCGAGCCGAGGTGCCGGGCGGAATAGAACATTGCGGGGTGCGGCGTCGGGTTGAACTCCGCCGTGCTGCCACCGACCCAGCTCGTCGTGAGCTTGCCGCCATTTCCCGCCACGGCATAGACGGCACCTTGATTCGCGGGCAAGCCTGCCGGCTTGCTGTAAACGCCGGTGCCACCCTCCCGACCGCTGCCGCCGTCGATCACATTCGCGCTCGAGAAGGTGGTGGAGAGTGCGTAGTGGCCGTTGATCAAATACGAGCGCTCGTAGCAATGGCTGTGGCCGGCGAGGACGAGATCGACGCCGCCCGCCTCAAGGATCGGCAGCGCGTTCTGCCGCATCTCGATCAGAGCGGACTCGGTGTCCGAATTATGCGAGCCTTTCGTGTAAGGCGGATGATGCCAGAACGCGATGAGCCAGTCCTGCGCGGTCGATTCGAGATCGGCCTGCAGCCAAGTGAGCATCGGGCTTCCCGGCTGGCGGCTCGAAGTCATCGAGTCCAGCGCGATGAAGTGAATCCGCCCGTAATCGAAAGAATAATACTTCTCCGTGCCCGATGGCATGCCGCCGGCCTCGCCGTTCGTCGGGAAGTTGAAGATTTGGAAATACGGAATCGTCAGCGGCGGATTGGTCGATTGCGCCGTCTCATGATTTCCGATCGCCGACCAGAGCACCGATTGCCGCAGATACGTCGGATACATGTTAAAAACCGCGGACTGAAATTCCGCGTCGGTGCCGCTGTTGTAAGCATTGTCGCCGAGCATCAGCCAGACGTCAGTGTAGCGGCCCGCGGCGAAGCTGGTGTAGCCGTTGCGCACCGCCGCCGCGTTGGCATCCGCCGTGCCCGAATCGCCGAGCACCCAGATGCGCGTCGGCTGCGCGGTGCCGACGGGAGGCGCGGTGAAGAGTGAGAAGTCCGCGCCAGCCGCCAGCGTCGCGGTGGTCGAGCCAATCGAGTAGAAGTATTGCGTGTCCGCGGTGAGCCCGGTGAGCTGCACTTGGTGCTCGGTGGCCGCGGTGCCGTTGTCGGCGGTGAGATTCAAGTTCGCAGCGCTGGTGCCGAAGCGAACCCGGCTGTCGGTCGCGAGATCGGTGCGCCAGCGCACGATCACGCTCGCCGGCGTGCCGGTCTGCAAATACGGCCCACGCGTGACGACCGGCGTGCCTGCCTGCTGGAATCCGGCGACCCAGAGCGGACCATTCAGGAGCGTGCCGTTGATCACACTTCCCGCGCTGTCGCCCGCGACCGTGCCGCTGCCTTCGTTCAAGCCCCAGCGCCCGAGCAAGCCCGTGGCATTGAGAATCTCCGCGTTCTTGTTCGCCGCAATGTCCGCAGCCGTGCGCGCGTAATTCCAAATCCGGATTTCATCGAGCACGCCGGCCAAATAGCCCGCCGCCACGCCGGTGGAATTGAGCGCGGAGCCGAGCGCCGCGTGCTGGATGCTGTCCGCGCGGGGCGGCCGGCCGACCACCAATTCGGCCTCGAGCGCGCCATTGAGAAAGAGCTGCCACTTCGTCCCGTCGTAAGTAGCCGCGGCGTGATACCACACATTGTTCGCAATCGGCGTCACGCCCGCAACCGGATGATTCAGCCCCGGACTGACGCCGCCCGCACCCTCCTCAAAATCCGCGCACAGCACGTTGTCCGCCGCGCGGATGCCGAGGAAATAATTCATGTCCTGGGTGGTCCCATCGGCTTCCGCCCTGCCCTTGGCCACCAGCGGGATCGCGCTCACTCCTCCCGTGCCAGTGCTCGCGGCCATGCCGGTTCCTGTGCGCTTGAACCACGTCTCAACCGTGAACGTTCCGGTGCCCAGTCCCGGCGCCGAGCCGAAGGTGACGTAGTCGTTTGCGCCATCGAAGGAAAGCGCACTGGCGGCGCGGACTTCCGCCGCGCCGACGATGAGGAAAGCGCCCGCTAGCAGCGTCCAAGTTTGGCAAAGCCGAAGAATGAAGTTCGGCGAGGAACGGCGTTTAGGAGTTTTCATAGGAACTGCGGGGTTAGGCGCGGGCGAGAGGGCACGGGCTTAAGGATTCATGGTCTGCTTTTCGTTTTCTGGTTTGTTGTGCTGTGCCTGGCAGAATTACATCGGGTGCCGTCGGGGGTCCGGCCTTGCTTGCTTTCTGTTTTGTTTTTGATGCGGCGGGGTTCCGCCATCTGGGGCGAATGCCGCGCTATTCCTGAAAGATGCAGGCCGGGCTGATACCGGCACATCTTTAACCCCCTCTCCGAACTTATTTAGGGCTCCGACCGATACCCGGTGAAGGTTGTGTCTGACAGGGCACGACAAAACGTCCTCCATCGATCTTCAAAACACATAACTAGCGGTAACGGCTCCGTTACGCGCCCGCCCAGCGCACCGTTCACCTATTGATCGTCGGTTTTTCCGATGGTCTCGAAAGCGAGAGGAAGGGTCGTTAATTATCACACAAGCTCCAATCGCGAATGGCAGGAGCCGTTGCGCGTCACGCGCTTCGCCCTTCATCGTCTATGTGCAGCCGCGCAGGAGGAAGAATACGAGCAACACGGGCACCGGCACGCCGATGAGCCAAAGTAAGGCCCAGCCGATTTTCCCGCTCGTGGAATGGTCAGAGTTTGCGCTTTTCATAGACAGAAAGTTCGCAGCTGCGCCGGGGTTCGCGCTTTTCCGTCTCCTGGGCCTGTGCCGAAAACTTACCGCAGTGGCCAGAAGCGCGGGACGAGCAGGATGGCCAGGGCGAAGACGATGACCGTCAGGAGCGCGCCGACTTTCACAAAATCTGCGAAACGATAGCGGCCGGGGCCGAAGACCATCATGCAGGAGGGCTCCAGCGGCGTGAGGTAGGAGGTGCTCGCGGCGACGGCGACCATCATGGCAAAGGTGCGCGGATTCAGGCCGGCGCTCTGGGCGGTCTGGATCGCGATGGGCAGGATCACGGCGGCGGCGGCCTGGTTCGACATGGGCTGCGTGAGCGCGACGGTGAGGAAGAAGAAGCCGGTGAGCAGCCAGAGCGGATTGGAGTCGCCGGCCAGGCGGAGCAGCAGGCCGGCGAGGTAGTTCGCGGTGCCGGTGTGCTCCATTGCGACGCCGAAGCCGAGCATGCTGGCGATGAGGATGAGCACGCGCCACTCGACTTCGCGATACGCTTCCTCCGGCGTGATGCAGCGCGTCGCGAAGACGAGCACGCAGCCCGCGAGGAACGCGATCGAGAGCGGCACGATCTTGAAAGTGCCGAGCAGGATCGCGGCGGCGAAGATCGCGCCGGCGATTATCGCGCGCCGGCCCCGCGGGAGCTTTTCCTCGAGCGAGCCGAGGACGCGGAAGGTGTGGTCGTCGTTGAGCGCGGCGACATGCACGCGCGGCCCCTGTACGAGCAGGACATCGCCCATCCGTAGCGACACGGTGCTCAACTTGGTGCGCAGATTGGTCCCGCGGCGGTTCATGCCGATCACCTGCAGGCCGTAGCGCTCACGGAAGCGCGCGCCCTTCAACGTCCGCCCAATGAGCGGCGAGCCTGGCATGAGGATCGCCTCGACGAGGCCCATCTCGTCGTCCTGAAGATCGGGGTCCGCCAGCTTCACGTCGGCTTTGATCTCCACGCCGTCGGTTCCCTTGATCTTGAGGATTTCATCCGGCCGGCCTTCGACGAGGAGCACGTCGCCCGCGGCCAGTTTCATCGTGGTGCGCGGCGCGAAATGGCGATCCTTGTCGCGGATGATTTCGAGCACGGTGAGGTCGAGGTCGCTGCCGAATTTCGTCTCGCCGAGCGTTTTCCCGACGAGCGGAGAGTCAGGCGGGATCAACGCCTCGGTGAGAAACGGCGCGACGCCGAACTGCTCGATCAAGCCTGCGCCGCCGCCGCGATCCGGCGTGAGTTTTCGCCCGATGAAATACATGTAGAGCAGGCCGGCGACGGTGATCGGGATGCCAACCGGCGCGAGTTCGAACATGCCCATTGGCGCGAGGCCCTTCTGCGTCATCAGCCCGCTGATCACGAGATTCGACGAAGTGCTGATCAGCGAAACCGAGCTGCTCAGGATGCCCGCGAAGGCCAGCGGCAGCAGCAGCTTCGACGCGGAAAAGCCAGCGCGCTGCGCGATCCCGATGACGATCGGCACGAAGAACGCCGTCGCCGCTGTATTGCTCATGAAAGCGCCGATGGTCGCCGAGCCGACCATGACCACGGCGAGCAACCGTTCGGGATTGTCGCCCGTGCGCCGGAGGATCGCGCGCCCGACGATGTCGATCATCCCTGTGCGCGTGAGCGCCGCCGTGAGGATGAGCAACGCGAGGATGACGATGACCGTATCGCTGCCGAAGCCATCGAACGCGCGCTCGACCGGCAGCAGCCCCGTGAGCACAAGCATCACCAGCAGCCCGAGCGCGATGGTATCCGCGGTGAACCACTCGAGGGAGAAGAGCACGACGGCGGCGAGCAACGCGGCGAGCATGAGGGCGATTTGAAAAGTCATCGCGTGCTGAATCGGATCAGGAGTGGTGACTGGCCGGTTCCGCGCCGGGCTTGGTTAGCGGCGCGATCTCGCTGCTGCCATCGTTCTTGAGGAGGAGCAGCCGGTCGTGGAATTCCTTGAGCGTGGAGCGGTGGCCGACGCTGACGAAGGCGATGCCGGAGGCGCGCAGTTTTTCGTAGAGGAAGCGTTCGTTTTCCTCGTCGAGCGCGCTCGTGGCTTCGTCGAGAAAGGCGATGGCGGGCTTTTTCAGGAAGAGCCGGGCGAAGGCGACGCGCTGTTGTTCACCGAGGGAAAGGACGTTGGTCCAATCGACGATCTTGTCGAGGTCGTTACCCACGCGGGCGAAGATGTCGTGAAGGTTCACGTTTTCGAGCACGGCGCGGATGGCGTCGTCTTTCGCGTCCTCCTCGCCGAGCGGATACATGAGCTGAGCGCGGAGATTGCCGGGGACCATGTAGGGTTTTTGCGGGAGGAAGATGAGGCGGTTGTGCGCGGGTCGATCGATGGTGCCGCCGCCGGGGTGCCACAGGCCGGCGATCGTGCGCAGCAGCGAGCTTTTTCCCGAGCCGCTCTCGCCCATGACGAGCAGGCTGCCGCGCCGGGGAAGCTGGAGGCTGAGGTGCTGGGTGAGGGTTTTGTCGCCGCTGGGCGTTTGCACGGTCACGTCGTCGAGCTTGAGTTGGAGCGCCTCTTCATTGACTTCGCTCTTCGCTTCCTCGGCCTCGCGGGCATCCTCGGCGTCGAACTCGTCGAGGTTTTCCAAAAGATCAGCGAGTCGGCGGATGCCGGCGGTAAAGGCGCTGAGACCCTCGATCTGCGCAATGATGATGGAGACAGCGCCGAGCACCGCCGCGAAAGCTCCCTCGGCTTGGGTGACGACGCCGAACTCCACCTCGCCGCGCATGAACATGGGGCCGACGATCAGGCCGGGAATGATGAGGGCAAGGTAGTTGTAGCCATTGGCGAAGAAGCCCAGGTTTCGCGTCCATCCGATGATCCAGAATGAGTTCTCCAGCACCTCGTTGAGGCGTTCGATCAGATCGCGATGCTCCCGTTTTTCTCCGCGAAAGAAGGCGATGGATTCCGCATTGTCGCGCACCCGGACGAGACCGTAGCGGAACGTGGCTTCCTTTTGATACTGGTTGAAGTAGAGCCCCACGAGCCGTCTTCCGAAGAGCATCGAGACGCCGGTGCCGACCACGGCGTAAATGAAAAGGACGCCAACAAGGCGACCTGATACGGCCCATAGGACACCGACGAAACCGACCAGCGTCACGAGTGAGTTGACGATGACGAGGAAGAAATTCAGCACGTTTGTGGTGAAGCCTTTCACGTCTTCGGCGATGCGCTGGTCGGGGTTGTCCACGCTCTCGGAAGCGCGGATGCGGTAGTAGGCGCGGTTGAAAAAATAGCGCTTGATGAGGATCTGCGTCAGCCAGCGCCGCCAGGCGAGTGAGAGCCGCTCCGAGGAAAAGCGGTAGAAGACGCCGACGGGGACGGAGACCAGGCAGACGGCAACATATTTCCAAAGCCCGCGCACCCAGGCCGCGTGATCGCGCTGGGTGAGTGCAGTGACGAAATCCCGCATCGCATAGCTGAGGAAAACCTGGACGACCCCGACCGCGACGCAGAGCCCGAGCAAGGCCGCGAGCCACAACCGCGCCTGCCGCTTCGCCCCGCCATTGAAGAAGGCTTTGGCGAGAACGAAGAACTTCCTGAACAGTTCCAAGTGGGTTTTCCCGGAGTCGGGCATTAGCAGTAGTTGATGTGGAAGCCGCTGCGATGACTACGCAAATCCACTCCGGTCCTGTCAGGCAGGCCGTGGAAAGAGTCACGTAATGAGAAGGCTGGAGGATAGACGACAGGAGCGATCATCTTGCTGACCGCGCCGGAGGCGCTGAGGAAATTAGCCGGTGGTGAAGCGAGTCCGCGAGCGGGAACCACCGGAACCATGTGAAAAGGGAATCCGCCCCGGCAGGGGCGATGGCCTTCCGGTCCCGCGTGTGGTTCCAGCGCCCCTGCCGGGGCGCCTTCGTTTTTGTGGACGCCATCCGGTGGTTCCCGCTCGCGGACTCGCTTCACCACCGGCTAAATTCCATGGTGCCTCCGGCACCGCCGAACCCGCGTGCGTTGTCGCCTATGCAATCGTCCCGCCAGTAAGTCACGAGACTGGCCAGCGCAAGCGGGCCAAATTGTGTCACGAACGCCACATCAGACGCATCGCGCCGCCTGCAGATGCTGAGCGCGAGAACCAGAGAGCTATTTCTGCTCGCGAGTGTCTTTCGCCTTTTCTTCGAGATTCTTTGCGGCTTGCTCGCCCGATTTACGAACGCTCTCCGCGGTCTGTTCGGCAGCTTTCTTCTCCACTTCGGCGCGCGCCTTCGCGGCATCCTTATCGGCGTCCGCGTTCAATGTGGCTTGTTTCTTCAGGTCGGCTGCGTCGGTCTTGCTGTCCTTCCGGACGGTGTCAGCCTTGTTTTCCATCGCGTCGGCTTTGCTTTCGAGCGCGTCTTTGCGGCTGGATTCGACTTTGGAATCGCACGCGGTAAATCCTATCAGCGCGGCTCCGATGGTGGTGAATGCAATGAGTGTTTTCATAGGTTGTGTTTTCCAGTGAATCGCATCCTGGGCGCGCGCCGGTCGCATCTTATTTCCGACGTTCCAACGAATGAAACGCAGCCACCGCTTGAGCGCGCTGCGATTCCAACAGCATGAACCAGGAATTAAAGATTACCCGCGAACGAATGATCGAACTCCTCAACGAGGATCTTGCACGCGAATACCAAGCCATTATTGCGTACACAGTTTACAGTCAGACGATTAAAGGCGCGGCATTTTCGGACATCGCGCGGGAGCTGGCGGTCCACGCCACCGAGGAACTCAGCCACGCCATGCAGATCGCCAAGCAGGTCGATTACTTCAACGGCACTCCCGCGACGATGCCGAAGGAAGTGAAAATGTCCGACAAGGCGGAGGACATGTTGCGCTACGATCTCGAAAACGAACGAGTGACCATCCTCCATTACCGCGAAAGGATTCGGCAGGCGGAGGCGATGGGCGAGTTTGGGTTGAGCGAAGTGTTGCGAAAAATCATCGCCCAAGAGCAGGAGCACCTGACCGATTTGGCGGGGGCTTTGGGCATCGATAACCCGACGATTGAGGGATAATGGTCGCGAAGCCCAGCCCAGCCTCCACCTTCAAGCGGCTCGCGCAGTGGTGCGCGATCATGACTGGACGACCGATCGCGTTCGCCATCGCGTTTGGGATGATCGTCCTGTGGCTCATCACCGGGCCGGTTTTCGGGTTCAGCGACACCTGGCAGCTCATCATCAACACGAGCACCACGATCATCACCTTCCTGATGGTTTTCCTCATCCAAAACAGCCAGAACCGCGACACTCAGGCCATTCAGATCAAGCTCGACGAATTGATCCGCGCGACCCAGGGCGCGCACGTTGCGCTGCTCAATCTCGAAGAGCTATCGGAGGAAGAGTTGGGATCGATTCGCAAGGACTACGAACACCTCGCCGAACTCGCCCGCGAGCATCTCGCGCAGGGTGGGAGCGACACCGACGCGCCGGAGATCGAATGCGGGCGCCGGAAGTAACAAGGTTCTCGCGCCTCGATTGGCGCGATGGTCGATTTCGCCATCGTTCCAATGGTCGGACAATCATCAACTACCGCCGCATGAGAAGGCCGGCGACAAACCCCGCGGCGAGGGCCGTCAGCAGGGCTTTGCGCGGCTGCTGGCTCACGTAATCCTCCGCCTCTTCGCGCAGCGTGCGAACGCGCTGGCGCGTCTGTGCGTAGGCCTCTTCGGCGGCTCCCGCGACGGTCGCTTTCACATCCCCGGCGAACTCCGTTCCGGCTTCCTTCAATTGGTTGAGCAGGGCGATTAGCGCGTCTTTCGTGAGGCCGAGTTTGGTCTGCAAACGACCGAGCAATTCTTCGCCTTTGCCTTCCAGGAATTCGAGATCGTCGTCGGTGAGGAGCGCAAATTTCTGCCGGAGCTGGCCTTTGATTTGGTGCCAGGAGCCATCGAAAGTGAAGGTGTGTAACGTGTTCATGCCCTCTTATCGCGTCCCGCGCCGGATTCGGTCGTGGCAAATGCGGAAATGTGACGCGGCATTTTCAAAAAAAACATGCAGCCGCCGACAGGGTCGCTCGCGATGGGACTGGCATGACTCCACGCACATTCGCCCTGATCGCTGTTGCCGCCACATTTGCCGCCGCGGGTTGCGAGCGCAAAACCGTGGTGGTGCAAATCGAACCGCCCGCGCCGCTCGCAGAGCCCGTGGCAAAGACGCGGACGCTGGAAACTTCGCGGCTCGGCTCGGTAGTCGATTTGTATGATCGCGAGCCGACCGCGGCCAATCACGCGACCGTGAAAAAGGCGCTCGCGGAACTTGAAGGCGAAATTGCCGAACTCGAGGAACTCGTGGCGAAGCGGACCGGCGACAGTCGGGAAGAGGCCGCGGTGAAATTGAAAAATCTCCAGACGTATCGCGCGGCGGAAATGGCGCGCTTTACCGTGGCGCAGGCTAAAGCGCCGCTCACCACGTCGGGCCCGGTCGATGCGCGATCCGGCGCGGACAAGGTGGAAGACGCCGCAAAGCGCGTGGGCAATTCCATCGAGGACGCTGCGCAAAAAGCGGGTGACGCCATCCAGGATGCCGTCCGCTAGTTCCCGACGCTTTCAGAAAAATGAATATGACTGACTCCGAAAAAATCACCCCGCATCCCGCCGCTGATCGCTCGTGGCTTCGCCACGCCGACGCCTTTGCACGCCGCGAACCCGCGAAGGCCGTCGCGTCCGCGTTTGGCGCGGGATTTCTCATCAATCTACTTCCCATCAGCGCGATCGTTGGCGCGCTCGCCGCCATCGCCTTCACGCTGGTGCGACCGGCGCTGCTCTTCCTCGGCCTGCTCAAAGCGTGGGAACTCTGCCCCGAAAAAACCAACCGCTCATCCAATCCATGAACACACCATCCAGTGCCACCACCGAATGCGCGTCGAAGCTCAATCGCTTCACGCGCGAAAACCCAACGCAGTCCCTGATCTTCGCGATCGGCTGCGGTCTCGCCGCCGGTCTTCTCATCCGCGCGCTGCAACCGCGCCCGATCGAAAGTCGCGCGACCCGCCTGCTCGAAGAAATTCAGGACCGGCTGCACAGCATCGCAGCGCCCGTCCGGCGAAACGCGGATCGCCTAGTCGAAAGCGGCACCAGCACGGTCAGGGATGGCGTCGAACATTTCCACGATCTCCACCTCGACCGCAGCCTGCAAAAACTCGGCGGAAGAATCCGAAATCTTTTCCGCTAACTTCCCCAAGAATCAACCCGCCATGAAACACATCCACGCCGCCGCCGTGGCGATGGACGGCACGCTGATCGAATCCGACGCTGTGAGCGGTCAATCGCCGCGGGACTGAGGGTGTTGTTCTACCAAAAGCCGCCGCTCAAGACCGGCTCCGCAGCCAGGTGCGCAGGACGGTGAGATCCACGGGCTTGACCAGGTATTCGTCGAAGCCGGCGGCGCGTGCCTCGACGCGGTCTTCATTACTGCCGTAGCCGCTCATCGCCACGAGGAAGGCGCCGGCCAGCGCGGGCATGGCGCGCAGGCGGCGGGCGACTTCAAAGCCATCCATGCCGGGCAGACCGATGTCCAGCAGGACGACTTCGGGCAAAAATTCGGCGGCGACGGCGACGGCATCCGGGCCGGTGAAAGCGGTGCGCGTTTCATGGCCGCGCCGGCGCTGGAGGATCGCCATGCTGCGGGTGGAGTCTTCGTTGTCGTCCACGATGAGGATGCGGCGGGGCGCCTCGTGCGCCGACGGCACCGTGGGCGGAGAAAGTTCGGCGGGCGGCGCGGCCAGGGTCGGCAGACGCACGATGAATTCGCTGCCGTGACCGAGTCCTGCGCTGCACGCCTCGACGCTGCCGCCGTGCAGCTTCACGAGCCGCTGCACGAGCGTGAGGCCGATGCCGAGGCCGCCATGCGCGCGGTCGAGCGCGCGAGTGGCTTGCACGAAGAGATCGAAGATGTGCGGCAGCAGTTCCGGCGCGATGCCCATGCCGGTGTCGCGCACGCGCACGATGACTTCCGCCGGTTCCGTTCCCGTGGCCGGAGCGCGTTCGGCGCTCAGTGAAATGGTCGAGCCGGCGTCGCTGTATTTGCAGGCATTGCCGAGGAGATTGCCGAAGACCTGCTCGAGCCGCGTGGCATCCGCACTCAGAAAGATCGCCTCGCGGGGCAGCGAAAGGGCCAGCTCCTGGCGCCGGGCCGAGATCCCGGAGCGCGCCACGCTGGCTGCGGCGGTGAGGATGTCCGCGAGCGCCACCGGTTGCCGGCGCAGCTCGATCTTCCCCTCGGTGATGCGCGAGACATCGAGCAGGTCGTCGATCATTCGCGTCATGTTTTCAATCTGCCGGCGGATGATGTCCTGCGCGTGCCCGCACTCCTCGGCGCTCGCGCCCTCCGTCTGCAGGACCTCCGCGGCATTGCGCAGCGGCGCGAGCGGATTGCGCAACTCATGCGCGAGCATGGCGAGAAATTCATCCTTGCTGCGATCCGCCCGGACCAGGTCCGCAGCGCGCGCGGCCAGTGACTCTTCCAGCATGCGGCGTTCGGTGATATCCGTGTAACTCGTCAGGATCGACTCCGTGCCGCGATCCAAAACCCAGCGACAAAGCGCGGCCACCCTCCGGCCATTTCGCGCGACCTGCACCAACTCGCCGCTGAACTGTCCCTCGCTGTGCAGTTGCTCGAGGATCTCCGTCATCGGCTTGGGAAATTCCGTCTGGAGCAGCGTGTCGAGGTGCTTCCCCAGCACTTCCTCGCAAGTCCAGCCATAGAGATTCTCCGCGCCCTTGTTCCAGGAACTGATCTGGTCATCGAGATCCCGCACGATGATCGCGTCGTTGCTCAGATCGAGCAGCCGCGCTTTTTCGGAAAGTTCCTGCTCTGCCTGCTTCCGTTCGGTGACATCCCGCGCGGCGGCGAACACGCCTTGCAGCTTCCGATCCCGGTCGTAGAAGGTGGTCGCGTTGTAGGAAACCACCGTCTCCTTCGCATCCCGGGCGCGTGCGGTTAGTTCGTAATCGGTGACCTTCTTTTCGCTCAGCACCAGCTTGATCCCCGCCTCGGCCCGCTCCGGGTCGGTGAAGTAGCTCTTGAACGGCGCGCCGATCAGCTCATCGCGCGTGCAGCCGGTGAGCGCCTCCATCTGTTTGTTCACGTCGGTGATGATGCCCGCCGGATCGGTCGTCATCAGCGCGTCAATGTTCGATTCGATGAGCGAGCGCGTGTAAAACTGCTGGTCGCGCAGCCGCTGATCGAGCTGCTTCTGGTCCGCCTCGACCTGCTTGCGCGCGGTGTTATCCGTCCCGATGAGCAGATAGCCGATGATCCCGCCCGGCGCATCGCGCAGCGCGGTGACGGACACGATC
>JANNXQ010000004.1:0-36067 GCA_031409655.1 Chthoniobacteraceae bacterium | reverse complement strand
GAAACAATTCATGGACCGCAACCCGGCGGACGAAAACGCCGCGCTGATGCGCTGCGCCGAGCGGCTGATCCAGCAGCAGGACGCCGCAGTCACGAATCCCGCCACGATCCAGGCCAGCATCCCGGAACAAGGCCGCCTGATTACCTTCAGCCGAAGCGTCGCGGTGGATAATTGGGCCGACCTGCAGATCGGACTTAAGGCCAAAGCCGCCGCCTCCGCGTCATGGTTCACGCGCCTCATGATCCTCGCCGGCACCGCACTGAGCCTGGGTCTATTCGCCTGGTCCGTCCGCGGCGTGCATCGCCCGGCGCTCGGCATCCGCTGACTTCTCAGGAGGGTCCACCGATCCATCTGCATTTCACTCGGACTCATGTCAAAGCATCCGCCGACAGAATGTGTCTGAGGCGGTGACGAGCAGGGAGAACGGAAAGTGCCTGCCATCGCGTGGGGAGCGGAGTCGGAGAATGTCCCAGCAAGACGAGCGACTGCGTTGCGGAGTGACGGTGAAGCCCCGCACCACCGCTGCCCCCGGATGCGTGAGATCCTTCGACTTCGCTCAGGATGACAGCAGCGGGGTGTTCAATCTCACGCCGCCAGTCACTGGAGTCACCAGCCCGCGCCTTTCGTGGCCGTCTTCACCTTCACGAAGTACATGTCGGCCGTGATGTACAGCGTGGAGCCGTCGTCGCCCCAGGCGCAGTTGCCGGTGTTGTTGCCAGTCATCACGGTGCCGAGATGTTTCCCCGCCGGGGAGATCACCAGCACACCGCCGGGGCCGGTGGCCCAGGCGTTCCCCTGCGCGTCCACTTTCATGCCGTCGCAGCCGCCTTTGCGTCCGGTGTCCTTCAGCGGTTGGGCATTGAAGAAGACCCGCCCATTGGCCACGCCGCCATCGGCCTGCACGTCGTAAGCCATGATCTGCGTTTGCTTCGGATCGCTGACCGCGACGTAGAGGATTTTCTCGTCCGGGGAAAAGGCGATGCCATTCGGGAAGGTCAGATCTTTCACGAGCAGCGAAACTTTGCCGTCTTTCGCGAGGCGATAGACGCCGTTCCACGCGAGTTCCTTGAGCGGCGACTTGTTGCCGCCTTCGAGGCCATAGGGCGGGTCGGTGAAGTAGATCTCGCCGTTCTTGCGCAACGCGAGATCGTTCGGGCTGTTGAAGCGCTTGCCCTCGTAGCGATCCGCAAGCGCGGTCAGCGTTCCGTCCACATTCAGCCGCGCGATCCGCCGCTCGCCGTGCTGGCAGATGAGCAGCCGACCTTCGGCATCGACGGCGAGGCCATTCGAGCCCTGCTCGCGGAAGCCCGGCTGCGGCGTGAGCATACCGCTCGGCTTAAGGAACTGCGTGGCCACCGTCGCGCCGGGTTTCCATTGGAAGATCACGTTCTCCGGCACATCGGAGAAGACGACCGAGCCCTTGAACCATGTCGGGCCTTCCGACCAGTTGAAGCCCTCCGCGCATTTCTCCACCTGCGCGTTTGGCGGGATGAGTTTGTCGAGCGCCGGATCGAGGCGCTCGATCGACATCTGGAATGGTGGCAGCGGTTCGGCGAGGATGGTCAGCGGAGCGAGCAGGAGAGGGAGGAATTTCATGCGGGGCGCGAGCATGACGATAAGCCTGCGCGCTATTCCACCGCGAAGTTGAGCGACCACCCATTTAGGTCTCCGCACTGCACGCATCTTCCCATCATGATACGTTTATTCGTCCCTTGAGCCGCGGCACACTCTGTGATTCCTTTCGCGTAACCATGTCCGACCTGCACCCGCTCGAAAAAATCCTCCGCGAACGCATCGCCATCATCGACGGCGCGATGGGGACGACGATCCGCGCTTATGGGAAAACGGAGGCCGACATGCGCGGCACGCGCTTCCTGGATGCCGACAAGGATCTGCTGAACAACGGCGACCTCTTTTCCCTCACGCAGCCGGACATGATCTGCGACATCCACCGGCGCTTCCTAGAGGCCGGCGCGGATATCATCGAGACGAATACTTTCTCGGCGACGAGCATCGGGCAGAGCGAGTTTTTCGTCGAAGATCCGCGGGAGCGCGGCGGGCGGAAAGACCCGGCGTTTTACCAGAAGATCATCGAGGACAAATTCCTGGGCGACCTCGCGTGGGAGATCAATGAGACCTCCGCGCGGCAGTGTCGCGAGTGGGCGGATCGCGTGGCCAACCAGGACGGCAAGCAACGCTTCGTGGCGGGTGCGATCGGGCCGCTCACGGTCTCGCTATCGAACTCGCCGGACGCGGACGACGCGGGATTCCGCGTGGTCACTTTCGGTCAGGTGAAAGCGGCCTACATCCAGCAAGTGCGGGCGCTCATCGCGGGCGGCTCGGACATTTTGCTCGTCGAGACGATCTTCGATTCGCTGAACGCCAAGGCGGCGCTGGTCGCGATTCAGGAGGTCTTTGAGAAAGACAAAGTGCGGCTGCCGATCTCGATCTCCGCGGCGGTCGGGCGTGGTGGGGAAACGATGATTTCGGCGCAGACGGTGGAGGCGTTTTGGAATGCCGTGAAGCATGTGAAGCCGCTCTCGGTCGGGCTGAATTGCTCGCTCGGGCCGGATCTGATGCGGCCGTTTTTGGAGGAACTCTCGACGCGCTCAAAGGCCGCGATTTCCTGCTACCCGAATGCCGGCCTGCCAAATCCGCTCGCGCCCACTGGCTTCGATCTCGAACCCGCGGACATGGGCCGCTGGCTCGGCGACTTCGCGCAGACGGGCTTGATCAACATCGCCGGCGGCTGCTGCGGCAATACGCCGGAGCACATCGCGGCGATCGCAAAGGCGCTGGCGAATCGTCCGCCGCGCGAGCCGTGGGAGGAGACGAAATTTTCCACCGGCGCAGCGCTCCCGCTGCGTCTGTCGGGCTCGCAGCCATTCACGCAGCAGATCGGCAACTTCCTCCTGATCGGCGAGCGCACGAACGTCGCGGGTTCGCCGAAGTTTGCGAAGCTGATCAAGGACGGGAACTACGAGGACGCCGTGGCCATCGCGCGCCAGCAGGTGGAGAACGGCGCGAACGTCATCGATATCTGCATGGACGAGGGCATGATCGACGGCGTCGCGGCGATGTCGCGTTTCCTCCAACTCCTCGGCAGCGAGCCGGAAGTCGCGAAGGTGCCCTTCATGGTGGACTCGTCGAAGTGGGAAGTGATCGAGGCCGGCCTGAAATGTCTGCAAGGCAAAGGCATCGTGAATTCCATCTCGCTCAAGGGCGGCGAGGACGCCTTCCGCGAGCAGGCGCGGGCGGTGCTGAAATACGGCGCGGCGGTCGTCGTGATGGCCTTCGACGAAAACGGACAGGCCGCCACTTACGCGGAGAAAATCCGCATTTGCGAACGCGCCTACCGCATCCTCGTGGACGAAGTCGGCCTGGCGCCGGAGGACATCATCTTCGATCCGAACATCCTCACCGTCGCGACCGGCATCGAGGAGCACAACAACTACGCCGTCGATTTCATCGAGGCCACGCGCTGGATCAAAGCGAACCTGCCGCACGCGAAAATCAGCGGCGGTGTCTCGAACATCTCGTTCAGCTTCCGCGGCAATAACCATGTGCGCGAGGCCATGCACTCGGCGTTTCTTTACCACGCGATCCAGGCGGGCATGGACATGGGCATCGTCAATGCCGGCATGCTCGAAGTGTATGAAGAGATCGAGCCGGAATTGAAAGTGCTCGTCGAGGATGTGCTGCTCAATCGCCGTCCCGACGCCACCGAGCGGCTCGTCGATCACGGCGAGAAGCTGAAGCTCGCCAGCGCGGGCGCGAGCGGCGCGGCCGTGGCGAAGAAGGAAGAGGAATGGCGCAAGGGCACGGTCGAGGAGCGACTCTCGCATTCGCTGGTCAAGGGCATCGACGCCTTCATCGACCTCGATACGGAAGAAGCGCGGGCCAAGCTCGGCAAGCCGCTGCTGGTCATCGAAGGACCGCTCATGGACGGCATGAGCGTGGTCGGCGATCTTTTCGGCGCGGGGAAAATGTTCCTGCCGCAGGTGGTGAAATCCGCGCGCGTGATGAAGAAAGCCGTGGCCTATCTCACCCCCTTCATGGAGGCGGAAAAAGCCGAGATGGCGGCGCGCGGGGAGGCCGTGAAAGCCCAAGGCAAGATCGTGCTCGCGACGGTGAAGGGCGACGTCCATGACATCGGCAAGAACATCGTGGGTGTGGTGCTCGCGTGTAATAACTACGAGGTCATCGACATGGGCGTGATGGTGTCGTGCGAGAAGATTTTGGCGCGCGCCAAGGAAGAGAATGCCGACCTCATCGGACTGAGCGGCCTCATCACTCCATCGCTCGACGAGATGGTGCATGTCGCGAAAGAGATGGAGCGCACGGGGATGAAAATCCCGCTGCTCATCGGTGGTGCGACGACGAGCCGCGCGCACACCGCGGTGAAGATTGCGCAGTATTACAGTGAGCCTGTGGTGCATGTGCTCGACGCCAGCCGCGCCGTGCCCGTGACCACCACGCTGCTGAACAAGGAAGCCAAGGTGGCCTTCGTGACGCAGCACCGCGCCGACTACGAGAAGCTCCGTCAACAGCACGCCGGCCCGAAGCAAAAGCTCATCGCGCTCGAAACCGCACGGGCGAATCGCACGCCGATCGAGTGGCGCACGGAGGATATCGCGCAGCCGGAATTCACCGGCGTGCGGGTCCTCAAGGATTTTCCGCTCACGACGCTCCGCGACTACATCGATTGGTCTCCCTTCTTCCACACCTGGGAACTGCGCGGCGTCTATCCGTCCATCTTGCAGCACGAAAAATACGGTGAGCAGGCGCGCAAGGTTTTCGCCGATGCCCAGAAACTCCTCGACCGCCTCATCGCCGACAAGCTCATCTCCGCGAACGCCGTGTACGGCATCTTTCCGGCGAACGCGGATGGCGACGACGTCGAACTCTACACCGACGAAACGCGCACCAAGGTGCTGACGAGGTTCCACTTTCTCCGCCAGCAAATGGTCAAGGAAGCCGGCGAACCGCAACGCTCACTCGCCGATTTCATCGCGCCGAAATCCGTCACGCCAATACTCGCCGATCACATCGGAGCGTTTGCCGTGACCACGGGCATCGGGCTGAAAGAAGTCGTCGAAAAATTCAAAGCTGATCACGACGACTACAACGCCATCATGGCCGAAGCCCTCGCGGATCGGCTCGCCGAAGCCTGCGCCGAATACCTCCACAAACACACCCGCGACGAATGGGGCTTTGGTAAGATGGAGGGTCTGAGCACCGACGATCTGATCGAAGAAAAGTATCGCGGCATCCGCCCCGCCGCCGGTTACCCCGCGTGCCCGGATCACACGGAAAAAGGCACGCTCTGGCAGCTCCTCGACGTGGAGAAAAACACCGGCATCAAGGTCACCGAAAACTTCGCCATGTGGCCCGGCTCGAGTGTCAGCGGTCTCTACTTCGCGCATCCGCAGGCCCGCTACTTCGGCCTCGGCAAGATCGACCGCGACCAAGTCGCCGACTACCACGTCCGCAAAGGCATGACCGTAACGGAAGTCGAACGCTGGCTCGGCCCGAATCTGAACTACGACCCTGATCCTGCGCCCGCTGCCACCTGAGTCTGCGGCAAGCCCCGACGATTCCGATGGCCTGAGCGAATTCTGCGACGACGTCGGCGAGACATTCGCACGCTGCATCGATAGACGTCTTCCCCACGCATGGATCTTTTAGTTTACGCTCCGCAGATGGCGACCTACGGCGGCATGGAGCGCCACGTAGTCGGCGTGGCCGCGCTGATGGCCACCCGCGGTCATCGGGTGACTTTGCTCACGACCAGTCACTCGCTCGGCGCGCCCTTGCGGCGGGAGTTGGTGGCGGCCGGAGTGCGTCTGGAAGAGCTGCCCATCGCGCGGGGCAGCGCCCCGGCGGCGGTCAAGTTGCTCTGGCTGAAGTGGCGCCTGTTGCGCCTGCGCCGCGTGCAGTGGGACGTGATTTACACGAATGGGCAGAGCGGTCTCGCGCGCCACGTCTGGCGTGCGGCGGGACCGACGACGCGGTGCGTGCATCACCACCACACGGCGGCGGATGCGACGGAACGGAGCACGTGGTCGGCGGAATTTCGCCGGGTGCTGGAGGAAGCGGGCGAGCTGGTGGCGTGCAGCCGCGCCACGGCGGCGGCGATCGGCGAAAACAGCGGGCGGCGCGACGTGCTTTTCCTGCCCTACCTGGCGGCGTGTCCCATGTCTGGCGGAGAGGTCCAAGAGCGTGCAGCGGATAAAGTCGCGCCCGTCCGGTTTGGCTTCGTCGGTCGTTTGATTCCGGAAAAGGGCGTGGACCGCGTCCTTCGGCTGGCGGCGGAACCGGCGCTCGCGGATGTGGAGTGGCACGTGCATGGCGCGGGGCCCGCGTATCCGCCGGAATCTTTCGCGGGCCAGCCGCGCGTCATCTATCACGGAGCTTACGCGGGAGCGGCGGAACATGCGGCGATCCTGCGCAGTCTGGACGCGGTGGTGCTGCCTTCCACGCACAATGAGGGAATGCCGCTGAGCCTCATCGAAGGCATGTCCGCAGGCTTGCCCTGGCTGGCCACCGATCAGGGCGGCACCCGCGAGTTGGCGCTGGAGCCGGATTGCGTGCGCCTGGTTCCGGGGGATGTGGATGACGCCGGATTGGCCAGCGCCGTGCGCGAACTAGCCGACGCGATCCGCTCCGGCGCGGCCTCCCGGCGACGTCAGCGCGCAGCCTACGACCGCGTCTTCGCGCCGGCAGTGGTCGGTGCGCGCTGGGCGGAATATCTGGAGCGCGGCCCGGGCCTGGCGCGGTAAAAAACTCCTCCCTCGTCTTCCCTGCCCCGGTGCATGCTACCCTCGTGAATCCTCGCCGTCCTTCCCATTACCAGCTCCTCACCTGGGTCGTCGCGGTGGGCGTGGGGATCTTCGCCGCGGACTACTTTTTCCCAAACTCAGGATCGGTCACCAATGCCCTCGTCGCGGCTGCGATTGCGGCGGTGGTCGCGGTCGTGATGGTCTGGCTCGGCGGACGGCGCCAGGGATGACGGCACCTTGCCGAGCGCAGTTCGCTTTCGACGGCGGCGACGTTTGTCGCTAGGCCTTCATCTCTGCACTCCTTGCGCACCGTCTCTCTTCTCACCGCGACCTGCATCGTCATCGCGGACATGATCGGGACCGGCGTCTTCACGAGTCTCGGATTTCAAGTGGGGGATCTGCCCACGGGCTTTGCGATCATGGCGCTCTGGGCAGTCGGTGGCCTGTGCGCGCTCTGCGGCGCGCTTTGCTACGGCGAACTCGCCGCGGCGCTCCCTCGCTCCGGCGGCGAGTATCATTTCCTCAGCGTCATCTATCATCCGGCGGCGGGCTTTCTCGCGGGCTGGATCTCGGCCACCGTCGGCTTCGCGGCGCCGGTCGCGCTGGCGGCCATGGCTTTCGGAAAATATCTCGGCGCGGTGCTGCCGGGCGTGCCGGCGGTGTCGCTCTCGCTCGGGGTGGTGTGGGTGATCACGCTGATCCTGCTCGGCGATCTGAAGGTCGGGAGTGCGTTTCAAAATGGCGCCACGCTGCTGAAGATCGCGCTCATCGTGACCATCGTCGCGGCTGGTTTTCTTTTGCCGCAGGCGCAGCCCATCTCCTTTCTGCCCGCGCCGGGCGATCTGCGGCTCATCACCAGCGGCCCCTTCGCGGTGAGCCTCGTCTATGTCATGTATGCCTACTCGGGCTGGAATGGTTCCGTGTACATCGTCGGCGAAGTGCGCGATCCGGCGCGCAATCTCCCGCTCTCGCTTGGCCTCGGCACAGCCGTGGTCGCCGTGCTCTATCTCGCGCTGAATGCCGCTTTTCTCCGCAGTACTCCCACCGCGGAGATGGCGGGCAAGGTGGAGGTCGCGCTGGTGGCCGGCACGCACATCTTCGGCGCGGCGGGGGCGAAGATCATGGCCGTGCTCATCTGCGCGGGGCTGGTCTCGGCGATCAGCGCGATGATGTGGACGGGGCCGCGCGTGACCATGGCCATGGGCGAAGATCTGCACGCGCTCCGCTGGCTGGGCCGGCGCACGGCGCACGGCATTCCCGCGCGGGCCGTGCTCATGCAGGCGGCGATCGCCAGCGGGCTGCTGCTCACGGCGAGTTTTGCGAAAGTGCTCACCTACGTGCAGTTCAGTCTCATCGTCAGTTCGTTTGCCACGGTGCTCGGCGTCATCGTGCTGCGCTGGACTCGGCCCGAGCTGCCGCGTCCTTACAAGACGTGGGGCTACCCCTTCACGCCGCTCATCTTCCTGGCGATCTCCGCGTGGATGATGGCGCACATCCTGCGCTCAAATCCGCGGGAGTCGCTCGCCGGCCTCGCGACGATGGCCGCGGGCTTGGCAGTGTATTTCTTTTCCCCAAAGACCGCAGCGATCGGGAGAATCACCAGTGATCCGGAGAACCAATGACGCGTAAATTTTTTGCCCACCTTTCTATCCGCGTGGTGATCGCGGTCTGCACCGTCTCCGTCGCCCGCGCGCAATCGCCGACGCCAAATGAAACCGCGCTTTTCCTCGCCGGCGTGCCGGTGCGCGGGACGGCGCTGGAGCATCTGAGCCGCGATGAAGCGTGGGTCACGCACGCCACGGAGTTTGACACCGCATGGCGCGATCTCGAGACGCGGCAGCTCGCGAAGATCCGCGCCTGGGCCACCACCTTCATGCCCGCAGCGCATGGCGGGCAGGCACCGCTCTTCTATTTCTTCAGCGGACCGGATGCGCTCTACGCGCACACCTTTTTTCCGAAAGCCTCCACCTACGTGCTCGCCGGATTGGAGCCCGTGGGCCCGGTGCCCAATCTCGCGCAACTCCCGCCGGCCACGCTGGCCGCCTCGCTCGCAAATCTCCGCAAGTCCCTCAATTCCGTCCTGCGTTTCTCCTTCTTCATCACCAAGGACATGCGGGTCGATCTCACGAATACGCAGCTCAGCGGCACCCTGCCGGTGATCTATGTCTTCCTTGCGCGCGCCGGTTGCCGGATCGAGCGCACCGAGTTTGTTGGCCTCGACAAAGACGGCGCGCTCACGACCGGCAAGTCGGCGACGAACGGCGCGCGCATCGTCTTCTTCGGCCCGAGCGGGCAGGAGCAGACGCTCTACTATTTCACCACGGATCTCTCGAATGGCGGGATCAAGGCCAACCCCGGCTTCGTGAAATTTTGCGACGGACTCGGGACCGGCGTGAGCCTGCTGAAGGCGGCCTCTTATCTCATGCACGGCGAGGGCTTCTCCACGGCGCGCGACTTCCTCCTCACCCACACCCGCGCGCTCGTCGAGGACGACTCCGGCATCCCGATCAAACACTTCCCTTCTGCAGGCTGGACGACGCGACTTTTCGGCAGTTACCCAGGGCCGATCGAGCTTTTCGCCGAGCACGAGCAACCGCCGCTCACCGAGCTCTACAGTCGGGCGAATGCGGCAAGGCTTGATTTTGGCTTCGGCTACCGCTGGCATCCTTCGGAATCGACTCTGATCCTGGCTACTCCGCGAACTACCGTTAAGAAGGAATGAACACCCGAGGACTCCTGCTGAGCGCACTGCTCATCATCATCACCGCCGCCACGACCCTCGCTCAATCGCCCGATGAGCAAGCCCGCTTCCTCGCCGGCCTGCCGGTGAAGGACGCAAAGCTCGCCCCGCTGACCGCGTCGGCCTGGTGGCAAAAGCACGCCAAATCGCTCGACGCTTCCTGGGCAAAGATGGATCGGCGCCAGCTCGGCGCCATCCGCGGCTGGGCGCTGACGAAGATCCCCGACCTCTACAAGGCGACTACCCCGGTGCAGTATTTCTTCAGTGGCCCGGACTTTCTCTACGCGAATACCCTCTTCCCGAATGCCTCGAGCTACGCCCTCTGCGGCATCGAGCCGGTGGGTGACATGCCGGATGTGACCACGATTCCAGAAGGCGCCGTGGGCCTCGAAATGGACAGCCTGCGCGGCTCGCTGCACACGATCCTGCGGACGCACTACTTCATCACCAAAGACATGCGCACCGATCTCGAGCGCCTGAAACTGCGCGGCACCCTGCCCCTGCTCTACGTCTTCCTCGCGCGCACCGGCTGCGCGATTCATGAAGTGAAGCTGTTCGCGAATGGCGTGCGGATCGTCTTCAGCAAAGGCGGGTGGAAAAAGCAGACGCTCACCTATTACAAGACGGATCTCTCGAATGGCGGCGATCATGGCGCTTTCCTGAAAGCCTGTAGCCAGCTTGGTTCGCCAGTGAGTCTGGTGAAATCAGCGTCCTATCTCATGCACGGCGAGGGCTTCTCGAAAGCGCGCAATTTCCTCCTGCAAAACAGCAGCGCGATCCTCCAGGACGACACCGGCATCCCCTATCGTTTCTTCGACGCAAAGAAGTGGGACGTGCATCTCTACGGTGCCTATTTCCGCCACGGCGATACCTTCGGGAAATATGATCAGGCGGATCTAGAAGAAGCGTACAAGTCGGCGAAGCCGGGGGCGCTGGGATTTTCCTTTGGCTACCACTGGCAGCGCGAGCGCGGGCAGGTGCTGGTGGCTCGGGCGAAAAAGTAGCGGTGACTCAGGCGTTATCGAGGCGCACTGCCTCACGCAATTCCCCGAGAAAATTTGGCAGCGCGGATTCCACCCGATTCCAACTCGGGATCAGCGGACACCCCAGCGGGGCCTTTTGAAAAGCCCGACCCGCGGTGCGCAGGCTGCGGGCAAAGGTCGCCACGGCGCTTTCTTCATCGTGCCGCGGATACTTCAGCCCATTGATCGCAGCGTCGGCCGCTGAGCTGCGGAGGGTGTCCTCCGCCTGGCGGAGATAGGCGCTCTGGAGCGTCTCAAGCAGGCCGGGGTCGAGGCGCACGCCTTCCGCGGCGAGGCGATGGAAGAGCGACCGTGCGATGTCGATGGCCATGCGGTGCAGGCCGTGGCTGGCGTCGCGCGGCGAGAGTTCCTGGTGCTTGTGATCGTAGTTGTCGCAGAGCTCGGATTGGCAGATGGCCCGCGGCGCGGCATTGCGGAAGACCTCCGCGAGCACGCCGACTTCGAGCGCCCAATCCGCCGGGAGGCGCAGCCGCCGCGCGAGATCGACCTCGAGGCAAATCTCGCCCGCGAGCGGATAGCGGAAGCTCTCCAGATGCGCGAGCAGCGGATGCTCGCCGACGAGACTGCGCAGCGCCCGGAGCAGCGGCGTGACGAGCAGCCGCGTCACGCGGCCATTGAGCCGATCCGTCACGCGGGCGTAGTAACCTTTGCAAAAATCGAACCCCAGACTCGGGTGCGCGACGGGATGGCAGAGCCGCGCCAGCAACTCGCGGTGGTAGGTGAGGATGTCGCAATCATGAACCGCGACTACGCGCGCCTCTTCACCGGCGAGCACCGCGCCGAGACACAGCCACACGTTGCGCCCCTTGCCAGAGGGGCCGGCGGCCAGTTCGTGCGCCGCGAGTTTTTTGAGCAGGCGGCGCAAGCGTGGCCCGTCGTTCCAGAGCAGCGTGGTCGGCTGCGGCAGGGTGCGGAAAAAGGCGCGCGCCTTGAGCCAGTCGCTGCGTTTCGTCGCGCCGTCGATGCCGACGACGATCTGGCTGAGATAGGGGACTCCGGTCAGCTCGCGGACGATCTTCGCAAGCCCTCGTCCGGCGAGATCGCGCACGTGACACGGCAGCACCAGAGCCATGGGCCGCTCGAGGGCAAACTCCACCAAGCCCGCTTCCAGCTCCGGCACGCGGGCCGGGCCGAGTCGATGCAACGTGGCGATGGCGCCGGTCTGAAAGAAATCCGCCATGAGCGGACGATGCTGCGCAGCGTCCGGCTCGCGTGCAAGGATGCGGGGCGGTAAAACGCCGCGCTCTTGAATCTCTTCATCGTCCACTATCATCTGCGTCCCGGAGGCGTGCGTCGTGTCATCGAGCTGGCGGCCCCGCATCTCGTGAAGCGGCTCGGCGTCGCCACCAAGTTCGTCATCGGCGAGGAACCGGACGCCGATTGGCTGCGCACTTTTCGCGAAAGTGTCGCGCCGCAGGCGGTGGAGATCTTCGTCGAAGCGTCACTCGGCTACCTCGACTCGTGGGCCAAGGACGACACCGAAGAACCCGCCGCGCTCGAGGCGCGCGTCGCGCAGGCATTGCGCTTGGGCTTGGTCGGCGAGGGATTGGTCTGGGCGCACAATCTCGCCCTCGGACGAAATCTTTTCCTCGCCCGGCAACTCGCCGAAATCTGCGCCGAGCGCGAGTTGCCGCTCCTTTCCCAGCATCACGACTGGTGGTGCGACAACCGGTGGCCGCGCTGGGCAGACGCCCGCCGCTGCGGCTTCCGCTCCCTGCGCGCCGTCGCCGCCGCGATCCTGCCAGCCGGCCCCGGCATCGCCCACGTGGCCATCAATTCCGCCGACGCCGCGATCCTCCGCCGCCACTTTTCCCGGCGCGCTCACTGGCTCCCAAATCCCGTCCAGCACGCCGCTCGCAGCGCGGACGGTGGCGCGCCCCGCACCGCACCGCCGGGCGCTCCCGTGTGGCTCATGCCGTGCCGCATCCTCCGGCGGAAAAATATCGCCGAAGCCCTGCTCCTCACGCGCTGGCTGCGTCCAGCCGCCCGACTCGTCGTCACCGGTGGCGCGGATGAACCGGACGAGATGCCTTACGCCGGCGCGCTCCAGACCGCCGCGCGCGAGCATGGCTGGCCGGTGGAGATTGGCTCGGCTCGCAGCGGCGCGGCCGTGGCGGCGCTCTTCGCCGAGTGCGAAGCCGTCGTCTTCACCTCCATCCAGGAAGGCTTCGGCCTGCCCGCGCTCGAAGCCGCCGCCGCCGCCAAGCCACTCCTCGCCCGCCGCCTGCCGCTCGTCACGCCCGACCTCGATACCTTCGGTTTCCGCTTCCCGCACAGCTACGACGAGGTGCTCATCGACCCCGCGCTCTTCGACTGGACCGCAGAGACCGAGCGCCAGCGCACCCGCTGGCAGGCGTGGCGTCGCCTGCTCCCGCGCACCGTGCGCTGGCGAGTCGGCACCCCCATTTTGCTCGCCTCCCCAGACGCTCCCCGCCCCGTGCCCTTCAGCCGCCTCACCCTCCCGGCCCAGCTCGAAGTCCTCCGCCAGCCCCTCGCGAAATCCTGGGAGCTGTGCGCGCCCCTGAACCCCGCCCTCCGCGCCTGGCAGCCGCTCGCCGAAAAGGGGCGCCTGCAAGTCACCGCGTGGCCCCCGCGGGCCGATCGCTGGCTGGGCGGGAGCGCTTACGCGGAAAATTTCGTCACCATCCTGCGCTCGGCGATCGGCGATGAGCCGAAGGCGGCCAATGGCGCGGCGGCGCAGACGGAGTTCATCCGCAGCCGCCTCGACTCCTCCCAAATCTATCCCCTCCTCTGGTCCCCGGAGACGTAGCGCGGTGGATTGATCACCCGGATCCGCCGCCGACTGTCGCCGCCCGTGAGTTGCTCGCCAGTCACGGAGTTTTGCCCCGCCGCCGGAGCGCCGGGTAAAGGTGGCGCCTGGCTAATCACGGGACCGCTGGTTGGCCGCGGGATCCCGACGCGACCGGGGATCCCAGGCTGGCTGGTCACCGGGAGCTGATTTTGGATCGGCGTCACCACCGGCCGATTTCCCCCCTGCGGTTGACCCGGGCGGAGGCCCGGTTGCGCACCTGGCAGCGGCGTCGGCGCGGTGGTTTGCAACTCGGCCTGGTTAAATTCGATGCGCGCGGTGTCCTCGCCCTTCTTCACCGTCACCGCGCTTTTGCCCCGCTCATTGGACCACTCGACACCGACCAGCGAGACCCCATTCACCGGCTCCGTGCCGTAGAGCGAAAAGCTCGTCGAAAGATCCCGCGACTTGATCGACACGTAATCCTTTTCCTCAAAGTAGCCGAGGCCCGTGACGTACCAATCCGACGCAAACCCGCGCTCCGCCGGTGCCGGCGGCGCCGCCACTGGCGTGGCGAGGGCAAAAGGCGACTGCGCCAGCATCGCCTCGTAGCGCGTGGAGGGGAAAGGCTCGGGGATCGCAGACTCCGCCGTGGAGACCACAGCCGCGACGGCGAGTAGGAGTGACGGGGCGAGTTTCATGAGGGAAATGGACGGCTGGCGGGAAGACGTGTCAATCAACAGCTCCGGTCACTTCGGCGCATACCATTTTGCGACCGTGAAACGCGCCTCCATCTGCGTCTGATCCTTGGAGTCGATCTTGAGGTTCGCCTTTTCCAGGACCATGAACTGATCTGGCTGCTGCAGCGCGCTCATGAAAGGGACCAGCGATTTCCACGGGCTCTTCAGGGCCACCTCCACGGAGATGGCCACGGTATCCGGACGGCGCGCCGCCGGGCGGATCACCGGATTTTCCAGGACCACGCCTTGCGCAGAGGCCAGCTTATTTACCTGGTCCAGCAGTTGCACCCCGGCGGAGTCCTCATTGGTGATCTTCGGCTGCTTCGCCACTAGCCAGGCTTCGCGCTCCTGCCAGGTCGCCTTTTCCGCGAAGCGCATGCGCGTCGCCGCGAGCTGCGATTTCTGCCGGACGATCCCGAGGTCCAGTGCGGCCTTTTTCTTCAGGAAAAAATCGACCACGAAAAAGTTCACGAAGAGGAAAGCCGCCGAACCGACGGCGATCGAGAGGACCTTTTCGCGTTGGGTCAGTTGCGCCTTCATTGCTTGCCGAAGATGCTAAACTGCGCGTGCTCATTTGGCAGGATCGTCGGCGGCGCCGCGCTGACCTGCCACGCGCCCAGTTCCTTTTCGTTCTTCAGCTTCTCCACAAATTCAACCGCCAGCGCCGCGGAAGGCGCCTCGCCCGTCACCTTCCACTGGAGGAGCTGCTGATCGAGCTCGGTGATTTTCACCTCCGGATTCGGGAGGTTTTTGTGGAGCTGGTAGAGCAGTTCCACGGTGTAGCGCACCGGACTCACGGCCGGTGCCAGCGCATTCCAGCGGGCCTCGCGCGAGGTGATGTACTCCAGCTCCGGCCGCGCCGCCGCGAGCTCCACGGCGATCTTCCGCTCCTGGCTCTTCAGCCACGCCAGATAGATAAAGGCCCCGGCCACGAGCAGCAGCCAGATCACCGCACCCGTCAGCAGTTGCTGCCGGAGACGGTCGGAGCGCTCGCTGCGTTGCGCATCGGCCACCCAGGCCGGCGGCAGTAGATTTCCCGGCGGCTCCGGCATCGGCCCGTCCAGCGAGACGAGTTCCACCGGCAGGCCGAAGAATTCCTCCAGCGACGCCGCCAGCGGTTCGAGATCGCTGGCCAGGCGGATCGTCGAGAAATTCGTCGGCACCCCATCCAGCTCCGCCGGCAGGAGCAGCCGCGGCAGTTCCTCCAGGAGCGTCTCCACATTCGTCCCTGGGAAAGTCTGCGCCCACCCCAGCTTGCGATTCTCGACGATCGCCGCCACCAGCTTCCCCTGCTCCGGGTAGATCGCCAGCACCACCTCCTCCGCCGGACACGCCGCCGCCACGTGCATCGCAAAAAGCGTGATCTTCTCCGGCAACCGCGCCACCGCCCGCATCGGCTCGCAGAGATCGTCGAGCTGCCCACTGTGCGCCGCCACCGAGAGCAGCGTCGATTCATTCTCCGCCTCCCCCAGGATCTGAAAGTCCGTGGAAACCTCCTCCACCGGATACGGCAGCGTTTTCTCCAGTTGGAGCTGCAGCATCCCCGAGATCTCCGCACGATCCGTGGACGGCAGCTTGATCCGCTCCAGCAGCACATCCTGACAGGGCAGCGCCAGATGCAGCCGCCCCGGCGCCGGAACGGCAGCCACCGCCTCCGCCAGCGTCGCATACTTCTTCCCGGCCACCCGCCAGCCATCGAGATCAGGGGTGATAAGCGCGGCAGTCGCGCTGGTTTTTTTCATTCTTTCCAAAGGAGGATCTGGGGAGGTCCGCCATCTTTTCGGGCGACCACCTCCACTTGTCGAGTGACATTCCCCGAGCGCCCCTCCGAGATGATCCGCATCGTCGGATCTTTCAGCGTGATGAAACCTTGGAGCGACTTCAGCCGCACGTCATTCAGCCCCAGGTAAGCGCCCACGAGCTTCATGTCCGCCAGCAGTTGATCGTCCGGCGTCCCATCCACCCCATCCCGCCCCCGCCGCGCCTGAAGAAAACGCACGATATACGGCTCACTGATCCCGAGCAGCCGCAGCACGTCCTCATTTGCCGCATTCAGATCCAGCCCCGTGCTAAACATCGTCAGATCATCCTTCCACCCCGGACTCCGCGCCAGCGGCCCCGAATTCGCCACCTGCTCGATCTCGTCGATGCTTTGGAGCGCCCGATTTGGCGGTTGGTAGTCCGTGTCATCCTCCACCCCGTTCAGGTGCTTGAGATCATCTGCGTCCACATAGTCCAGCAGGCAATCCACAAAAGACTCCCGCTCCTTATAGTCCAGCCCCCGGCCCTCCAGCCACTTCTTCAGGATCTCCAGCCGCTCCGTCTGCTCCCCCTGGATCAGCAGGCTGATGTTTAACTTCCCCCCCTCACTGATCATCCGGATGCGGAACCCTAGATCCGCGGCAAAATCCTCGTCCAGCCCCTCCGTCTCCTTATTCACCAGCTCATGCAGCGCCAGCGCCATCCCCGAGCGGCCCATCGCCCCCGCCTCGATCTCCCGATTCACCTGCCCATGCAGTTGGATGTCCGCCTGGATCCATTTTGCATAAGCAAAGACCGCCCCCGAGAGGAGGATCAGCGCCCAGAGCACGAGGAGCAGGGCAGAAGCATGGCAGCGAGCGGGACGCATCAGAGGCACAGTGGACTACTTCGGGAGGCAGGCGTTCATCCTTTCCTCTCTAGCAGGGGAAAAAACCAAGGACAGCAGACAGAATCGAGCCGGGATCCGACAGCGATCGGCGTTTGGAGGTTAGCGTTTGGAGTTTGAAGTTTGGCGTTTGGAGTTTACCCCCACCGAAGGCGCACTCACTTGCAGACGACGCGTGACCCATCCCCAGCCCGCTGCCCGCGGTTAAACGCAAAACTCCAAACTCCAAACGCCAAAAGTCCCGGCTCTCTGTCCCCGGCTGGGCTTGGGAGGACTGGCAGCCTGTTGAAGCACGTGCGCCGGTGGATGGCGTTGCTCCGCGCGCCATGCCAAACGCTCGCCGAAGGCCCGACTCTCAGAGTGGCGCTGCGCGCGGAGCGATTCACGGCGCGCGGAGCGACACCATCCACCGAGGCCCGACGAGTTTTTTCCACAGGCTGCCAGGGCGGTGCGGCAGGGGGGCTTTATTGGGGCTGCAGCTTGGCGGCGAGGACGGGGAGGACGGCTTCGTAGGGGAGGTCGTCGGCGTTCCGCCAGATGGAGATCATGACTAGCGAGGGGCGGGCGTTCAGGTCGTTCCAACGCTCGACGACGGCGTTCAGGCGGGGGTCGTAGTAGCGGATCTTCACGGCGGCGACGCCTTTCAGGAGGGGCAGCCAATTGTACTTCTGCGGGCCGGAGCCGCGCTGGAAGAAGTCGGCGTTCAGGCGCTGGTCGTTTTCGTCGCCGGCGGGTTCGCGGCGGAGGCCGAGTTCGAGGATTTTCGTTTCCTTGTCGGGCAGGAGGGCGAGGGTCACTCTGTACTCCTCCTCGGCGGCGTCGGTGAGGAGGCCGTGGCCGGCGGGGCAGATCCAGGTCATCTCGTCGCTGGAGAGGTTTTGAAATTTGAAGGGGGCGCCGGTCAGGACGCCGACTTTTTTGGGGGCGAGGTCGTTGAGCTGGACTTGGAGGAATTTGATGAGGGCATGCATGGACTGGCGTTCGTCGTGCAACTCGGTGGAGTATTGGAGGGCGAGGAGATTGGAGGTGATGAAGCGGTAGAGGCCGAAGGTCATGAGGGCGATGATCAGCGTGGCGATCATGACCTCGAGCAGGGTGAAGGCTCGATTAGCGGCGCTTCGGGTGGACATAAAACAGGAGTTCGCGGGATTGGGGCTGGCCGTCGCTCTGCCAACTGAGGGTGAGATTGATGAGGAAAAGATTGGTGATGTCCTGGCCCTTCTCGTTTTTCTTTTTCACGAGGGTGCGCGTGGTCTTGAGGGTCATGCCTTCGCACATGCCTTTGAGCTCTTCGGTGGTGGTGTCGCCGAGCTGGATGGCCTGGGCCTCGATCTCGGCCATGCGATTGGCGAGCATCCGGCCGACGCGCACGTCTTCCTCTTTGAGCCGCTCGGCCATGAGGCAATTGCTGACGCAGGCGCCGAGGGAGAGGATGCCGAGGGAGAAGATCATGACGGCGAGCATGACTTCCAGGAGGACGAAGCCGGGCGGTCTCGCAGGGTGGGAGCGCGCGTTCATTTCACATTCTGCTCCAGGAAGGTGCCGCGCACGGTGAGCGGATCGTACTGCACGAGCCAGCTCCCGGCGGGGCCGCTGTAGGAGATCTTCACGGGCTCGCAGGTGCCGCTGCGCCAGAAGGGCCACTCGGCGAGGGGCTCTTTCACCAGGGCGGCGAAGCGGTCGATGGTGAGGGTTTCCTTATCGGTCAAGGCGTAGCGCTCGTCTTCCGCTTCTTCGTCGCCTTCGCGGTTATCGCTCACCTGGAGGGTGGCACCCGTTTCATCGAAGACGATGCGGAAGGCGCGCCCCTCGGTGACGCTGCGGACCTGGGCGCGGTGGACGAGTTCGTCAAAGCTCTCGAAGGTTCGCTTCAGATCCTGCTCGCGGAGCAGCCCCTGCACGCCCGGCACGGCCAGGGTGACCAGCATGAGCCCGATGACGAGGGCGATGATGATCTCGAGGAGGGTGAAGCCGTGGCGGCGGGACATGGGAGGAGAGTGTAGCATCAAGTGGGGGCCGTGGGGAGTGTCTTAGAGACGCTGCGGGGCGGGCAATGTTCATCTTTCTCCCGGAGCCGGGCGGGCGGCGGGAGTGTGGCGTTTGAAGTTTGGCGTTTGGCGTTTAGCCCGCCGCAGGCGCGGTGGGAGCAGAGGAGGCGATCCTGAGAGCCCAAGGTGCTGTGCGCAGCTAAACTCCAAACTCCAAACGTCAAACGCTGAACTCCGAAGTCCGGACGCCAAACTCCAAACGTTGAACCCCAACTGGCTTTCCGTCTTGCGGCAGGGGCGGGCGGGTCGCTAGCTTCCGCGCCCATGAGCGCCCCAGACGATGCCGATTTCACCCCTCTCAGCGGCGGGCCCACCGATGTCGCACCGCTCGGTCGATCCGGTCGGAAACCCGCGCACGAACGCACGGCGGATGAGGACAGCAATCCTTACGATTGGGGCGCGATCGCGCGGGATCCAGCCTTTGCGGCGCTGAAGGCGGCGAAGCGACGCTTCATCATCCCGGCGACCATTTTCTTTTTCGTCTATTACATGACGCTGCCGGTGCTGGTCGGATTTTTCCCAGCGCTGATGAAGACGCCGGTGCTGGGCAAGGTGAACTGGGCTTACCTCTTCGCGCTCTCGCAATTCGTGATGACCTGGGTGCTCTGCGCCATGTATGTCCGCGCGGCCCGGCGCTGGGACGAGATGAATGTCGCCCTGCTCGCCCGTTTCCCCAGCCGCTGAAGCCACCGAAGCCGCGCCTGTGAATAGTGACTGGTGATAAGTAGATAGAACCAGCCTCACCACCATCCACCAGTCACTAATCACGATTCACTCTATTCACCAGTGACTGGTGATCCGTAGATCGCAAGCTCCCCACCACCATTCACTAATCACCAGTCACCATTCCCTTTCCCCAATGCTTGCCTCCATTACCTTCACGCCCGCTCTGGGCATGTTTCTCGCGTTTGTCGGATTGACGCTAGTCATTACTTACTTTTCTGCGCGCAAGGCCACGGGCTCGGCGGCTTACTTCGCGGCGGGGCGCAGTATTAAGGGCTGGCAGAATGGGCTGGCGGTGGCGGGTGATTACATGAGCGCGGCGAGCTTTCTCGGGATCTCGGGGATCATCTGTCTGAAAGGTTACGATGGCTTTATGTACTCGGTGGGGTTCCTGGTGGCTTATCTGACCGTCCTCTTCCTCGTCGCGGAGCCGCTGCGGAATGCGGGTAAGTACACCATGGCGGATCTGCTCGCCTATCGGCTGAAGCCGCGGCCCGTGCGCGCGCTCGCGTCGCTGAGCACGCTCACGGTCTCCACTTTCTACATGATCGCGCAGATGGTGGGCGCGGGGGGCATCATCAAGGTGCTGATCGGCGTGGACTTTGTGCCAGCGGTGATCGGCGTAGGCGTGCTGATGCTCGTCTATGTGGTCTTTGGTGGAATGCTGGCGACGACGTGGGTGCAGATCATCAAGGCGATCCTGCTCATGGGTGGTGCCTTTGCGCTGAGCTGGATGGTGCTGAGCAGACACAACTACAGCCTCGTAGAGTTCTTCAATGCCGTGTCCGTGGCGGACTATGCCGGGACGAAAGCGCCGGTGAATCTGCTCGATCCTGGCATGGCCTATGGCGCGACGGAAAAGAATCCGTGGGGCGCGTGGGACTTCCTCTCGCTGGCCCTCGGGCTGGTGCTCGGCACGGCGGGGCTGCCGCACATCCTGGTGCGCTTTTACACCGTGCCGGATGCGAAGACGGCGCGCGTCTCGGTGGTCTGGGCCACGGCGATCATTGGCGTGTTCTACATTCTCACCACGTTCTTCGGCTTCGGCGCGGCCACGCTCCTGAAGTATCCGCTGACCGCCGCTGGCCTGCCAATCTCCACCCCGCTGCCGATGGATGCGATCCCGCTCGATGCGAAGAATATGCCCGATGGCAACATGGTCGCGCCGATCCTCGCCCATGTGCTCGGCGGCGATTGGTTCTTCGCCTTCATCAGCGCGGTCGCCTTTGCCACCATCCTCGCGGTGGTCGCCGGCCTCACGATGAGCGCGAGCACGAGCTTTGCCCACGATTTCTACACAAATGTGCTGCACCATGGCCGCGAGCAACGGCCCGGCCAGGAGGTGCGCATCGCGCGGATCACGGCCTTCGTGGTCGGGGCGGTCTCGATCTTCCTCGCGATCGAACTGCGCGCGCTGAATGTCGCCTTCCTCGTCGGCCTGGCCTTTGCCGTGGCGGCGAGTGCAAATCTGCCGGTGATCATCCTCTCGGTCTTCTGGCGCCGCTTTAATACGATGGGGGCCTGCTGCGGGCTGGCCGTGGGGCTCATCAGTTCCATCGTGCTCATCCTGATCAGCCCGAGCGTCATGGACCCTGCGGGGAAAGCGCTGATCACTGGGACGCCCTGGTTCCCGCTGAAGAATCCGGGGATCGTGAGCATCCCGCTCGGTTTCCTAGCCGCGGTGCTCGGCACGCTGTGCAGTCACGAACCAGAGGCGGAAGCGAAATTCGACGAACTCGCGGTGCGCGCGGAAACGGGCCTCGGCGCGGAGAAGGCGACGGCGCACTGAGCGGCTTGCTCCGCGGGCCTTTCCGCACGACCCTCCCGCCATGCGCACGATCAAGTATTGCATCCACAAAGAAGCCCCACACTACGTGGCGCAATGCCTGAATGTGGAAGTTTCGAGCTTCGGATCGACGGTCGAGGAAGCCATCGGGAATCTGAAGGAAGCGGTGGAACTGTACTTCGAGGACGCGCCCGCCGATTCATGGCAGGCCGTCGAAGAGGTGCAGGTCGGCGAGGCGGAAGTGCATGCCTAAGAGGCTAAGCTCGCGCGAAGTGGTGCGCCTGCTTGCGGAGTACGGCTTTGTCTTCGTGAGCCAGCGAGGGAGCCACCAAAAGTTTCGCAACTCCAGTGCCCGGACGTTCATCGTCCCCGCGGATCGTCGAGAAATCCCCGTCGGGACGATCATTTCCATCATCAAGCAGTCGGGCTTGGATCGTGCCCTTTTTCAATAGCCCCGTTGATCGAGCATCTCTACTTCCACATCCCCTTTTGCCCGAAGCTCTGCCCTTACTGCAGTTTCTACGTGGAGGTGGGGTCGAAGAATAAGACGACAGCCTTCCTCGATGCGCTGCTCCGGGACGTGGAGCGGGCGGCGGAAAACGGCACGCTGCGGCCGCGCACGATCTACTTTGGCGGCGGCACGCCGAGCGCGCTGACTGGCGAGCAGCTCGAGTACTTACTCGGCGGGCTGCGCGCGCGGCTCGATCTTTCCGCGCTCGAAGAATGGGATCTGGAAGCGAACCCCGCGACGATCCGCGAGGACAAGGCGCGGCTGCTCCGCGAACTCGGGATCACGCGGCTGAGCCTCGGCGTGCAATCGTGGGACGATGGGTTGCTCACAACGCTCGGCCGCACGCACACGGCGGCGCAGGCGGAGGCCACGTTCGCCACTTTGCGCGCAGCGGGGCATGATAACTTGAATATCGATCTCATGTTCGGCGTGCCGGGGCAGACGCCCGCGCAATGGCAGGCGACGCTCGCGCAGACCATCGCGCTCGGGCCGCAACACATCTCCTGCTACGGACTCACTTACGAGGAGGACACGGAGTACTTCCGCAAACTCACGGGCGGCGTCTTTCGGCAGGATGCGGACGCGGACGCGGATCTTTTCGAGCACACCATGGACACGCTGACCGGCGCCGGCTTCGCCCATTACGAGATCTCAAACTACGCGCGCCCCGGCTCCGAATCCCGGCACAATCTCGCCTACTGGCGCGGTGCGGACTACCTCGGCTTCGGCCCGAGCGCCTTTTCCACCGTGGGCCTGCGCCGCTGGCAGGCGATCCCGGACACGGTGGAATACACCCGGCGGGTGCTGGCCGGGGAAGCCACGTCGGCCTTTGAGGAAAACCTCTCCGAGCAGACGCGCGCTGGGGAGAAAGCGGCCTTCGGAATGCGGACCAGCGAAGGAGTTTCCCTGTACGACCTCGGGCGCTGGCCGGCGGAGTTGCAGCAGATCCGTGAGCTTGGGTTCATCGAAGATCACGCGGAGCGCGCGGTGCTCACGCGGCGCGGGAAGCTCATGGCCGACGCGGTGGCCGAGGCCTTTGTCTGACACTCTCAGAGGGCGTCGAAAAAGTCTGGGGCAACGGCTCTGGCTCCTTTGGCGTTTGGAGTTTGGAGTTTAGCCCCGCGCAGCGGCCTCGGGATTGTTCACCCGTCATCCGACGCGAACGCGCCTGCGGCGGGCTAAACTCCAAACTTCAAACGCCAAACTTCAAACTCCAAACGATGATCCTGCCGCATTTTCCCAAATCTCGATGCGTGGCTGGAGAGAAGCCGTCGCTAAGGATAGATGATCACGACGCGGTAGAAGCGCCCCTGCTGCCCGAGCGTCGCGGGGTCCGAGACGACGGTGGTGCCGCTCGCGTGCGTGGTGCCGCTGGCCACGAGGTTCCAGGGAGTGACGGCGTCGTCGGCGGCGTATTTTGCCTCGACGCGGTAGCCGAATCCGCCCGGCGCCACAAAAGCCACCTGCGGATCGGCACCGGCCGGAAATTTCGTGATGCGCACGCCGGGCGGGGACTGCGGCGTGAAGCGAAAGGCGAGCGCGTACGTTTCATCCGGCAGGAGTAATCCGCTCGTCGCATTCTTGATCACCCGCAGTTGGTAAGTGCCCGGGGGCAAGGCCAGCCGCCAGAGGTGCTCCACGTTATCCACCACGCTGGAGCTGAGGCCGTCGAGCACGGGCGCGCCGGTCGCGGTGTCGTAGAGGGCGAGGTCGAGATTCTTGATCGCAGTTTCGTTCGCGTTCCGATTCCAGACGAGCGTCGCGGAGACTTCGTAGTGGGAGCCGAGGCTGGGGCTGAGGGTGAAGGTGTAGCTGTGGACGGCTTGGGGATTGCCGGTGATCGCGGTCTTCGCCCAGCCGCACAGGGAGGCCGCGGTGGTGAAGGTGCCGCCCGGTGCGTGCTTTCCGCCTTTGAGCTGATCGTAGGAGCGGAGGACATTCACCACGCCCGCTCCGTAGCGCGGGTCCAGCGGCGCGGTCGCGGTATGGCGCCAGTCGCTGGGTTTGTTGGTGCCATTCAGGAGCAGCGCCTTGATGGTCCGCAGATCGGCCGCGTCCACCGTAGCCGTGCCGCCATCCCCGCGGAGCGCCGCTTGCACGAGTAGGGTGGCCACGCCGGCGACGAGCGGTGTGGAAAAGCTCGTGGCGCCGGCCGGTGCGGTGATGTCGGGCTTGCACCGGCCATCGGTCGTCGGCCCCACGCTGGATGCGCCGCCATACGCGCCGACACCGATGTTATTAAAGGACGTCGCCGGAGAATTGGTGGCCCCGCCGTTCCCTACTCCTGAAACGAAGATCGTATTGAAAGTCGCGGCATAAAGATCGTACCGCTGGTCCACGGTCGTGTCCTGAACGCCATAGACAAAACTCTGATTGACCACCCGCGCGCTGATCGACGTCAGCGTGGCGATCCGGCTCCCATAGAAAAAGTTCGCATCGTAGGCATAGACCTTGGCCACTCCGGGAGCGACGCCCTCGGGAGTGGCGACATTCGTCTTTCCGAAAAAGAGATCCCCGACGCCATTCGCATGTCCGGACTCAGCGCCCACGGCGTTTGGGAAGGTGGTCGCCGTCCCCGCGCTGGTCTGGTAGATGAAAAGACTCGTCGGCTGACCGGTGGCGGCGGGGCTCACTTGCCAGGAATTTCCAATCGCCGCTTCTGGCTGGGCGACGCTGACGCCCGTCCCGATGAGCGCCGGCTCCGCCAGCCGCAACTGGGTGACGCCGATGACTGTCGTATTCTGCGCCGGAGCGTGCCCGGAGGAGAAGATCAGGAGGAAAAGTGCGGGAAAAAGGGACGCGCGTCTCATGCGACTGTGACTACGCCACCGGCCGCCGGTCTGGCCGTCGGCGCAGGAGATGCCGACGACGAAGGGGGGAATTCCTCGCTCTGGATAGCCAGTTCACAGGATTAAACGAGGAGGTCGCGGCTCATGCGCATAATTTCCATACTGTCCATCGGGACGAATGTCGAGGCCGTTCCCCTTTCTCCCAAAAAAATTGCGGGACCGGTGACCGAATGGTCGCCCGGCCCCGCGTGTTCCCCCCGGAACGCCTAATAAGACCCCCGCCTGGACGAAGCGTTAGAAATTCCTCTGCCGGTCTCCGAAATTCCCGTAAAGCGGGTGGCCGCGAATGAATCGCCGCAACGGTCTTGACCTCCCTCTCCCCCCGTACGAGCGTCGGCGTTTCATTCCTGACATGAAGCCTCCCTTTGCGCTCCTCCTCGTCGGCCTGCTCCTGCCGCTCTCCGCACCCGCCGCCATCAAGGCCCTGAAGCGCGATCCCCTGGCCGAAGCCGAGGCCGCCTTACGGCGCAACGATGCCGAGGCCGCGCTCGAAGCGCTCAACGCCGCCATCAAAGCCAAGCCAGATCAGGCGGCGCCGTACTTCTGGCGGGGCCGACTGCTCGCGGAGCGCAACGAATACGAAAAGGCGCTCGCCGATCTCACCGAAGCCGTGCGCCTCGATCCCACAAATGCGCAAGCTTTCGCGCATCGCGGCTTTGTCCGGCAGAAGCGCCGGGAACTCGACGAAGCGCTCGCCGACTTCAACACCGCCCTCCGTCTCGAGCCGTCCGACCCGTGGGCGCTCTTCTGCCGGGGGCTCATCTTCGGGGAACGGGGCGACCAGGCCGCGGCGCTCGGCGATCTCGATGCGGCGATCGTGGTGAACCCGCGGAATGCCGCGGCCCTCAGCGCCCGCGCTCAGGTGCGGATGTATCGGCAGGAATTTGCCAAGGCCTTTGAGGACTACGATGCGGCCGTGGATCTCGATCCGAAGGATCCGGTGAGTCTCACGGGGCGCGCCGGCGCCTACTATTTGCAGGGAAAATATAAGGAAGCCATCGCGGACTACACCAAAGTGATCACGCTCGTGCCGAAGGAATCCCGACCGCTTGCGCAACGCGGCTACGCCTATGCCGCGCTTGAGGACACGGAGAAAGCGCTCGCGGACTTCAACGCTGCGCTCGGCCTCGATGCCAAGGACAGCGCCGCGCTCCTGGGCCGGGCGGAACTGCGCCGCCAGCAGAAGCAGTGGGACGAATCCGCGGCCGACTTCACCGCCGCCCTCGCTCAGGATCCCGGCGATCTCCGGGCGCTGCTCGGGCGCGCCGCCACCCACTACATGGCCGGTCAGCTCGACAAGGCGATCGCGGACTACGCCGAGACCGTGAAGCGCCACCCAACCCAAGCGCAGCCGCACAATGATTTTGCCTGGCTGCTCGCGACCACTCCCAAAGACGGGATGCGCGATGGCCCCCGCGCCGTGGATCTCGCAACGAAAGCCTGCAAGCTCACGAAGTTCAAAAACGGGGGCTACGTGGACACCTTGGCAGCCGCCTATGCGGAAAAGGGCGACTTTGATCAGGCCGTAAAGTGGCAGGAGGAAGCCGTGAAGCTCTCCGCGGAGGAGACCGAGACCGTGCGCGCCGAGATGACGGCGCGGATCGCCCTCTTCAAGGAGAAGAAGCCCTACCGCGAGGAGCCGAAGTAAGGGCGCGCCCGATTCAGCGAACAAGCTGACTCACGTCGTCGATCGGCAGGAGCCGTTCTTCGCGCGTCGCCAGCGTCTTCACCTTCACCAGCGGCCACTCTTCGCCAACGAGGATCGCGAGCCGCGCGCCGAGCAGCTCCGCGTTTTGGAATTGTTTGCCGACCTTCGCCGCCGTGAGCGGGTAATCGGTGCGCTGCCCGGCATCGCGCAGCCGCTGCACGAGCCCGAGCGCGTCCGCGCGGCGTTCTTCCTGGGCGATGACGACGAAGATCTCACACCCATGCTCCCGCGCCATCCACGCATCGAGCCGCGCCTTCGCCGCCGGGGTTTCGTCGAGCAAATTTCCGAGCACCACGTCCCCCATCCCGAAGCCCAGCGCCGGGAGGTCCACGCGCCCGTCGCTCATGAGGCTCAGCAGTTTGTCATAGCGGCCACCGCCCGCCAGCGCGCGTTCCTTCTTCTGCCGATCGAAGACCTCGAAAACGAGGCCGGAATAGTAGGCCAGTCCACGCACGATCGTGAGGTCGAGTTCCACATACCCATCGAGGCCGCGCACGCGGAGATCGTCGGTGATGGCCCGGAGTTGCGCCGCCTCCGCGGCGGGGTTCGCGAGGAATTCGCGCACCGCGGCGAGGGTCACACCGAACTCGCCGAGCTTCTTCTCCGTGACCTCGGGCGGAGTGCGTTCGAGCTTGTCGATCACGGCCAGAAAATCGAGCACGCGCTCCTCCGGCACGCCGCGCGCCGTGGCAAACTGGGTCCACGCCGTACGATCGCTGATCCGCACGACGAAGTCCTCCGCACCGAGTCCGAAGACGCGGAGCATGTCGATGAGCACGGCGAGCAGCTCCGCATCCGCCGCCGGCGAGGCGTCGCCGATGATGTCGCAATTGAGCTGATAGAATTCCCGCAGCCGCCCGCGCCCGTGCCGTTCATGCCGGAAGAAATGCGGCACGCAAAACCACTTCATGGGCTTTTTGAAATCCCGCTCCCGCGCCACAACCATCCGCGCCAGCGTCGGTGTCATCTCTGGCCGGAGCGCGCCCTTCAGCACGCCTGGATCCGCCGTCGCGCCCACGGTGAACATTTGCCCGACCAGTTCGCCCCCACTCTTCTTTTCATACAAAGCGATTGGCTCGACGGTGGGTCCGTCGAACTCCACAAACCCGTAGCGCCGCGCCACCTCGCGCCACTGGGCGAGGATATAGTTCCGCCGCGCGCAGTCAGCAGGATAGAAATCGCGAAAACCGGGCAGGAGTTGCATGGGGCGGGCAGGCTAGATTCGCCTTTGCCCGATGCAAGCTCGCGCAACTCCGGGCGCGACTTGAACCCGCCTCCCGGAGCCTCTACAGACGCGCTGTGTTTTCCTCGCTCAAAGTCCGCCACTTCCGCTGCTTCGAAGCGCGCGAGGTGGAGTTCCAGCCAGGGCTCAACCTCCTCGTCGGACCGAATGCCCGCGGGAAAACCTCGCTCCTGGAAGCCGCCTGTATCCTCGCGCGGCTCGCCTCGCCACGCATCACGCGGCTGGCCCATGCCATCCAGCACGGCCGGCGGGGCTTCGTCATCGATGGCTACTTCGAGAAGCGGCATCTGCAGTTTTACTTCAGCCGCGAGCGGAAGAAACTCGCGCTCGACGAGGTGGAGCAGAAGGCGGCGACGGAATATCTGAAGCTCGGTCGAGTCGTGTGGTTCTCAAACGCGGACATCGAGATCGCGCGCGGCTCGGCGGAAGGGCGTCGCCGTTTCCTCGACTTCATCGCCACCCAGCGCGATCCCGGCTACCGCCGATCCCTGCGCGACTACGAGCGGGCGCTCCGTTCCCGCAATCTGCTCCTCAAATCCCCCACCCCACGCTGGCGCGAAATCGCCGCCTTTGATGAGCCGCTCCTCACCGCTGGCTCGGCCGTCGCCGAGACGCGCCGATGCCTCCTTGCCGAGCTCCAGCCAGAGGCCAACGCAGCGCACCAGGCAATCAGCGGAGGGCGCGAGGCGCTGCGCCTGGAGTATCTCCCGAGCAGCGGCGGAGACTTCCCGGCAGCACTCGCCGCCGCCAAGTCGGAAGACGCTAGACTTCGGCAAACGAACGTCGGCCCGCATCGCGACGAGGTCCGCTTTCATCTGAATGAAACCCCTGCGGACGACTTCGCCTCGGAAGGTCAGCAGCGCACGCTGGTGCTGGCGTTGAAGCTCGGCGCCGCCCGGCTTTTCGAGCGCTGCTTCACGCTGCCGCCAGTGCTGCTTCTCGACGACATCTTTGGCGAGCTCGATCCCACCCGCCGTGCCGCGCTCCTCACCGCGCTCCCGGCCTCTGCCCAGAAGCTCATCACAACGACAAAAGCAGACTGGCTCCCCACTGGCCTGGGCGAAAACACGATCGATCTCGGATCCGAAATCTGACGAATCTCAGCGCGACCTTATACCATCTTTCTAAATTAAGATGACACCTGTGTTTTTGGCGAAGCGTTTAGAAACCATGCCGACTCTCGGTCGATGGTGCGCTCCTTCGCGCCATGAAAAAGTGCGCGCGAAGCGCCACGCCAAAAAATTGGGCCTGCGGCGAGCGTTTGGCATGGCGCGGCGGAGCGCTCCATCCACCGAGCGCCAGGCATTTCAACAGGCTGCCAGGAAGAGCGTCGACGCTCCTTCCTACACCAGATAGCCGATGTCCCGGCCATACTGGGTGCCGTCGAAGCGGCTGATGTTCGGGAAGATGATCGGAATATTCGTGCTGTTCACACCAAACCACTTGGCGAGAGTGGCCGAGTGCTGCTCCACCGAGACGGTCGGGATCCAACGCCCGGTGCCGGTGTCATCGGGGCCATTGATGGCCAGGGTGGGCAGATGCCCATAGGTCGCTCCGCCGTTGATCGAGGCCGCACCACCCATGATGAGGTGATGGGAACCCCAGCCATGGTCGCTACCCTGGCTGTTGGTGGGGAAGGTGCGGGAGAAGTCGCTGGCGGTGAAGCTCGTCACATCATTAGCGGCCCCGAGCTGTTCCATGGCCTTTTGGAAGGCGTACATGCATTCACTGACGTCGCTGAGCAGGGTGGCGTGGGTGCCTGTGGTCGTATTTAGATTTGGCGTGAGGGTGACCTGCGCGGTATGAGTATCGAACCCACCGGTCTTGCAGAAGAAAATCTGCCGCCCCATGTTGAACTTCGTGGGCCCGCGGGCTTGGATGAGCCGGGCGATCATCTTCAACTGGTTGCCGAGCGAGGAAGTCGGAAACGGGACGGTCCAGTAAGCGTTGTTCACCGTGTCAAGGATGGCGGTATTGAGCAGGTCGCCGGTATAGACCGCTCGATCAACGACGTCGGCGTAGGCTCCCTGCTGCAAGTTGGGAGTACTGGTGCTGTTGTTCAACGAGAGGATATCCCGGAGCGCACGCACCCGGGCGCCGCCATCAGTCATCAGGTTGCCACTCATGGTCACAGCCCCGGTCGTGGAGACGTGGTACTGGGAGATCAGATTGCCGATCTCAAAGGTATTCGCTCCGTTGACGGAGACGGACATCGAGATGTTTCCGAACTCGTTGGCATCCGAGTTCAGAATGTCCGCGACCCGCCCCCCCAGCCAGTGGTCGGGGGTTGGTCGGGGATGGAGGTCTGCCATTGGGTGACCTGATCGCTGTGCGAGAAGAGCTGCGGGGGCTTGTAGAAGGCTCCGTTAGTGGAGAGATACTGGGTCCGCGTGGTCGGCCGCACCAATGTGCCAACATTGAAGAGCACGGACAGTTTCTTTTCCCCGAAGAGTTGCTGGAGCTTCGTGCAAGTCGGGTGAAATCCGTAGGTGTGTCCGTCCGCATCCGTATAAGCGGGACTGGTGCCGAGGGGTCCGGTGCGCAGAGTCTGCAGCGAAGTTTGCGGGATCGCGAGATTGCCGCGGATCTCGGTGTAGCTGCCGTAGGCGGCAGTATCCGTAGGAACGATCCAGTTGTTTGCGTCGTTGCCCCCGCCGAGGAAGATGCAGACGAGCGCTTTGTAGCCTGGCAGTGGGGCTTGGGCCACGGCGCGATTGATCATCCGCAGATCGCGGAGCGTGCTTCTCAACGCCACTGTGCCGACGGCGGCGCAGGAAGCCTGTCGAAAGAAGTCCCTGCGGGTCGTGAGTTTTGGATCTTGGTCGGTGCTCATAACGGTCTATCGCTGGATGGTGTAGTCGGGGCTGGTGAGGATCAGGTGGAGGATGGAGCGCAGGCGGTCGCGCTTGTTGGTATCGGTCGCCGCCGAGTTGGTGTAAGGCACGTAGGAGACGCGGGCACTGCTCAAGGTTTCCGCGCCGCTCAATTTGACCACGTCCAACGTGAACGTATTGGCATCGACGACCGTGATCTTCCACGTGCTGTTGATGGCCACGGTTGAGGAATCGGAGATAATCTGGAAGGTTCCTGCTGTGATGCCGCTCAACGTTACGTAATCGCCAGTCGTCAGGTTGTGGGAGGCGGATGTGTCAATCGAGCACGGATTGGAACCGTTGGTGATGCCCGAGATCGTCCGCTCATACGTCAGGAAGTCCTCGATGATCGTTCGCCGGTTGGACGGCATCCCGCCGGGGACGAGCAGCGTGCCCAGATGGCTAACAAGGGTGGGGAGGTTTGCATTGTTTGTCCAAGCCTGGCTGGTCTGCGGGCCCGCGCCGAGGCCGATATCAGTGGCATTTGCCATCCACGGAGTGAGATCCAAGACGAGAGCATGGGTGCCGGACTTGAAGCTACTGATGCCGTTGGTATTCCCAGGATTGAAAATGCCGTTGAAGAGGAAGTTCGCCTGACGGACCACAGAGGTCTCGGCAGTGTCCTGGAACTCCGGGGTGGTGATGCCCTGCGAAGCCAGAGCGCCAGGGTACTTGTAGTCGGGCAGGAAGAAGTTGAAGACCGTCGGCGAGTTGAGCGGAGTCTGATCGATGTCCGCATCAGTCAGACCCATATTGTAGGTGCTCGAGAGCCCGATGACACTGCCGCTCGCACCGCTGCGCGCCATCGGCTGGCTCACGAGCGGGAACATCCACATCCCATTGTCGCCGTCGTTACCACCCCCGACGCCGACGAGATCGGTGAGCACGGTGAAGGTATTCGAGTCGGGCACGTTCTCGACGACGAGCTCATCGTCCAAAGGCTGAGGGTTACCCACGGTGAAGTTCAGGAAGATCGGATTGGTCGCGACGAGATGGTGATCGGCAATGCCGCCGGAGGTCGTATCGAGGGTGATGCGCCTTTCTTGTGGGATCGCAAGGTTCGAATTTGAAACCGTGAACGAGCCTTGGAAGCGCACCATGCGCACCCGACCGCTGCGTCCAGTGGTGCCAGAAACGGCAATGTCAAAATAAGCTCCGCCTGCACCCGCGCTTTCTATATTCGTCGCCGCATACATGCCATCGGGAACCGCGGTGCCACTCGGGATTTCGAAGTCGAGGTAGGCTTTGCCTCCCACCGGGAGCCAGTGGCTGCTGATGGATACCCGGATGGTAGTCGGGTTGATCTGCGAATAGGTACCGGAGATGCCATCATTGTCTTGGCCGTTTGAAGTACTCACGCCAGTCCATTCCTTGGCATTCACATAAAAAACGCTGGAATTCGGAGCCGGCGTGGTCAGCACGGTGTAAGCCTCCGAAGTCGGAGTGGTATCTCCAGGTACGAATACACCCGGAGGGTGCGTGAACTCGAGGAAGACCGTGTTGCCGCCTGTGAACTTATTAGCCATGCTGATCTTGATTACGTGATCGCCGACGGCGGCGGTCTGCGCATTGGCCTGATCGTAAGAACCGCTGCCGCTGCCCTGCCGGAAGGCGCGGGCCGCCGCCGCAACCCGCAGGACCGCTTCGCGCTGCTTGCCGTAGGATGGCTTGGTGACGTTGGCGGTGCTGCGGGCCTCGTAGTCGAGGAGGACAGCCTTGACCACCGCCTTCATGTCACCCCGCACCCCGGAGCCATTGTCATTGAATTTCTGCACCACGCGGTAGAGGTAATCGCGCGAAGGATGGCTGGTCACCAGGCGCTGGATGAGTTGGCGGCAGACGAAAGGTCCGACGTTCGGATGATTGAAGAGCTGATCGTGCGCAGCCGCGAGTTCCTGAGCCGGCAGAGCCTGATAGGCGGGATCGTTATACTGCGTAGTATTGTGGGTTGCGAACGGATCGACTTGCTGGCCGCCCAGCGACGTCAACCCAGGCAGCACCTCGTTATTCAAAATCCGCTTTGGCCCAGTGTAGTGGCGCGCCGGAACCTCTCTCATCTGGCGCGTCCAGTTTGTCGGAGCATTCAGCGCGGTCCGATAGGCGCCATCGTACCCGTAGTCCCACCCGGTGAAGACATGGGCAAAGCCGACGATCTCCAGTTGGGTATAGGTGTCGATTGGCGAGTCCTGGGAATTCAGCATCAATGTTCCATCAGGCCACATGCGGTTGAGACCGAGCGAGAAGAGTTGCTTGATCTCACGGGCATAATTTTCGTTCGGGATCCGTCCGACTGACTGGTCGGGTTTGTCGTTGCGGAGCATATCGAGATACCGGCCCATCGCCGGTAGGAGGGTGGTGGTTTCGAGGATCGTCCGGAAACTGCCAAAGGCGTTGTCCGCCAGATTGTCGTAAAAATACGACAAGGCGTCCGCCCGATTATCGAGTGGCCCTTGCGCGGAGACCACGTGGATCTGGCTCAGAGCATAGGCGACGCGCTGGCGGAGTTGATCGTCACCGATGATCGAATTCCACCACCAGGCATTGAAGGTCAGCGTCTCACTGAATTGCGAGCCCCCATTGGCGTCTGAAAGCTCCCTAGCCTGCACTTCCGGCAGTTGATGGCTCACTGGCTTGAGGAACTGATCTTCGATCCAGGCTTCGTAGCGGGTTGCGTAAGATCCGGGACTGGAGGTCTTGAGCGAGGTAATATCGGCGATATTCGGCCCAAAGGTCGCTTGGGCCAGGAAACGTGCGGCTCCCGCGTCCGTGTTGGAATCGTCGCTCCAGGAAGGCGGCGGCGGCGGCGGGCTGAAGGTCCGGGAACCGGCGGCCAAGGTAAAGTTTCCGCGGATTTCGCCGGTCGGATTGATGGCCGTGTGGAGGTTGATGTAAGCCTTGCCTTGCTTGATGATCTCGCGCATTTCGGCAGCCGTCAGCGTGCCGCGATCCGTGATCGTCCACTGATAGCCTCCAGCATCCGGACCGGACGTGATCAATCCATCGCCTGGGTTCTCCGGAGCGTCGATATCGAAGATGATCTGCGACGGATGGGTCAGGTAAGGATCGGCGTGAATGTGCTTTTGGGTCACCGAACCCGTCAACCCGCTGTGGTTAAACTTCAGAATGGCCACGGTTTCGTTCTCACTTACGCGCAGGGTGGCGGTGCCGACTCCGTTCACCGGGGCATTTGGGGTCAGTCCCACAGCCCCCGCTTGAGCGAGCATCGTTGAGAAATAGAGAGTTCCGGGCGTCGAACCCGGGGCTGGTGCAATATAAGTGGAAAGCGCATAACCTGGCACCACTTGGCTCGGGGCGGAGCCGGACTGACCGGGCTTCGCCCAACCGACGGCAAGGTTGTCGCCGACCCCAGTTCCAGCCTTGTGCAGGATTTCGATGTAGTACTTTTTACCCTCCTCCAGGGCCAGCCATGGCGACTTTTGGTGCGTCTCGCCCGCGGCGTTCCACTCCTGTGAGGCGGTGCCGGTAGTGACGTAGACCCGCTTGATCGCGTTCACCGGATCGGCGTCATTGGAAATCCACAATTCCGCAGCGTTGTTTCCCGCGATCCAGAAGTAGTAGTTTCCAGTGGTCGGCGCAGAGAGGAATCCCCGGATGCGGGCACCGTAGTCTTCACCGAAATCCGTCGGCGCTTCGAGCGAGGTCAGATTGGCCGTGCCGCTAGGCGCGGTCGTTGTCGGAATGGTCGCCACAGTGGTTCCGACGACCCCGCTCCAATACTCGCGCACGATCGGTGTGGCGGTGTTGTCTTCCACATGGAGATTCACGACGGAATCCCCTGATCCAACCGAGTTCGTGATCGTGATCAGAAGCTGATAGTCAGCCGCCACGCCCGCCGGTGGGTTTCCACTGAGCACGTTGCCGGCAATGTTCAGCCACGCAGGCATGCCAGCCACCGTAAAAGTACCGCCGTTCGTGCCCGCGATCACGTAGCTAAACGGGCCACCCGCGTAGGCCGTCACGCTGGTCGCACTCACCGCGTTGGCGGGCTGGAGCGTAGAGTTTGCCGGAAAGAGACGCGCCTGTGGGATGATTTGCTTCGTCTGGCTCGGGCTGTACCAACTGAGTTGGCACTTGGCCGTGCTCGTATTTTCAAAGTAATCGAGCCGAATGTCGTACCGGACCCCGCCCACGAGGGAGATGCGAGCGTATCGATCAGACCCTGTATTTGAGGCAGAAGTCCAATCGATCGGCTTGTTGAGCCATTCGATGTTGCAGTTGCCGGTGCCAGTCGCGAAGGCTCCGGCGCCATTGTTGATAGTGAATGTTCCAGGCCCAACGGCTGTCACGACGTAGTCGGCATACGGCAAACTGTTTAGTTTGCCGCTCGAAGGATCAACGCGCACGGTCTCACCGACGGTGAAGCTACCGGCAGGAATGTTTGTGTGGGTGACGACGGTGTTTCCAGTGCTGGTGTTATAGCTGTAGGTGCCGGCGCTATTCCCCGCCGCAGCCACCCGCAAGACTTGCGGCTGACCATTGATCCACAACTTTGCCGCATCCTCGCAATTCACCACGAAGGTGTAGTCTTCCGAATACTGCGGAAGCACCTGGCGAGTCCAACGCACGGAGAAGGTATCGGGGAAAATCAACGGATCCGCCGTCCCGGTTCCCCAGATCCCGTTATTTGACGATGTGACCGCGGTATCCACGGGAATACGTCCAGGAGACCCTGAGAAGCTCGTGTTTGCGTAGATGCAACCCAGCAACCCGGTAGTGGTGCTGGCGCTATTGTCCACAAAGCCAGCTCCGGTGCCCGTAGCGGGCAAGGCCGTTCCGGTGATTCCTACGGTGAAGGTGGACGTGCCGTTCACCGCCGTAATCGTATAAGCCCCGGTGTAGCCAGCCGACGCACTGAACAGGTTGCCCGTCGAGAATTTCAAATTCCCCGAATTCCCAACCGAGAGAGAATGCCCGCCTGTAGGCGTGACGACGATCGTGCCCGTGGTCGAGGTGTGGTTTGTATAGCTATAGGTGGTCGCCTGGGTGTGCGAGAAAACCTGCGCCTGGGGAATGTTGGCGAACGCGCCGCCATTCACATTCCACTGGAGCCGGCAGGTGGCGTGGCCGGTGGATTCGACGTGCTCGACCCGGATGCGGTAGCGAGTTGCCGGGTTGGCGGGGATGGCCAGGGCGACCGAGGCGCTTTGCTTGAGGGGACCTCTTAAAACTCATTTTTTCTAAACTAGTGTAAGATGCAAGAATAGATAGCTTTGTGCTTGTTACTTGTGGCTGAATAGACGTAAGACTCACTCATAATGAGTAAGTATATTCAAGCCAAAGAATGCGGCCTTTCCGACAAAGCCATGAGGCTCGAGGAATTGCACCAGATGGGGGATCCGCTCGCGCGCCTAGATGTGGTCATTGACTGGGTGCTTTTTGCGCCGGTTCTGGAACGCCTTCCCAAGGTCGAGCCCAAAGGGTTGGGTGGAAGGCCTCCCTTTGCCCCCTTGTTGATGTTCAAGGCCATGGTCATCCAGAACATCTGCCAACTCAGCGACCAGCAACTCGAGTTTCAAACTACCGATCGCTTGAGCTTCAAGCGCTTTCTTGGCTGCACCGACGCCGACAAGTCTCCAGACGAAAAGACCCTTTGGGCTCGACCTT
>JANNXQ010000003.1:0-9535 GCA_031409655.1 Chthoniobacteraceae bacterium | reverse complement strand
ATGGTCTTAGTCCAGTGCGTGATCAAAGGAGCGCAGCGGCACTTCCACCCGCACGCGGGTGCCGGCGCCGGGTTCGCTTTGCAGGTCGAGCGTGCCTCCGAGCCGCTCGGCGCGCTCGCGCATGCCATCCATGCCGAAATGCCCGGCGCCGGCACCGGGCTGTGATCCGGGCACAAAACCCACGCCGTCATCTTCGACGAGCAGGGAGAAGCGCTCGCCATTCTCCACCGCCGAGAGCGTGATGCGAATCAGCTTCGGCTTCGCGTGCTTGAGCGCGTTGTGCACCGCCTCCTGGGCGATGAGGAGCAGATTGCCCGCGATGAAATCCGCGAGGGCCGGCAACTCGTGCGTGGGCTCCACGGTGATCTGCACGTCATGCCCCGCGCTGATCTGCTTTGCCACACTGCGCACGGCTTCCGCGAAAGTCCGCTCTTTCATCGGCAGTGCTCGCAACGCCCAGACGGAATTGCGCAGATCCTCCTGTCCGCGCTGCACCATGCGGCGCGCGGTTTCGAGGTGGTTCGCGGTGCGTTGATCCGGCGGCAGGGCTTCGGTCTCGCAGGCTTCGATCTGGTAGGCGATGCCCGTCATCGTCTGGAGCACGGTGTCGTGCAGATTCGCTGCGAGCCGGGAGCGTTTGCGCAGCGCCGCTTGAAATTCCACGGCGGCATCACGACGCCCGCGCATTTCCTGAGCGAGTTGCTGCGTCTGCTTTGCCACCGTGCGACGCAAGGCCATGGCCCACGCCAGCGCGGCCAGCGCGACGCTCAGCACGCCGAGCAGCGCGGCCGAGGTGCGCTGCGGCGTCCACCACGACGGCGCGCGCAGCGCCGCGAGGTCGCTCGCGTCGCGCAGCAGGAGATCGAGGCGGGTGGGTTGGGCGAAGTTCGCCATCTGTCCGGCAGGGGCATACTGCACCGCGGCGATGCCAGTGGCGCGCAGTTCGGTGCCGGGGAGAAGGCCATCGCGAGAGCCGCGGAGAAAAGCGGTGGCGATGGAATCCCCGCAGTCCAGTTCCAGACGCTGCACGCCATCCGACGACGGACCTTGCACGCTGAGCAGGCGGCCGCTCACGCTGACCAGCAGACCATCGCAGCCGGGCAGCCGCGCGGGCCGGCCGCGTTTCATCAGGGCAAAGTCCGCATCGATCTCTGCCATGCGGATGGGAATGGGCGATGGCCCCGCGCCGTCGCCCAGCCGGCGAATCAGCGCCCCGCTCAAGCCAGCGACCTGGCGGATGGTATCAATAAAACCGGATGCCTCAACCCGGTCGCCCGTGGCGAGCGACTCGTTGCCGCCCGGCTCCACGCGCACCGCGCAAGTTCCATCCTGAATGAAAAGGTAAGCTCCCGGCTCGTGGTAAGTCACGGTGCCTTCGATCCGCCGCCGATGCCGCGGACGCCCCTCTGGTGAAAAGGCATCCAGCGCATTGAGTGGCACCTTTTGCGCAGCGAACGGATCGGCGGGCGCCGCTTTCAAAATGACGACATCTTCCTCGTGGCTGATGACCAAGCGCGGACAGACAAACTCGGCCCGCCAGTTTCGCGAGACCGCCGCCAGCCCTGTCATCCGCACCTCCGCATCCAGCAGCCGCGCTGGAGCGAAGGCCTCCGTCTTTGGCAGGCGGGCGAGGAAATGCCCCAGCCCCGTCTCCACCTTTAGCAGCCGCCGCGTACCACCTTCATCCGCGATGCACCGGAAACTTGCACGCGTTGCACATCCGCTGCACCGCTCATGAGCCGCGCCAAAGGCACCGCCTGCGCGGGCGGCAGCGGTTTCTCGCCCAACACCCGCACGGTGCGCGGAACGATCACGGGAGCAAACGCACCCTCATCGAGCACGCCCTCCATCTCGATCTCCGAGCCTTCATGGAGCGAGAGCAGAACGTCCTTCTCCCCCAGCCACACGTTCTCGCGAAGCGACTGCCCCACCACCACCCAAATGCCCACCGACTCCTCCTCCACGCAAAAGGACGATAGAACCGGCGGACTCTTCCCCGGCGAGGCCAGACCCTCGCCCACCAGCGAGACAATGCCCCGCACCCGCACCGCAGGGCGCTTCACCGCCTCCACCCGCGGTATTGCGAGAAGGTCCGCGACCGGCGTCAGCGGAGGCTCCTGGGCCAACAGCGCCGGGACCACGATCCATGAGGCCGCCATAACGCGCAGCATGATGGAGCTGAGGTCACTTGCTAGCTGCATTGGAATATCCTCACGCAAGAAGTGCCCGCTTACGAGGCCAGCGTCACAAATTACCCCGACGTAGCCGAGGTCGTCCGCGAGAATGAAAAGGATGTTCGGCTTGCGCTAGCCGCCGCCGTTGGCGGCTTTGTCGCGTGCTTTCGCTTTCGCGCGGATTTCTTCCCTCACCTGCTTCAACCGCTCCGGCCACTCAAAGGTCGGCGCTTTCCCCGGATCGTATCCGGCCAGGTGCCCGGTGAGGCGCGTCGCGGGCTTGGTGTATTTCAGTTCGGTGTCGCCGAAGACTTCGCGGCACATCGCGGCGAGGCCGGGGTCATATTCGATCAGCAGCGCGCGGGTGTTGACGTGATTGTGGTGGTGGTCGTTCACGCGGTTGTTGTCGAACCAGGACTGCACGCCTTCAGCGAAATACTCGTAGTGATTCACCGCTGCATACTTCCCCTTCCACAGACCCGCATTCATCGCCGCGTCGTAGGTCGCCTTCAGCCGCGCATCGAAGCTCGGGTCCACATTCAGCATGCCGCGCAGGTGGATGTTGTGCGCGAACTCGTGGATGACGATGCACTCCGTGGAGTAGGGATCACCGGCATAGCCGAGCACGTTTTCCTCCGCGCACGAACAATACGGATCCGTCTCGCTCCCACCCATCCCGCGCGCCCGCGCGTCGCGAAAATCCTTCGGCGTGAGGTGCGACCACTCCGGCAGGTCGGTGGTGTATTCGTCGTGCGCCATGATGCACAGGCGCGCGCCACTCTGGATCATCGCTGCGCGCACATCCGGGCGCTTCGCGAGCATCATGTCCACGAGGAACGCCGCTTCCTTGAGCGCGTAAGGACTCACTCTCGAGGAGGCGACAATGGGGAATCCGTTCGCGCTCACCGCCTGCGTGTAGAAGGCCGGCACGCCGCCGAAGCGGAAGCCCTGCACCGCCACTTCGCTCGTGACCGTCGCCTCGGTCTTGGGGTCGCGTCCGACGACAACGAAACGATGCCCGAGCGTCGTGGTGATGACGGCATCCTTGCCCGGAGCGACGGAGCCATTCGGCACGCGCTCGGTGTCGGACTTGAGCCAGAAAATGTCGATGGGCTGGCTACTGCCATTGATGATTTGCAGCCTGGGGCGTGTGGGCCCCGGCTCGTCCGCTCCCCGAGACGGAAATAGCGACAGCAAAAAGGTGAGGATGAAAATGGCGGTGGGCTTCATGAGTTTGGTCTCGTGTTATCCGTTTTTTCGAGGCTCTGGTTGGGGACCTTGGTCGTGCCTGTTCCGACCATGGTGCAGCCGTCGCCAGTCGGGAACGAGTGACTTATCTAACGGTTGGCTCCGGATTTGCCGGCGGAGGAAGCGGAGCCCTTTCCGAGCGGGCCGATGTGCAATGCTTTGTCTGCGGGGATGCTGGGCAAGGGTGGCACCGGCGCTGCGGGGTGGAGCCCAAGCCAGCGGCCAAACCAGCCGGTGGTGACCATCTGGGCCGAGAATGGATAGCTGTGGCCGCCTGGGAAGGAGAACCAACTGAAGCAGTCGCCCGCCCGCAGACTGTTGAGGTAGGAGTCAATGGCCTTGGGGCTGTAACCATTGTTGTTGACGTAGTAGTCCTGTGTCTGGGCGTAGCCGGTCCGGTTTTTGCGGGCCGCGAGTGGGCTGGGAAGACCGGAGTTTTTCACGTCCTGCCATTGGTCATAGACCTTCATCGTCTCCATGCACTTGGGCAGGATGTCGTGCTGCTTGAACTCGATCTCGCTCGAGAGGATCAGCAACGGGCGGGGAGCGACCATCATCATGAGGCTGTCAAAGCCAACGTTTAGCGAAAGGTCGCGGTTTTCGAGCAGCGTGTATTTGTAAAACTTGGGGATGTAGAGAACGGGGCCGCTGTTTTGCAGGAAGCCCCAACGGCGCAGAGATTCGGCGCCGCTGGAGGAAGCTTCAGCACCGTCGGGTGTCCAGGGTTCCATGGTGGCGGGTTGGCGGCACCAAGCATTCGCCTTTGGCTTTCCCTTGTAGCTGTCGGGATATTTTGGCCGGTCCCAATCCAGCACACCGCCATTCGGGACGGCGGCGGCGATGCGCTGGTCAAACGCGGCGGCAAAGAGAGTGACGTGGCCGCCATACGACCACCCGGTGCAGCCGATTCCATTCGGGTTCACGTAAGCCAGGGACTGGAGGTAATCCACCGAACGCATGACATCCCAGATGGATTTGCCGATGATCGACCAGGCGTTCTCGGCCATGGGATCCGGGTAACGTTGTTTGTAGAACTGCCGCGTGTCGTTGGAACGCTGGCCGAGTTCGATGCGGTCGCCATCTCCGAGCAGGTCGATGCTGAGGGTGACGAAGCCCTGTTTGGCGAGCAGCAGGCCAGAGGCGCGGCCCCCGGCGTAGTAGTTGCGCATGGCCTCCGGATCGTTCGGGTCCGGCAGGTTGTTGTTGTAGCGCGGGTCCTTGCCGACGAGGTCCGGGCGGCCGACAAAGCCGAGCTTAGGGTCCGAGGCGAAACGTCCGGTGAGGCCGGCGGGGCTGCTCTTGCCCGCGCCGTAGGTGGTGCTGTGCAGGCAGATGACGACGGGAGATTTCGTGCCGTGCTTCTCATAGGCTTCGGTCACAGATTTCGGCACGAGCAGCCAGCCGTAGATCCAGATGTCGGACTGCGTCCCGCCGCTGGCATCGGCCTCGGAGCGGAACTTGACCTTGTAGCGGATGATGTCGCCCGCGCGGATGGGATAGCTGGAATCATCCGGCGAGGCGGGCACGGTTTCGGTGCTGAGGACTTGCAGGTCCAGCGGCGGTTTGGTGGCAGGAAAGGGGCCCAGCAATTTCAGCCATTCCTTTTCGAGTTGCTCCCTACGGGCAGGCCATTTTTTCCCCGCATCCACGGCGGGATTCGGCGGCGGCGGAGCGTCCGTTGGCGCACCCACCGCGCACGTCTGGCCGCAAGCGAGCGCGAGGGTGGTCGATAGGAGGATGAGCAAAGAGTTCATGGCTGGGTTGTCGTTTCGTCAGTTCTTTCGAACCTCTTTCGGTTCTTGCGGCAACGCGAGCGGTACCATCTCTTTCGGCGCGAGCGCACGCATGTCGCTGAGTTTGGAAGCGTGCTCGGGGCTTGGCGCGAGATTGGTCCATTCATGCGGATCGCTCTCGAGGTCGTAGAGTTCCTCGTCACCTCCTTTGTAATGAATGTAGCGCCAACGCTCGGTGCTGAGGGCGTAGCTTTCGGGTTGATCGAGATGCGTGATCGCGGCGTGCGGCCAGGGCGTGGAGGGATCGCGCAACAAGGGGACGAGACTGCGGCCCATGATGTCGGGTTTGTCGGGCAGGCCGCACAAGTCGGTGAGCGTGCGGAAGAGATCGACGAGGCTGACGGGCCGGTCACACATCGAGCCAGCGCGTGTGCCTTCGGGCAAACCCGGCACACCGGGCGGCACGCGCACCATCAGCGGCACGCGGTCGCAGACGCGCCAGCCGGTGAATTTCTGCCAGTGCTCCTTCTCCCCGAGATGCCAGCCGTGATCGCTCCAGAGCACCACGATGGTGTTGTCGCGCTGCGGACTTTTTTCCAGAGAATCGAGCACACGCCCGAGCATGGCGTCGGAAAAATGAATGGAGGCGAGGTAAGCCTGGATGCCCTTCTTCCACTGACCCTCCTTTTGGATGTGCTCGAAGTAACGATTGCGCCCGAGCTTCTGAGCCGCAGGCGGAACGTCGTCGAGATCGTCCGCCTTGTAGCCCGGCCCGACTTGAATCGTCTCCAGCGGGAATGGCTCAAAGTATTTCTTCGGCACGAACCACGGCTCGTGCGGTCGGTAAAGTCCGCACGCGAGGAAGAATGGCTTGTCGTGCTTGCGCTGGAGTTGCTCGCCGATCCACTTCGTCACGAGCCAGTCGCCGCCGAACTCCTCGTCCGTCACATCGAGCGCGGCCCAGTCGGTCTCATCGTATTGCCATTCGCCCGCGCGCGGCAGATTCACCGGGCGCTTCGCCGGATAAAACGTGCGCGGAAACGGATCGTCCTTCGCCTTCACCGGGAAGTAATCATCCCACGACTGCGGATCGATGACGTAGTGGAGAATCTTGCCCGAGCCAGCGGACCAATAGCCGTTCCGCGAAAAGTAACGCGGCATCAACTCCGCCTCCGGCAGCACCTCGCGCATCTTCTGTCGGTTCGTGTAAAGCCCCGAGCGATGCGGCGGCAGCCCGCTCATGATCGCCGTGCGCGAGGGATTGCACGACGCCCCGGCGCAGTAGGCGTTCTTGAATAACACCCCGCTCGCCGCGAGCCGGTCGAAGTGCGGCGTCTTCGTCTGCGGATGCCCGCCGAGACAGCCGATCCAGTCATTGAGATCGTCCACGGCGATGAAGAGGACGGTGGGCTGCATTACCGGCGCATCCGCGTGGAGCGCAGGCAGCGGTGCGAGCAGCAGGGCGGCTAGGATGGGGAGGGCTGGCTTCATCGGATGCTCCCGTTACTTGCCGTCGGCGGGGACTAGCTTCTCCCCGCTCGCCGGTGCCGTCTTTGTCGGCTCGCCGGTGAGCAATCCGAGCTTCGCGAGGAAGCGGTCCGCGGCGATGAGCGTCAACGTCTGCCATGGATCCTTATTGAAGAAGCTGTGCGACTGGCCGGGGGCGATTTGCAGATCGATGGTCTTCGTGCCGAGCAATTTCCATTTCGCGTGCGCGATGTCCCATCCCTTCTTCCAGCCATCCTGGTCGCCGAAGAACACGATGGCCGGCGCGAGGCCGGACTTCACGTAACGCAGCACATCGATCTCGGCGTCCTTGTCGTCGTCGAGGGCGAAGGCGGGGTTGAACCACAGATAGGCGACCACGCTGGTGTCGATGTCCTTCGGGTCGGCGGGATCGTTCAAGCCGGGATTCAGCGTGGCGAGCGCGCTGATGTGGCCGCCCGCCGAGCCGCCGCCCGTGATGATGCGATTCGGGTCGATGCCGAGTTCAGTCGCGTGTTGTTTGAACCAACGAATCGCGCTCTTGGCATCCGTGACGCACACGCGCTTCCGGGTTTCGCCAGCGGGCAGCTTCTTCGCGTCCGCCGCGCTGAGCATCTGATATTCGGCGGTGGCACAGACGAGCCCGCGACTCGCGAAGTAGGCGCAAGCGACACGAAACTGCGCCAGCGTCCCACCACCCCAGCCGCCGCCGTGAAACAGGATCACTCCGGGAACTTTCGCCTTCGACGGATCGTGGTTCGGAGGGAAGTAAATCTCCATCTGGCGCGGTTTGTCGGCGCTTTCCTTGTAAGTGGTGCGCTTGCCGGCAGGCGCGTCGTCACCGAGACCACCTTTGGTTTTCTTCGCGGCCTGCGGTGCAGCATGGAGCATCGAGGCTGCGGCGAGCATGAGTGTCAGGAGGAGTTTCATTCGAGGTGTGCTGGATGGGTGAAATGTTGCGGATTTTTTTGCTTCGCCGCTCTCGCCTTTCTCTTCGCCGCGGCTGCGCGCGGATAGCGCACGACTTCGACATCGTTCTTCTGCTGCGCGCCGGGTGTGCTGCGGTCGGCGGTGATGAGCTTCTCCAGCAGCGTGTTCATCGCGGCGACTTTTTCTGGCATCGCGGCGGCGAGATATTTTGTTTCGCTCAGGTCGTCGGCGAGGATGACGAGGATGTTGGGTTTCTCGCCTGCGGCAGCAAACGCTTGTGCACAGAGGAGCAGGCAGGTTGTCAGTGCGGTGCGGATTGGTTTCATGGCGTCCAGTCTTGTCGGGAAGGTGCGGCTGTGGTTGAGGCGAAGGCTGGCTCACTCTTTGCCCTGCACCCTGCGCGGCTTTGCCCGCATCGATTGGAAAGTATTTTCACCCTCTGTGTCTGCGGTTCATGGTGTCACCTTGATGCGGACGAAGGTTCTGCCGCCGGGGTTGAGCGGCAGGGTGAGGGTTACGGTGTCCTTGCCTGCGGCGGGTGAGTCCTTGACGACGGTTAGGCCGGGGTTGTTGGCAAGGGCGGTGGCTGGCACCGGGTAGCTGGTGGGCCAGTCGGAGAGGTTGGTTCCCAATTCGATGACCACGGTGGTGACGCCGTCGATGGAGGCTTGGTCGCGGATGAAGGTGAAGAGCATGTTTGCGCCCGCGCTGGAAATCTTGGGGAGTTTGGCGTGGTCGTTGGCGCTCCCGGTTCCTCCGAGGACGAATTCGATGCCGTTGGCCACGCCGTCGCCATCGAAGTCATCTGCCGCCGTGCCGGTGGGGGCTTGAGTGGCTGCCCAGGTGGCGTAAGGATTCACGGCGGTGGCGGTGAGATAGCCGGTGGAGTTCAGGGCAAAGGTGAGAAACCCGGTGGCCGAGATACGCGCGAGTTGGCTCGCGGTCAGACCGCCGCTGGTGGTGCCGAAACGCAGCGATGAATCGGATACGAAGGTGCCGGTGAGGTTGAGCGTGCCGCCGGTCCAGTCCACCGCACTGCTGTTGGCGAAGGCGAGATTTGCTCCTGCACCCAGATTGATCGTGGCGGCTCCGGCGGCATCCAGCGTTCCGAAGGTGTCGTCAAAGGTGGCGGCATCTAGGGTTCCGTTGCCGATGGAAACGGGCGTGGTGGCGGCGAGAACGTCGTCCGCCCCCAGCGCCAGCGTGCCGCCGCTGATGGTGGTCGCGCCAGTGTAGGTGTTCGGGCCGGTGAGCGTCTGGGTGCCGGTGCCGACTTTGGTCAAGGCGATGGTGCCGGTGCCGGTGGTGTTGTTGGCGATGATGCCGTTGAAGGTGGCGGCGGCGTTGTCATTGCCGACGGTCAGCGTCTTGTTGGTTCCCGTGGCGTCGTTCACGACTCTGCCTAATTGCGTGCCAGTGCCCCCGGCGAGGCCGTTGATAGCCAGGTTGAAGCCATTGAGGTTCAGGGTGCCCAGGGAATCGGCGTTGGCACCGCCGTTGACGCTGACCGCGCCTTTTCCCGCACCGCGGGGCAGGACGTTGTCCGCGCCGAGTTTTAAGTTGCCCGCGCTGATGACCGTTGTCTGCGAGTAGCTGCTCGCGCCGGCGAGCACCCAGGTGCCGGTGCCGCTCTTGATGAGGCCCGCCTTGCTGGAACCGTTGTCAATGATCGCACCGGCAATTGTGTTGTTGCCGGTGTTGATGCCGCCGAGCGTCAGGGAGCGACCGAACGTGGAAGCCACACCACTGGCCGCCACGTTGAAGGCGGGGCTGGAGATCGTCAGAGTGTGGGCGGCATCGGCGTCATTGTTGAGGATGGTGGCAGTGCCGGAACCGTTGGAGTCGGATCCAATTTGCACCTGACGAGTCGTGGAGGCAGCGGCACTGGCGTTGATGAATTCCAAGATTCCGGACCGGGAACCCGAGCCAAGCTGGATCAGTCCATTGGCCGCGCTGGTCGGCGCG
>JANNXQ010000002.1:0-1540 GCA_031409655.1 Chthoniobacteraceae bacterium | reverse complement strand
CGTGAAGCAGAGCGTGAAGGAGCAGGTGGACGCCATCGTGCGCGGATAGGGCAAATGATTCCACCGCGTTTGAACACTTTCCGGCAAGTGCGGTGTCGCTTCATTCTCAGGCAGGCACCCGCTGGCACCAGCTTCTGGTCGCCCCCGGTGCGGCAGTCGCACCGTGCGATTCTCCAAAACTTTGAGCGAATCGTTCTAGTCCCAGTCACCGCCACCTCGAATAGCCTCCGAGATACGCCTTCAACAGAAATGTTCCGCGCCCGATCGAATTCGCGCCCAAGAACGCAGATCGAGATCGCGCCGCACGCGGTGGCGGTGCTTGATTTAGCCGCCAGTTGATGGTCTGCAACCAACGCTCCAACAAAATTTATGCGCCCATCATATCGAAGCTCCCGAACTTTTTTCACGACCATGCTCACGGTCATCGTCGCGCTCGCCTTCACCGGCTGCGATAAGCCCGCGTCGTCCGGCGGCAAGCCCGTCATCGGTGTCGCCTTCGAGACCTTGCAAACCGAATACTGGGTCGCCGGTTTCGAGGCCATCAAAGCCGAGCTGGCAAAGCGCGACATGACCGTGCTCGAAGCCATCGCCGACCAGGACGCGAACCGGCAGCTCCAGCAGGTGAAAAACTTCATCGCGCGCAAAGTGGACGGCATCATCCTCGTGCCGAAGGACGCGAAGACTTGCCTCCCGGCAATCAAGGCGGCCAATGAGGCGGGCATCCCCATCGTGCTCTTCAATCGCCCGGCGGATAAGAGCGAGGCGAAGTCCGTCGCGGTCGTCGCGGACAACCCGAAGCTGACGCAGGAGACGGTCGCGTTCATGGTCGAGCAGGCGCGCAAATCCGGGAGGAAGCACAAGGCGATGGTCATCCTCGGCGACCTCGGCGACATCAACGCCATCGGCCGGCGCGACGGTTTTGAAGCAGCGGTGAAAGGAAACGAAGACGTGGTCGAAGTCGTGGCGCGCGTGCCTTCGGAATGGAACCAGGAGAAAGCGCAGGCCGGCGTGGTGAACGCGCTGCAAGCGAACCCGGACATCAGCTTCATCTTCACGTCATCGGACTTCCTTTTTCCGTCCATCGTCTCCGCGCTGAAATCGGCGGGAAAGTATCACAAGGTCGGCGAACCGGGCCACGTCATTCTCGGCGGCTTCGACGGCGACGCGACCGCCTACGCGATGCTCAAGGACGGCTACCTCGACGCGACCGGCGTGCAGGATGTCTATTTCGAGGCGCAGGCGGCGGTGCAGGCGCTGGTGGATTTGCGCGCCGGGAAAAAAGTGGACGACCTGATTCTCGACCCCGGCTTCGTCATTCATCAGGGCAACCTCGCTGAGAAAGCTCCGCGCATGTGGGGCGCGAAGGTGAAGTAATGAGCGGCGGTTTTTACTCCGCCGCGAGCAACGCCGTGAATCCCGCCTGCACAAAATGGTGATCTTTCGTCAGCGCAGCGGTCAGTCCGAGATCGCCCATCACGACGAAGGAGATGCAGTCGGTCAGCGACCATTCCTTGTCCGGGCGCTGGCGGTAGAGCTCGAA
>JANNXQ010000001.1:0-5622 GCA_031409655.1 Chthoniobacteraceae bacterium | reverse complement strand
GTGACGCCCGGATGACTGACGCCGGAAAAGACGGTCATCGCCTTGCGATGCGCCGCGAGCTTTTCGAGATACGGCGTCGCCGCGTAATCCGCGCCCGCTTTCTCCGGGAAAAAGAACTGCGGCATGATGCCCATGTTCGTCTCGATGCAAATCATGCGCCGCGGCTTCGCGGCCTCGGTCGCGGCAGCAGTGACCAGGCGCGGCAGCATCGCTTCGAGAAAGGGCAGCGCGAGGGTGATGCCAGTGCCGCGCAGGAAAGTGCGGCGATTGAGCGGGCGTGTAAGTGTGATGGATGTCATGAGCGTGTTGAGTTGAGTTGAGACGATCACTTGGCCGGCGGCGCGGTCTGAGGAGTTTTCATTTCCACCCCGCGTTTTTTTAGCGCGGCTTCCAGCGCCGTGCGGTTGGTTTTTTCCGCATCCACGAGCGCGACGATGCGCCCGTCTTTGAAGTTCACCGTCGCCGCTGCGACTCCCGCGATTTTGAAAATGCTCTCGTAAGCCGCCAGCCCGCACGCCGGGCAATCGCAGCCCGCGACGGCGATTTCGATGCGAGCGAGCTTGTCCTTCGGCGTCGCGATGAGCGGGGCGATGCCGATGGTGTGGCGCGTGGCGTTGCGCAGCAGGTCGTTGAACCGCTCGACGACCCGCTCCGGCTTCGTGTCCTTGAAAGCCACCTTCGCATCGTAGGCAAACACCGCCTCCGCGTGCTCGAAGTCCACGCTCACCAGCTTCACGCCCGGCAGCTTTTCCATCGCCGCGCGCAAGGCCGCCTCACGCTGCGGGGAAAAAAGTCCGGTGATGCGATGCTTGAAGGTTTCAGGCTTCGGCTCTTCGGCGGCGTGGCCGATGCGGACCATGAGCAGGAGTGCGAGAAGGAGTTGTTTCATAAAATTTGAGAACCGTTCATTTGCCCTCCCGCTCCGCCTGTTCCTCCAGCAGCCGCTGCTCGCGAATCAACTCCACCCGCAACTGCTCCTCCGTCGGCAGCACCAGCTTGTAGCGCGTGGCGAAGAGCTTTTCGTTCCCGTGCAGCACCGAGTAGCGCACGATGGACGCATCTTTCGCCGCGCACAGGATGATGCCCACCGTCGGGCCGTCGCCCGCGCCGCGCTGCTGCTCGTCGAACATCCGCACATACATATCCATCTGCCCGATGTCGCCGTGCGTGAGTTCGCGAGGCTTGAGGTCGAAGATGACGAAGCACTTCAGCACGTAGTTGTAGAAGACGAGGTCGAGGTAAAAGTCCTTCGTCTCCGTGCTCATCCGCATCTGCCGCGCGACGAAGGCAAAGCCCTTGCCCAGCTCCAGCAGGAATGATTGCAGATGGTCAATGAGCCGCTGCTCCATGTTCGACTCCAGCAGCCGGCCCGTCTCCGGCAGCCCGAGAAATTCCAGCAGCACCGGGTCGCGCACGAAATCGCGCGGCGACGGCGGCAGCTCCGCGATTTTCTCCTCCGCCTCCGCCCGCACCGCCTTGCGGTCCTTGCTGGAAAGCAGCCGCTCGTAGTAAAGCCGCGACACCTGCCGCTCCAGCGCCCGCGAACTCCAGTTCTGCGCGACGGTCTCCTTCGCATACCACTCCCGAGCGTGCTCATCCTCCACGCGCATCAGCGTGCGATAATGCGTCCAGCTCAATTCGTGACGCAGTGCGTCACAAATTGGGAACGCGAGGTAAAACAGCCTCATGTAGCGGAGGTTCGACGCATCGAACCCGCGCCCGAATTCCTCCGTCAGCTTCACCGCCAGTCGCGGCAGCAACCGCGCCCCATACTCCGCCCGCGCCGCGCCGCCCTGCTCGAATTCGACAATGTGCCGCCCCACGCCCCAGCAAGTCCGCACCTGCACCACATCCACCGCCCGCAAAACCTGCTGACGGCTCTCCGTGATGAACTCGCGCAACTCCCGCAGCAACCCATCGAAGCCGGGCTTCGCGGGCTGGAGGGCTTTGGATTTGGATGGGCGTTTACTCATGGCTTGGTTGCTTTGCCAAGTGTTCAGCCTTCAAGGTTTCCAACGCACCAACCAGCAACTCTTTGATTTCCTCTACCCACGCCTGCGCCCAGCGGTCGCTGATGGATTGCGGCACGGGCACCTGATGGACGAAAAGTTCACGGACGCGTTGTTTGCGGGTGAAAGTGCTGCCGGGGCCACTTGGCTTGGACGCGTCTTGCCATTTCGGCTGCGGAACCTTCCAAAGACGTGACTTGCTGATTTCGGTCAGCGCGTCGTTCACGATTTGCTTGAGACGGTCAACGATGGCGGCCTTCTCGGTATCGCTAATTTCGTTGCCTTCCGGTCGCCAGTCCATTGGGGCTTCCAAGAATCGAGTGAGAACATTGCGGGTCTGACTGATGAGAGTGTCAATGGGCCGGAGCCAGAAACCATCGAAGTAACCTTCGGCGTAGCGCCACGTCATTGCTTTGATGCTTTGCCATGGGGCGGGGCTGATGCCTTCCACCCGTTTGTAGCCGAGGCGCGCTTCCCAAATTTCTTGGAACGCGACGCTCGCCTCACGCACCGCAAGCCCAAGGCTCTCGAAACTGTATTTCGGCATCGAAGGCTGGAGTTTTTGCGGCACACCTTTTGCCGTGAGGTGAGCCGTGAATTTCCAAAGCTGCCCACCAAGCATTCCCTCAAAACCGGTGCGCTGCTCGTCGTTCCAATCCTTCGGATATTTTTCCGGCGCGAGATACGCGAAGTAAAAAGTGTTGGTGGCAAGATGTGCCGCGAGTTGCCGCGCTGCTTCGCGACTAACGTTTCGGCTAACTTCGTTGTCTATGAGGCTGCGCAGGCCACTGAACGCCTTCGCCATTCGGTCTTCGTCGGTGGGGATGTCGTCACCGACTACCCAATCCATCTGCGACAGCAGGACGGTGACGTTGGCGGTGTATCCCGCGCCGGCGATGGCCTCCATGACCTTGCGTGCCGACTGGCTCTTGAGCGCATCCTTTCCCGACTCGACGAAGAGGATGTTCTGCACCTGTCCGAACAGTGATGTGGTTTCGAGAGAGAGTTCCGTGGCGGGTTTCTCGTGGTCGAGACCCTGCGTATCCACAAAGACGTGGGCGTAATCTTCGCCGTCGGGAGCCCAATCGGGACGGAAAGGCCCGCTCACTCGAATGCCCGTTACGAGAGGTGTCAGCAAGTCGCCCCATTCTTCCTTCAAGTTTGAACAAAATGGGCGCACTGCGCTTAAGAACGACTGGCGCTCCGTTGCTGCTGCCGAGATTGTCCACGCATCCGGCCAGCCTGTAGTGGACTTCGCAAACTTCCCGGCTGACTGGCTCGCGACACTCGTGAATCGGTCGGAGATTTCCTCCATCACATCGGTGACCAAATCCAAAAAGTCTTCCGACTGTTCGGCAGCCTCCTGTATTTCATCGAGTGCAAAGCTGCGTTCGTCATCGTTCAATGATTCGAGCGGCCCCAAGACTTGCTCAACCGCCTTGCGGGCCGCTTCTGCAATTCGCCGAATCGTCGCCAGCGTTGCCTTGAGATACTTCGACGGCTCGGATGACTTCGCTTTGGTGCTACCTGGCGGAGGCGCCCCGAACGATGAAGCACCCAGCTTCACCTTGGCCATTTGCCATCCGCCGAGAACGTATTTTAGGCGAAAGCGCTGGTCGCTCTGCTCAAGTAACTCTGCCATCACGACATCATCACTCGCCTTCTCGATGGCTTTCAGCACAGCGTCCGAAAGTGACTCGATGATTTCTTGCTGGGCCTGATGGCGGGTCAAAAACGTCACCGCAGCGGAATAATTCTTCTGCCCCGTGATGACCTCAATTTCGCAGGTGGTCGTTCTGTTCGCCGAAGTCGCTGGAAAACGGTCTTGTTCTGAATCGCACCCGATGAGTCGGCGAAGCAATGTAGTTTTGCCAACTCCAGAGTTCCCTAGAATTAGCGTGCGAACAGCACCTTGGTCTCCAATCGGAGGCAGCGGCAATATCCGTTCACGCAACACGCGATGGCTCGCTGGCGAAGGGTCAAGGTCTCCATAGAAAATCTCGACGATGGCAGGGAATTCAGCGAACTCGCGCGCTGCAGCCCCTCGTGCGGACGGGGAAAGGAACTCATCACGAGCCAGCAACTCGTTCATTGCAACCTCGTATTTGAGCGCCAGCGCCTCATCGTCGGTTCCCAAGCCTTTGCAGACTTGTCTCCCCGGTTTGCCGTTCACGGTTTTGAGTGGATGCCGGAAGCTGATGACGAAGCCCTTCCGGCCCGGATTGCGTTTAACTTTTGCTTTCATGTGACCGAGATATTGCAAAGTATAGCAGACAAGTCAAATAAGATTTGCAATGCCCTGCAATATCACGCGCCGCCAAGCGGATTCCACACCTTTCGAAACCCCAGCCCCTCGAAGTCCTTCACGTTCACCGTCGCGAGTTCGGTTACGCCTTGGGCGGTCATGGTGAGGGCGGAGCGGGTGTCGTAGATTTTGCGGAAGGCGAAGTCTTTGGCGCGGGCTTTTTGCCAGAGGACATCGGAGAGCGCACGGCAAACTGTGGGTTGGGAGAAAGTCATTCTTTCTCCCCCGGCAAGGCCGGACGGGCAGTGGTGGTGAGTATCGTCATCTGGCGGATGGCGATTTGATTGAGTCGTTTCAGGCGCTCGCCTTGAGACAGGCTCATGTGGATTAACTCGGCGTTCATGGCCTCAGTGTTGGCGAGGACGAGCAATTGCTCGATGGTGGCGTGGTCGCGCATGTTGCCATCAAGTTTGGGGTTGGCATCGCGCCATTGGCGGGCGGTTTGGCCGAAGAGGGCGACGTTGAGCAAGTCGGCCTCGTTGGCGTAGGTGATGGCGGCTTGCGCGGGGGTGACTTCGGGCGGGATGAGGTGCGCTTTTATCGCGTCGGTGTGGATGCGGTAGTTGAGCTTGGAGAGGGTGCGATTGAGGTTCCACGTGAGGGAGAGGCGGCGGCTTTCGTCTTCTTTGAGACGCTGGAATTCCTTGATGAGGTAAACCTTGAACTCGGGGCTAATCCACATGCCAAACTCGAAGGCAAGGTCGCGATGGGCGTAGGTGCCGCCGTAGCGTCCAGCGCTGGCGCGGAGGCCGATGGCTCCGGTTTTCTCCACCCACTCTTTCACGCTGAGTTTGTAGCTGTTGAGCCCAGCCTGACTTCTAATTATGGCGAATTCGCCGGAATTAAACTTTGGGTTGTAGACGGTTTCCCAGATGCCAAGGAATTCGACGGTGTTCCGATTCCGCAGCCAGTCGGAGATGAAGAAGTCGCCGTCCTTGGCCTTGAGCATGTCGGTGAGCGAGATGTAGTCGCCTTCCGCCGTGCTGAGGATGGTGACTTCGACTCCCTTCACTTCGATGGTGGCTTTGGCGGGCTTTTTCATCGGGTTTGTTTCATCGGGTTTGGAAAAGTGCGCTCGCAGTCAGTTCGTGGATGATCGTGCGGAGGCCGCCGCCTTGCTGCTGCGTGCGGGCCACGATGGCGGCGATTTCATCACGGTCGCTAAACGCGATGTCGCGGCCCGTGGAGTAGATGGCGAGTTGCTGCGTGAGATTTTTTAAGAGTTGCGGCTTGTCGGCGGCGAGCAGGGTTTGGAATTCGCGGATGCCGGAGAATGTCCGTTCGTCCGGCAGCACACCGCTGGCGTCC